>NZ_JBHVPB010000014.1:0-109629 GCF_042887565.1 Paenibacillus sp. NPDC057934
TCACGGTGGACACCCTTGCCCTTGGCTAACGGTAGGCGCTTGCCAGCCCCCGCTCGGGACTTTCACCCTAGAGATGACGCCCATGCTGGGCGTACAACAAGAAAAGCACCGCAAGAAGCGGTGCTTTTTCTTATGTAGTCATAGTTCGAGCTACCTCTCTATCGAAATAGCTTAACCGTTATATTATGCATGTCTTTGCAAATGAGTCATCTCTGTAAGGCACTCGGCACAAATATAACGATCTTTATACTCGCTTACTTCTTCCATCGATCCGCAGAATACACATTTCGGACGGTAACGCTCCAAAATAATATGGTCGCCCTGTACCAAAATTTCCACCGGATCTCCTTCATTCATTTGATATCTCTTGCGTAGGGATTTTGGCAGAACAATTCTACCAAGTTGATCCACTTTGCGAACTACACCAGCAGGTTTCATATCTAACTTACACCTCTCCTGTTCAACTAAATAATGGATTACATATTTATATCGGACCTGTACTAAGATTTCGTGATGAAATTGTCGAATCCTGCTGAATTAATAAAAAAACATGTCTTATTTTAAACAAGTTGTGGAAAATCTAGCTGACGGAGAGCTTCGTAGACAATAATAGCTGCCGAATTTGATAAATTAAGCGATCTCACCGCTGTACTCATGGGCATCCGCATACATGTTTCCTTACCCGCTTCGAGAATCTCCGCCGGAAGACCCTTCGTTTCTTTGCCAAACACAAAGAAATCGCCATCCTGGAATTCAAAATCGCTGTACCGCTTGTCCGCCTTTGTTGTTGCATAGAAAAAACGTCCTTCGCTGTATTTCTCCAAAACTTCCGCGAAGGAATCATGATATTCAATATGGACTGCGTGCCAGTAGTCCAGTCCTGCCCGTTTCAGCGTAGCATCATCCGTACGGAACCCCAGCGGACGTACCAGATGCAGATGCGTACCTGTTGCCGCACAAGTGCGTGAGATATTGCCGGTGTTTGCCGGGATTTCCGGCTCGACCAGAACGATGTGAAGTGCCATAGTTTGTAATTCCTCTCTGTCCGGACCTAAGCCGCCCGGAAATGTTGATTTGTAAAGCAGAAAACCTTCCGCCTGTTGGCGGAAGGTCAGGAACAGCATTCATTAACCTTGCGTTTGCCGGAAGTGCTTCATGAAATCGGCAAGTGCCTTAACGTTCTCGTAAGGAACAGCGTTGTAAATGGAAGCGCGCAGGCCACCAACACTACGGTGACCCTTAAGACCGATAAAGCCTTCCAGTTCCGCAGCTTTTACAAATTGCTTCTCAAGGTCTTCCGACTGCATCCGGAACGTAACATTCATAATGGAGCGACTGTCTTGTTCTGCGACGCCACGGTAGAAGCCGTCACTTCCATCAATGTATTCATATAAGAGACCGGCCTTTTCACGGTTTTTGGATTCAACCCCAGCCAAGCCGCCTTGCTCTTCAATCCATTTTAACACTTCATTAACCATATATACAGAGAAGGATGGTGGCGTATTGTACAAAGAGTTATTCTTTGTATGAGTGCTGTACCGCAGGATTGTCGGAATATGGGAAGGGGACTCAGCAATAAGTTCTTCCTTGGCGATAACCACCGTTACTCCGGACGGTCCCAGATTCTTCTGGGCACCTGCGTAAATCAGCCCGAACTTATTCACATCGAACGCGCGACTCAGAATATCGCTGGACATATCTCCAATAAGCGGAATGGAACCGGAATCCGGGAACTCTGCGTATTGTGTACCTTCGATGGTTTCATTCGACGTTACATGCAGATAAGCCGCATTGTCCGCAGCCTTGATGGAACTGAGCTCAGGAATCTTCAGAAATTTCTGATCTTCCGAGGAAGCAGCGACATGAACGCCGCCCACCAGCTTGGCTTCTTTGTAAGCTTTATCCGCCCAGCTGCCTGTCATCACATAGCTGCCCACTTTACCTTCGGAAAGGAAGTTAAGCGGGATCATTGCAAATTGGGTACTCGCTCCGCCTTGAGTGAACAAAACCTTGTAACCTGTCGGGTTGCCCAAAAGCGAAAGCAGACGTTGTTGTGCTTCATTATGCACAGATTCGTATATGGCCCCACGGTGCGACATCTCCATAATAGACATTCCACTCTCCCGAAAATCCACAAACTCCGCTTGTGCGCGTTCCAGTACTTCTAGCGGCAGTGCCGCAGGACCGGCATTAAAATTGTATGCTCTCTTGCTCAAAACTCTCCCACCCTTTCTCTCCTATGAATATGGATATGATAGCAGTAATCTCACACACCAGCAAGTATAATTATTCACATAGGAGACGAGTTTATACCCTAGGAAAGCTTGAAAAACTCATAAGAACGGCGCCAGTGCTTGCTTTGACGCGGTAAAAGGCTAATGTTCACAAAAACTTCAGGAGAGATCACATGCCCTACTCCCCACAAAGCTATCTGTGAAATGGGAAAATCTCCAATTTCCCTCAGCCCGGCTCCGCTTGGCTTATGAGTCAGCTCCCAGTTGAAGTCTACCTCTCCTTTGGCATCGGAGGAGAGCATACAATAGAATGGACGGTCTGGCTGGCGCTTCCAGCTAAGCCGGTCTCCTTCCGTCAGTAGCAATTCCGATGTAAAAGAGGATTCGGGCTTTTCAATGGAAATAACACCTGGCAGTCGTAGTTCATAGTCCACTCCGACCGCATTGCCGTCGATCCCGATGAAATTATGAACATATTCTTCTGTTTCGATAGTCTTTGTTCCTTTGTTTACAAGCGTATAGTCAATGATCAGTGTATTCTGATGGATGGCTATTGTCTTAGTCAAGAGCATACCGTAGCCATTACACTCCATTGGCTGAACCGTATACGTGATAGAGTCTGAACTCGCCTCTACTCCAATGACAAATGGAGTCCGCTCGTATTCCCCCATAAAGGTATAGGCGTCCAGATTCTGCCTCTGCAGCAAGCCGACACCTGGCTTCGGGAACCAGCCCCCAACCGGAGCTTCGTCATATCCAATTGCCCGGGAAATGCCAAATTCGTTGCATAACCCCCTGCCGCCGCTGCCTTGTCCAGGAATCAGGCTTTCCGGCACACAAAACGTATGTTTTCCCTGTTCCAGGGTTACTTGAGTGATAAATCCTGTCCAATCGAAACGGGAGCCTGCATAGGCTCCCATCTCAGCAATTTCGACCGACAGGATACCATTCGATAATATATTGCCCATAAAGATTGCATCCTTTCAGCAGTGCAAGGGTAGAGATCAAGCGTCGATTACGCCAGTTCCACTTCAAGTAGATGACGTTTGTCAGCTGACAGAGCGTTTAGTACTGCACGTGGGATGATAACTCCTTCTAAACTGTGCTGTAACTCCACAGGAGTGCCATTCAATGTGACTCCCTTAATTTGATACTCCCCATAGGCAGAACGATTAGTGGACGTATAGACGACCTCCAGCTCACGACCTGCGAAGATGGTCTTAATTCCTGCCTGTCCGTTATTGTCGAATTGCTCTTGCACCAATTTAGGCTGAAGCAGCAAGTCGCCCAGCTTCCCTTTGACACCATACACTTCAGTCACCATGGTCAGCAGCAGCCAGCTAGCCGAGCCGGTCAAATACGTATACATGCCGCGGCCCTGCTCATTGATATACTCTGGAATCCCCGGATACATCCGGCTGGTCGCAAAATCAGCACTAAGCTGATACAAGGAATCCAGCACTTTCCGCCCTTCCTTAACATATCCGCGTTTATAGAGCGCGTTGCCGTACATGACCGTCATATGGCTGAACATTGCACCATTCTCTTTATGGCCGAAGGCAAAACCAAACGCACGACCCAGGTTCTGCTGAATCCCGCCAAAACGGGAATTCAAGCGGTAACCGATTTTGTCGTCCAGCAGATTTTTCTCCACAGCGTTAATAATACTCGGAATCTGTTCAGGTGCAGCAGCATGACCGAGAAGTGGGAATACCTGTCCTGTCAGTGTCATGCGGACGCCACCAGGGAATTCTCCTTCTACGCGCTCACCGTCATTATTGTAATAACCGTTGAACCAACCGCCACTGTCTTCCGCTTGTACCCATTCATTGCTGCGCAGGTGTTCGAAGAGCCAATTAGCCTTGCGCTCCAGGTCTGCTGCTACCTTGTCAATATCCAGCGCTACCCGGACACCACTGACTTTATTCGGCGCTGCCGCATAGTAGCGCTCAAGCTGCTCGTGCTTGCCCGATACAGAAGTATAATCCACGCCTTCGCCAAGAGAATCGAACAGCACCGTCATCTCTTCCGCCAGTTCAACGGTCGACAGACCCTTGCGCTCCTTCAGGTCGCGCAGCAGGCGGGCAATATCAAGCAGGTTGCTCGCATAGAAGGATGTGAAGGTCACACTCTCCCCGCGGTCTGCTGCCATATCTAACCCGTCATTCCAATCCGCGCCTTCAAGCAGAATGTTGTTGTGCTCTCCGACGTTAAAGAATGGAACCAAATTTTGCAGAAGAATATGCTCCAAAATGGTACCGGTATAGATTTCGCCGGAGGTCGTTCTTAGCGAGCTGCCTGCCTCGGTATCCCATGAAGTATCGCGTTTCTGGGCACGGTTCATGAAGACATCGCGGAAGTAGATTTGCTCCTGCAACAAGAAATCAAGATCACCGCTCTGATCCAGATACAGCATGGTAGTCAGGAACGGCCAAGCTCCGTGGTCCATCCAGACCCGTGGAATATTGTTGCGGTCAGCGATAAATTCGCCAGGCTGCGAACCAATAATGGTCGCGTTACTGCCGTCAATCCGCACACCGGCATAGTTGTTCAGAAGGAGGCTGCGTACTTCTTCCGGCTCCATGATCAGCAGGGCAAGGCAGTCTTGCCAAAGGTCACGCCAGCCTCGTCCCCCTCTGCCGTAATCGTGATATGGAAGGAAAGAGTTCCCGTAAAGTCTTCTCAGTACCGGTTGAAGGGTCACCCATTTCATCCACTGGTCGAGATCATGTTCACCACTCTGGAATTCTACGGTGTTCACCTTATCATTCCAGAACGACTTGTTCTCTTCCAGCTTGGCATCGAAGGCTGCGGCTGTGCCGTATTTCTGCATAAGCACAGGAACATCGATCCGCTCGCCTGCAATCGCCAGCACAATAATGTAAGAATGGCTTTCACCTGGATTCAAGAGCGTCTCAGCAAAGCGGAGTCCGCCCAGCGCCTCATATCCTTCCAGTTCGGCTTCAGAGTAGGTGGCTGGCTTACTGTTCAGTACTACGGCTTCCGGCCAGTCCAGGCTTCCGCCTTCGCCGACGAACTCTTCCTGTACGGGGAAGAATCCAACCGGACCACTTCCGCCCTCTTCCGCTCCGAACACCCCATACGAGGTGTGATTCACACGGTGGCCGCGTTCATCGAAGGAGAGTGCCGGTTGTACTTCAATACCGAACGAAGAAGTGTAGACCCGGTTCAGCAGGGATGTCACATGACGGTGATCGCGCAAGTCATCCGCGGACCGGGCGTACAAAGGAATAGCCGCCGTTGATGTCAGTGTGATTTTCTCGGCTCCTGTATTCGTTAGAACTACCTTCGTCAATTCTACCTTGTCTTCTCCGCATGGCACGAAGCTGGTAATCTCGGCAGAAATGCCGAGTTCTTTATTACTGCGGGTAACCCGATGCCAGAGCAGACCAGCCTCCAGTTCAGATTCGTCAGCGTTGTCTTTATAGAAATCAGCGTTTTGTTTGGCAGAGTTTCCTGCTGCCGACCACGCCCCTTTACCTTCTACATACACCCAGAAGTTACGGGAGGCCCGCGAATTATGCAAGTCCTCTACCGACAATGGAGGTGTCAGAAACGTATTATGGCCTGAAGTAGCCTGGCCGTGAAGCTTTGGCGTGATCGAAGACATCATGCCACCCTCATTTACCAACGGAAAATATAAAAAACTGCTGCGATCCGGCTGTGGGAGTCTGAACTCCCCATTCTTTCCTGTGAATTTCCAGCCTTTGATTTCATTGCGCTCCACTAATATCCATCCTCTCATTTGTATTGCTGCTTACGCTTTAACCGCACCTGCCAACGCACCATCGACGATGTATTTCTGAATGAAGGTGTACAGAATGATCAGCGGAGTAGATACGATCATAATGCCACAGGCCAGCATCGGCCAGTTGTTGCCGTATTGTCCACGGAACTCCTTCAATCCGAAGGTAATCGGATAATTGCTTGGGCTTGGCAAATACATAACCGGGCCCACAAAGTCATTCCAGATGCCGATGGCTGTCAAAATGACGCCGGTGGCAATCACTGGTTTCATCAATGGCATAATAATTTGGAACAGATAACGGTTATAGCCGCAGCCGTCCATCCCTGCTGCTTCATCAAGTTCACGGCTTATAGATTTGATATAGCCTGTGAACATCATGAAGACGATGCCGGTTCCGCTTGTTTTTAACAGGATATAACCCAGCTTTGTATCGTAACCTACAAATCCGAGTTCCTGCTTCATGGCGAGCATCAGCTTGAACTGAGCCACCATTGGGTTAGGCAGAAACTGCGAGAGCAGGAAGAACATATAAATAAAGCCGCTCCACTTCACATATCCCCGTGCCACCGGAAAAGCGCCGAAGAGTGACACAATGAGTGTCAGTACCGTAGCAACCCCCGTATACAGCAGGCTGTTGAGGAAATAGTTAGAGAAATTCCCCTGCACCCAGGCATCCTTGTAATTGCTCCATTGAATATTGGATACAATCCCCATAGGGTCCAGCAGGTAATCCGTGAAGGACTTGAACGAGACGTTAAATACGAAAAGTAGCGGTATGATGTACAACACGAGAAGTACCGCTACAACGACGTAAGAAAGAATTTTGGTGGACTTAGAGTCTTTCATCTAGTATTCCACCTCTCTCTTGCGCATTTGCTTTACAGCGATCACTACAAAGACAAGAATGATCAGGAACTGTACGACAGAAAGCGCCGACGGTAACCCCATCTCCAGACTGCCCCGGAAGGTTTCTTTGTAGACATCATAAGCCATAGTTCTGGTATTGAAGCGTCCGTCTGTCGTAGCCAGAATAATATCAAAGGTGGACATAGCACCGATGATCGACAGTAGCATATTGACCGTAAAGGAAGGAGCGATCAGCGGAAACGTGATGTTTTTGAACGATTGCCATTTACTCGTTCCGTCGATAAACCCTGCCTCGTACAAATCCTTCGGTACGGACTGCAGTCCAGCCAGAAAGATCAGCATGGAATAGCCCATGTACATCCAAATTTGTACAAATATAATATAGCCAAATGCATGGGTGAAGCTTCCAAAGAACATATCTTTATATCCGAATAACGCATTGTACAGATAGTTCACAGGACCGCTGAGTGGATCGAACATCATGCTCCATACCAGCGCCACTACTGCGACACCAAGAACTACCGGTAGAAAAAAAACCGCACGGTAGAAATAATCGCCCTTTAGCTTCTGATTAATGATCACGGCCACCAATAGTGCTAGGCCATTCTGTACAATCGTTACAATCGCCATGAAATAAAGAGTCCGTATAATGGAGTCCACACGTTCCCCTGAATTACCGGAGAAAAATACATCATAGTAATTTTGCAGACCTACAAACTTCAATTCGCTACCTGGCACATTCTTTATATTTGTAAACGAATAAATGACCGTCATCATTGAAGGCCCGAAGTAGAAAATAACATATAGCGCCAATGGCACCAGCAAAAACAGAAAGGGAACATAGCGCTTTAAACCTTTACCGAAGGGATACATTGCTCTCACCTACCTAATCCTGATTCAAAATAAAGGATCGGGGCCTGCACAGGACAGACCCCGAAGCTGACAGTATGTTTAATTATTGTTACTTAAACTGCTTATTTAGGCGCAGCAGCTTCCCATTCTTTCTGTTGCACATCAGCCAGCTCTTTGGCCGTCTTGAATTCGCCGCCTGGAGCCAGGTATTCTGTGTGTACGCCTTCAGCAGCAAGGTGCTCTCCGACATTCACACGGTTGATCATCAGAATTTCGTAAGCCAGTTCAAAGTCTCCACCAAGATATGGTGAAAGCTCTTTATCAATGAACTCGCTATCCGTTTGAACATTATCTTGTGTTGGCAGGAAGCCAGCTGCTTTCACATACGCTGTGTAGTTATCCGGTTCGGAGAAGAACTCCAGCCATTTCAGAGCGCCCTCTTTGTTCGGACCTTTCTCTGCGGCATACCAGGTTACATCGTATTTACCAACAAGCGAATTGTTCTTCGCTGCATCTTCAGTAGCAGGGATCGGGAAGTATCCAAACTTCAGATCCGGATTAGCGGTTGCAATAGTTGGCGCATCCCAGGTTCCGTCAGCAATCAGCGCTACTTTACCAGTAGCAAAGAAGGATGGTGCTGTTGCATAGTCGATACCCATAAATCCGTCAATAATGTATTTATCCTGAAGCGTCTTCATTTTGTCCAGAACCTCTACAGCCTCTGCATCATTGTAAGCCGCATCGCCCTTCCATACGCCCTCGATCCATTTGTTCTGATCACCGCCGCCAAGGATTTTCGCTTGCAGACCGAAGACTGGCAGTTTCAGCGGCCACACGTCTTTACCAGCCACTACGATTGGCGTAATATTCTTATCTTTCAAGGTATCAAGCACTTTGATGAACTCCGTCCAGGTCGTTGGAACAGAAAGTCCATTTTGCTCGAAAATTTCTTTATTATAGAAGAATCCCGACATTGCTACTTTACCAGTTGGCACGGCGTATACTTTTCCGTTATAAGTACCCGCCTTGGCAATATCGTTGGCATTGTAGTTCTTCACAAAAGCTTGATCGGACAGATCCGCAATCAGACCAGAATCGATCCATTGCTGCCAATCCGGCACTTTCGCACCTGGTGTCCAATCTTTTGGAGACAGTCTCATCCCGGACAAATCGGCAAGGACGTCAACATCACCGGCGGTAATTCTTGCTCTTTGCGCCTGTTTGAACTCGTCATCAGGCCCGGTAGTGGTGTACTCTACCTTGTATTCAGGATATTTCTCCTCGAATTTCTTGTTGATCTCTTGAATCGCTTTGTTAATGTTCTCTTGCTTCCAATGCAGGATTTTAACAACCTTCTTTTCACCGGATGCAGGTTTTTCCGTTGCCCCATTCGATGAACCGTTTGTAGCTCCCCCACTTGCACCATTGCCATTGTTCCCGCCCCCGCACGCTGTCAATGCCAGCAGCAGAACAGAGCTTAGCAAGATCGCAGAAAGCTTCTTTACCATTTTGTTACCCCCCAGAGTAAATTGTTCGAACATTAACGAAACACATTTTCGAAAATCTTCTAAATACTCGAAAAAGAGAAACATAATCCAGAAAGCGGTTTCGTCGTTTTTATTATTGCATCGTTGTCTATTTTTGTAAAGTGTTTTTTAGAGTTCACGTCTTCGTTTGAAAAACCCTTATAATAAGCGGATTTCTCCTATTTTTGTCCCCCAACTACTTTTCAGACATTGACTACTTTCTATTCAAAATATAAAATAAATCCGAAACCATTTTCGTAAATGCGTATCTAATCTATTAAAACAATGAAGAAACATGTTGGATTTTCGACTATTGCGATGTTATTTAAGATAAGGAGGCCCTTTAATTGACCTATAATATTAAGGATATAGCCAAAATTGCAGGCGTTTCGGTTTCAACGGTCTCCAAGATCATTAATAATTACAGTGACATCTCTGCTAGTACACGCAATAAGGTGCTTCAGATTATCAAGGAAACCGGCTACACTCCCCCCATTTCTTCCAAAACTCCTTCAAGCAAATCCTCGCATTTGATCGGTGTTATTTTTGCCGGGATGCTGAATATCGATTTGACTCATCCATTCTTCATCGAGGTTCTAAACGCCTTTAAAAAGCAAATGGGGCTGCTCGGCTATGATCTTATCTTTTTCTCTAATGAAAAGTTTCAAAACGGGGGTGTTAACGACTATCTGGCCCGGTGCTGGCATTACAACGTCGATGGATGTGTACTCCTCTCCGGGCAAGAACTAGAGACGTCCATCAGCAATCTGGATCAGAGTTCGATCCCTTGCATCGGTGTCGATATGAAGCTGTCCGGTTCTAGCTCCGGCTACATCATGTCCGATAATTTCAAGTTGTCCGCCAAAGCCGTAGAGCATTTCTATTTGCTAGGCTATCGTGATCTAGGTTATCTGGGCAGCACTCAGGAATCAGAAATATCAAACATGCGTGAGAATGGCTACCGCAAAGCTATTGAGGATCTGGGAATGTCAGTCAATGAGAACTGGTTTTTAAACGGGGAAAATTTTTTTGAATCCAGCGGGTATGAAGCTATGACACGCATGATCGCTACCGGCAGCCTGCCCCGGGCTATCTTTGCTGCCTCTGACCAGATTGCCATCGGCGCCATGCGCGCACTCAAAGAAGCTAAGATTTCAGTACCGGATACGGTCGCCATTATCGGCTGTGATGACATAGAGGCTTGCAAATACACCACACCTTCTCTAAGCACCATCCGGCAGAATAAAAATAAACTCGGTCGGCTCGCCGCACTGATGCTTTATGACCTAATCAACAATCAGTCGAGCACCAGTTCCTTCATTGTTGAGCCTGAACTTATCGTTAGAGAGTCCTGCGGCGCCTCTGAGCCGTCATAGGGCCAATCACGACTAAAGACTACCACTGCACCGCTGTAAAGCCACAGGGGCCACTGAGCGAGCTTCAGCATATTGTAGGGTAGAAAAACCTTTAAAGCCCCCGGGAAGGATCCCAGGGGCTTTAAAGGTTACAGCTTTTATTAAATTAACAGCAGATTAGCAATCGAAGTACAAGGAGTACTCATGCGGATGAACACGAATGGCCACCGCTTGTGCTTCCGAACGCTTCAGAGAGATGTAGTTGTCGATGAAGTCTTTGGTGAATACGCCGCCCTCAGTAAGGAATTCGTAGTCTGCTTCCAAAGCATCAAGCGCTTCGCCCAGGCTGCCTGGAACACTGCGGATCTTCTCTTTGTCTGCATCTTCCAGTTCATAGATGTTCTTGTCAAGTGGACCATAACCCAATTCTTGCGGGTTGATCTTCTTCTTGATTCCGTCCAGACCTGCCATCAGCATTGCGGAGAAAGCCAGGTAAGGATTGGCTGTGGAATCCGGTGTACGGAACTCGATGCGACAGCCCTTAGGTGTCACAGCAGCTACCGGGATACGAACTGCAGCGGAACGGTTACCTTTGGAGAATACCAGGTTAACCGGTGCTTCATAGCCAGGAACCAGACGTTTGAACGAGTTGGTGCTTGGGTTGGTCAAAGCGATCAACGCTGGAGCGTGGTACAGAATACCTCCAATGTAGTTCAGAGCCATTTCGCTCAGGTTAGCATATCCGCCTTTTTCATAGAACAACGGAGAATCGCCGTCGAAAATGGATTGGTGTACGTGCATGCCGCTTCCGTTATCACCGAACAATGGTTTTGGCATGAAGGTTGCTACTTTGCCATATTGACGAGCTGTATTGTGAACGACGTATTTATAAGTCAAGAGATTGTCAGCTGTTTTCTTCAAGGTGTCAAAACGGAAGTTGATCTCCGCTTGACCTGCAGTTGCCACTTCGTGGTGATGGCGTTCAATGCGCAGACCGACTTCAGCGAGCAGACGGCACATTTCACTGCGGATATCCTGTTGGGTATCTACTGGTGCTACCGGTACATAACCGCCTTTGACTCCAACCTTGAAACCAAGGTTGCCGCCTTCTTCCTTGCGGTTTGTGTTCCAAGCTGCCTCTTCGGAATCTACGAAGAAAGAAGAGCTGTTCATGCCGCTCTCATAACGCACATCGTCGAAGATAAAGAATTCAGACTCGGGTGCGAAGAATGCCGCAGTACCTACACCACTCTTTTGCAAGAACTCTTCTGCTTTGACTGCGATACCACGAGGGTCACGTTCATAACGTTCGCCATCAGGAGTGAAAATGTCGCACATGATGTTGAGCGTCGGGTGTGCAGTAAAAGGATCAATATATATCGCATCAGTGTCTGGCATCATAACCATATCGGACTCTTCAATACCGCGGAAACCGGCAATGGATGAACCGTCAAAAGCTACACCATTCACAAAAGTTTCTTCTTCTACTTCAGAAGCGGGCAACGAAATATGATGCGCACGTCCACCCAAATCTACAAACCGGAAATCCACCCACTCAATGTTGTTCTCTTTGATTGTTTGCAACACTTTTTCAACCGACATGAAATTTTCCTCCCCAAGTTTCCGAACATTAAGCCGCTCATAGTATGCAAATGTTCTTGTTTTATATTTTTTTTGCTGTCGTCATTATAAATCTCACACCTAACATCGTCAATGCTTATGTCAGGTATTTCTTATTCCAATGTAAGATTTTCTAACGCTTAGTGAAATTAGAAAAAGTAGCACGGGCAGCCTCATATCTTACCTTGCACAAAATCAAACAACCCGCTTATCCCAGTAATAACGCGGGATAAGCGGGCTGATGAACAGCAGATATAAGCAAAGATTACACAGTTACAACAGGTTCTGGCCCTGGAGAGAACTTACGTCCAACCAGCGGAGCGAGCTTCTCAAGGTCTCTAAGCAGGTTGTCGAACTGATCCGGGAATAGCGATTGTACACCATCGCCAGTCATGGAATTGTCCGGATCGGTGTGCATTTCGATAATAAGGCCGTTCGCTCCTGCAGCGACAGATGCCTTGGACATTGGCTCCACCAGTTCACGGCGTCCAGTACCATGGCTCGGGTCAGAAATGACCGGAAGATGGCTCAGGCTTTGCAGAACCGGGATTGCAGAGAGGTCCAGCGTATTGCGTGTGTAAGTCTCGAATGTACGGATTCCGCGTTCGCACAGCATAACATCACGGTTACCGCCTGCCAGAATGTATTCCGCTGCATTCAGCAGTTCGTCATAGGTCGCGCTGAAGCCGCGTTTGAGCAGCACAGGGCGCCCGCAGGTACCCAGCTTGCGTAGCAAATCAAAGTTCTGCATATTGCGTGTGCCTACCTGCAGAATATCTGCGTGCTCCGCACAAATATCTACGTATTCCGGAGTCATAACTTCAGTGATCGTCAACAGTCCATGACGTCTACCGGCTTCCGCCATCATCGTCAAGCCTTCTACGCCCACACCCTGGAAGCTGTATGGTCCTGTACGAGGTTTGAAAGCACCGCCGCGAAGTACTTGAGCACCAGAGGCTTTTACTAGACGGGCAATCTCATCGATCTGCTCTGGGGATTCAACGGCGCAAGGTCCGCCCATGATGACGAGGTTCTCACCGCCAATTTTGACACCGCGAATATCAATGACCGTATCTTCCGGGTGGAAGTCACGGCTAGCCAGCTTGTAGGATTTAGAGATTTTAACGACATTCTCTACACCTTTCATCTGCCGCAAATGTTCAGCCAGCTTAGGTGTTACGCCTCCAATCAGACCAATGACAGTGCGGTCAGCGCCGCGGGAGAGATGGACTTGCAACCCCTCTTTTTCAATAACTCTGATAATATCCTGAACTTGTTCTTCCGGAGTTTGGTTCGATGTAATGACGATCATAATTAATCTCCCTTTCCACATTTAACGTAATTTATTAGTCAGCGTTTGCGTGTGTACTCTGTCGCGCTACGACGCTTTTAAGCTTTTTAGCTTTTTAGCTTTTATGCTTTTAATCACTAAAGCAATTCTAACGGAAAATACCCATTTCGTCAACCCGCCGCAGCCCATTTTCACAAAACAGCCCGATTTGAAAACGCTCATATTCCCAGATCCTGAAGCCTGAAAAAGTATTAAGTAAATCACGAAATGGAAGCGAAAGGAATATTATCATTACATCTGTAAGTGTTGTTGAGAACATTTCTGCCCATAATAAAAGAGCGCACACACCGGAATCCAGTGTATTACGCTCTCTTAGTTCATCCTATAAGTTCAATGTCAGGAGATTAGTTCGTACTCGCTGTCTTGTTCTTGACCGGCGGCAGCAGCTTCGCCATATTCACAGTACGCTTAATCTCCCAAGTTGCGGGAACCTCGGGATCATACTGCTCCAAATAATTGATGACTTCCTTCGTGATCGGGGTTGGTGTAGAAGCACCTGAAGTTACCCCCACCTTCGTAACACCCTGCAGCCATTCTGTCTTGAGCTCGGAGACATCCGAGATCCGGTGGGCCGGTACGCCGGCAATTTCCTCCGATACCTGTGCCAGACGATTGGAGTTATTGCTGCGTGGATCGCCCACGACAATGACAAGATCCGTTTGTCCCGCTTGCTCTGCCACAGCCTCCTGGCGCACCTGGGTAGCCATGCAGATCTCATTATGGACTTCGGCGCCGGGGAACGTCTCCAGCAGCTTCTTCATAATATGCTTGATATCCCATTGACTCATCGTGGTCTGGTTCGTGATACAAATCCGCGAGGAAGAAATCGAGAGGTTTACGATCTCCTCTTCCTTTTCGATCAGGTGCACATGATCCGGGGCAATACCAACCGCCCCCTCAGGTTCAGGGTGTCCCTTCTTGCCGATATAAATGATTTCATAACCTTCTTCCACCTTTTCCCGAATCAGGTCATGCGTCTTCGTCACATCGGGACAGGTAGCATCCACAGTGGTCAGACCCTTGGCCCGAGCCACCTTACGTACTTCTGGCGATACTCCATGTGCAGTGAAAATTACTGTGCCGCTATCGATCTTGTCCAGAATATCCAGACGATTGGTGCCATCGAGGGTAATAATTCCGTCGTCCTCAAACGAGTTGGTCACATGACTGTTATGCACAATCATGCCCAGTATATAAATCGGCCGAGGCAGATCAAGATTTTGCGCGGCCTGCCGTGCCATAACCATAGCATCGACCACACCGTAGCAATAGCCTCGGGGCGATATTTTGATGACTTCCATGACTTCACCAGCTTTCTGCTGTCGTTGACTGCTGTAATAGTTCTCCTAAATTATACCCTATTCCAGCGGCGGAGCAAAGAGAAGGGGCAGCCAGATCACGAACGTGGTACCTTCCCCCTGCCGGGTGACAACTTCAACCGAGCCGTCATGCTCGTCAATAATCCATTTGGCAATGGAAAGACCAAGGCCAATTCCTTCCGTGATTCCCCGCGATTCATCTGCACGGTAGAAGCGGTCAAAGATATGCGGAATCTCATCTTTATCCATACCAATTCCCGTATCGCTGATCCGAATACCTACCTGATTCTGATAAAATACAGTGTCAAACACTACCTCACCAGATGGTGTGTATTTGAAGGCATTGTCGATGAAAATAAACAGCATTTGCTGCAAATAGTCCTTGTTGCCGACAATGTATTTTCCATTCAAGTGAGACATTTGGCCAGGTCGCCATTCCGCCTGATGTGGCAAGAAGGAGGCGCGTCGCGCCACTTCCATCATCATCGGCTCCAGAGCAACCGGCTCCTTGTCAAAAGTCCGTCCAGTATCGGCACGGGCCAGAGAGAGCATATCGGCGACAAGGCGACTCATCCGCTTAGACTCATCCGCAATGTCTTTCACCGACTCGATAGACAGCTGGCGGATAGCCGCATCGTCCAGGGCCGGATTACTTCCTGGCTCCATCTCCCAGACCTTCTGCAGCAGATCAATATTCCCCCGGATCGTCGTCAGCGGGGTTCGGAGTTCATGAGAAGCATCCGAGACGAAGCGCCGCTGCGCGGCGTAGGAATCTTCCAGCTCCGTGTAAAAGCCCTCCATCCGCCCCAGCATGCTGTTTACGGTCTGAACCAATCTGCCGATTTCATCCGGTGGACCGTCGTATTCAATGCGTGAGCTAAGATCCGTTCCAGTCTGAATGCCGTTCGCTGCCTCGATCACCTTACCGATTGGTCTCATAGCCTTGCGGGCTAGAAACAGGCCAAAGGTAAACGCTGCCACCAAAGTCGCAAAGGAGCCAGCGACCAAAATGTTCTTCAGTCTTTCCATCATCCGGTCTTCCTGGTTGGTTGGCGTAGCTACTTGTAAAACCGCCAATGGAGCATTGCCGGGGAGCGGTGTCAACGGTGTCTGATACATGATGAAATGATAGCCTGCAAGCGTAACCTGCTTGAAGCCTTTTTCCTGCATAATATTGTTCTTATCTGGAACATCGAATTTCAACCCCAGGCTCATCATATTATCTGACTGCTGAATGGCCCCACTATCATAGATACTAATCTGCACCAGCATATTGGCTTCCTCCAGGCGCGTTGCCTGAGAAGGAATCACATTGACGTTGAGCAAGGAGCCGTCATATCCCCAGCGCGGCAGAAGCTGAAGCTGTTCCACCTGCTTTTCAACACGGTCCTTCAAATCACCGTAAGTATTTATATACACAAAAGCATATATTGCGGCTGATAGGCCCAACAGCATTACAGCCAAAATTCCCGAATACCAAGCAGTCAGCCGCAGCTTAATAGACATACTAGTTGTCACCTCTTAGAATGTAACCTGCTCCCCGGATGGTCTGGATCAATCGTTTGCCGCCGTGTTCTTCTGTCTTCTGGCGCAGCATGGCGATATATACCTCAAGCACATTGGATTCTCCACTGTAGTCATAGCCCCAAATCTTGTCCATAATGAGATCACGCGACAGTACCCGCTTCGGATTCTGCATGAACAGATGTAACAGCTCGAACTCCTTGGCAGTCAGTTCTAGACGCTTGCCGTCACGTGTGACCTCCCGAGAGTCTACATCAAGAGTAATATCATCATAAGCCACCGCCTGATCACTGCCACCGTTCTGCTCACTCTTACGCCTTAGCAGCGCACGGACACGGGCCAGCAGTTCCTCTAATGCAAACGGCTTCACCAGATAATCGTCTGCACCCAGATCAAGCCCCTTGACCCGGTGCTCGATCTCATCTTTAGCCGTGAGCATCAGGACAGGAACGTTACTACCACCCTCCCGCAGCCTCCGGCAGACTTCAAAGCCATCCACCTGTGGCATCATCACATCAAGAATGACCACATCGGGATCATTTGCTATTACCGCACGCAAGCCGTCTGCACCATTCGCAGCTGTCTTGACGTCATATCCTTCAAAAGCTAGGCCACGCCTCAGCATGGAGATAATTTTCTCATCGTCATCAATAATTAGAATATTCGGTCGCATCCATACAGCCCCCATTGTCCAGTTCTATATATAAATATTGTACCAGCGAATCGGTAAAAAGACATCTTTGTACATTAAAGACGGAAGGGCGAACCCTTCCGTCTGATTGTATCTTGCCTTTGTTATCGCCTTTGTTATTGCCGTTGTTTCTGCGTAGTATCAAAATCGTTCTTGTTGCCAATCGTAACATCAAGGTTCAATGCTTTGCCGTCACGGACAACGTTGAGTGTAATCTTGTCTCCTACCTTGAGCGTTTGAATATAAGTAATCAGATCCTGATTGGTCGCATATTTCTTGCCGCCTACTCCGGTAATAATGTCGTAAGGACGGAGGTCTGCGTTATAAGCTGGCGATCTGAAGACAATATCTGCAACCACAGATCCTTCTTTAATATCAGTCCCCATTTGTTTGGCCACTTCATCTGTAATCGTCATAAGCGTTGCGCCAATGAACGGAACAGGTTCTTTCGGAATCGCCTGATTCGCTTCCAGCTTGTCAACGACATTCTTGATCGTATTCACAGCAATCGCGAACCCGATACCTTGTGAATCAGTACTTACAGCTACGTTCATACCAATAACCTCACCGTTCACATTAAGCAGCGGACCACCAGAGTTACCTGGGTTGATGGACGCATCGGTTTGAAGCAGGTTTTTGTAGTTTCTTGTACCGCTGCCGTCTTCTTCGTTAATATCAATGCTACGACCCTTAGCACTCAGTACACCTGCAGTAACGGTATGGTCAAATCCTTGCGGGTTACCAATTGCTACAACTTCCGAACCGACTTTCAGTGTATCGGAATCACCCAGCGCTACTACAGGGAAATTGTTGTTGCCTTCAATCTTCAGTACAGCCAGATCCAAATCTTTGCTGGAGCCGAGCAGCTTAGCTTCATATGGTTTGGTGTTGCCATCCACAGTCACCTGAATGACATCGGCACCATTGATAACGTGCTGGTTGGTCAGAATATATCCAGCTTTGTCGTAGATGAAACCTGTCCCAATCCCGTATGGAACCAGTTGAGAGGACGAACCTTTGTCAGACGGAGATTGCTGATCTGGTTCTGACTGGGAAGAGCCACCGCCACCGAACTGGTCTCCGAAAAAGAATTGTGAGAATGGATCATTGTTGTTCTGACTGCTTTGTCCTCTGCCGCGCGAGCTTTGGTTCACCAATGTCTCAATCTTGACGACTGCCGGGCCAACATGATCCACCACGCCTGAAACATCGCCTTTTCCAGTAACCAAGGACGCCGTTGTCGTCGAAGGTTTTGCCATGGCGCTTTCGCTCGGCGCTGAGGCAGAAGTGTTTGTTCCGCTTCCGTTAATCAAGCTTGCTGTATCCGGTGTGAACCAGTTGCCACGGTCGGCCATGTACATCGACCCTGAAAGCACGATCATTCCGGCGAGAAAAGAAACCACCACTGTTTTAAACGAGCTTTTCGGCTTGCGATTGTATTGCCATCCGTTACCGCCACCATCACCGTTGCCGCCCTTACCTCCACCATTTCCGTCATAACCTGTAGGCCGAACTGTCGGGCTGTAAGAAAGTGGTTTTACAGGTTGTGGAGGTGTAATCTCCACCCGCTCCGGTTCCCGCCGGTTGTAGTGTTCTACATCGCTGTCATTGTCCGGTTCTTCTTTATTCAAGGATTTAAAAGGTCCGTAAGAGTAATAGTATGATGAGCTTGTTTCGGAGGACTGGTTGCCATTGCTACCGTTGTTCCATTCCCGATCAGATTCAGGTTCGTTGTCACGGTTAAATCTGTTTTTGTTCTCGTCCATGTTTCTTTCCTCCCGCGCCTTGCCTATCACGAGGCAAGGTTTAATTTGTTTTCATGGTCTTATTTTGTACTTTAAACCTTAAGGTCACATTAAAAACAATTTAAGCGCAGATAAAAGATAGGCGCGGACAGATAGAAAAAGAACCATAGCGGGATTATGGGCAAGGATTGCTTGTGCGTGAGCGGGGATCGCTTGCAGATTGTAGGCGGGGGCTCATATCCGTGGGCTGGAATTGCTGCTGGGCTCATATCATGTGGGCTGGGATCGCTCTGGCAGGGCTCAGGCTCCACCGCTGTTGAAATCATGTTCCTTGAATAAAACCCTGCGGGTGGAACATGATTTCAAAGGCGGCCGTAAACTTTGCGCCCTGACCCCCGCCCACTCACCCTCTACAGGGGAGTGACATATAATATGGGCGCGGTTCCCCACGCCCGTGGCAATTACTGATTAGTTCAGCAATAGACAGTGTTGAACCAGTGATGAACGTGAATAGGTGCGCTCAATTATTTGAGCTTGCTACCATCCCCAACAGAAAAAAGGCACTACAACTTGGATCACAACCCCAACTTATAGTGCCTCTCTATTTATGCGTCCAAGTTGGACACAATATAAAACGTGTTAATATAACAAACAAAACCTAAACGTTACTCCGAAGTGTAATTAACGGCATTTTAGTACCTTAAATAGTCTGAAAATGGGAGATAGACGGAATTAAGTGCAATGTTGTACGTTAATTCTTCCATCATCACCCTTTCAGAGTAACTTTTTCGAAATTAAGATACAAAAATGCCTCTAATTATCTTATTTGTATATATTTAAGAAAAATAAGGTACAAAAATGCTCTTAGTTGGGAAGGTAGCGCCATTTCACTATTAAGAAGACTGGTTCAGAGGATAGGAGCTCTTTGAGCTAATGCCCTAACTTTACAGAATAACGCCTGGTATTCTGTTTGAGTATGAACTGCAACTTCAACATAAGCTCAGGCACTTCTACTTTAACTTTAACCTACCATAAGCTTAGAACTTCTACTTTAACTTTAACTTTAACTTTAGCCTCAACACAACCCCAACTACCCTTGCGCCCAGCCCTTCCGGTGGGCGTAAATGGCAAGCTGCGTACGGTCGTCCAGCTCGCACTTCATCAGCAAATTGCTGACATGCGTCTTGACGGTCTTGATGCTGATATGCAGCTCCTCGCCAATGTCCTTGTTGCTCTTGCCCTCGGCAATGAGCAGCAGCACTTCCTTCTCCCGCTCGGTGAGGCCGGAGGAATCTCCCTGCACGGTGCGCTGGCGGATGCCGCGCGTCAGTGCCTGCGATACATCGCCGGTCATCACCGGCATGCCCCGATAAGCACCTTGCAGTGCATAGATCAGTTCCTCGGCGGATACGGTCTTCAGGACGTAGCTGACCGCGCCGGCCTCTATAGCATCAACGACCAAATCATCCTCCAGAAAACTGGTCAGGATAACGATTTTGAGTCCGGGGAACTCCGACAAGACTGCTCTGGTTGTCTCCGCCCCATTCATGACCGGCATCATCAGGTCCATTAGCACAAGATCTGGCAGATCCTGTCCACCTCCGGCACGCAACATCTCCAGTGCTTGCAGTCCATTAGAAGCTTCGCCGATGACCTCGAAGCTAGGCTCCAGCATGAGATAGGTTTTGAGGCCCATTCGAACCATATCATGATCGTCTACCAGTAATACTTTTATGGGACTCATATCCTGTCCTCCTCTTCCCGATATTCAGTGTCGGAGACCTTCGGCAACTGCCGGTCCTGGTCCCCCTGGATGAATTTGGGGATATGCACGCGAATGGTCGTTCCTGCACCCTTGCGGCTAATAATCTCCACCTGGCCGCCCAGCTTCTCCGCACGCTCGCGCATCGTGGTAAGTCCGTACGACCCCTGTTTTTGCTGAACATGCTCGAAGCCCTGACCGTCGTCGCTGATGCTTAGTACAACCTGCCGGGGCCCTTCACGTAGTGACAGGCTGACGAGACGCGCTTCTGCATGCTTGACAATGTTCGCCATCGCCTCCTGAATAATCAGAAACAGTTGATGCTCTATGGCCTCAGATAACTCTCCCTGCAGTTCAAGCTCCTTAATACCCTTCAGACCATTTTGGCGACAATAATCAGGGAACCACTTTTCCAGCGCTTCGAACAGGTTTCGGCCCTCCAGCTCTACCGGTCGTAATTGCGCGATCAGCGCACGCATCTGCTTCTGCGCCATCTGAGACATCGTAATCAGTTGATCCATCACAGTCTGCCCATGAGCTTGGTTGCGTTCCAGCACTTTAGGCAGCGAAGAAGCGGACATATGGATTGCGAACAGCTGCTGGCTCACCGTATCATGCAAATCACGGGCCATACGCCGCCGTTCCTCCAATACCGCACTCTCTGCTGCCTTTTCCTTCTCGATGACTTCCTGCTCCCCAAGACGCTGCAAAAGCTTCATCTTATTCTCCACCGCATCCATCATCACATTAAACTCATGATACACTCTCGCAAAAGACTGGTCGTCACTCTCCGGCATCCGCACAGACAGATTACCTTTCGCTACCTGCAACATATTCAGGTCAAGATGATCAAGTCGGCGCTGGATACGCTGAACAGCCATATAACCTACAATAACCGTGAACAATACGATTCCGAGTGTAAGGTACAACCACATCCGATAGTCCACGACATCAATATAACCGAGGCAGGTTCCTGCGTACACCAGACCAACTGATACTCCGCCGCTGAGCAGAAAATAGAACAACAACACCCATTTGGTATTATGAAGTATCGTTCCCATCTCCCTAGCCCACCGACTTCACTTTAACATCTCCGATAAAAGCACTGACGGTGATGCGGACTTTTTTGCCGCGTTCCTTATAGTATGGCGTCTTGAACTGTACATTGCTCATAAACCCGCTACGAGATTCATCCAGCACTTGCATGTCTCCGATAAACGAGCTGCTGTTAACCGAAACGCCCAAATCCATATCATCAGGGATAAATACCTTGATATCACCGACAAAGGCGGAGATATTAATCTTAGTCTCCCCGTAAGCAATCTGCGCGTTGGTCAGATCAATGACGGTGTCGCCGATGAATTGCGAGATGTTCGTATTCTTCAGTTGAAAATGGTCGCGGCCCATATGAATATCGCCGATAAACGCAGACCTGTTAGTGGACTCCTTGCCGCTGTGATGGTCATGGTCATGGTCATGACCATAGTCCTCGTCCCATTCTCCGTGTCTGCGAGCATGGCGTTCCTGGCGCTCCTGGTATCTGCGTGCATGACGCTCCTGGCGCTCCTGATATCTTTGAAAATGACGTTCCTGCTTTTCTCTGTAGCGGGGCCCGGAAGAGCCAAATTGGCCCTCCTCTTCCCGCTCATCCTTATGAAGATGACGTTCCCATTCCGTTTCACTGGAGGAACCAGCCTTGGGTTCTTCAAAGGAAGAGGAACCTGAAAACTTACCAAACTTCTGCTCAAATTGCTCATCTAGCGTGGATTCCATCGGTTTTGGCGGTTCAACATCCAGCGGATTGTTCCCCGGGGGGAAGTAGCCCGGGGGCTTAGGCGGCACAGGAGGATCATTCCTCCGCGGTTTGAAAATGACGTACAGGCCGCCGCCGATCAGCATTACCGGTATGAACATTTTGAAAAAATCACCGGCCGATAGGTAAAACCAGCCCAGGTTTCGCCCCAGGAAATAAACCCCTATCGCCAGAAAAAACAGCCCGCCGATTGTTGATGAACCCTTGGAGCTATAATCGCCGGTGGACAACAAACGCTGTGCACCCATAAATATCAGAATGGCCGGCCAAAAGTTAGAGATCAGATACCCTATGCTAAAATTGGTATATCCCATCTGCCTCAGCATAAACATGCCGCCGATGCCAATGAGCACTAGCCCGCTCAGAATCTGACTCGAAACTCTTCGTTTCATACTTGGTTTCCCCCTTAAAATGGATATGTTTTCACTCTTCGCTAACCTTATGACCTCAGTCTACAGGAAGACAAGGTCTTGGTACAGCGGCGGGAGAAGGAAAAGCATCTCAGCCTCCAGGCTGAGGGATATGGGATTATATTACAAATAAACGCAAATTATTGGCGATCTTCGTAAATTTTAAAGCGGAGCACCAGCAGCCGAAGCTGTTCCGCCATCTGCCCCAAACCTGCAGAAGAAGAGGTTATTTCCTCCGTGGACGCGAGCTGCTCTTCGGTAGCTGCTGAGACGGAATCCGTAATGCCAGCAGATTCCTCTGAGATGCTCCGAATCTGTTCCATATGCTCTGTCACTCCCGCTACTTCATGAGTCATGGCTTCCACGGCCTTGGCGAGCTCCCCCAGAGTCGAAGCCGACTGGGTTACGGTGCCTGTGATCTCGGTAAATGAATGGCCCGTCAGGCTGACCGCTTTGATACCGCCGGACACCTTTTCCTTGGCGTTCTGCATTTCCACAGCCACTTCCTCAACATGCTGCCGGACGGCTAGCACCAATTCACTGATTCGGGAAGCGGATTCCTCTGAGTTAAAAGCCAGCTTCCGCACCTCGCTGGCAACCACCGCAAATCCCCGACCCTGCTCTCCCGCACGGGCGGCCTCAATGGAGGCGTTAAGTGCCAGCAGATTGGTTTGGCGGGAGATGCCAGTAATCACATCCACGATGGTATCAATCTCCAGCGAACGTTCCTCCAGTTTAAAGACTACCTCATCCAATCGTTCCACAGTCTCTTGCACACGGTGAATTTGACGGACTGCTTGGTCTGCGGCTGCATTGCCATCTATGGCCGCCGTAGCGGTTTGGATCATCCCGGCCGATACCTCCTGCATACGGCTAGACAAGGTCCCAATCTCTTCCGACATATACTCCATACTTTGCGCTCCCTTTTGCACACGCTCGACCTGACGCTCACTGCCCGTACACAGCGCCTGTACCGCTACACTAACCTGTTCTATAGCCTGATTGGTCTGCTCAGCACCAGCGGCCAGCTCCTCAGCGGACGATGATACTAGATCCGTCGTTTCTTGAACACCCATGATCATCGCTCTCAGATTATCGACCATGTTTTGAAAGCTGCGAGCCACATCTCCAAACTCATCCTGCCTTCGAGTCTCCACATTTTCCGTCAGATCGCCTTTGCTGATCCGTTCGGCAGCCGTCCTGAGCTTATTCAGAGGCCGAATGATGGTGCTGACAATAAACTGGCTAACAGTGATCATAATAATCAAAATAATGGCAATGGTAATATTCACTGTTTTTTTAATTGCCTCAGCACCCTCATTCATCTCGCTGACATAGAGTGTTCCTCCTATTTTCCACCCAGTCAGTTCATTGGTCGTAAAGAACATTTCCTTGTCCCGGCCGTCCAGCAAATACTCAAAGTTGCCACTCTTGTCGGCAAACATCTGCTCCGTATAGCTGCTTCCACCCAGTTCCGCCGGTTTAAGGTTAGGATGCACCACAATTTTTTTGTTGCTGTCCAGCACGATGACATATCCTTCCTTGCCAATTGTAATACTGGACTCCGTTCGGATTGCATCAAGATTCAGGGATACACCTAGCACTCCCGCTCCATTTGCAACCGCTTTCGACATAATGATCTCTGGGTTGCCTTTGGCATCCATCACAACTGGGGTAAGGCTGATTTGACCAGGCGCTGCTAAGGCAGACTTGTACCAATCCTGTTTACGAGGATCATTGTTCAAACGTTCTGACCCACTCCCCTGAATGGTTGCGCCCTCTGCGGTACCTATGTATGCATTATTGATATCGGGGTTCAGTCCCAGATATTGTTCCAGCATGGGGATCAGCTTCTGAGCAGCCGAACCTTGAAGCGTAGAACCTTCCAGTGTCCTGGTGATGAAATCCACATCACTTTTTTTCGACTCGATACTGTGGCTGATGATTGAATTAACCGTCTCCACGCTTTGCTGGGCACTGCTTAGCATTTGCTGACGCATATGGTTCCTGGAGCTTTGCGCAGCCATCACGCCTATGATCAGCGAGGGCACAATTACTACTACAATGAAAGAGACCACTAATTTTACTCTCACGGTTAATCTAAAATGCCTCTTCTTCATACCAACAAAACCCTTTCTTCGCTTATTTTATGTACTCGATTGTATTTATCGGCAAAACACGGAAGAAAATATTTCTTTTTTATCAATATTAACACTTTAAATGGTTAAAATATACTTTTTAGGTTAAAAATTATCTTCCTACAGATTTCATAATAAAAAGACTGCCCCGCAGCTCGATCGCTGATGAGGGCAGTCTGATTCTTCAGCAGAAGTCTGCTGTAAGATAATTATTGCTGCGGTTTTTGAACCGGCTTAGCAACAGATGTGTTACTCTTGCTGTTTGCGCCGTCATTTTCAACCGCAAACTCAGCATTGTATTTTTCATTCGGTGTTTTATAGTTTTCTTGAACTTTTGATTTCTTGGAATTGGCCACGGAATTCACCTCCCTTTTTCTCCTCATGTCATGGTCACACCAAGCCAGTGAGGTTGGTCCGGAAGAGGCAATGAATCATTGCCCCAGTCCGTATTATGGGAAGTAGCCGCATAGATTATGCATGGCCAAGTGAGTTATATTTCAAACCGTGTAGCAGATGCCGTAAATCTCACTGTTAGATGACTTCTTCCAGCAGATTTGGTGGAACGGAATTGTAGGTTTGGATTGCTCGACTGAGATTCTTCAGCATAGCTTCTGTACATTTGCCGTTACCCCGCTTGATCACATGCACAACCACTGTTTTTTTACCCCATTCCTTATAGACCTGCTTGGTAGTGGCAAAATAAAGATCGATCTTCCGCCCCTTAATCGCAGAACCTGTATCTGCTACCACGGCATAGCCATAGTCAGGAACATAAAGGATGCTGCCCAGCGGGAGCACTTTAGGGTCCGCCGCTATCGTTGAAATCGTATTTTTGTCCCGGCGCACCTTGACACCAGAATACGTAATGCCGTATTCCGGGTGCTTGGCGGTTTTCCCGGTCGATTCGTACCCTGCGGTATAACCTGTTGCTGTGACCTTCATTGACGTGATAATCTGCTCTCTTGCTGGTGCTGCTACAGGTACGGACGCCGGCGTCTTCGGTGGAGCCTCGCTACCCTTCTTCTGCGTTACGGGTGGCGTTGAAGCTTTAGGAACTTGTACTGCATCCTGCTGCACGGCTGGTGCCGATACCGGTGGCGTGTAGACTTCGTTCGAATATATTATCGCACGAGCGGTCTGGACTCCATGACTCAGACCGTCTGCTTGCACTGCCTTTTGCCGTGACTCCGGGTATATTCCGGCTACGCCCAGCAGAAGCGCTACAGTGACGATTAAACACCAAAACCTCTGAAACATGCCCATTTTGTTCATAAGATAAACCTCCCCCTATTAGCGAAGGTTTCCCTATTCTCAAAATTTTATACGTGAGGAACAGTAAAACTGTCCCCCACGGGCATATATCAGAGGTTTTATATAAGACGAACTTAATATCCTAACGTAAAGCTCGGTCGTCACTACGGTGAATGTTTGGACTTCCGGTCGCTGTTGTATCCAGATTTCTTCTTTATCAGCCGCTTTTAACGGTTGAAATCTGGATACAAAGGCGAGCGCTACGCTCCTACAGTTCCAAACCTTCCCCTTCGTTCCTTCTTGCTTTTGTTAATTTCTTATGTTCGTTTATACATTTGGTAGCATAAATCAGCTTTTTAAGCTTAGGAGATGACACGATCAGCGATTTCCTGAGACAGCAGTTCAATGACTTCCTGAACCGGCTTGGCTCCAAGGTCGCCTTCACCACGCTTGCGGACCGAGACGGAACCCGCATTCATCTCGTTCTCACCCACGATGAACATGTAAGGCAGCTTCTCCAGCTGTGCTTCACGAATCTTGTAGCCCAGCTTTTCGTTACGCAGATCCGCAACGGCTGTAATTCCGCGGCGACGAAGCTTATCGGTTACTTCGTTGGCATAGTCATCAAATGCAGTGGAGACCGGAATAACCTTAACCTGCTCAGGCGACAACCAGAGTGGCATGGAACCCGCAAAATTCTCCAGCAGGAATGCGACAAAACGCTCCATCGTACCCAGAATACCACGGTGCAATACTACCGGACGGTGCTTCTGACCATCATCGCCAATATACTCCAATTCAAAGCGTTCTGGGAGCAGGAAGTCAATTTGGACGGTCGACAATGTCTCTTCTTTGCCAAGCACAGTCTTGATTTGTACGTCGAGTTTCGGACCATAGAACGCCGCTTCGCCTTCAGCTTCGTAGAATGGCAGACCCGCTTCCTCTACAACTTCACGCAACATACGTTGAGCGGTGTCCCACATTTCATCATTGGCAAAATATTTCTCAGTATCCTTCGGATCACGGTAGGACAGACGGAAACGGTAATCGTTGATGCCGAAATCCTTGTATACCTGCTGAATCAGCTCAATTACACGGATGAACTCACCTTTGATTTGATCCAGACGACAGAAAATGTGCGAGTCATTCAGGGTCATTGAACGCACACGGTGAAGACCCGTTAGAGCGCCAGACATCTCGTAACGGTGCTGGATACCCAGCTCTGCGATACGGATCGGAAGGTCACGGTAGCTGTGCATAGAGCTCTTATAGATCATCATATGGTGCGGACAGTTCATCGGACGAAGAACGAACTCTTCGTTGTCGATAGTCATCTTAGGGAACATGTCTTCTTGATAGTGCTCCCAGTGACCGGAGGTCTTGTACAAATCTACGTTACCCAGTACCGGAGTGTATACATGTTGGTAGCCCAAACTGGCTTCCAGATCAACAATGTAACGCTCTAGAATGCTACGCAGCTTGGCACCCTTAGGCAACCAAATTGGCAGACCTTGGCCCACTAGCTGATTGAACGTGAAAATCTCCAGTTCTTTCCCTAGCTTGCGGTGATCGCGTTTCTTCGCTTCCTCGAGCAGGCGCAAGTGCTCATCCAACTGAGCTTTCTTGATCCATGCTGTGCCATATACGCGTTGCAGCATCTTGTTCTTGCTGTCTCCGCGCCAGTACGCACCAGCAACGCTCATCAGCTTGAAGACTTTGATCTTAGAAGTGGACGGTACGTGCGGACCACGGCACAGGTCGAAGAATTCGCCCTGCTCGTAGATCGTAATAATGCTATCCTCAGGCAGCGCCTCAATCAGTTCTAGCTTGTAAGGATCACCCAGGTCTCCGAAAATATCGAGTGCTTCCTTACGGCTAACCTCTTTGCGCACGATCGGCAGATTCTCGTTAACAATCCGCTCCATTTCCTTCTCAATCTTAAGCAGATCCTCAGGATTAAGCGGATGCTCCAAATCCATATCATAATAGAAGCCGTCTTCAATGACTGGACCTACGCCCAGCTTGACTTCCTTAGCTCCGAACAGGCGTTTAGCTGCTTGAGCCATCAAATGTGCGGTACTGTGACGCATCACTTCGAGACCTTCCGGCGAATCCAGGGTCACGATCTCTATCAGCGCCCCCTCCTGAAGTGGGGTCGACAAGTCGACGACGATTCCGTTCAGTTTACCTGCAGCGGCGTTCTTGCGGAGTCCGCTGCTGATGGAAGCCGCCACATCATCGATAGTGCTGCCTTCCGCGTATTCCCTAACTGAGCCGTCCGGTAACTTAATGCTTACTGCCATTATATTTCCTCCTCAAGAATCATTAGACCCGTAGGTCACTTACTTGTACGGAACGAAATGTTCCATGCAACAAAAAACACCCGTCCCGCAAAGGGACGAGTGATTGCACCCGTGGTTCCACCCAAATTCGATTCCTCCCCCTGTCGCCAATAAAGCAACTTCCTGGGGCAAAATCCTTAGTCAGCATAGGAATAACGGCCATGAACCGGCGATTCTTACTATCCCAAGTCTTGTCCATCGGACGATTCCGGGGAGTTCATAACCGCAGCTACAAAGGGGTAAATCAAAAGCCGGATACCGGAGGAACTTGCAGCCATTGTTTCCTCTCTCTGGACGGTCCGATACTGTTGATCCATATCTTTGTCAAAGCTGTTCGTGTGAATTTACCAGTAAATTATAAATCGGACCTCCCCTGACAGTCAAGCCAGAAGAAGTCCCCTCCTTGTTATACATGAGAAAATCATTATTGATGCTGCCAGTCGCCGCACTTCCATGACCAGAATCATTCTTCGCGGCGTTTCTTCTGGGGCAAGCGACCAGCACGCTTCAACGACTCCCGCAACAGATACTCGATGTGTCCGTTTACGCTGCGGAACTCCTCCCCTGCCCAGCGCTCCAGCGCTTCATGCAGCTCTGGATCAATCCGCAGCGGAAAGCTTTTCTTGGCCGCCATAATATACCGCCTTAATACAACGAGCCAGCGTTAATGACCGGGCTAGCTCCACGCTCGGACACGATCGCCACCATCAGATTATTGATCATCGCCGCTTTGCGTTCTTCATCCAGTTCTACCACACCGCTCTCTTTAAGCTGCTTGATCGCCATATCCACCATCCCCACAGCACCTTCAACAATGATTTGCCGTGCGGACAGAATCGCCGATGCCTGTTGACGCTGAAGCATTGTGCTGGCAATTTCAGTCGAGTAAGCCAAATGCGTTAGCCGTGCTTCAATGACTTCGACGCCAGAGAGAGACAGTCGGTCCTGCAGTTCGCTTGCCAGCTCCTTGGCAATTTCATCGGCATTGGCCCGCAAGGACATTCCGGCTTCATTGAAGTTGTCATAAGGATATTTGCTCGCTACATGACGCAGCGCTGTCTCACTCTGTATCTCCACGAACTCCATATATTTATCAACATCGAAGAGTGCCTTCGCAGAATTGATTACCTTAAATACAATAACTGCCGCAATTTCAATCGGGTTCCCCTCAACATCGTTCACCTTTAATTTGGCGCTGTTGAAGTTACGAACCCGCAGCGAGACTGTCTTACGACCACTGAACGGTATAACCGCCCATAACCCGCTCGCAGATATCGTTCCAACGTACTGCCCGAAGAAGGTCACCACAACTGACTTGTTCGGTTGAACTACCGTAATACTGGTCAGCAGCACAGCTGCTGCTACGAACAATATGACAGGAACGACAACGTACTCCTGAACAGAGCCGTATATCCCACCAGCCAGACAAAGAATCAGCAGAGCAATAACCCAGAAGCCACTAACCGGGCGAAGATTTTTTTCCGTCATGTGAATTCCCCCAAATAGATATTCATTTGATATTTAAATGATATCACTTTTGGATATGGATGTAAATTATTATTTCATCAGCCGTTAGAGCAACGACTTACTCTCTTGAATTTCGTGATTTTGTGTTCCTCAACATAAAGCAGCATCAGAGAAGGCGGATCGTACCTTATCACGGCCTCTAAACGACAAAATGGTGCCGATAGCCATAGCCCCATAGCCGCAACGAATTATTGAGCCTAATCCGACAGTGCCCGCATGATGTTGGATTTCGCCTCTGCCGCAATCGCTTCATTCCCGTCGTCGACCGCTTGCATTAAGATTAGTATGGGGATGTATACCGCGATCAGCCGTGCCAGCAGCTTCGTTTCCTCGTCCGCTCCTCCGTACGTTTCGAAAAACACGCCGCGAGCGTAAGGTGGTAAAAAGCTATAAGCAACGCTCACATCGCAAGCTGGATGGCCTACGCTCAGATCACCCCAATCAATGATGCCGGAAATGATCCCGTTCTCATTCACAAGCATATTTTTGAAATGAAGATCGCCATGTAGCAGTGCATTCACCGCCTCGACACGGTCCGTTTGCAGTCTGCTAATATACGCTTCGATCACACCGGACTCCTCCGGCGACAAGTGTTCAACCAGCTTCGATAGAAAGCCCTCCAATTTCACTTTGCGCGATGCTATGTCCGTCAAGTTTCGATGATCTTCCTGAACTCCGCACTTCAGCGCCGCCTGCACCGGAAACTCATGTAATCTCCGCAAAAATTTCGCCAGCGTCTCTGCCGATAAAGCCCGGCGTTCTTCCGTCAAACCGATGGGGAAATCTCCTGGCACGTAGGCATAGCCAAGAAATGGTGCCGGGTATTCGTCTCTTGCTTCGCCATAAAACAACGGTTTAGGATAGGGGATGGTCATATATGCCTCCAGCTGCGGGAGCAGCTTCCCTTCCATACGAATCGAGCCAACTGCAATCGTTCTTCTTGGAAACCGGAACACGTACTCGTCACCGATGAGAAAAACCGTATTGTCCCAGCCCCAGCCCAATCGCTTCACTTGCTTCGATGACAGCTGAGGGAATTGTCTGCCTATCAGCGTCCGCGCCTGCTCTTCGTTAACCTCCCACTCCGCATCCCATACATTCGTTCCTTCCAAGAATTGTCTGCCTCCTCGTTCCTTACGTTATTTAGATGTTTACATTCCCTGGAAGTTACGCATAACTGCCCGTTAGTTGAGAAAAGCCAGTGCGGTAGACCTTTCGGTATTGAACGATCACGTCAATCTTTCGGAGATAGTTTTACTTATTTCTCCAGGGTTTTTAACATCAATGATTAACTTTGATATTTTAAATTTACCAACAAGAAAATTATTCAAGTCAAAATGAAGGGTATCAACCTCATTATTAAAAAAGTAGAGATGATAACCTCCATTGAATCTAAATAATCCATTTCTTGTTCCTCGAAAAGAAAAACCATAAAGCTTGAAAGCATTTGGTATGGGTCTACCTGTTGTTATCCCCTTAATCGAAGAGTATGGAATTTGCAACCCGTTATCTAATTTTAAAAGGGGCGGATTTCCAAGATCGATATTTAGATGGGTTTCCATTAATTGAATTGTACGTTCCATTCGTTTAGTCCTCCATTTCATAACGCTTTAGTATTTTTAGAATATATTTACATATTACACCATGGACGATGGATTTAAATCTCTTCATTGCAAAAGAACGAGAAAAAATCAAATGTAATCTCACGTGAAAATAAGCCCACTACGCCTATACGGGCATTGTGGGCTTCTCTGCTTAATCTTACTTGTAAATTGAAGTATCTAGTGGAATAATGAACCCGCCGTCAACAGCTTGTGTCACATTTATTGCGATGTTCTTTACTCCAGAGATATCTACCTCAATCGTCTGGAGATCACTATTAGGCGAAATCTTCTCTACTTTTTTAAGAAGCACATTCTTGTCAGTATCCGTAATTTCAAGAGACTCCACTTCCTTGCCGACCGCAGCGAATTGCAGAACAAGTTTCTGATATTTGCCGTTAGGGCTGAGCGCGGTATATTTAATATTGGAATTAGGTGCGCTGTACAGCACTTCCTTATAATTCTTGCCGCCGTATTTGGTCAGTGCAGGGTCCTTGGTATGCAGACTGGTGTTAAAATCCTCCTGCTTCACGGGAACGCCTGCCTGCTGTTCGCCAATAATCACCTCTTTGGCTGTCCCGTCATAATTCACCGGAACATCCAGCAGCTCAGAAACAGATCGTACCGGAAGATACGTAGTTCCTTTATAAGTAATGGGAAGCACCGCTTTGCCATTGCCATCTTTGAGAGGGGTAATCTCCCCGTTCACTCTGATCTTTAAATCTCCGTTTAACAACGCTTTAATTTCTTGGAGATGCGAGCTCGCGAAAGCACCTGTGCCCATGCCCACTAAAAGTATCATGGTACCGCATAAAGTCGTAATAACCTTCTTCTTCATTTCTGTTTTCCTCCTCTTGGGATATCATCAATCCAGGAACACCAGAAACAACGGTTATTGAGAGATAATCTCTCTGAAAGATGACGCTACATGTAGAATAGTTTCTGCGTTTTGGAGTTGAAGATTTTACCACATTATATCACAAAGCCCAATGCTTCATTTCTATTTCTCCTTCTTCCAAGCTACTGATTCTATTGATTCAGATAAGATAAGAAATGATAAGTAATTCAACTCGAATTATTATGCAATTGTATATGGCCGGAACTTTCTTTCACGATAGTTACCTTTCGAGTCTAATACTTTATTTTCTTCTGACAAAAAGACCGTAGACACATTCGATTTTCCCGAATGAATCTACGGTCTATATTTAGCCTCGAAACTCTAGACTAGCAGCCTCTCTGCCTAGTTCTGCATTACAAAATCATTGTCAATCTTCGCATTGGCATCATCGAACACCCGCAGGATATCGTAACGCGTGTTGCGTTGTGCCGGGACTTTGCCGGCTTCACGGATCAGTTGGGTGATGGACTCGATGTTGACTTTGTACGTAGCGCCCGCGGAGGACACAACGTTCTCTTCAATCATCGTGCTGCCGAAATCGTTGCAGCCATATTGCAGCGACAGCTTGCCGACTTCCGGCCCCATAGTTACCCAGGAAGATTGGAAGTTCTTGATGTTGTCCAGTACCAGACGGCTGATCGCTACCGTCTTCAGGTACTCTTCCGGTGTTTGTCTGTCCAGCTTCAGGTTGGTATTATCCGGCTGGAAGGTCCAGGAGATAAAGGCCAGGAAGCCTTCGGAATCATACTTATTGGCGATGCACTCATCTTGAGCTTCACGCACGCGCAGCAGGTGCAGTGCCCGCTCTTCCATACTCTCGCCAAGGCCAATGACCATGGTCGCCGTCGTGTTCATACCGACTTTATGCGCGGTCTGCATAACGTCCATCCAGTCACGCCAGGAGCCCTTAAGACGGCTGATTCTGCGGCGTGTACGGTCATCAAGAATTTCGGCACCACCGCCTGGAAGGGAATCCAATCCAGCCGCATGGATCTCGCGGATCACTTCTTCCAGCGACAGACCAGAAACTTCCTTCATCTTCATGATTTCAGCAGGCGAGAAGGAGTGCATGGTGATTTCCGGGAAGCGTTGCTTAATTCCACGCAGCAAATCGGTATAGTAATTGAAAGGCAGGTTGGGGTTCACGCCCCCCTGCATTAGAATTTCAGTTCCGTTGACGGCAATCGTCTCGGAAATTTTTTGGAAAATAAGTTCATCCGGTAGGACGTACCCCTCATCGGAGCCCGGTCTGCGGTAAAAGGCACAAAAACGGCAGTACACATCACACACATTCGTATAGTTAACATTGCGGCCAATGACGAAGGTCGCCATCGGGTCCGGATGCCAACGTTTCATAATAATGTCGGCAGCAGCGCCCATTTTCTCAATCTCGTTACTCTCGAACAATCTTACGGTATCCTCCAGCCCAAGCCGGTCTCCCCGCAGCGCTTTATCCAAGATCAGGTCTATCGCACTCATCGTTCGCAGCCTCCTTTAAAACCCATATCTGTATGGTATTTTCATAAAATTTATAAGACAATTGCATATGTTCGTTCCTTCATCGTAACACAATCCGCACCGCTTGAGAAATTTTTTTCACAAAGTATAACGGCTTCATCCATCTTTTGGAAACGACTTTACTCTTTGTCCGAAAGATATAATCACCCGCTCACAGATCGGTTCCTGCGTTCAAAAAAGACAGCTTCGTCCGAAAACGAAACTGTCTGTGCGAGGCTTAATTATTCGTCCGCAAGCGCCTGCTCCAGATCGACGATGAGATCCTCAATGGACTCTAGTCCGACTGAGAAACGCAACAGGCCGTCTGTAATGCCGCGGGCCGCCCGAACCTCTGCCGGCATCGCCGCATGGGACATCAAGGCGGGGTAGGACAGGATGCTCTCCACTGCGCCTAGGCTGACTGCAACGAGCGGCAGCGTCACCTTGTTCAGCACACGCTTAGCCCGTTCACCGGAGCCAACATCGAACGAGACGACCGCGCCGTAGCCGCTGGATTGCGATTCATGGATCTCGCGTCCCGGGTGATTTGCCAGTCCCGGGTAGAACACAGCGGTAATGTCGCTGCGGGAGTCAAGCCAAGCCGCAAGCTTGGCTGCGCTAATCTCGCTGTGCGCCATCCGTGCCTCCAGCGTCTTCATTCCCCGCATCAACAACCAGCTTTCCTGCGGAGCCAGTACGGTGCCGAGACCGTTTTGCAGCATTTTGAGCTGCTTGCCAATTTCTGCGGTACGAGCTACAGCAAGACCAGCCAACACATCGCTGTGACCGCCAAGGAACTTCGTCGCACTGTGCAGGACGATATCCACGCCCTGCTCGATTGGACGCTGATAATACGGTGTCATGAATGTGTTATCCAAGATAGTCAGAAGCTCATGGCTCTTGGCCCATTCGCAGACAGCGGCAACATCCGTGATTTTCAGCGTCGGATTCGACGGAGTTTCCATATATACGGCCTTCGTGTTCGGCTGAAGCGCAGCTTTGACCTGCTCAAGATCCGTCATATCCACAAATGTGCTTTCAATGTTCAGACGGTTCAGGATGAGCGTCAATAGCCGGTATGTACCGCCATAAACATCCTCTGTAACGATCACATGATCGCCGGAGGACAGCATCAGGAACGTACTGGAAATAGCCGCCATGCCGGAGGCATAGGCGAAACCGCGCTCTCCGCCTTCCAGCAGAGCGATATAATCCTCAAGGGCCTGACGGGTCGGATTACCCGACCGGCTGTAGTCATGCAGCGGCGGATTATGAATATCCTCATGATGGAATGTCGAAGCCTGATAAATCGGCACACTGGAAGCGCCAGTAGCTTTGTCAATCTCGTTGCCAAAGTGCAGCAGGCGAGTAGCGAATTTGAGATTATTCTTTTTATCGTTGTTCACATTGTTATCACTCATTATGCCCGGCCTCCTTGTGCATCTGCTGCTTCAATCTCAATACGTGCTTGTTCGAGTGCGTTACCCAGATCGGCGATCAGATCATCAATATGCTCTATACCAACCGAGAAGCGCAGCAACCGGTCATCCACACCCACCGCATCACGGATTTCAACCGGAATATCGGCATGGGTCTGAACTGTAGGATAAGTCATTAGTGATTCTACACCACCAAGACTTTCGGCAAAGGCAATTAGACGGATGTGACGAAGAATCGGTTCTACATATCTCGCATCCTTCACTTTGAAGGAGAAAATACCGGTATTTCCAGAAGACTGGCGGTTCTGGATCTCAAAGCCCGGATGCTCTGGCAGACCCGGATGGAAGACCTCAGCGATAGCCGAATGTCCTTTGAGGTAATGGGCCAGTTCCAGTGCATTGCTCTCGTGGCGCTCCATGCGTAGTGCCAGCGTCTTCATACCTCTCATCAATTGGTAGCTGTCGGTTGGTCCCAGTACTGCGCCTATGGAGTTATGCAGAATCGCCATTTCAGCAGATAGTTCCACTCCCTTGGTCACAATAAGCCCTGCCAGCACGTCGTTATGACCACCCAGGTATTTAGTTGCGCTGTGGATAATGATATCGGCTCCCAGTTCCAGCGGACGCTGGAAGAATGGAGTCAGCAGCGTATTGTCTACAATAGTAAGCAGTTCATGCGACTTGGCCCATGTACAGACAGCCTGAATATCCGTGATCATCATCAATGGATTGGTTGGTGTCTCGATCACAACGGCTTTCGTCTCTGGACGACGAACCGACTCCAGCGCCTCTAGATCGTTGGTGTCCACATAAGAAGCACTCACTCCAAACTTAGACATGATCCGCTCCAGCAAGCGGTAAGTTCCGCCGTATAGATCCAGCGATACGATCAGATGATCCCCTTGTCCGAACAGGCTGAAAATCGTTTGTAATGCGGCCATACCGGAACTACAGGCAAATGCAGCATCTCCGGATTCCAATTGCGCCGCTGCCGTTTCCAGCACAGAACGTGTTGGGCTTTTGGTTCGGCTATAGTCAAAGCCTGTACTTTGCCCCAGCTTCGGGTGGCGAAACGCTGTTGAATTATAGATAGGGAAGTTCACCGCGCCGGTGGCCGGGTCTTCCAGCGATCCTATTTGGGCAAGTCTGCTTTCAATCCTCAGTTTGTCGTCCATTCCATATAACCTCCTAATAGTAAGTACACTGCTGCATGCGCATCTATAACTTAAATGATGGGACCAATATCATAGGGTGTTTCTTGGTATACATAGTAATTGAGCCAATTAGAGAACAATAAGTTAGCATGAGCGCGCCAAGTTGCCGGCGGAGTACGCTCCGGATCATCTTTTGGAAAATAATTCTTCGGCAGCGCCATGTCCATGCCCTTGGCTACATCACGGTCATACTCCCACTTCAGGGAAAGCGGATCGTATTCAGAGTGGCCGGTGACAAAAATTTGTCGGCCATCCTTTGTAGCTACCAGATAAATGCCCGCTTCATCCGACTCGGCCAGGATTTGCAGATCTGGATTACTCTCGATATCTTCGCGGGACACATCCGTGTGCCGAGAGTGCGGAACATAGAACAGTTCATCGAACCCGCGCAGCAGCTTTACATTATTATGGTTCAGTGTGTGAGGGAATACGCCAAAACATTTATCAGGCAATGCTTCCTTGCGCACACCGAAGTGATGGTACAGTCCAGCTTGTGCAGCCCAACAGATGTGCATAGTCGAAGTAACATTATCTTTACTCCATTCAAAAATCTCTTTCAGCTCTTCCCAGTACGTTACATCTTCAAAATCCATCTGCTCCACAGGAGCACCGGTCACGATAAGTCCGTCAAATCGGCGGTGGCTAATCTCATCGAAGGTCGTATAGAAGCTGTTCAGATGCTCCGCGGACGTGTTCTTCGAAGTATGGGAACGGGGACGCAGCAGCACAATGTCCACTTGAAGCGGCGAGTTACCGATCAAACGAAGCAACTGGGTTTCCGTGGTTTCTTTGGTAGGCATCAAATTTAGAATGGCAAGGCGCAAGGGACGTATATCCTGTTGAAACGCCTCACTCTCGTCCATGATAAAAATATTTTCTCCCGACAATATCTCTTTCGCCGGCAGGCTGTCTGGAATCTTAATTGGCATCTCTCGTCTTCACTCCTTGGGAATAGAATACCGCTTGGCGGCTGTTGACATTGGGTAAACAAAAAAGACCTCACTCTGAACGAGAAAGGTCATATTTATTCACATATGCGCCTCTCTCATCTGCCAGAAATCTTCACCGGGCATCTGCCCGCCTCAAAGTTTCCTGCAAGAATTAGCACCGTGCGTCTTCACGCCGGTTGCCGGGTTTCATCGGGCTAGTCCCTCCACCTGCTCTTGATAAGATTAAGCTGTATTCAGTTGAATTTTCTTAAAATCACTTTAAATCATGAACCCACTTCTCGTCAAGTCCATACAATGCTGAAGAGCCTTGAAAATGACAAGAATTTTCCTTGAAAGAGGCATACCCCGGCGTTATACTAGACAAGGGTTTTAAACTGGACGACAAGAGGTGAGAGGATTATGGAGGGCGACCCAAGTTCGCAGCTCAGTGTACAGAACGAACAACCACACAGGATTAACATCAGCTTGCCGGCGGCGGGAGCAGTTCTTCTTCATGCCCTCGAAACGTCATTTGCCGCTTCACCCTGACATGACCCCGGCCAAGCTGATTTTTTCTCTGTGCTTTTATTAGCATGTCCCTGGAGAAGACAGGGATCGAAGGAGTGAATCAGATGAAAATCCGGCTGGTCAACGCAGGGGTTTTTACACCTATTGATGATATTAATGAAACATTATCCCCGCCTGGTGAGGGATTTTATTGGATCGATGCTGATGTGGAGGACCTGGAACTCATTCAGCCCATGTTCAATCTGCATGATCTTGCCGTTGAGGACTGCCTTAGCGAAGAGGAGCAGCGTCCAAAAATTGAAATTTACGAAAGCCACTACTTTATTGTAGTGAACAGCATTCGGTTTGATGATGAGGAGATTTTCCTGCGCGCGCTTAACGTCTTTCTCGGAAGACATTTTATCATCACAGTGACGAAGCAGAAGATCAATGAACTACGTGTCTTGAAACCAATGCTGTGGGAGCAGGAAGTTAGCGAACCGGATAAGTTCCTGTATCTGCTAATTGACCTTGTAGTAGATAATTATTTTTCCGTCGGCGATCGAATTGAAGTCCGGATTGAGAAGCTGGAGGAAGATATCCTCATGCATACGAAGAAATCACATCTTAGTGAAATCATCGGTCTGCGCAGTGAAATCCTATGGCTCAAGAAAATGCTCGGTCCGCAAAAGGAAGTTATCAACACGTTGAACAAAAAGGATCTCCGGCTGATCGATGACCAGCTTCAGAAGTATTTCAGCGACATCTATGAGAATGCCGTCAAAATTTCCGAGACCTTTGAGACCTACCGCGATTTGATGGGCAACTTACGAGAAGCTTATCAGTCCAGTATCGCCAACCGAGCCAATGAAATTATGAGAGTATTCACCGCGATTACAACCATATTCATGCCCCTGACTGTCATTACCGGCATCTACGGGATGAACTTTGACCATATGCCCGAGCTGCATAGCAAATATGGCTACTACACCGTAATTGGCCTGATGCTGACCCTCGGCTGCGGAATGCTTTATATCTTCCGTAAGAAAGACTGGCTATGAAGGAATACTAACGAATGCATAAGACGAAGGAGTTCACACCCTAAGGGGCATGAATCCTTCGTCTTTTTGGTATGTAACCCGATGCTAAAAGCTCGTTGCCGAATCAAGGCTTCCAGCCTGCTCCCGCCGGAACCGGATACGGATCAGCCGTAGGCGCTCATAATGGATTTCCAGGCCGCCCGCAGCAGCAGGTGGTGTATCGCCATAGACCTTGTACAGCACCGGCTTCAGGAACAGGTCACCAAACTCTTCATAGGCCTTCCAGACCGCCTGCTGCTCCTCATGCGCCATGCTTTCAAGCTCAAGCTCGATCAGCTTCTCCACAGAATAGCCGTCTTTCTCGAGTTCCTCCAGCGCTTCCAGCAGTTCTCTACGACTAACCCCCGTCTCGTTCTTTAACTGCTCTAGTCCAAGACCACCATCAATGCCCTGAAGCAGAGTCCGGTTCAACCGCAGCTGTTCAAGCTGTCTCTTATACTTAAGCTCCTTCTGTTTGTATAACCAGGAGGAGAATTCCTCGTCCCCGATCTCCTCATAGACCCAACTCAGCGGAAAATCACGCTCTCTTGGTGCAACAGAGGTTACTGCCAGCCAATCTGCGCCATACTGAGCTGCCTTGGCTTCGCCGATGCCGGGAATTTGCAGCAGTTCTTCTGTCGTCTTCGGCAGAAAGGTACTGAGCAGGCGCAGCAGACGATTGCTTGCCAGCATATAAGGAGCCTTGCGCTCACTGGATGCACGGCCTCGGCGCCAGGCACATAGTTCATCATAGACACTCTCCTGACTGTAATGCTCACTGTAATATTGCAGCTTCAGCTGCTCCCTGCCCCGGCGGGGCAGTACCTCCTCTTCGTGCAAGCCGCCGTCAATCAATGGACGGTATCCAGCCCCCATCTTCACCGCCAGTTCATGTCTGTACACACAGAGCATTTCATTCCATGATCCTCCCTCATACCAGAGGTTGTCCGTGCTCTCCAAGACAGCATTTACCGAAAAATCACGCCAGCCCAGGCTCCACACACCTTCTTCCTCGCCGATCCATAGCTGAGCGAATTCCTCTTCCTCCCGGCCAGCCATCCTCGACAAGCGGTTCATGAATATTATCTGCATAACAATCCCTTCCTTTCCCATCTTACAGTAAGCATGTTAGGGCTATAGGGCAGCTCTTTGATTGAACGCTTCATTCTTCCACAACCGAATACCGTGCCATTCTTCCGCTATGGAAACATATAAGTCGTATCCCAAACCACGCCAAAAAGCACCTCTTCCGCGATCAACGCGAAAGAGGTGCTTCCTCATGACGATGCTATACTGTTAAATCCTACAATACCATATATTACCGTACAGTCAATCCCTATTTCTTACTGCTCTCTGTCCAAAGCTAGCTTGGCAAGGCCAATCGCACCAGCGAGACCTGCATTGTCTCCGAGTTGAGGCGGTACAACATAGTTACCGATCCCCTCATTCAGGGCCGGATGCTGCACATAGCCGTTCAACAGTTCCTGTAGCTTTTTGTGGATCAACGGGAACAACTGGCTTTGTTTCATAACCCCTCCGCCCATAACGATCTTCTGCGGAGATAGGATCAGCACGTAATTCATCAGGGCATGCGCCAGATAGTGTGCCTCCATCTCCCATGCAGGATGATCGGCAGGCAGCTCACCCGCAGGCTGACCCCAACGATTGCCAATGGCCGGACCGGCTGCCAGGCCTTCTAGACAATCGCCATGATACGGGCAGAAGCCCTCGTATTTGTCTTCCGGATGACGGCGGACCAGGATGTGGCCCATCTCCGGGTGTGAGAGTCCGTGAACCAGCTTGCCGCCCACCACTGCGCCAGCCCCGATGCCTGTTCCAACAGTAATATAGAGACAGCTATCCAGACCTCGAGCTGCACCCCACGTGTATTCACCAAGTGCTGCACCATTGACATCCGTATCAAAACCGATCGGCACATCAAAGTGCTCAGCCACCGTGCCAACAAGGTTATATTGCCCCCAGTGCGGCTTCGGTGTCGTAGTTATATATCCATAAGTAGGACTGCCGAGCACCGGATCAATCGGTCCGAACGAACCGATTCCGATCGCTTCCACACCTTTATCCTTGAAATAATTCAATACCTGCCCCATTGTCTCTTCCGGAGTTAATGTCGGAAAGCTGATCCGGTCAATAATATTGCCATCCTCTGTTCCGATCCCGCAAACAAACTTTGTTCCCCCTGCTTCTATCGCTCCCAGTAATTTCACTGCAAGTAATCCCCCTTCTCCATAAACAGCAGACCCGTAGTGGCCGCCTATTATTAAAGCGCTCTCTATTCCACATTATACTTGGACAATAGGGATATAACAAGCGGTTGACACAACATCAAAAAAACTCCTTTGCGGAGTCTTTTGATACGGCAATACGACTATGTGAATGACTATTCTCAGCTTAGGTGGCCAAATGGATTCAACTGTTCCGTCCTTCCTGAATTCTGAGCGCCTTTTCTCTCCTGGTAAGCCCTACAGGCTGCTACCCATCGGGTAGCAGCAGGTTTGTAAGAGGCTAGATGGATATGCGCATAAGCGGCCATGATATTCCCGGAAATATAGCCTTCCAGGCGGATCCCGCCTCTACCGCTGCTCTCATAGGCATATTGGCGTGGAGTCTCGTCATAGCTCATGATTGAGTAATGAAATTCATGGCCCCGCAAAGTCTCCCCCTTCTCTAGTAGCAGGCAATCCGAGAGCGCTGTGGCCTCCCGGTAACCCAGCGCGGCGCGGCGTCCCTGCATCCTTGCATGCGCTGGAATAATGCCGGCCATAGCATGGACAGTTCCGGCTCTGTCGGTCAAGGAACGAGCCAACACCATATACCCACCGCATTCGGCGTATAACGGCATATCGTTAGCCGCCGCATCTCTGAGTCCCTGCATAAAAGCTCCGTTCGCAGAAATAACTTCACCGAACTCCTCGGGAAAGCCACCGCCGAGGTAGATGCCGTCTGCTTCTTCCGGCACCCCGTCACCACGTAGCGGGCTGAACTCTACAAGCCGCGCCCCTGCCTGGATCAAAAGTTCCAAATTGTCAGCATAATAAAAATTGAACGCGGCATCGCGGGCAACGGCGATGACCGGGGCAATCGAGAGACTGTCCAACTGTGTATGGTTGACCGGATTAATCTGTTGCTTGTGGGCAACGGTGGAATTTGCCCGCAATGGCAGCGCGGCGGCGGCAATCTCTAGCAGCCGCTCAAGGTCAGTTCCCGCCGTCACCAGATCGGCGGCGGTGTCAAATAAGGGCTCCAGCTCGCCGCGCTCCAACGCCGGCAGCAGGCCCAGATGCCGCTCTGGGATATCCAGAGCGGCATCTCGCCCCAGCCAGCCTATGACAGGGATACTGCAGGCCGCCTCAACGGCCGCCTTCACTGTCCTGTAATGGCTGGGGCTACCGCAGCGATTCAGCATCACCGCTGCGATATGAACTTTCGGCTCCAGCTGCTGGAAGCCGAGCACTATCGCCGCAGCGCTGCGCCCCATGCTACGGGCGTCCACAACCAACAGTACGGGACTCGCTGTCAGGATGGCAATTTCCGCTGTGGAGCCAGAAAGTCCCAGTGGCTCCTTTCCGTCGTACAGTCCCATCACGCCTTCAATGATCGACACATCCGCATCCCGCGAGGCATGCAGGAAACTGTCCAGCACATAATCATGCGTAGTCATCCAGGAATCAAGATTGCGGGCGGGGCGGCCGGTTACAGCAGCATGATAGGCCGAATCAATATAATCTGGCCCACATTTAAAACCCTGCACCTTCAGTCCACGTCGGACTAGGGTCCGCAGAAGGCCAAGAGTCACGGTCGTTTTGCCGCAACTACTGCCGGTTCCAGCGATAACCAGGCGGCTGCAGCGCCTGTTATCACTAGCTTCACTACCAGGAGAATACATAGACTCCCTCTCTATCATCTCCAACGAATACGCATCTTCCCGGATAATATCTGGCGGCTCCATACCGTTTGCATCGATTGTATCTAAAGAGTGCGCATCTTCGCCCCCTGCTATTTCAGACAGGTACTCTATCCTCTCAGGCATGCAAATGTCCTTCTTTCCTGTCCGTCAACGAGTTCACAAGCTCCCTTCCCCGTTCCCTTTATTAAAAGCCACCCGGGTCACCGATATCGTAACATTGCCGCTCTTTTTCTTAGGCAACAGCCAATTTACAGCTCCAGAGGACAGCAAAGCAGCAGGTTCACACACACCGTACGCTCCCGTAGCCCGGAAAACGGTCTCCGACGGTTGACCCAGCGGTACTTTATTCAGTTGTTCCGCGGGATAAGTAATTAGCTTCCAACCATACTTAGAAACCAGTTCCAGCAGTCCAGCCTCATTTCCTTTGATATCTATTGTAGCCAGATTTCGTACGCTCAACGGGGACAGATTCAACTCATCCAACGTAGTCATCACGACCGTCTCAAGTTCGCTCATGGAGGTGCCGCGATTGCAGCCAATACCAAGCACAAGACTTCGGGGCCGGTACACCACCGAGCAAGATTGCAAGATTTCCTCTTCTTTGGCTTTAAGTTGTCTATCTGTCACAATAACCGCAGCAGAGAACAATATACCCTGCTCTACAACCTCTGAGATGCTTTCAAAAATCCTGAGATTCTCCGGCACCGTTAATCCAAAAGGCAGCCAGTCCGGCTCGCCGCATTCCTGTACAAAAACAACCGTCTCGTCGTTAACGATGGCTGCACTCACTTTCTTCATTGGCTCAAAACTGTCCGCCCGCCAGCCGAAACCGCGTCCCAACAGATCCACAGCAAATGTCCCCTGCACATCTGAAGCTGTAGTGATAACTGGACGACTGTTCAGTAACCCGGCAATTCGCTGAGTCAGCGCATTCCCTCCTCCCAGGTGGCCGGATAGAACGCTAATCACATGCTCACCGCGCTCGTCCAAGGCCACAACGGCAGGGTCAGTCTTTTTATCCTGTAATAATGGGGCAATAAGCCGAACTACCGCGCCAAGTGAAAAGAACAGGATCAGTCCCTGATAACGGTAGAACAGCTCTGGCAACAGATCCTTAAGCGGTTCTGAGAACGAATAGGCATCCCCCGCCCCCTCCTGGCCTTCCATATACTTGGCGCTACAGAATACATCTGTATCCCCCATCATCACGCCTAGCTCCAGTGCCAGCTTGATCCCGTTTCGTGTTATTGCTACCGCTGCATACTTCTTAGACATCAGCGGAGATTCCTTCCCGGCATCCATGTGTAAAGCTCTTATCATACAGCTTGGAACGATGGCTGTCCGCTTCCGTCAGCTCCGGGTCCAATGCCCAGCCTGCAAGGATCATGGCATGCATAGTGATGCCTGCATCTCGCAAGTCATCCGCCAATTTCACCACCGTTGTGCGCAGGATTTGCTGGTCGGGCCAGGTCGCCCGCTTTACTACCGCCACCGGGGTCTCAGGACTCCAGCCAGCGGCGAGGAACTCTGCCGTGACCTGCTCTGCGAGTGCGGCACTAAGGAACAGCGCTACCGTGCAGTGATGGGCGGCAAGCAGCGACAGCCGCTCCCGCTCAGGAACCGGCGTGCGTCCTTCCGCACGCGTCAGAATGACTGTCTGCGTGAGCTCCGGCACCGTAAGTTCCGCACCTACAGCTGCGGCAGAAGCAAAGACAGAGCTGACTCCCGGTACGATCTCGTAACCGACGCCGCACTGCCGAAGCAGAGACATCTGCTCAAGAATGGCTCCATACATGGCTGGATCGCCCGTATGAACGCGGGCCACGCTTTTGCCAGACTGTACTGCAGCCGCCATAATCTCTACCTGCTGCTCCAGATCCATCCCGGAGCTTGGTAACACCTCTGCTTCAGCCTTTGCGCTGCGGATCAGATCCTCGCTGACCAGGGAATCCGCATAAAGTACAAGATCGGCGGAGCACAAAATGCGATGGCCTTTCACCGTAATAAGTTCGGGGTCGCCAGGGCCTGCACCCACAATATATACTTTTGCTTCCAGTTCCGTCATTTGCTCACCACCATAAGACTCAGATATTCCAACTCATGTCCCCGTAGTTCGCGGGCATCCTTCCACACCGTTTCATATGGAGAAGTCACCTTGGTAACGACAGACGCCTTACTGTGAAGTCCGAGCTCATCCAGCACATCAAGTACGGTATCAAGCGCCTTTGCTACTTTCAGGAACACCACCGTGTCATGGTGCAACAGCGCCTCTTTAATCGCATTCCTGTCCCCCGTCGCCGGTATGATGCCCACTCGCTGGTCACCTTCGGCAAGCGGCTGCTCCAATGCAGCGGCCGCACCCAGCACAGAAGAGATGCCGGGCACTGAAACGATGGGAACTCCCGGATGAAGCTCCTGCATCAACCGAGACAAATGAATGAAGGTGCTATAAAGGTTGGGATCGCCTTCGGTGACAAAAGCAACATCTTTGCCCAGCCTCAGTTCATTCCAGCACAACTCTACAGTCCATCGCCAGCCATTCTCTAGCTGAACAGGGTCCTTGGTCATCGGAAATACTAAGCCAAGCATATCCTTGTCCCCGCCACTGACGTATGTATCCACGATTTCCTGTGCGTAGGATTTGCCGCCATGTTTGGCTGCGGGATAAGCGATCACTGGACATTCCCGGAGCAAGCGGCAAGCTTTGACCGTGATCAACTCGGGATCGCCTGGCCCGACACCTATACCATAAAGCGTTCCGATGGCCAATTGTTCATCTCCTTCCTCAGGAAAAAACTGCTCTTCATTTCCCCACAAAAGATCATCCTCTTCCTGCCCAATGGCTCTCCCAGTCTGTCCACTCGCTGCACGCTTCACAACACCTTCTTCACTATCATGCTGACTCATAGCCTTTCCCCTCCTTAATTGATAATCTTCTGTTAAACAGAACGGATCCGATGTCCTCTCGATGAGCAAAGTCCTTTTTCGCAAGAGCTATACGCCTCTTCTATAGGCTAAGCTTACTTACTCTTATGTAAAAAAGATTACGGTTATCAGGAATGTCTGTCCTTGCCGCTGACCACATAGACGGGATTCATGCCTTCAAAACGGGTCATCTCCAAGATCGGTTTTCCGCGTGAAGCCTGAAGCATCGCTATGCTTACCTCCAAACCAGCCAGTGCCAGCGCTTGCATGCTACCGTGCAGCGTCTCAATCGTAATCGCCCCGACGACGATCACTCCGCCCGGTCGCAGCCGTGCCGCACTTAGCGCGATGATGGCAGCCAGTTCCCCGCCGCTGCCGCCAACAAATACGGCATCCGGGTCCGGCAATTGCTCCAGCCCCTGCGGTGCCTTGCTATGGATAATCTCGAAATCCGCGCGGAATCTGCGCCTGTTCTCCTCCATGTTAGACAGGTTATCTATCTCTTTTTCCAGGGCATAGACCCGGCCGCGCCGCGCCATCCGCGCACACTCCACCGCCACTGCTCCTGAGCCGGACCCGATATCCCAGACTACAGCCTGCTCAGCCAGATTCAGCTCGGACAAGACCAAGGCGCGTACCTCGCGCTTCGTAATCAGTCCCTTGTCCGGCTTCCGCTGCGCAAAATCTTCGTCCGCATAAGCAAAGCCACGTCGGGCAGCCGCGACTATCCTGGGCTTATGCCGCAAAATAACTACATTAAGGGAAGCAAAATGGCCACAGTCTAGCCTCTTCATTTCCTCCAGCTCCCAGAACCCGCACCTTTCCTCCGGGCTGCCCAGCCGTTCACAGACAAAAGCTTCATATTCCGTCATGCCAAACTCCAGCAAATAACTGGCTATCCGTGCCGGATGATTGACCGCATCGGTCAGGAGGGCTACCTTAACTTTGCCGTCAATCCGCTGCGCCAGCCCGTGAATCGGCCGACCGTGCAAGCTCACTAGCTCCGCATCCTGCCAGCTGTCCCCAAGCCGTGCAAAAGCCAGCTGCACACTGCTGTAATGCGGAATGACCTCAACATGCTCCGGCCCAAATTTTTGCATAAGAGAGGTCGCAATGCCAAAAAATAACGGGTCTCCCGATGCGAGCACAACTGTCTTTCGATTCTTCCACAGCCTCTCCAGCTTATCAGTGAAGGTCTGAAGTCCGCCCTTTAGCACGATTTTGTCTCCAGTATACTGTGTAAAAAAAGACAATTGCCGCTCCCCGCCAAGCAGCACATCGCTTTCCAGCACCTTTTTCAGATTCTCCGGGGCCAGTCCTCCGGCGCCATCTTCCCCAATGCCGATGATATAAATTACGTTATTCACCGATTTCCGCCCTTCCCAGCACTCTGCCCTTCATCGTGATCAATACCATCTCCACTGCCGTTCCCCCTCCCATATGGTTCAGACAATGTCTGCAGGCATGGAGACACAGTTGTTCAAAAAAAACCATGTTCCCAGCCTCCGTCATCAAGTCCACGACCTGTGACGCGGTATTGGCAGCCTCTACTTGCGCGGTCAATTCCCTGTCCGCTCCTGCCTCCTCTGCAATCCGTGACAAAAAACCGAAATCAACGGGAGCATTCTTAGAGTGAATCAGCATAGCCCCTTGCGCTACCTTAGAATACTTGCCGGCCATACCGACGAGCGTTATCTTTGAGATACCGTAAGCTTTGGCATGTTCGAGGGAAAAGCCAACATATTCACCCATCTGGATAAAAGCTTCCTCCGGGAGCGTCGGAAACATCGCTATAGCATACTTCTCGCTGCTTCCGCCTGTCGTCAGGACAATCTCTCTGTTTCCAGCGGCGGCAGCGACCGAGATCGCTTGCTTTACGCTCGCCTTGTAAGCCTCTGTTGAGAAGGGCGTAACCACACCCCGTGTGCCGAGAATGGAAATGCCGCCAAGGATGCCTAATCGGGGATTGAGCGTCTTCTGCGCAATGGCTTCTCCTTCCGGTACACTGATCACTACCCGCAAACCTCTCGCCGCCCCATGCTCTTCCAGCACGTCAGCGATGGCTTCCCGGATCATTTCTCTCGGTACCGGATTGATGGCTGCTTCGCCGACAGGCACCGGCAACCCGGGTTTGGTTACCCTGCCCACGCCTTGACCACCATCAATTTCAATTTCTTGGTCTTCCCTCCAGCTTACAGTAGCCTCAATCCAAGCCCGATGTGTCGCATCGGGATCATCTCCGGCATCCTTTACAGTAGCGCAGATAGCCGAAGATATACTATACCGTTGCCAGCCGGTCAGTTGAAAAGTGTGGCGGAAGCCTGCCGGAAGATCTATATCTACGGTCTCGTAAGCCTCGCCGGTGATCAGCAGCAACGCCGCACCTTTGGCGGCTGCAGCTGCGCAGGCGCCAGTTGTGTAGCCACGTCGCAGCGGTGGGGTCTCATGACCACGAGTCGCCGAATTTCCGCTGTCCTCGCCGTCGTTCCCCGGGCGACTCTTGCGATCCATCAGACTCTGAGACTTCTCCGGCATAACGTTTCCTCCTTCACGACTGATTTTTGATGAGCTGCCGGTACAAGATTCTCTTGCGCTGAGTTGTGAGATTCTACGGTTAAAGCTTCTGCTCTGCGGTGTGTTGCACGGCTAGCAACGTCAGTGCGTTGACAGCGGCAACAACGACGGTGCTGCCCCCTTTTCGCCCAATATTCGTGATGTAAGGAATATCCAGCTTGCGCAGCTCATCCTTAGACTCGGCCGCCGAGACGAAGCCTACCGGCATTCCGACAACAAGACTCGGCCGGGCTGCACCTTCTTTGATCAGACGGATCAGTTCAAGCAGGGCAGTGGGGGCATTACCGATCACATAGATGCCTTCCGGGGCTTCCATGCAGGCTTTGCGGACTGCAATAATAGCTCGTGTAGTTGCCAGCCGCTTTGCATCTTCCACCACCTCGGGATCGGAAATATGCACTCGCACCTCCCCCCCATATCTCCCTATTCGTTCCTTGGCGATCCCGGCTCTCACCATCTCCACATCGGCTATCACCGGTTGGCCCTGCAAGATCGCTGCTATGCCGGCCTGCACCGCCTCCGGATGAAATACCAGACTGCGACCCAGCTCAAAATCCGCCGATGCATGGATGATCCGCTGCACCACAGGATAATGCTCCGGACTAAAATCATGCGATCCCAACTCTTCAGTAATCATCCGGAAGCTGAGGCTTTCGATCTCCTGTGGCTGCACTGTCAGCGGCTTGAACTCTGTTCCAAAATCCATTTTGGGTCCCTCTTCTCTATGATCTGACTCTCCTGAAGCCATCGACCGAGCGTTGCGGCTATGCCTTCAAAAGAATCGTACACCTCACCAGTTGACGGCTCTGGCCGGGCAATCAAGATAACATACAGCCCCATTTCCAGAGCTGAATACACCTTTTCATCCACAGATCCCTCTGCTCCACTTTCCTTCGTAACCATCACCGTTGTGCCATACTGGGTGTACAAGGCCTCATTTAATTCACGTGAAAAAGGCCCCTGTATCGCAATAATATTCCGTTGCTCTATCCCCAGAGACAGACATTTCTCCATGTTTTCCAAACAAGGAAGCAGGCGCACCGTCAGGGTAATCTCCGGATCACCCAGCAACTCTTCAGCAAAGATCTCCAACGTCTTCCCCCCGGTAGTAAGCATTACGGAGCCCTTGAGCTCCCGGGCTTTGACGGCGGCTTCCGCATAGGAAGAGACTACTAGCAGCCGAGGGTGGCTGGCATAGGACAGGCTGCGCCGTTCATAGCGGAGATACGGCAGGCCAAGTGCCGCCGCAGCTGCCTGGGCGTTGGCATGAGCCTCCAGCGCGAACGGGTGGCTTCCATCCACGACAGCACGGAACCCTCCCTCCCGCAGCAGAACAGTCATACCCTCTTGGTCTAGCCTGCCCACGCGCGTATTCAAACCCGCCTCCCGCAGCCGCGCAACCGCGCTTGGCGTCACAACCGATGCCAGCAGTGGCAGGCCATTCCGCGTGAGCATCAAGGCCAGCTCCCGAGCGTCGCTCGTGCCGCATAACATAAAAATCATCGCTCTGGCCCTGCCGCCGAACCGGAGACTATCTGTCCAGGCTTCTCAAGCTGTTCCTTTGAGCATTCCTGGTGGTCACCGGCACAACTGCAATGTTCGGGATGATAACCTCTTTCTTGATCGTCCGAGTGAAACTGACCGTAACGATGATCGTCAGAACGTTGATCGGAGTCATGATGCCCATGGCATTCACCGTGACCATCCGTTTGATGATACCTATAGCATGGACTGTGGCCGTTCGAATGATCATGCTCATCATGGTGTCGGCCATTATGGGCCCTACAATGATTATGCGTATGTTCATGTCCATGGATGTGATCATGTCCACATCCATTCTCATGGTCATGGTCATGGTCATGGTGATGTCCATGGTGGTGGTGATGCACTCCTGCTTCGGTACGGTACCTGCAATTGTCGCAGTTGGCATGGCTGCGGCCGTTCAGGGTCTCATCAACCCGCTCTTCCAACATATCCGCCAGCAAGGGGTGAGTACCCAGATAGCTACCGATCTCAACCTCCAACTCCGGATGCGCTGCTGCAAAGGCCGTCACTCTTTCGTTGAACTGCCTGATTAGCACACCTGTAAAAAGCAGATAGGGCAGAACGATGATTTTTCGTGCGCCTAGCACCAGACAGCGTTCCAGCCCCTCTGCAAGTGAAGGCTTGGCAATTGCAATAAAGCAGCTCTCCACACTTTTATAGGAGGTTTGTTCCCAAAGTAAACGGCTTAACTTGCAAAAATCGCTGTTGGCATCGGGGTCACTCCCGCCGCGACCCATGAGCAGGACTACCGTCTCCTCGGCAGGAATATTTACCTTTGGCGCACCAGAAACCTCTATCTGTGCATTAGGCTGACTTAGAGGAACCACCGGTACAGCCTCAGAGATTCGGTCCAGCAGAATCTCCACCGCCTTATCCTGTACACCGATTGGGCGTCCATAAATGAATTCAACACCAGGGTACCTTGCCTTGGCCTGGTCTATCGCCAGTGGAATATCCAGTTTGGAATGCCCAGCCGCGAACAAAATAATCGGCACGACATTTATCGTAGTTGCCCCACCCTGCACACAGTTCTCAATGCCTTCGGCAATGGACGGCCCAGCCAATTCAATAAAGCAAGTCTCGAACTTCAACTCCGGTCTGCGTCTTGCTAGCAAATCTGCGAACGCCCTCAGTTCATCGTTGCCTTCCGCCACTCTGCTGCCATGCCCTACCAACAGTACTGTTCTCACAGCCGTCTCTCCTTTCGTGACCTTCGCCTCATGTTCTGAACCTAAACTTATTCCTGCAAGCCCCACCCGCGCAAAAAAAGCGTGGAATGGCTCGTTGTTTGTTCCCAGCTCACGGTATCTCCCTACAACCGCCATAACGGCTTCAATAACTTCATCCTCATTCATACCCCTGCCTGCAAGAGCACCTGCATGGGGACTGCGTCCGAATTTCTTGCCCCCAAGATACAGCTCAAAGCTTCCTTTGGTGTAGACCACCCCGATGTCATCCAGTACTGCCGAATTGCAGGCCATCCCGCAGCCGTTGACCTGGATTGTTAATTCCCTTGGCACCTGGTGTCCGGCTAGAAGGTAATGCAATCTTATGGCAGCGCCCAAGCCGCCTGCTCTCCGGCCCTCGCAGAAGCCGCAGGTTTTCACACGCACGAAGCTCCCCTGCTGCAGGACACGAAGTCCCGTCCCGAGAAGCTTACGTTCAAGCTCTTTTGGATGGAACACTATGCTTTGGAGTAAGAGATGCCCTTGGCGTGTATGAGCAACCTGTCCTTCCGGTCCTGCCGCTTCAGAAAGTAACGCCAATTGGGCTCCAGTCAATGACCGACTACCTATTGGAGGCAAAACTTCCAATTCCGCCTTGAAAATCCTAGGCTCAGCAGTTCCAACCCCTGCAGCCTCTAATGTTACTGACTGCTCCAAGGCCGAGAACACCTTTGTTTTTCCCTCCACTCGTACTGCCATTGCGCGGGTTTCCCCTCCTGCTGCGGGAGGGCAAGTAACGGCCTCCCCCCACTGCTCGGCAGCTCTCTCTGACGCGGTCAATGACCACGGCTCCGCTGAGGTTCGTAGCCGCTCGTGAGGCTTCAGTTCCTGCGTTTCCGCGCCAAGGCTGTACTTGCGCTCATATCCGCGCGGTGTAATCATTATCCCCTCGAAGACAGTCGTCGCCGAGTTGCCGATAATGACTGTGGACAGCATACCGATCTCATGCTCCAGCATATCCTCCAGTGTCGTAACAACCGTCTGCTGTCGATCACGGTAGGCGCTTTTGACAATGCCAACGGGTGTACCTGGCTCGCGATAACGCAGCAGGATGCTCCGGGCCTCCTCGATCTGGCGAGTCCGTCTCCCACTGCGCGGGTTATAGAAAGCGATAACAAAATCCGCAGCAGCCGCAGCCTCCACTCTGACCACTATGTTATCCCATGGCGTAAGATGATCGCTGAGGCTAATTGTGCAAGCGTCGTGCATAATTGGTGCACCGAGCAACGATGAGCAAGATTGAATGGCGGATATGCCGGGAATCACCTCGACCTGGATACCCTTTTCCGGGTTCCAGCCCCGTTCAATTAACACCTCATACACCAGTCCGGCCATACCATATACCCCGGCATCCCCACTGGATATTACAGCGACAGTCTGTCCCGTCTCTGCTCTGCGTACGGCTTCCTGTGCCCGGCTAACCTCTTCCGTCATACCTGTGCCAACTATTTCCTGATGCCTTAGCAGCGGCTTAATAAGTTCTACATAAGTGTTGTAGCCGATTACCGCTTCACTTTCTTCTATTGCAGCCAATGCCCGGCCCGTAATATGCTCCATTGCGCCGGGGCCAAAACCGATGATCAGCAGCTTGCCCTGTTTATCCATAATTCTCCTCGTCCCTTTAGAATCTCGTTACCGTGTTTCCTCGCCTCTCAATACTTGTAAGCAGTGCACTCAGAGCAACCTTGAACTCATCCGCAGTCCGGGGCGCCTTCTGCCCCGATATCAGCTCTGGCGGCAAGCTCTGCCATACATCAGCCAGCAACGGCAAACCCAGACCGATGCTCTGTATCATATCCCGGCTGGCAAACAAGTCCTCCGGCCTACCGCTCGCCTTGCATATTCCCTGATCCAGGACGATAATCCAGTCCGCCCAACGGTAAGCCAGATTCATGTCATGCGTAGCCATGACCAGTGTAGTTCCATTTCGGGTATGTATATCCTCAAGCGCATCCAACAACAGTGTTTCGGACACAGGGTCCAAATAAGCTGTTGGCTCATCAAGCAGGATCAGTTCTGGTTCCATCGCCATCACACCAGCCAGGGCCGTCCGTTTTTTCTGCCCCAGACTAAGCTGATGGATAGGCTTATCTCCAAGCTCTGTTAAGTTCAGCCTCTCCAGTACCTCTCGGCATCGTAGCTTGATCTTAGGTTCAGCCATGCCGGAGCCCCGCAGCCCGAACGATACATCTTCAAGGGGCGTGTTTAGAATCAACTGCTGCTCCGGGTCTTGAAACACCAGTCCGACACTGCGGCGGAGAGAAGCCAGGTCTTTGGAGGCGTAGGATATCCTTGCCCCGTCCTTCCACACAACTCCCTGCTGTGGCCGGAGAATACCCACCGCATGCAGAAATAGGGTAGACTTGCCTGAGCCATTATGGCCGAGCACTGCCGTTCTGGAGCCTTTCGGAATGGTCGCGCTCAGTCCCTGTAATGCAGGCCCCCTCGTGTCCGGGTACCGGAACACCACTTCCTCAAAAACCAGACAAGCGTTATTCATGATGATTCTCCTTTATCAACTCCAAATGATAGGATCAACGATATTCACAATCGCCAGGCCAACCAGCTCTGCACGAGTACCAATACAGCCATTCCGACGTAGGCCTCAACAGCATATCGAACTGGAACTGGACGAGTCTCACCGGGCGGTAAAACAATATCTCCATCAAACCCTCTAGTCAAAAAACCTTGAGATAGCCCATGGTACCGCTGAACCGTCTTCGCGAACAAAACGCCGGCCATTCCCGCAGCCTCTCGTAGCTTTGCTGAGAACCCCCTAGTACCCCCGCGCAGTCGCCGAGCCAGCATCATCCCCTGCGCGGTGTCACTGAGCAAAAATAAAAACCGATACATGATCAACATCAGTTCAAGTACAATCTGCGGCATCCGCAATCTGCGCAATACTTGAAGCAACTCGGCAAAAGGCGTGGTAAGGATCAGAAAAAAGAAGCACGACAGGCAAGCTGCCACACGTGCCAGCAGCAGCCCCCCTCGCCAAAGCCCTGCAGCCGTCATATAGAGTGAGAGTGAAGAACCTAGCATCGGGAGTACCACCACTGCCTCTCCGGTTGCCGGACGGCCAATTTCCACTACAAGGACTGGCAAACTGATAAAGTAGAACAGCAACGCGGAACCAAGCAATATCGCGTATAGCTGGATCGGGATCTTGGCATAGAAGATGCACCAGATCATCAACCACAGCGAAATTGCCAGTTGCAAAACTGGGTCAAGAACAAAGGACAGCACGAACATGGCTGCAGCGAATCCGCTTTTCCACATCGGAGACAGGCTACGAAAAGCATTGCCATAGGAGACAGCGTCAACTCTTCTGATCATTCAGCTTCTGCTTGCCTTGTCTTCCTTTAAGCAGACCAATCGTATAGCCAATTACTCCGGCGCCAATAGCTGCCTGCAGGGCGAATAGCATACTTTCTGTCTCTCCCGGCAGCTCCGTCAGCGGCTTAAACCAAGGGGTATACGAGGGATCAATTTCAGTGATGGCACCTTCTGCAGCATCATCGGCCCCGCCAAATTCCCCTTCTACGAACAGTAGCGGCAGTACAACCAGCAGAACGACTACCAGAAACATCCATGCATTTTTCCATTTAGCACTCATTTATGATTGGGCCCCTTTCGTCTGGCGTTTCAGTAATGACAACTCATGCGGACTGTAAGATTTCAGCCAATTCCAGAGCAGCACTGTCAACAGCCCTTCACTGATGGCAAGCGGAATCTGCGTAATAGCAAAGATGCTTCCAAACTTCATGAACGAAGCCAGCACTCCGCCATCAGCAGCCGGAAATGCCACTGCCAGTTGAACCGAGGTAACAACATAGGTCATAAGATCAGCGATGGCTGCCGCACTGAATACCGCGAGCTTTTCACGCTGAGTCATCCGCATTATCAGCTTGTACGCCGCATAGCCGGCAAAAGGCCCGGCCACCGCCATCGAAAAGGCATTCGCACCAAGCGTAGTAATTCCGCCGTGGGCAAGCAGCAGCGCCTGAAAGAGCAACACAATTGAGCCAATAACACCCATGGGCAGCGGACCAAGCATAATTGCACCGAGGCCGGTTCCCGTCGGATGAGAACTGCTTCCTGTGACGGAAGGCATCTTGAGTGCTGATAGCACAAAAGTGAAGGCCCCGGACAAACCCAGAAGCAGCTTCAGCTCCGGATTGTCCTTCGTCATTTTTTTCAACCTCATAATTCCAAGAATAAAGAACGGCAGAAATGCCGCCCACCAGAACATCGCCCAGCCCACTGGCAGAAATCCCTCCATAATGTGCATGGCCTGTGCGGTCCCCGGTTCGTTAAACAGCAAATACACGGTAAATCCGGCGACCAGCATCGTAAAACTCCACATCCTGCGTTGTTTCATTCCTTTTCCCTCCATGTTTTATGTAGATTGAAAGCCAAAAAAGCCCACCCTAACAGGTGGGAGATCCTATGTACGTGATTGCTTACGAAAGAGAGGTATGGGATCGGAATTCACATTCCAGTCTCACTCCATTCAAAACAGCAGCAGACTAGCAGTCACCTTGTGCAAAGGGACCTATTAACTGTCCTCCATGGCATAGGCCGTTTGCCGTCTTCAGCCTCTTTCGTCAATTCGTACACCGCTCCTATCCGCGTAGGGTCTTGGTGTGCGAAAACAAGGTAGGTCTCCTGGCTTCGGATGATAGCGCCGGTTCTTTGTCTTCCCCGATATTGCTTCGAGTGACCTGGTAAAGAACGGCTCTCCTATACAGTGGCGGGACCGCTCGGGAGTTGCACCCGATTCCCTGTTACCCCTTGTCATCAAGGGCACCTTGTTTTATCGCTATTTGATCCTGTACATCATAGTAGATTTGGAGTTTTCTGTCTGTGATAAAAGTTTGGATCTGGAATTTCTTCCAAGTGTAATCAAAAAAGAGCTGATTCATCATCCTTAACAGATGATGAATCAGCTCTTTACTCAAAATCAGGCTCCCGGGCTTTTTCCCGCACTCAGGGACGCAACATCCGATCGGGACCTCCATGGTAGCTTTCCAAAGTTAGTGCCGAGCACCCCAATAATAATCATAACAGTCCCGATGATATGAGCCACCGTCAACTCTTCGTGCAGAATCAAGGCTCCGGCGATAATGGAGATTAACGTAGACAGATTATTGAAGACGCTGACCTTGGAAGCTTCCAGGCGGGCCAGTGCATAGGTGGACAACAGATTGCTAATTACCGTAGACACAATGCCAAGATACAGCAGAGCCAGCAAATACTTGGAATCCACAAACGGCTGGAAAAAGAGATTCAGTGACCCTGCCGTTCCATGCTTAATCAGGGCAGCAGCCGCAAATAAAATAAAGCCCATAGCCATAGTAACGAAAGAGATTTCCAAAGGCGTATACTTCCGCGTCAACGGCCTGGCTAGCACACTGAAACCTGCCATGCTCAGTGCCGACAACACCAGCAGTATCAATCCAACTACATTACCTCCACTCCAGCCAGCGCCCCCCTTCATCGCGAAGATAAAAATGACACCTGCTACAGATAGCAGAATGGACAGCTTCTGGACAACATTCGTGCGTTCTTTAAGAAAAAAAGCTGCGATCGGCGCGGTAAATAGCGGAACCATCGCCAGAATGATGCCAGCTTCCGACGATGAAGCGCTCATTAGGCCAAAAGCCTGAAGGGCAAAGAAAAGTACTGGAGACAGCAGCCCCAGCGGGAGCAGTCTGCGGACATCACTCCAGTTGAAACGTAGCCGGACCCATCCGAAGATAAACGGTATGGCCACCGCGATCCAGCCGATTGCGAAGCGATGCGCCAGCACATCCAGCGGATTGGACTTGGTAACCGTCATTTTGACGAATAAAAATGAAAAACCAATAATTGAGGCATAAAGAATAGCGGCCACATAAGCCGACGTATTACTGTTTCTGGATTTCATACATGATACCTCCGGGAAAAATAAATGTGGGGTCCAGACATTGAACTCAATATACTATGCAATCCGAGCGGAGCAGCCACAATTCATGCGTGACGCATATGTACCGATACAGACTGGGTAATTAGCGGTTGTATCCCGCCACCACTCCCCCTTGAAGCCATACCAAAAAAAGCCCTGCACTGCAGGGCTTTTTCACTAGACTGTAACCTTGGTTTGCTCTAGCCCAAATCGCCAAGCTCGATCTGCACAATACCTTCTTCTTCCTGAATCTCGGCAATTAGGTGCATAAGGCTACCGAATTCCAGCTCCTTGAATTTGCGGGTAGCAGATTCGCGCCGTACTTCCCATAGACATTCGGTTAGTTCGCAGACTACCGGCACATCGCAGCGGATTTGTGCAAGGTCCCGTGACAAGTGCAGCATGTCAAGGTCAGCTTCAATCTTGGCCCGCACGCCCTTGGGCAGCAGTTGCAAATTTTCGATAACGCCTTCGACCGTACCATAATCGGTTAGAAGCTTAAGCGCCGTCTTCTCGCCGATACCGCGAACGCCGGGATAGTTGTCGCTCGTGTCGCCCATGAAGCCCTTCAAGTCGATGACTTGAGCAGGCGTAAGACCTTTATCTTCCAGTAGTTCTGCCGGATCATACACTTTATAATTGGAACGCCCTTTTTTCATAATCACAACTTTCACGTTGTCCGTAACAAGCTGCAGCATATCATGATCTCCGGTAATAATATACACCTCGGATTCTTCACCGTAGCCAGCCGCTAGTGTACCGATACAATCATCGGCTTCATAGCCCACTAGCCCGACGTTTGGTACGCCAAGCTCTGCCACAACTTCCTTGACTAGATCGAACTGGGGAATCAACTCCAGCGGCGGCTCCGCCCGGTTTGATTTATAGCCATCATATTTCTCCGTGCGGAACGTGCCCTTGCCCATATCCCAGCAGCATACTACATGCGTAGGATTAAATGTGCTAACTGCGTCGAAAAAATACTGCAAGAAGCCGTAAACGGCGTTCGTCGGCAATCCTGCACTGGTCTTACGGATATATCCGCCATAAGCGGTGGCGTAATAGGCACGGAACAGCAGAGCCATTCCGTCCACGATCATCACGCGGCCCTTCGTTTCTGCTGTCATGTGTAAACCTCTCCTAATTCATCTATTCATTATTGGGGTCAGACGTTGCTCCAGGCCCCTGCATACTGATCTTCCTTGAATCCTACGGTAACCTTGGTTCCGTCGCTGACGATTGGGCGTTTAATCAACATTCCGTTGCTGGACAAAAGCTCCAGTTGCTCTTGCTCGCTAAGACCTGGCAACTTATCCTTGAGCCCCTGCGATTTATAGACATCACCGCTGGTATTAAAGAACTTCTTCAGCTCCAGTCCGCTGTTCTTGAAGAGTTCAAGCAGCTCCTCCACTCCCGGAGGCTGCTCCTTAATATCCTGCAGATCCAGTTCATGGCCTTGACCCTGCAGCCACTTGACCGCATTGCGGCAGGTGCCGCATTTTGGATAATGATAAACTTTCAAAGTGCTCATATTTCGCTCCTTTATCATGAATAGCAGGCAAAGCGCCATTGCACTTCACCTCTACGCGAATGGACAACTCTAGTGATTCCTTTTAATAGCTATTCTATTTGTTACAAAGTTTTAAAAACTATTCAGCCGCAAGCTCAGGCTTCCCCTGCTTCAGCTCATTCTCCAGAGCCGCCATATCCGGCGGCAATGGCGCTTCAAAGATCAGGTTCTCCGGCAACACCGGATGCCGTAGTGAGAGCCTTACTGCATGCAGCGCCTGACGCGGCATAGCAGCATCCAGTGCAGCAATCCCTGCCAGCTGCGCCGTCTGGTCAGGTGTCGGCGCAGCCTCGCTGTATAGTGGGTGCCGGTACATACCGTCACCGATCAGCGGACAGCCGATAGAGGTCATATGCACACGAATCTGATGCGTGCGCCCGGTCTCCAGCTTCAGCTCTACTCTTGAGCCTCCGCTATAGGTTTCCATGACCTTGTAACGGGTCAAGGAAGGATAGCCATCCGGTGTCACAATGCGCCGGTGGGGCTCCTCCGGATCACGGTCTATCGGCCCATCGATATCACCTTCCGGCACTACCGGTTTGCCATGTACGAAGGCCATGTAACGCTTGTCCACCTTTCCGGCAATCATCTGCTCAGAGATATGCTGGTGCGCAAATGGATTCTTGGCGATTACTAGAACGCCTGAGGTCTCCTGGTCCAGCCTGTGTACTGGCCGGAAGCGGTAGCGTTCTCCTTTTTCTGCCCAATAATGAACAACGCCGTTCGCCAGGGTGTCCGTATAATGGCCGTGGGTCGGATGCACAATGATCCCTGCCGCTTTATTGACCACAAGCAGATGCTCGTCTTCATACAGCGACTCGAAGGGAATAGGCTGAGGCAAAATATCCTCGGAAACTTCTGTCTCCATGCGAATCTCAACGGTATCGCCGGCCCGAACCTTTACACTAATATAGACGCGCTCCCCGTTGACCTTAATGCCTTGCTCCGTCATTTTCAGTCGGGACAGAAGCTTGCGCGAGACCTCCATCCGCTTATGAAGGATAGTCTTCAGCAACCAACCGTCCTCTTCCGGGGGTATGATATAGGTTATGGGTGAATAATAGCTACTCATCTTATTTCCTAAACACCTTTTTACTACGTACATATTCCACGTCAGCAATCCCTGCCCTTGTATTGGCGGTGCGAGCCAGTGCGAAGAAGTAATCCGACAGACGGTTCAAGTATATAACGGCTTCCGGATTTACCTCGTGGCTTCTAGCAAGCGTCACGGCCCGCCGCTCAGCACGGCGGCAGACGGTACGACAGACATGCAGCACGGAGGACAACTGGCTTCCTCCAGGGAGGATAAACCGTTCCAGCTCTGGATTCTCTCCTTGCAGGCTATCGATCCAGCCCTCCAGTCGCTCGGCCATCTGGCTTTTCACCTTATATTTGTTCTCGCTGAGCTTAACGAATGCCAGATCCGATCCGCAGTCGAACAACTCATGCTGGATCTCCAGCAGTTGTTCCCGCACATCCGCAAACTTCTCTTCCTCCATCAGACTGCGCGCCTGTCCCACAAAACAGTTCAGCTCATCGATGGTTCCATAAGCCTCAACCCGGACATCATCTTTGGCCACCCGACCTCCGATGACCGAGGTCTCCCCCTTATCGCCGGTACGTGTATAAATCCCCATATCGCGCACTCCCCTCTACTTTTCAAAAATGCTTGAATCCACTCTATTCCATCATGGCTTTAATCGCCGCAATGCTCTGTTCCAGACTGTCCGCCGAAACGGCAATCGTCAGAAACGCATCATCAGGCGCAAAACCGGCATCCTTGAACATCTTGAGCTTGGACAGCGGAATCGCAAACAAATGCTTCTCCTGAACAATATCCTTGCTCCCTTCCTTCACTACCCCGCCTTCAAAGACGCCTTCCGGGTAATCGTCCGGATTAAAGTATTCATCCAGCGGGCGGTTGGCTCCGCTTTTTCCATAATTGAGAACATCTTCCTTAGACAGGATTACAATATCATTCATAGCAGCCGCGTATTCAACCATCAGCTTCTGGATATTATAGATCGGCGCTGTGCTGAACTCCACCTTAGTCTCGTCGCCTAGCTTGTCCTTCAGGTTGCTCTCAAAGCCCTGAACAAATTTGGTATCGGGATTCACCCCGTTCAACATCATAAAGATATTCACCGTATCCTTCGTGTTACCCCCACCGCAGCCTGCAATTAACGTCATCATTACCAGCAGTGCAACGGCTATGCTGCCTTTCCAATTTCCCTTCAATCCGCTTCCCCCTTAGTCGTGAAAATCACATAATAACAGTTTAAACGCACTTACGCAAAGAAGGCAAATATATAGAAATCAACTTGAAATTTTTACAATAACCTAGCAAGGCCATGATTGAGAAATCGGTCGGGTTTGCACCATAGCCTCGTAAGTATGTGACACCCTAGAGAAGCAAAAAAGCAACGAGTCGGGTCCCCATGGACCAGGCTCGTTGCTTTTTTTCAAATTCTGCAAATAGAAAACCCTACCTTTACACCATTCCTCCGTTGACACGCAGTGTCTGGCCGGTTACCCAACCGGATGCGTCACTCGCAAAGAACGCAACCGCCCCTGCGATATCCTCCGGCTCTCCCAGACGTCCAAAAGCATTCATTTTACGAATACCGTCAATCTGCTCCTCCGATTTCCCCACAGTGAACAGCTCCGTGTTCACTGGACCCGGTGCGACGGCGTTAATGGTGATTCCCTTAGGTCCAAGCTCCTTCGCCAGTTGGCGGGTAAACTGCTCAACAGCACCTTTGCTGCCTGCATAAACGCTGTACGTCGGGAACATTACTCCCGCGACGGAAGTCGAGAAATTGATGATCCGGCCGCCCTGACCCATGTGTTTGACAGCTTGCTGGATGGCAAAGAAGGTTCCCTTCACATTGATGCTGAACTGCTTGTCAAAATCCTCCTCGGTGACTGCCGCAAGCGGCTTGGTCATCATGACGCCAGCATTGTTCACCAGAATATCCAGAGCTCCAAAAACCTTCACTGTTTCTTCAAACAGCTTCTCCAACTGGGCTACACTGCTAATATCCGCCTGAATGGCTACAGCCTCACCGCCATTTTGCTTGATTTCGGAAACGACCTCTTCCGCTTTATCCGGGCTGCTGCTGTAATTCACTACAACCTTTGCCCCGTTCCGGGCCAGTTCCTCTGCAATTGCACGGCCGATGCCTCTCGATGATCCTGTTACGACTGCCACTTTACCAGAAAGATTGTTTCCCATGTTAATAACCTCCAAGTGATTTGATTAAATAGAACAAGTAGTATTAAGCCAACTAAAACTTACCAGCCAATAGATCGATTTAATCAACAGATACAGCAGCTTCTAACAAACCTCCAAGTCCGATCCGCTCCAAAAATTCAATCCGCAGTTTCTCCGAAAGCTCTGTTACTTCAGCGGCACCGTCACCGACAAAGTCGATAACCGATCGTACAGGACGCTGGCCAGCGGGCAGACTGACAATACGGGCCACCTCATCCGCTACCGCTTGTGGATCAGCATCATCAGGTGTAAGCGCGCTTAGTCTTTCGCCAACCTCTCCGAGCAGCCCATTAATTCTTGCGTATGCTGCTGAAGTCTCTCCATCAGTTGGAGGAGTAGCATTCGGAAAATGCGCAGTTCCTTTCGTGAAGGCACCGGGTACTACGAAGGAAGTCTCGATCCCGAAAGGAGCGACTTCATACGCCATCGTCTGGGCAAGTGAATCCATAGCCGCTTTGGCAGCTACATAAGGTCCAAGGAACGGCGGGAATCCGCCGCGAACGGTAGTGCTGCTGATCCAAAGCAGCAGGCCAGATTCCTGTGCTCTCATATATGGGAGAGCCGCCCGGTTCACTCGCTGTGTCCCGAGAACATTGGTGTCATATACCTTAGCCATTTCTTCCGGGGAAAAAGCTTCAGTCACACCAACTACTAGATGACCAGCATTATGCATGACTACATCCAAAACGCCCTGCTCTTTCACAATGACCTGCACCGCGCGATCTGCCGATTCCTGAGAGAGAACATCCAGCTCCAGAGCCTTAAGGCTTAATCCGTTCTCCGCTGCATAATCGTGAAGTTCCTTGGCCCGGGGGGCGTTCCGTCCTTCAACATCGCGCATGCTGGCATATACGATATGTCCTGCTGTCGCCAAAGTGCGGGCGGACAAGTTGCCTATTCCGGTAGAAGCACCTGTGACGAGAACAACTGATTTGCGAGTGTGATTCATGTTGTCACTCCTTAAAAATGGATTGGTTACCAGTCCGATCTTCATAATGTCGGCGCGTTTCTTCGCTGCTATGCATCTTCTAAAGATTTTGTTGACGTTTGAACCCAATAGAATTCTGTGCTGCATCCGTCCGGTGAATTGATTATATAATAACAAAAATCAATAATCAACTGACAATTTTATATTTTTGTCATTTAATTTTTCTTTTCTATTTTTAATCAAAAAAAAGAGAAGTACCACTGATAGAATTTCATCAGCAGTACTTCCCTCTAATCTTGTGACACATTACCTTTAGTTTATTGAATTAAGATACTTCGATCCCTTCAACCAGCACACTCCATACGGAGTCAAAATCCTGGCCGAGCGTGGTCTCAGACCATTCGTAAGCATGCGCGGGGTGATTAAAATGAGCCATCGCAATAAATAGCGCTCGCGCGGTCACTTCAGGCTGACCCGGCTTCAATTCTCCCTGCTTTATCCCCCGCTCAACGATCTGAGCGATTTGGGAGATCAAGCAATCCACATGTTCCGAGATGACATCCGCAGTCTCCAGGGTAACCGCCGTATACATCGCGAACATCTCCGGATCTTCTACAGCGTAAGCCAGCTTACGCTGCGAAAGGACCAGAAACCATTGCCGCAGTCGCTGGGCCGTACTACCGCCCTTCTCCTCCGCAATTACCTGCAGCGGATCAGAGATTCGGTGTAGCCACCGCTCTGTTACCGCTGCCCGCAAAACCGCTTTGCTAGGATAATGACGGTAGATCGTTCCATGGCTGACCGATAGTACACGGGCAACATCTACTACCGAGCTTTTATCAGGACCAAACCGACGCAGCACGCTCTCCGCTGCATCCAGAATCATCTCTTTGGTTAACACATGTTCATTTTTCATACGAATACCATAGCACAACAATTATAGGGTATCAATATTGTTATTTTGTCATTCATAACATAACAACTGTTATCACTAGATAAAAGTAAAGCCTAAAATACTCTGCGGGCTGTCACAAATCGCTTCATCCACTTACTATCCAAGGTTTCGTAATGAACGCCCTGTTCCTTCGAATAGGTGTGGAGAATCCGGTTATTCCCGGCATAAATGGCGACATGCCCGATATCCAGACCGCGCGCACTGAAGAACAGCAAATCCCCCTTGCGCAATTCTCCGATGCTTACTTCTTTGCCCTCTTTGGCCTGATTGTAAGAGACACGCGCCAGATCAATGGACAGAACCTCCTTAAACACCCGGCCGACAAAAGAAGAACAGTCGAATGTACGTGTCTGATCCGGAGAAGCGCCGAATTCATAAGGTGTTCCTAGAAACTTCTCTCCATACGCCAGTAACGCGTTTCCTTGCAGTTCCGCAAGGGAGGCACTGGTGTAGTCGCTAAAGCCTGGTTTTGCAGAGATATAACCTGTCTTATTGTCCTCTGTGCGTACTTTCAGCCATAGGGCATCGGTCTCCTCAAGAACCTGAACCTTCTCTCCAGCCGGTAGCAATTCAATGACACTTGAGCTTGTTCCCGAATCCGGTACGGTGCGTAGATTGACGCCGTTCAAAATCTTGGTGTTATACTCTCCAGCTGAATTAATCCGGATTTCATGACTGACCGGGTCCCATTTCACTTGGTTGCCCAGCGCCTCACTAAAGTATCGCAGCGGCATCAGCGTGTTCCCGGCGACGATCTGCCCCGGCACGGTCAGGGTGACCGGCTTACCATTGGTATAAGCAGCCCCATCCCCGATCCTGTAAGTCAGCACGGTATCTCCCTTGGTCGCTGTCACCGATTTGGTCTGATTGTCCCATGAGAGCTTGGCTCCCTGCTCCTCAAACAGCTTGCGCATCGGCACAAGGACCGTATTATTCACAAACAGTGGCTGAACACCGAATTGAAGGGGCCTACCGTCCAAGTAGATGGCAGTCTCCTGGTTGACAGGCGCGGCATCGGCATGTGCAGGAGCTGAGTACAACAGCGGTGCCAGCAGCAGAAGCAGTGCCGCTTGTCTAGTTCTCTTCATGTTGTCTTCACCTCGGGTGATTGATAGATTCAAGTGTTTGTACTCAGACCAGTTCCAGAAGTTTTGTGCCAATTGTTTCCATGATCATGTAAATAACCAGGCAACATATTCAAGATAAGTCTCTTTATCACCATAAAAAAGAGGGCCCAAATGGGCCCTCCGAGCTGCGTCCCAGACAATTATCTTCTACAGGGACGTACCTTCATATATTCATTTATCTTTAGATCCAGCATACTGCTGATTTCAATGACGTTGTCCGAGGTGAACGATTTCTCCTGCAAAAAAAGCTGCTCCATCTTGGTGCGTAATACCCTAATTTCATCTTCCAAAGAGAGCCTGCGTACAGAAGCATCGCCCTTAAGGGGCCGTTTCCCGCTTCCTGAAAAACATTCCCCGCCATAGGAAGGTAAGTAATAATCGGCACTGAGCACAATCATACCTCCTAAAAATCTTGTTGAGCGTCTGCTAAAAAATAGCATCGAAACAACCGGCTAGAAAGCATCCGCTTCGTTTCCAGAGCAACGTTGACCTCCAACTATCATTAAAGGCTACACTTACTCTCTCAAAGTAAAATTATACCATGCATTCGAGAGATTTACTAGACTATTTTCATAAATTTTACTCTTTATTCCGTTCTTTCCCTTTCGAGCTTGGTGACAAAGGCTCCAATGCGTTCGATGGCCTCATTCAACTGCGACACCGAAGTCGCATACGAACAGCGCAGATAGCCCTCGCCCCCCAGACCGAACACGCTGCCCGGAACCGCAGCGACCTTGCTCTCACGCAGCAGCCGCTGGGCGAATTCATCAGAACTCAGACCGGTATGGCGGATGCTTGGAAAAGCATAGAACGCCCCCTGCGGCTCATGGCATTCCAGCCCGGCATCCCGCAGGCCCTTCACGATCAGGCGCCGCCGCTGGTTATAGGAATCGGTCATCCGATCCTTTTCCTCCAGCCCGTTGGTCAGCGCCTCCAGTGCTGCAACCTGCCCCATGGAAGGCGCACACATCACCGTGTATTGATGAATCTTCAACATGGCAGAGATGAGCTCCGGGTGACCGCAGGCGTAACCCATACGCCAGCCTGTCATGGCAAAGGCTTTGGAGAAGCCACTAACGAGAATCGTGCGGTCTTTCATACCTGGCAGCGATGGGAAGCTTACATGGTTGCTGCCGTAGGTCAGTTCCGCATAGATTTCATCGGAAATCACGATGAGATCATGCTTTTCCACGACTTTGGCAATGGGCTCCCAGTCTTCGCGTGTCATAATAGCACCCGTCGGATTGCTCGGATAGCACAGGATCAGCACTTTAGAACGCGGTGTGATCTTGGCTTCCAATCCTTCCGCGGTCAACTTGAAGTTATGCTCTCCAAAGGTCTCGATGCCAACGGGAATCCCCCCGCCGATGGCTGTTATAGGAGAGTATGAAATATAACAAGGCTCCGGGATCAGAATCTCGTCGCCTGGTGAGATCAGAGCGCGCAGAGCAAGGTCAATTGCCTCGCTTCCCCCTACTGTGGCAATGATTTCGTCAGCCGGATCGTAATCTACTGCAAAACGGTTATGCAGATAGTTCGCAATTCCCTCCCGCAATTCAGGCATGCCTGCGTTGGAGGTATAGCCGGTGAAGCCTTTTTCCAATGAATATACGCAAGCTTCCCGGACATGCCAAGGCGTCTTGAAATCAGGTTCACCGACCCCGAGCGAAATAATGTCCTTGCTGCCTGCTGCCAGATCAAAAAATTTGCGGATGCCTGATGGCTGAATCTCCCGGACCAGTGGAGCCAAATAGGAGTTCATAGACTTGCCGGTGTCTCCGTTAGGTTGAGTATTGTTCGTGATCATATGGCATTCTTCCTTTACGGAGAGATCATCAGACGGTTGTCTTCCTCATGCTCCTCGAAGATGATCCCGTCCTGTTTGTATTTTTTAAGCGTAAAGTTGGTTTTGGTAGAGAGCACAGAATCGATCGGCGACAGCTTCTCGGATACGAAATTTGCGACTTCACGCAGATTGCGGCCTTCCACTTCCACCAGCAGATCGTATGCACCAGACATCAGATAGACGGATTTCACCTGTGGGTACAGGTAGATCCGCTCGGCGATTCCCTCGAAACCGCGGCCTCGCTCCGGCGTAATTTGCACTTCAATCAGTGCGGTCACCCGCTCGTCATCCACCTTATCCCAGTTGACGACCGTTGCATATTTTACGATAACATTGTCTTGTTCCATCTGCTCAATCACAGTCTTTACATCGGCTTCTTCCGCCCCAAGTAGCGTCGCCATCAACGCTGTGGAGCTTCGCGCATCCTCCTTGAGCAGTTCCAGCACTTTCCTCTTCAATTCATTCATTTCCTTCATGCCTTCCCTCCGGGATCAATCGCAAGCACGTAACGCGGTAAAGCGCCGCCTGCGAAAAGAGTTTAATACTAATATGACACGAAAAAGGCGTCTCTGCAAACAAAATAACCCTACATCTGGCCGTCTGTATGACGAGCATAGGATGAGGGTAAGCCACTTTTTCTTGATTACTGCGCTTCTGTCAACGTCTCAATTCCAACGGGTAGGATGATGTTCTCACCCCTGGTTAGCTCACCGTATAAAATTCAGTACCACACTAATGCTTATATTCGTTCTATAATAGTTACAACGAAATGTCCGGTTGATTCGATATCTACTAAATAACTTGGTTTCATTATTTAATATCCTCTAAATGTGTTTTAATGTATTCTTCCAGTTGGTCGATCCAGTTATCTATTACTTTCTTTGCTAGAGCACTACTGAAACGTCCTAGTTCACGCTCTCCGTGCTTAACAACTACTGTAGGAATATACTTCACATCCGTATGTACGGATCGCTCATACTCAATCCTAGAGATTTTAAGTTGTGGCCGTTCTTTTTCAATCTTTTCAAGAGTCTTAGAGAAGCGGCGACAGTGCCCGCATGAATCGCTATAATAAAAGGTAAGTTCCACTTGACGTTCACCTTCAAATTTGAGATAACAGAACGGGATTAATTCCCTCTGTTTCAGACACAAAAATCCAACTTCTGAATGGCTTTTTGTCTCATGTAATACAACACCCGTGTCGTGTACTTTTCGATAGGATATTCACACACTTCAAGTAGTTCAGTTATGTCTTCAATGCACATGAGGTTATTGCGTTCCTTAATCTCTTGAGCGATTATAGTAATCTCTCGTTCATACTTGGATGCAACTATGACTTTCTCTTCCTTAACGTTAGCTTCTTTGCTCTCAATCTTGTGGCGAATACGGGCAAGAGTTCGGTTAATAGTCATAGGGTAGACATTAAGCTTCTCAGCGATCTGAGTGTTGTTAGACTCTTCCATAACAAACGTCATGACCTTTTTTTCAAAATCTGTAAACATAGAATCTACTAGAAGTTGTTCTACATAGACTTTGTTGGTCACTTCATCCTCAAGCACACGCTCCTTAGTGTCAGCTATGTCAAAGTTATCCATAGCATCATAGTGTTCTAAATCATCACTGAACATAGCAATCTCTCGATATCGTTCAACCGATATGTTCAAGAGTTCGGACATTTCTTCTTCGTTCGGGCGGTAACCTAGCGTATTCTCGATCTCAACCATTCTCTTAATAAGGTCAACAGCACCACGACTTAACCGTACAGACTGTGAATCACTGTAGAGAAGCTGATTAATCTCCCATAGCATAGGGCGAACGACATACGTGGTAAACTTTATGCCTCTATCAAAGTTGAAATCCTGAAGAGCAATCAGAATACCGATGCAAGCATGTTGATACAGTTCTTCATCCGTAACCCTGAACTTAGCCCTCAGTTCTTCTACATTCCCTTTAAAGTGCTTAATGATCGAAAAGATGAAGTCTCTATTTTCCGTAAAAAAGTCACCAAGCAAATCTTTATCTCTCTTACAGGCTTTAATAAGTTCCATGTTGTGCATATCTCTTACGCCTTCTTTTCTAAGCCTTACATAGTCTTCTCTTATCAACTATTTCACCTCGAACTTTCTGTCTTCTTGCACGGCTTTCAGAAAGTCCACTACCTCCCCACCGTCTGTAACTACAGCACCACTTTCACTAATCCCTCAAGCTCTTTTTAAATCTTCCCCACTTCAAATTGAATTTAAGTTTCCGTGCCTTCTCGTTTAGGGGCGGCGCAGTATTTAGAAACGTGGAAGCCATGTAGTAGAGCAGTCATGTATTCAGCTTTGTCTGTAGCACGTCTCCGGGCAACCGATAGTCATGCCACATAGCACCATTCATCGCTGCAATCTTGAATGTGAATCCATTTACTTGGTCTTGTGCTATTTTGCTGTACTCTATAATGGTCGTTCCATGCCTTTCAGGAGTTGCGGGCAAAAAAAAAGACCCTGTCTCTAGGGTCTTTCGATTACCTTAAGGGGTACTTGAGTTTACCTTCCTTGAGTCTTTCTTTAGCAGAACCGGAGGGTTTGATTAGAATTGCACGGTAAGGGTCAATGATCATTGGCTCTAATGTCTGAGGATTCTTTACATGTTTTTCCCTATTACTCACAATATAAGGGAAAGATATACTTAATAACACATACTCTGTAATCACCTATCAATTGTCGATAGAACCTTATTGACCTTAGTGAGATACTTCTTGCTGTATGTACCTCTTGATAAATTTCCTTCACCCTGATTGTAGGCTATTATCCCCAAATCATGTCCAAACCGTTTCTGATTATAAGCCAGGTACTTCGCACCAATCTCAATATTAATAGAAGGATTAAATAGACTCCCTGAAATCTTCATATACTTTTGAGTGGACGGTAGAATCTGAAGCAATCCTGTGTCATGAGAAGGACCTACCTCATTAGGGTTATACTCACTCTCAACCTGTATCATTGCTAGAATGGTATAAGGGTCAACGCCATAAGCGTTGCAATGTTCAATAATAAGCTTTGCCCATTTACTAGCATTTGTTTTAGACACTTTTTGCCCTATCATGTGGTTGATTAGATTTTTCTCGACAGTCGATACTGCCTTGGTCGGCTGAGGTTTTTGTTTCGGTGTATGCGTTGATGTGGGTACAATAGCGGCTAGCGTGTTAACTTTAATCTTAGGGCTTATGGTTCCTTGATTATTCATCTTTTGTGCCGGATCAGGAGCCTTGATCACATTTTCCGTCACCGTAGCTTGAGTTGCGGAGACCTCGTCTTGCGGGGAACAAGCAGTAATTGTCACCGCTATTGCCAACGTCAGTATAATTTTCTTTATCACTTTATTATCATCCTTTTTTGGCCACTAGAACATCGCTGATAAACTCCCTAGTATCAGCATGAAACTTCTTTTCGTAGTTGCTTACTAGAACGTAGTCCACTTTGTAATTACCTGTGTTACGTTCAGTTTCATCCTTCAGTAAGGAGGCGTTGAGATTTTCTTTACCGTCAATTCGGTAATCTTCTGGAAGAGTTCAATGTTCCTACGTAACCAGATTTCAATCCAGATATTTTGGTCTTTCTCACGAAGCACTTGACCAATCATAATATAGCTAGGCTGAGACTCGAATCTTTCCTCGTCGGGTTTACTAGGAGAATACACCCGAGTGGTAGTGGTTACTTTTACCGCTTCGAAGAATTTCACCTGATTTTATTAGTCGTCACTCCTTTCGATTGGTTACTCTATAGTGGTCGGGTTATACCTTAAAATAGTTGCGGAAATAGAAAAGGTAGGCTTTCGCCTACCTGATTCTTGCCATACGCTGATTAATGTCTTTGCACCATTCATAATCTCGTAGCCATAGTGCTATATCCATGAGGACGTACAGACCAATAGAGTCTAAGTAGTTCATGTCCCAATGCAATGCTTTTCTACTTATTAAAGAATGCGCCCTTGATCCGTTCTTTGCCAGAACACTTAATTCTGACTGAGCTAGCCGCACTTCTCTTCCATACAACCTCAAGACTAGCATATCTTTTTCGGCTGTAGCTACCACCTGCCCAATAAGTCCATCATGGGGGCTTCCCTCACTGGTAACTCTTATATAATCATTCACCTCGGGCGACATATGAAAAACCTCCTTACCTTTGGAATAACCTTTACAGAGTCTTCATGAAATTTTTTCTACATAAAGGGGGTTATTCGACAGTACTCTCATAATTACTATCAGTCATTATTGAAGGATTCATTAGAACATTCACTTCCTTCAACTTCAATAATTTCCACAAGTTTCTCGTAAGGCGGTAGGTTAATCACAGTTTCCTCCAACCAGTGTTGAAACATGTAGAGTGGTTGGCTATGAAGTTTCTCTTCTGTAATAGAACTGAGAAACAGGTACTTGCCATTAGATTTAAACCAAATCTCCTTTTTTTTCTTATCTGGTTTCTCAACCATATGAAGCCCTGCAGCTACTCTCTGATCTACACTAAACCCCTGTAAGTCCATTATTTTTCACGCTCCCTTACTCTCATTAGTGGATCCATCTACTAGTAAAGTTGCATAAAAAAAGAGACTCTAAAGTCCCTTTCCAGTATCTGTTTATATTGTGGATATGAGTAGGTAAGTTAAACCTAACCTATCTAATGTACGTTAATATATGATAGACAGAGGTCAACTTTACGTCTGATTTCAGTAATATCTTCACTTATGTTCACATCAGTGTTGTACAAATCCATATAGCTGTTGCGAAAGCGTACTTGCTCTTCAGTGAGCAGTCCTCGACCTTCTTTGGTGGGAGAATTATCGATGTCAACACCAAGAGTATCAGCCGCTAATTTAGTCTCCCTTACCGCCTGATAAAGTTCACGGAATGTAATCTTCATGATCTTCTCGTTCTCCTTATATGACTAAGTTTCCCGCTAGAGATGCTAGCACTAAAACAATCCTGTAGACACTTTCTATTACCTTCAATAAGGTTCTGTAAGCTAAGAGTTGAGGTCACTTCGGATTGCATTATTCTCTCTAATACTCCTTCAAGCTGTTTCTTACTACTTCGTAATGCGTTTACAGCGGCAGGGGAAGCGTGGTACATAGCTTGTTCTAACGCTTGTATAGCACTCTCTACTCGCTCTACCTCTGTTACTACAACCCCAAGAATGTACATATTTGTAGCCATTTATTTCCTCCTAGAGCTATAAGTGTAAGGTTTCAGGATTACTTAAGAAATTGAACCGCCTATAGCCACGTAATTGAATTCTCCTGCACTAATCTCAACACTCGCCGCATCTACTACCAGTTCCTGAGTCTCAACATTATTCAGTGATTCAGATAAGCTTCCGTAATACGCAAAATCCTTAGGGTAAGAAAGAGCAATCATTTCCTCAAAACTGACGTCAAACAATTCTTGCTCAAGTCTCCCGACACGTTCCGCAAGTCTTTCATTTGCTTCCAAAATCCGACTCAATTGCACATCACGTAGCTCTGCAAGGTCTGCCTTGGCTTTCAATTCAGCGATATTAGCACCTGAACTGCGAATCTCTTTGGCAATCGAAAGTAGTTCTACAAGTTCTTGTGGAGAAGTACTGCCGTCAAATGTCTCCGTGATGCATACTTTGTCTCCAAATCCGAAGAATGGAATGCCACCGAATGTTGGTCGTTGTTGTTGGTTCATAGTAGTATGTTACCTCCCTTTAAGATAGTTACAATTCGTTTTAATCGTTGCAGTAGGGTCAACGGTAAGAAATCATAACGTAATTTCCTTCTTCATTACGCTCAAAGGTAAAGTTAGAACCAACAACCAACTCATTGAAGTTCTGAGGGATAGTAATAGTACCACCCGCTTGCTCAGTAAGGTAGGATAGCATCTTAAACACTGCTTCATTCTGTCCTTTTAAGAACATTAATTCCTCTTGGAGTTGGGATATGGTAGTTGACTGACGAATGTCGATTACGCTTTTAGTGTTCATAAATTTAAGCTCCTACCTTAATCAGTTTCTTAGGATATTAGTAAGTCGCGGGGAAGGAATTCGAACCTACCCAAGCTACTATTTGATAATTACTTTGTCTGCAAGCTTGGTAGCATCCTCACTCATCTCTTCCGCCTTGACAGTCCAGTAGGTTACTTTAGAGAATGGAACGCCTGCCAATTCACCTGTAATATCCTCAATCGCAAACACCTCGTTCTCCCGATGGTATTTACGGAAAATCTTCTTGTACTCATTCAGAACTTCCTTGGCAGACTTCAGAATGATTTCCACGGGTTTCTTTTCGCCATGCTCCATAATATGACCTTTCAATATAGGGTCAATTTCATACCACTCAACCCTCTTAACTTCGCCATTGTCTAGGGAAAACTTAGCTGTTACCTGAACCTTCACAACTATCACCTTCTTCTATATAATAGTCATTTTCAATTTTTTCACTTATACCTTCAATGCAGTCATAATATGAGTCTTTTGAGTGGGTTACCCAAAATAATCTTTCTGCATCTGCTTCATTCTTTGCCTTCACATAAAATATCTGATTTTCACACGCAAATCGGTTATAGAAATTCACTTCATACTTCTTCAGATAATCCTCTTTGGAAGGTTCATCTTCGGTATAGAGGTAGTCTGTAAAATCTTTAATGTGAATCTCTATGTTCTCTAAGGCAACCCTGTTAATCTCTAAGTTTAGTTTGTCCTGTAGGACAAGGAGTTCTTCCAGTTGAATCTTGCTTAATGGTGGTTCAATGGACTCTCCTCCTTCATCATGCCGAATCCACCATCGTCTAATAGTTTCAAGTGTCAACGTTTGGTTAATGAAGTTACCGCAATGATTGCACCAAAGCATTAGAGACTTGTCACACTCCATTTCTTCCGGAATAAAGGACGATTTACCCCCGCAATGAGGGCACTTGTTCATGAATCCTAACATTCATCTTCACCTCTCTAATTTTTCCATTTTTCTATATATCTTAATTGATGGAAAAATGTAAACTGACAGAAGCATAACACCTACGAATACTTGAGGAAGCATGGAAGCTGTAATTGACGTATGTAAGAGCTTACTTAGCGCACCTGCCACATACGGACCTGCAATTAGCTTGAGTCCGACACCTACAATCCAACCGACACCAATTGCCGCCAAAGGCTTAAACAAAATCCCTATCAATAGTAGCAATAGCATACCTGCTCCAAAACCTGCACCCATAGCACCGATTATCAAACCTGACAACACTGCTTTAATTATGTTTTTTATTGTATAATTTCTCCCTTAAAGTAGTTAAAATAGTCTTGTTTTTCGCTTACTGGCTCGTACTGTATTCCATTGTCTGTAGGGTACGGAGTGGTATGAATGAACTTCAAATCTTGTATGGCACTTGGTATACCATTAGGAAAAGCCATGCAAGACATGTTCGCCCGATCATCCCTATTAAAATGCTTACAGAAGACACACGGCACTGTAATATCCACTTACTTCCCTCCCTGGCGTAGTATCTGTTTTTTATTTCCCCACATAATACGAGAGTCACCGTCTAATTCTATTACTTCCTCTTCTATGTCAGGAAAAAGGATACTCGCTCTATCATCTACTTTCATGCGTAACTCACCATCCTCCACACTTGAATCCCCCATACTGCTCATACCACTCCCATATATTTCTATCAATAGGAACTCCGGTTATTTTAGCAGTAAACACTTCTGGTATTAACTCAATCGGAAACCACTTTGTAGCGTAATTACATAGGTGGTTGGCGATATACGTTGCTTCAGAGTTGGTCAGTATCGTCTTAGCCCCGTAATTGTCAGGGTCAAGTGCTGAAATCTTATAAAACATCTGCTCTCCAACATTGTGGAAATGTAACCAGTGTCCTATCTCATGAATGACTGTTCTAAGCCTGTCAGGTGACGATTTCTGACCGGTATCATACTCTGCCTGTGCAATGGCGGCAGCATTCTTGAAGTCGTAGGTCTTGCTTACAACGACCTCTCCCGTTGGAGGGTTAAAGTAACCATTAGCCCCGTTACCATTCTTGATATTAATGGTTAACTTATGTTTCTGAACCATATCAGCAAAGCCACTGCAAGTATTTAGTAAAAGGGCTAAGGCTTCTGTGACATAGTTAGCCGCATCTAACTTACCTGCAAAGTTCACTGAGACCCCTAAGTCCTTAGCCCAGTTGGTTGCTTCAGCCACAGTGTTGAATGGTTGCCATGCAACAGGAAGCTGTATACCGCCGTTAGGCGTTTCGGGAGGTTCCTCATAGTCAGGCAACTCCGCTGGCGGGTCAGGGTAGGAACCTAAATCAGTAGTGCCCGTAAGAACTAAATCAGCGCCGTGCTCAGTCAGGAAGTGGAACATCAACCCTAAGTTCTTCTTGTCACCATGCGGAGTGTGATACTCAAGCAGAAACTCATTACCTGCTTTAACCGGATGGGCTACTTGGAAATAAAGACCTTCCTCGTAATTCTTACAGTGAAGATTCTTAATGATTGTCTTTCCATTCACCTTAAGACTCCAAAAATCCTCGATGCTGTCCACGTCAGCGTATATTGATATCGCATAGAACTCTAAATCATGGGACATTGTGAACGTATCCCTTATAATCCTGTCACCCTGTGCCTTGGCAGGAATTTCGATATTCCTTCCAATAAAATGCGGGGAAGGCTTGGTAGGGTAGTAAGGAGGATCCAACCTCCCACCTACAGCGTATCTACCTAGCATTTACCAACCACCTCGGCATTCTGTCGGCTTCTGCCCATTTGGGAGAATATAATACTTTCGTTGCCTTTAACGGATTGCTTAATGCTAACTGACTCTAATTCCCCTCCCATTAGTCAGCACCCAACCGTAGGCTGTACATTGGTTTCTAATGAATAATTCATATAGATCCTCCTTAAAGGTATACACTCTGTCACATTGCTCAGATAAACACTCTCCTGCACTCTTGCCCGTAAAGTGATTTCAGAAAGAACCGTTACTTCTGCCGTCACGTGTTATCCTCCAACTAATGCAGCGTTATTTGCTCTGCAGCCATTGTTGAAACTCGATTCATTACCAACGTCATTTCTTCAGCAAAAGTCATAATCATTGCTGCTGAGAAGTCAGTTTCTACTGCCTCTCTACCATCTTGCCTCGCAATTGTTTGAGCCATGTGAGAAATTTTGTTCGAGATAATTTCAGCATACTGGGGTGCTGTAAAGTTTTTCATGTTGTCTGCCTCCCTCTCTTTAATCGTCGTTTTATACTCTTCAGGAGTTGCGAAGCTAATTTAGAAACTCTTTGTATTGAGCCCGCAATGGCTTAGGAGCAAGTACATCAGCCTCATGGACAAGAACATCGTTGTAAACACCATCACCTAAGTTGTCTAGCCTCACTTAACATCCTTGTGTATACAGTTCTAATAGGCGGGCTTACTAATGTTGATAACCCTCGTAAAGTTCGATAATAGTGTCCCCCCTAGAGCTATCTGGCTTACCCTCTAGTAGTTGTTCTATCCTATTAAATAGATGCGAAAATAGAAAAGACCCCTTTCGGGGTCTTTTCCGTCTATCTGTTATCTTCTTCGACTTAAAACTGAACCGTCTAAGTTTACTTGGGCTCGTCCCCAAACCGCTATACGTCCTACTAAAAAATTTTTCCTAATATCTACTTTGCTCATGGTATCTGAGTATGATGATACTAACTCAATTTGTGGTTGCTGAACCTCATAAGGATCGTCTCCAATGAACTCAGTAGCACCTGTACCTGAGATTTCCATAGTAACACCCTCGTTAATATTCAAGGCTTCGAAAATAAGAACTGTCCTTGGTGCGTCATCATGAATACCACCTACCTTAGCCTTAACAGGGCAATCTGCCTCAACTAGTTTGTCGTTTACGTGAGCAACGAACAATGAAGTTACATGCGTATGACTCGTACTGTAAGTACCTGCATCTAAGGTAATAGGGAAATCTGTTCCGTTAACGCTGATAATAAGTTCGTCATTTGTGCCTGCTTCTACTATTCTTTCAGGTGCAAGTTGGGTGTTTCCCCATACTCGAATACCACTAGATGACATGAAATCACTCCTTCAATTCTACTAAGTCCATTATAAGTGACCGCCTAGCCGTTTTGACTCACTTGGCGTACTAGAGCATAGAAAAATCCGCACTAGGCAGACTCATCTCCTCCTTCTAAAGCTTCTTCGTCTTCACCTACATCAGCGAACATACCAACCGTGTACTCGATACCAAACTTAGCAAGTTTCTTCGTTACCTCGTCTTCAAACACTGTAGTCCAATCAAGAATTCCTTCATTAATCTGACGGATTTGCTCCTGAGAGAAGTTACCGCCCCAATAAGGACTAACTTCAAGGTCAGACTTGAAATTAATTCCTACATTATTTGGTATAACGTTTGCCATAGTATTAGTAATTTCCTTGAGCACGGCGGGGTCAACATCAGAAGGTGCATCAAAGATCAATTCATCGTGTACCTGAAGAATAAGATGAATATCATCCTTCTCAAGTTGCGATACATAACTTTGACTCAACCACTCGTCACGATCAAATACTTTAGTACCATCAGGGCGCGTAGGATAGAACAGATTAACCATTGCTTTTTTACTTTGATCTGCGGAAGAACCTTGTATTTTTGCATTACAGGACTGACGTTTACAACGCTCTATTTTCCAATGCCAGCCGGACTTCTTAAATAAAGGGTCTTGTCTAGCCTCAGCAATGGACTCTCCAAAACGTCTCTTCCGTCCAAGAACTGTCTCGATGTAACCTTTATTCAGAATCTCACGGTGTGTAGATGCTTCCCATAGTAGGTAATTAGGGAGTCCTGCCTTAAATCCATCAATTAGTGATTGCGCTTCTTCCTTAGAAGAAGAAATTTGGTCAGCTAATCCCATAGAAGTAATACCGTATACAACACCAAAAACTACTGATTTGATCTTTTTACGTAGTAACTCGAAAAAGGCCGCCAGAGAGAAAACCATGTTCTCACTGAAGTTATCAGGATCGATGTAATCTATCTCTTTATTATTAAAGTAGGTCACAGCGTATATTAATTCTTGAGAATGCTTATACTTATTTAATATAGCCTTAATATTGGTGTTGGTCTTTTCCTCAGACTCACCTTTAACACTACGAATCTTTTCAAACAAGTCATAATCAAAGCCATGAATCTGACAAGTAACCTTACTGTGCATGTCCAGGCCTAACTCAAAGATATCAATAAGCGTCTGTTCTTGCGTAAAGATTGCCAACCAACGTAACTCCTGTTGGCTAAAGTCTGCACTAACCAAAACTCTACCTTTTGAAGCACGGAAAGCGTAGCGAATTAGATCAAATTTTGATGGTATTTGTTGAAGATTAGGATCACTACAAGAAACTCGCCCGGTTCTTACTAATTGATTGTAGCTGCAGTGAATAATACCTTTAATAGAATTATCAGGAAGTTTATTGCAAAAAGAATCAATGAGTTTTGATAACCCACGGTACTCAAGGATAAGTTCAATAACTCTATGTTCTCTCTTATTACGTGTTAAAACTTTCTTACTGGTTGATTTCTTAGGTACTTTCTTCTTAAGTTCTGAGTCGTAAACTAACTCAGGTTCAAGAATTTTATAATCATCATAAATCTTCTGAGACACTTGTGCAGAAGATCCTAAGTTAAACTCTTCAATTACTTTATACTCTTCCTTGAATTTGATACCTTGTCTGTGCCGGGTTTGGAAGCGAGTAAGTGTAATAGTAGCACCTAAAATTTTATGAATTTCCTTCTTTAACTCTTTAGACTTTTCAGTGAGTACACGACCAATAACGTCCTTTAGAAACTTAGAGTCGAGTTCTACGCCACGTCTTTCAGCTGTTACAAATACAGGCAACAATGGCATTTCAACCTCTCTAAACAGCTTATATACGCCCCCAAGGGAATAAGAAGGGTTCTCTACTATCTGCTTTTGGTACGCAAACACCCAGTGCGTCATAAAGACATCATGACACGCGTAATAATTTGCAAGCCTGTGCGGTATGCTATCAAACGGTGTTTTTTTGAAAAGACTCCCGAATTTGAATGTAGGTCTTGTCATTTCATCCTGACCTAACTTACCTTGTGAAATTAACCAAGGAAGAGCATAGGAGTTGTACCATTCCTTTAGCCCTTTAGGGACATTCTCATTCAGGAGCCCCCCCATAATCATCGTGTCCCAATATATATTAAAGGTAAGGTCAATATTCGCCCAATTCTTAAGGACGTGAATATCGAACTTAGCGTTAGCCATTACAATCCTCCTGTCTGCTTCAAGAAGGGGACGTAAAGCATCTGCTACCATATCAAAGGAAAGTGTTGGAATTTCTGAAGAAGACTCATGAAGGAAAGGTGTCATCGGTATGTTGAAATAATGCTCAGACATAAAACCAATGGAAATTGAGATTAGCCCGTCTTTCCAGTTGTTCAATCCATACGTCTCGGTATCAAGAAACACATATGAGTCATCAACATACTTTTTCTTATATAATTTGTAATAATCAACAAACCTTTGCAAGAGTTCAGGAGTGTTAATTAGTGTATAATTGTCAGGCATAACTATAGACGCTTCTATATCTAGTATCTGCTGATCCTTTTTTGTTAACTTCTTAGACTTTTTAACTTTCTCAGTGTTTTTAGTTCTTGTCTTAGAGGTTTGCTTTTCACCTTTGTCTAAAATACCAAGGATTCTATTATCTTCAGACACACTAACACTTCCTTGGTTAGAGAAATTTAATAAAATCTTAACTGTATTTTCATGTTTCTTGCTTCAACCTGTGATATGATGGGTAAAAAGAAGAAGATACGGTTAAGATCCTTCTGTGATATACAGTTATTAAAATGGAAGTTTATTTTGTTGTGCAGGTACTCCTTGTAACTGATCGTATCCTTGACAACCTAGCGGTTCGGTCATACCCTCTACTAGTTTCATGAAATTTGCAATTTCATCTACAGAGTGCGCAGTAACTTGTGGATTGATATCAGGCATAGCTTCAATAGCTTCTTGAGTTGGGTAATTAAATACTGGCTTACCGTTTTCAGGGGTTGGAATATACTTACGAGCTGAGTAGCTTGTATCACTTGCTCCTTTACCTGTACGGTAAATAGTTACAAAGTTCTTAGTTGGGTCAACCTCGTCCAAGTTAAAATCTGAATTCAATTTCTGAACGTGAGACTTAGCAAGAGAAACGAATTTAATTTTCTTATCTGTCGCATCAAACACTCGAAATTTGATTCGAAGTGCAGGGTATTTTGAAGGGTTTGCTTTGCACAATGGGCAAATATCTTTGCCAGGGCAACGAACGTACTTAGGATTCAGGGCGGCTTCGTAGTGCTCACGAATACCAAGTAAGTCTTCAAACCAATCAATGAAGAGTAAAGTCATAGGCTTTCCTTCTTCAAAATTAATAAAATCTGCCCCACCTGCTAAAATGTTTCCAAGACCTCTAACTACTGTGTTACTCATAATGTGTTTCCTCCAAATGTGCTTTGTATTTAAGGATCATTGATCTCTCATTATTAGTGATAGCCTTATCCTTCTTGAAAGGTGCGAATGACTTTTTAAGTGACAAATGACCTAATCTTCTGGAGAATACTCTCACACTATAAGTAGTGGTCTTATGCCTCTATAAAGTTGAGATTGGTACCATATGTTGTCTATTCAATATTGTGGTAATGAATGATTTTTAAACATTATGTTAAGCACATGATAGTATATGAAACGCTTGTCAAGTAGTAAATCATATGATAGTATACTATCAGGAAACTTTGTCTCTAAGACAATAAATGTATCATGCACAGGTAATTACAACCAATTGAACAAAACCCTTGATATGTGTGGTATACTTAGGACTAGGGAAAGTTATACTTACGCCTGACACACCTTTTTAAGTTTGTTCATTGCACGGGAAGCATGCGATTTATTAAGACCTAGCATGTTAGAAATTTCAGTAGGTTTCATGTCCATACCTTCTTCAGTGAAGAGCATGAAGTCCATAATCTTTCTCTCTTGTGTGGTGAACTCAGAAATGTTATTTAAGTAGTCGTTCTTCACGTCTGACAACCCGAACCCTACATCTACAGTCGCATAGGAAAAGTAGTCGATAGTCGATCCATGCTCTTCGTCTGCACCATCGCAAAAGTTTACCGATGTACTATTTTTAGTAATCAAGCGGTTGTTCCTACGGTAGTGATCGTAGACTGTGCGTTGTACAACGGTGTGAGCGAAAGTGAAAACATCTTTTTTGATTTTACCTCCATTAATGGCAGTGAGAACTCTTAAAACGGCTTCACTTCTAACTTCCTCACGGTCTTCGTGTCTAACGCCTTTCAAGACGAAGTTGAAAATCGGTGTCATGGATTCGATATTGAAGTTTTGTACGGTTGTTTTTATTTGAGTAGTCATAGTTAATTCCTCCAATGGGTTCATGTGTAATGTTTTGCCTATTACTATTAGTGGTCGTTACATATCTACCAAAAGGTGCGAAACTATTTTTCTATTTGAATAAAGAACCGATAAGGTTGACATTTTGAGACTCTAGCCTATCTAGCAAACCCAAATTCATAAGTTCATTTGAGTCTTTGACAATAGGAAAGACAGGATAGCAGACTTGGTTTACAACTATCCCTGCTCTATCCAAAATTTTCGAAGCGTCTTTCATGCCCTTAATGCCGGCTCTATCGTTATCTAGCATCATGTCAACCTCTGTAATACCCGCAAGCTGTAATTCCCTTACTTGGATGCCAAATAAAATACGTCCATTAATGGACACAGCAGGAATACCCACCTGATAATTGGACATACAGTCCGTAGGAGATTCGACCATACGAACTCTAGTAATCCGGTTTGAGGTGGTTCTAAGTTTGTTAATGAAGTGCAACCCAAAGACAATATCTTTTTTTATGGCGCTCCCTTCGTTGACGAACTTAGCACCATGATAGCTGTTACCAATTTTTCTCTTCTGAATAAAGCGGAGTTGTCCTGTTCTTGTTCGTTGAGGGAATACGATTGTTTCCGTGGCGGTATCAACGCATATCTCATAGGTATTCAACGTGTGTTCAGTAAATCCGCGTTGATACATGTAGGACATAGCACTTTGATAAATTTTCTCATTATTCTCTCTTGACTCTTTCATAGTGAGTAGTGTGGATTCTTCTAAGTGTGATATTTTGTAGCTGTTCCTACGGTTGTCGATGAATCCGACCATATCAAACGTTTGTCTCTTTTCTTCGAAGATGTAGGTTGAAAGAAGTGTTTTTATACCTTCTCCTTCATTTAAGTCCAAAGCTTTCTCTATTAGATTGTCTATCGTGCCTAAGTAACCGCAAAAAAAACAATTACAATGATACGGGGCTTCTTTAGAAATACCAAAAGATGCTCTTGTTTCAGCGTGTATAGGGCAACAACTCATGACCCAATCGCCTGTATCCTTGAGTTTTGTAAAAGCATGAGGATTAGTCATTGCTTTTGTGAGGTGCTGATAGGTAAAACGTAATTCATCAGTCAGTTCTTCAGGGTCTATAAAAAGGTTTTCGAGAATGTCTACGTTGAGATTTTCCTTTTTTAGTTTAAATTTCATCATTGTCCTCTAACATTTTGGAGTCCTTGAACTGACAGGTATAAGTGGATTTGAATAAACCTTCCCTCCTGTCGATTTAGAAGTATTGTTCTGCTATGGGGTCATCTAGTACGGAGACTATTCCTACGTCAAAATCGTATCGAACAAGAAACGACTGACCGCATGCATTATTTCTATTTTTAATTACCATTATGCGGAATGTATTGTCACTTACTTTAACAATAGATATACCTTTAGAAGCATCTTGGACAATAGAGAAAGCTTCCCCTATATCTGTTGCGTCTACATTCTCTGTCACGTCTCTCTTTATTTTCTTAAGTGCATCACGGTTCGCTTGAGCAACAACCATTGCAGGCTTTCGAGTATCAAGAATAACCTCACGGATACCTGCTGACGTATCGAATAGTCGTTGTCTAAGGTCTCCACCACCTCGTGATGTAAGGCGTACTTTCGATAACTGGTCTAACGTCCACCGATTGTGACCTTCTCTTTCAAGTATCCGGTGTATTTCATCAAGCGTGAATGGCTTGCCCCCGTTACTATCAAGGTCATATATCACCATGTCTTTTTTCTTTTGCTTAAGACGGTTAATGTACTCGGTGTAAGCATCTCTTTTTTCATTAGAAAGAGTACCCCGTGTGAGAGCAAGTCTTGACACTTGAGCCAGTGTATTGTCCCAATTCAGGGCAATCTCCGATGCTCGTTGTTCAAGGGCGAAGTAGGCAGGATAGTCATCCTCTAAAGTACTATTCCATGCCGCTGACATCATAAAAGAGGATATGAGCGTCTTTCCCATATTTGTTGGTGCAAACACTAGGAAGTAATCAACTGCTCCTTCCTGGTATTCAAGCCCGTTGGTCGCTAAATCAAGCGGCTTAAATCCTGTAGTCAACCCTATAATCTCGCCTTCTACTCTACCGTGAATCTTGTTATATGTATTAAGACGTTCCTGTGCATTCCCAATGAATGAGTAACCCCGACCGCTTAAGCTAACTGACTTCAAAAATCTACTGGATTCTAGTTGAAGTTGTTGTATAGCTGCTGTGGTTTCCCTTTTGGCGAAAGTCTCCGAAGCTGACACTAAAATTGGTTTAAACTCCCTATAAAGAAAGTCCTCTTTCACAGAACGAATTACATGCTCTATATTCTCCAATTCTACTAACTCAAATGTCTCGAACTTATTCATTACTGTTTCGATGGTCGGTAAGTTTCCATTTTCTTTCTTGAACCTGCTTACATATGAAAAAGCTTCTTTGTGCACTTGAAAGTAATTTTCAGTAATTCCCGCATCCTCCACTACGCCCCACTCTTTTACGTTCAAAACGTGGTTGAGTAGCTGAAGTTCTTCTATTCCCGCCATCACGATCCCTCCCTCATACCTTTACTATCAGTAGTCGCACTACCTTAGTAATAAGTTGCAGAGGTTGTTAATTGTAATCCACATAAAAAACATACTTATAAAGTATTTTAGATACTATTATTCATTAATTATCTTACACCTTTATGTATAATTCCTTCTATACGGGCACACCTACTCTACGAAACGCAGTCAGCAGGGCTTGTGTGTTCTTCTGCTTCTCGTTTAGTGTGTGTACATCATCGTTTAACTTAAATAAGTGCTTCCACTGCTTTAGTGGGCGGGTTTCGATATACCTGGAGTAAATTGCGTTGGGTAAGATGGAACTTGCTAACTCTTTTGCTCTAAGCTTACTGTCTCCACGTGATTCAGAGAATGCCATAACTTTGTCATAAGACAAGGCAATAGTGTGCATTATATCTCCGTAAGTCACTTGAATAAGACCATCTGCTTCGCTGTAGATAACGTCTGTATTAGACAAACCAATGGGGACAGAGTATTTAAAATCTGACATAGATACATTGCGTTGGGAAATTTCGGAGCGCCCCAGCATGTCTGAGTGACATGCGTCCTGAAGGAGCATTGCCCTGTCGGAAACAATCTCAACGGTAACCGTGGTGTGCATTTCTAATTCATAGTCCGTTAAACCTAATTCCTTCAGTGCAATATAATCGGATGACAAGACCGTAGGTTGAAGATGGTCTGTGTCGTTTTGGAGGTAAGGATTGTCACTACCTTCTATTTGGTATGTGTTCTCCACAAACCATTCGAGGGATGGTACAATAAGCAATTTTTCTGTTAGATGTTGGAGTAATTTGTTTTCATTGCAAGAAAGTGATATGTCTATGAATGATAAGATATTCAAGGATATGACAAAATCCCAATTACTTTGCGGGTCTCTTGACCATCTAATATTGTTATTATATTCCTTGAATGAAACCAGTGAATCTAGTATATCATGGTAATTATCCCTGTCAACTGAAGCAATGGTAAACACTATGTTGCCGTGACCTATAATATTCTTGTGTTTCTTTTTCATAATATCACGCATTAATTTATGGATTTCAACCTTACTTTTTCCAAAATCGTCGTAACAACGGAGAGCAATGTACTCAACCAACTTGTGATAATCCGGTGTTGAATATACTAGCCTTGTTTCCATTATAAAGCTTCACTCCTAGTACGTTTAGTATATATATGTGTTGTCGGCTCGTCTGTCCCTACCCCCCAAAGGGATTACCATCGTATTGTACATCATTCTTGAAACTACCATTTCCCCTAACATATCATCCTGGCGGAGTAGTAAATCCGAGAAGTTAGACGTAAATATGATGCTTTTTTTTTCCTCCTTACGCCAGTCAATAACGTCATAAATCAGGTCACGTATAATCGGTGTAATTCGACCTGAGCCGATATCATCCAATACAAGCAAGGGAACGTCTTTCATTTGTGTTAATTCTTTGTGCACTTCGTAAGTGAATTGGTCATCATTTCTAGTAAATACGTCCCTATTCCGGTTAGCCCACGCCCCGAACTTGATGTACATAGCTACAGGACTTTCGTAATCAAACCATTCAGGGTCACGGCAAACTTTATATAGAAACTCATTAAGGACAGCATTAGCAGTCCAAGACTTACCAGTACCTTTTAGCTTGTTAATCAACGCTAAATTAGTACCTGATTTTACAAATCCTACTGGGTTGTTCAGTACTTCTTTAATGATTTCAGAGAAGTCAGCATTGTCTTTATCAGCTACGTAATTGAATAGGTTTGCGTTTTGGTATTCTTTAGGAACTTTTGCTAAGTGCACTGCCTTGGTCACCTTTTCAAACCCAACGCAGTATGTCTTTAAGTAATCTGCCGGTAGTTTTACTACTCCGCTTTTAAGTTTACACCAATCACGCACAACGCAAGAACTACATGTAGTAAATAAGTCCCTCATTACATTTCCCCTTTTTATATCGGAAGACCTAAATAAAAAATTAATACCTTCACCAAATCATACAAAATATTACAATATATCAGATTGTTTAATCCGTTCCAGAAATTCTTTAGCAGAAATACCGTAGTTTTCGCGCTTTTCCTCTGACACTCGTATCTTTTTGTCTTTAGCTACTAGATAATATGGACGCTTGCCCTTCTCTATGAATAGTTCAATCTCTACTATCCTACCGGAAGTGCAGAACACCTCAAGCGATTGGGGATCATACTTCATTTCAAAGAAAGAGTCAATCAAGTGCTTAACTTTGGTTTTATCGCCACCTTGATTCTTGAGTATACGCTCAACCATTCCCCTATGCTTATTACGTGCAACTTCATGTGTCTTGTCAGTCGCGTTAATGAACTTCTCATAGAAGTATTGAACGAAGTTGTCATTCTTCCACTTGGTTACATCGTCAGGTAAACAATAGCGACTTCTCCCGCCTAAAACATCTCCCACTTTTTTAGGGTCGCCAGCTAGAAGTACTGAGGTAGTGGTTGATTGTTGTGGGGGAAATAACATATTTGGTTCTTCACTCACATAATTCTGAGGTTTAAATGTGTCCTCACTATCCTTATTTACCATTTCCAAAAGTGTTTCCTTCAGACCTAGCTCTGTCTTATCATTGACCGAAATGTCTCTGAATTTTGTACCGCTATAGTTAATTTTTGAGATAAGATCCATAATACAGTCATATACATTCTCGTAAAGACATGTTTTAATCTCCCTGTTTACCTTGTTGACTGCCCGCCAGAACATCTCAGATACGTGCAGGTGAGGGATCTTATCAATGTCAACCAAGTAATAGGTATTTGTTCTTCCGTTACCATTACGCTCTTTCTGTATAAACCCTTTTTCTACTAACTCATCAACGTACTTGATAGCGGTCTTTTTTGAGCAGTTGCAAGCCATGGCTATCCTTGAAATTGATGGGAACGCTGACCGCCCTTGCTCAAATACATAACCGGAAATAACTCCGTAAGCTATCTTAGCTGTGCCCGATAAATTTAAACTATGTACAACCATTCTTGGTAATTGCACATGCCCTCTATTTACCGAATCTTGATAAACAAACTGCTTTTCAGTTGATACTACCACCTGTCCTTTATGTGCCTCCATCGTAAATCATCTCCTACTCTCAGTAGTCGTGATAAGTATGAATAAAGTTGCTGGATACGAAATAGAGGAACATGTGTTCGCTTTTAGTGTGGTTAAATTTAACACAACTACGTACATTAGGTCAATAGGTAAAATTAGTATGACCATAGAGCGCAACATCGGAAATTCAAACACAAAAAAATTTCCTGACTAATTTACTTAGAGAGAACAAAAACGACCTGAACAGTAGACAATGGAATAGATGTTCTTAAGTCCACCTTTTTGCTAGCATGATATATATACATAAATATTCCTATTATGTAAGGAATTGAAGTAAAATCTCCGGGTTTTTATGCAGTTAGGGTTCGTGTAATGCCAAGACCAATCCCATGACGGTTAAAATATGTTCTAATTCCAAAAGGATCTCATCGTAAGCGAATACAAATCACTGTCTGTTCTGTAGTCCGTATTCGTGGTGATTGTTCTCGTATAATTTATAATTAGTGATTTAATAAACAAAAAAGAAGCCCAAAGGCTTCTTATACTACGCTATACGCTCTTTCCTGTCGCTAATCATCTCACAGCGGAATCAAGAACTACCGATCAGCTGTTACAGCACTTTTAACGCTCAATTCATCCTCGTCAGGGCGTCTCTAATTGATTTTCATTATTAGAAAACCCTTGGCACCCATATAATGTGTGCATAACTTGCTCCAATACATTATCGTGTTTACTACCACATTTCTTACAATCGTAATTCAGTTCAATCATCCTCACTTACTTATGTGTTAGTATAATATTGTTAATCGTGCGATACCTATATAATTTCTTATAGGCGGTCTCTTGGCGAGATACACTCTTCGGAATAACTCTATTGGGAACTTTTGAAGTTTCTCAGATATTATTTTGATTTAAGAATGTCAAATTTCTTGAGTAGACCATTGAGATAGTTTGCACCACGGGATGCTAGAACACCTGCTGTAACCATCGAAGCATACGCGGATAGTCCGGTCAGTCCAAACGGATTGAGTCCGAATGCTAGTGCTAACGTGATACCGATTCCTATAGAAACTCCATAGGTAGTCTTGTCCTTTACAGGAAATACATTCTTGATGATTTCTGTAACTGCTTCAGTTAGGCTGGCCACGAACAGCCACATACCTGCTGCGGCTAAAGTATTAGCTAATACTGCTGATAGTGTAACCATTACTTAATCACCTGCCTTGTGATTATAGCGAAGTTGATTGTAGCCAACTCCCCCGCTGTTAATGTCTCGCTCTCTACCTTCTTAATCCAGTCAGCAGGACTGTTAATTAGTGGTGATCCGTCAAGACCGTTCAGTTTGCTCATTCCGTTCAAACCTTTGACAAATAGCGTTTTTTGCCACGCTTCAAGTTTCATAGGGGAATCATCCTCACTCTCTTCTTTCGTCTTCTTGCTGTTAGACCAAACCCACGAACCATCAGAAATCTTACGTATGTTGACGTTCTCCAATTGTTGAGCATAAGTAAAGGCTGTAACATAATCGGGAAAGTCTTTAAGTTTCTTATTGCCCTGATAGACACTATAGAATAGTTCTTCTACAGTACAACTAGCATACTCTTTGACTACATCGCTCAGAAATTGTGCTTTACTGATCCCCATAATTTTCAGTGCATTTTTAAAAGGATCTGTCTTGCGGGCAGGGTCTAGTTCATTGTGCCCTACGATGTTTTTAGTTGGGCTAATGTTGAATTTGTAGCACAGGTAGGCAATATACCATATATACCTCTTGTAAGACTCTGCATTGTCGATACTACCCTTCTGCCATGAATAGCATAACTCTACACCAATTGCTTCATCGTTAGCGTCGACTCCAAACAAGGCGTTGTCAATAGGTACATTATATAGAACGTGCCAAGCCTTCTCAGGCTTACCTATAGTAGCAGGAATACATTCTATAATCTGCTTGTGGTCTATGAAAGTGTGCGCCGATGCAGAAATATCATTTGCAGAGTTAGTGTAGTAACTTACATTCCCCGCGGCTGTACTACCGTCATTTCCGGTATCGTGTGCTACGATAAAAGTTACCCGTGGCATTAGATTACCTGAACGTCTCTTAGTCTTGTTTGGTAGAAGTTTCTGTACAATCTCATATTTCATCTTGAAAGCCATTCTCAACTCTCCTTTCTATAGTCCCAACACGTTCTTTTCTTCCATCTTCATCGTTCATGAAGAAGTTATTGTTAACTTCATCATTAGGCATTTCCTCCTTGTCTAGTAAGCCTCTCTACCAGCTCTTCCACTTTCTTATTCAGTAATCTATTCTCCGTGATAAGTTCCATGTTTTCTCTACGTAGGACAGTAATCTCGTCACTCAGTCTTTTTACTTCGTCTTTGCTGTCTTTCATTTCTTGGCGCATCTCAGCACGGAAAACTTGTTCGTCCTTCGAGAGCAATTCTCTCTCAGTCACTTTGTCTTTACCTTTGCCGCTGATATACCCGATCACGCCCGTAATTACCGAAACTGCGCCGCCAACAATTGCTACGATGATTCCTACGTCCATATCTTTTGCCCAACCTTTCTCATAGACTGCTTGTAGTAGTGGCAAGTCACATAATCCATGTTTTATTGGGTTATGTACCACTTGATAATGGGAGATGATGCTAAATGAATTATGTTGAGACCTTCCTTAATTACCTACAAACAGCGACAAGAACTCTTTAAGGCACACTAGCGGAAGTTACGAATGAGTCATAAACATATTGGAAAGAATATCTCCCATCTCGAGGTTCTAAAAAGAACAAACGCCACCATCAATTCAGATGATTCGTGCCCTCAAGACTTTCTTCCACTGCTAGTAGGATAGAAAACATCAATTTTGATTAGCATTATATGTAAAGGTAACCAGAAAAGAATGAACCCTATTTACACAGGAATTACTACCAAAAATATCATCCTTCGCAACTACAATATAGGTAAATTCAGACACAAAATAACCCCTACCTAGTAGGGGTTACTTTGTTACATTATGAAGCAGTATCCGTAGTCAGCAACAACGTCAATAGTTGATACTAAATCGTTACGATGAGGTATGTTGACCTTAGATGGAATTGTGCGGAATTGCCATGTTTCAATGAACGATGGAAGGTCTGCGTTGTCGCGTTGCCTTACCACGATTTCACCATCAAAATCCTTGTCAGCACTTCGTCTTACGGTAACCGTAGATTCTAAGTCAGAGTTCGCAGTACGTCTAACGGTAATGCTACATCCTAGTAAGTCAGCACTCTCCATAATTTCAAAACGCATTGGAATCTCTGAGAAATCATTTCTGCGTACAATAATTTTGGAGTTAATAAATTTCCATTGGATGGTGTTAATACTACCGTCAAGTTCGCTATTGCCTCTAACCTGTACCGTAATCTTACTTGGCTTATTTGATTCCATAGAACGTCTGACCACTAACATGGAGTTCAGGTCGTTTCTGTAAAGAACTTCAACACTGGAAGGCAAGTCGCTGTCATCTACAGGAATGATGAAGACCTTACCTGTCATTTTGTTTACGCTCGCTACTCCTACTGTAGAAGACAAGTCTTTGTCAACCCTGTAGATAATGCTTAGGTCTGAAGGTAGGTTCCCTCCCCCTTTAGTTTTAACTGTTAAACCAGAAGGAATGTCGATACCATCGTACAATACGACCGTTACACTACTTTCAATGTCCGCTGTAGGCGTGATACCTAACAAGCCCTCAATATCGCTCTCTCCAACAGGGATGAAGTCGACTTGACCTGTCATGCTATTGTCGAAACGTACTCCTAGTGTTGAAGGCATGTCGTAACTTACTACCGGACGGATTGAGGATACGAGTTCGTTTGTGCCCCATCCAATAATATCAGCCGTGCCATCCATCGTGTTGGTTTCCCTAACAGCGATTCTAGCAGGAAGGTACTCCTGAAGACCATACATAATGTTGACGGTAGCTTTAATCTCCTCACTACCTACTGCCATAACCAACATCTTGCCGAGTCTATCATTGTGACCAAAGACTTTAGGTTGAATTGTACCAACAATCTGAGACCATTCTTGTACTTGCAGAATGGAAGGGATCTCTGAGATGAAGCGATTCTTAACTCCAATTGTGCCCTTCAGATCGTTGTCAGCGTAAGCTGGTACAGAGATGACTGAGAATAAATTACCGGAGATGATCTGGATGAATGAAGGTATCATGCTTGCGCCTACAACGGCCATATTTCCAGTTATATCATCCTTGTACTTAACGTAAACTACTGCATCCAAAACCCTGCTGTCGGCATATACAACGTCTATGTTTGATCGAGTATCACTTACATTGATAACCGACAAGCTCGATTCCATTTGCTGTCTGCTTACGTTTAGTGAACCGGCTAATTCGTCTTCCTTTGTCCCTCTGATATGAAGAGTAGAAGAAAGATCACTACGCTCTTTAACCGTAAACGTTAGTTCAGTGTTACTGCGGCTGACGGCTAATACCCCAACCATTTCATCCAAATTCTCAACCTTGATCTTAACCTTAGAGGGTACATCGAAAGGCAGTGTAATCTCAGCACTAGATTGAATCTCAGGCTTAGATACTGCGACGGTGCTAATGAGGTAATCGAACCACATTGGTTCTATATTCAGCTTGGACTTTAAATCCTTCTTGAATAGAACCTCTAACGTGACTTCAAGACTGTCTTTTGAAACCATCAGTGCTGAAGGAATCTCACTCTCTCCTACAACCGTAACTACATTGATTGTGGAAGGTAAGTCTTCTTTTCCATCTTTATAGGTAACATTGACAAAGATTTCAGAATACAGGTCTCTTGTTAGGTTACGTGCAACTATTACCGAACCAGCAATGTTATCCTCTCCATCGAGACGTTTAACTACGATGCTGGAATCTAGGTCTGCACATTCAGTAGCCATGATAGTAACAGATCCGTCCAAGCTCGGTCTTGAAACAGTTACCTTTGAGTTCAGATTTTCTTCCGGATTCCGTCTGACGGTAAACCGAAGCTCAATATCATTGTGCGGTAATACGTAAATGCATGATGGTCTCTCTTTAATATTGACATTCAACCATGAGAAGAAGTCTTGCTCCCCAATGACTTTCGGTCTAATGATAGATGGGAGGTCCACCCTGTCACGTATATAGAAACTAGCTGGAATCTCAGGTCTGCTCACCGTGATCATTAAGTCGATGGTGTTGAATGATTTCTCAGCCACCCATAGACTTACAGGTACATCGAAAGGACTGCGGTGGACTGCATTAATCGTAGAAAGCATATCCGGTCTGCTGACATCAATTATACCTGTGAACTCATTATTTCGAGTTACTTCCAGGGTGGAAGGAATGTCCGAATTCAGCCAAGCAGGTACTCTGATTCTCAACTTAGAGTTCAAGTTCTTACGTGAAGGCACCCTAATGCTAGTGTCGATGTTAGAACGACCGAAACTCCAAATTGCAGGGTCGAAGTACGTAACTACTAACTGAGCTGCTTTCTTAGCTTCCTTAGTAAAGAAGTAGTCAGAGTCAGGTTCACTCTCATCCTCAGCAAGTACGTAGAAGCTGATTAAGTTGTTCCCCGCCAAGTAGTTCTCGCTAACAAACTCTTTGACGTTGAAGGAAATATAACCATCCATTTCATTTATTGTGAACGTATCAGAAATCTCTACGCCTTGCAGTGGTTTGTTGCCCCAAGTAACTCCGGTCTCTGACCACTCACCATTCACTGCGAATAGCTTCAGCTTCTTGGTTACTGGCTTACCGTAGAACATACGGAGTTCAACATAATCGACTAAGTAACTATCTTTTAGTTTGAAAAGGTCAAATCCGATAAGGGAACGTAAAACCTTACCTTTATAGTTTCCTACTGCAAAAGTGGTCTCTTCACCATAGTTTAGAGTTGGTACATCTTCTCTAATATATGCATCCTTGATGGCTTCTAGCGTTGAGTGCTCACGTACTGGTTGTACGATATCCACTACACCTGTCATCTTATTTGTAGGTGTTACGCCCATAATACTTAAGAGAGCTGCCGCCCCACCTTCAACGACATTAACATTGGTTGCAATGTCACTGTGGGCACGAATCTTAGCCGAAATTTTAGAAGCCAACTCCGACATGTCAGGATACATGACTTTAATTTTACCGTTTATGTCTGCACGATAGGGTATTGAGATCTTGCCGTAAATACTGTCATTATGCAGAATATATACTTCAGAGTTCAAATCAATGGATTCTGTCCTGCGAACAGTGATTTTACCATTAAGGTTCTTGGTAATCCAAACGTCAATGTTAGCAGTAATGTCTTCCTTGTCGCTCTGTCTAACTATAATCTTGCTGTTTATGGTGCTCTCAATGAATTGACGCACAACGATTTGTCCATCCAACACATTAAAACTGTAGACATCAATTGTGGAATCTATGTCACTTACCATCCGAATCCGGACAACAGCTTGACCTTCAATATCTCCGTTACCATAGACAGGCACTTCAATTCTACTGAACAGGTATCCAGAGTTTACTCGGATATTGGAAGGGATCATGCTTGCTCCAACAATGTCCATCTCAGAAGGGATATCTGATCTGTACAGGACATATGTCTTGGAAGATAGGCTAGAAGAGTCTGATTGGCATACAGTAATTGTTCCGGTTAAATCTAAGTGTAGTCTAGGGGTGATTGTCCCCCTCATGTCCGGTCTGGATACATCTACAGATGAATTCAATGGTTTGTGTTCAGTACGTCTCGCAGTTACACTACCATCCAGTAAAGAGTAACCATTTACCTTAATATTGGATACCAAAGATGGTCTGCTTACTGCAATGTTACCATCCACTTTATCAGAATCAGAGCGTCTTACAGACAGTTTACCCAACAAGTCAATGTACGGGTTAACCTCAATGCTACTTACTAACTGGAATCTGTTAGCTGTAATGCTTGAAGGTATGTTGGTGTCTTTGCCGCCCTGAACGATAATTTCACTTTCTAAGTCGTCACGGTACAGTATGTAGATGCTACCAACCCGGACTCGCTCACTAATCATGAAACTGGACTCTAAGTCTTTGTTATCTGAACGTACCACTGTAATGCTACCTGCTTTATCATCGTAAGGTCTAACATAGATACTTGCAGGTCTTTCCTTAACGTTTACTACAGCCCAACCATAGAGAGGTTCTTCAGCTTCTACTCGAACTCCCAACTGCAATTCAAGGTCAGCAGTATGTTTTACATACAACTCCATTGGCAAGTCTGGTTTGGATATTGTTATAGTACAGTTCTCTAGGTCGTATAGATCACCTTCACATACAGATACTGCTGCGTCTAGGTCATTCCACGTATTCATCCTAACTGTAGCTGAACTGCCCATGTCCGGTCTGTTAACTATGAAGCGAGATGGCCAACTTTCATCCCTGTTGCCGTTAGGAGTTACATTAATCTTAGACGATATTTCATCCTTGTCTGACTTCTTAAATACGTTCATCTTGGAAGTCAGGTTCTTGAATGCAGGATGAACGACTAGGATTATGGTATCAATTCCAGAACGGCCAGTGCTTCTGATAACTTCATCAAAGTACGTGTATTCGATGGTAGGTGCTAATGACTCACCTGCATCCATTGAAAAGAACTGAACCGATGTGTCACTTTCGTTTACCGCCCGTAAGTAAAGATCAAGGTCATGCCTTCCTTGCCCCTTGGCTTGCAATACGAAATCAGTTATGTCAAAGGTAATAAAACCTTTATCTGTGTCTGTCAGATAATCTCCAACGCTCACTACATTTCCAGAGTCCGGTTGGTTGTTCCACGTCACCCCATACTCCGACCAAGTGCCATTGACGGCTCTAAGTTCAAGTGGGATCGTTGGAGTTCTTCCTAGAGAGTGCTTAAACTTGGCAACGATCCTCTCAAGCTTAAAGTCACTCGTCATACTCAGAATATCCGAGATATCAAACCCGATAAGGCTTCGGAATATTTCAGACTTGGATTCGCTGTAACCAGTTAATAAGGTCTGCTCCCCGCCATAGTTCAGCTTAGGGTAAGCTTCACGAATGAACGCATCACGTTTAGCTGTGATGGTGTCAGTCATTCTTGACGGCTGTTGAATGTCTACGATGGCAGTCATTCTATTGCTTGGAGTTACACCTAGCGTCATTAGTAAATCTGTCACTTGTTTTGCGTTGATTTCAGATACAATGTCGCTATCGTTAGTCCCCCAAATATCTGTAGTACCCGTCATGACGTTTCTCATACGGACACCAATTCTACCGTTTAAGGAAGACGTGCTGACACCCATGGCGAAGATTCTTGAGTTAAGGTCACTATCTCCCCGCCCGAAAATCTCTACTTCCCCGCCCATAATGTTCTTCTCACGAACTGCTATGTGCGTTTTAAGGTACTCATTACCATATCTCTTGACTTTTACATTAGAACCAAGGTCTGAATCTCTAACACCCCAAATGAAAGCAGTAGCATCCATTATATTGTTCTCACGAACTGATATGGAACTCGCTAAAGCTTCTGTGATTGGGGGAGATACTGCGACCTTACTTACAATCTCAGTTTTGTTGTAAAGTACTACTCCATCTACTTCATGACTAACTGTAAAGTAAGAATCAATAGGGTCAGTCAGGGTATCTGCTGTAAACGTCATTGACCTAGAGTACAGCCCATGATTTAAAGTAAATGCGTATGTGTCGTAGCCATAAACTTTCGTGCTATGTTTCACACCTAAATTGAGGGTGGATTTTATCGGCAATGTTTCTGAAGATGCTGTGAATACCGTCGGTACGTTAGCCGCCACTTTATGAGTAGCGCCAATGCTTATACTGCCCCTTATCGGCAATGTTGTTGAAGATGCTGTGAATACCGTTGGTACGTTAGCCACCACTTTATGGTTAGCCGCCAGTGCCACGGGTTGAAGCTTTTTTATAACAACGTGCGAAGCCTTAAATCCAGTCTCTGCACCGATGATGGATGACGCTGACAATTCAATCACTTCCTATCCCATTGTATTGAGATGAAAAACCCATTACTCTGCCGAAGTGACTGTTACAGTTATATTGAACTGCCCCGCACCCGAAACCCCAATTTGGGTCTTTACTCGAACGAATAAGTCAAACTCCCTGCCCGGAAGTATGTTTAAGTTATTAACTGACATTGGATTGTAGTTATCTTTAAACGTACCGTCCATGCTAAACTCAAGTTCCGTTTTGGTCGATACCCCATCTGCCCTTACCCAACCAACGTCAATCCCCTTAATCGTATATTTGTATCCGTTCTTTAATCTAACCTTCTTTATCTTAGAGATGCCGCCTTCAAGTACCGCCCCAAAATCGATGTTGGATATTGGTCTTCCTGCATCTAACATTAGAAAAGCTTTGAAGTCTTCGAACCACAACTTAGGGAAGGTTACAGGTTGTACAACCCAATAAGTATTAGCAATATTTCCTTGATTCGCGTTTAAGTTAAACATGTAGTTAGGGTCTTTAAGTGTAGAATCAGGATAAAGTGTCACCATTCCCGTTGTTACACCAGACCCCAAATAACTAATCCTGCTACTTTGGTAAACGTTCAGCATTTGTTGCAGGCTTACTGCTGATGTTATACCTCCAACAACACCGCCGAAATAGGTAATATTACTCACAGTACTTTGTGTATTTGAAGCCCATACATTGTAAAGAAAAGAGGAAGTAGTCGACATATACCCCATAACCGCGCCTACGTAGTTACCGTACTGCCTTATGTCTACATCTAGCACGTATACGTTACGTATAAGGCCGTTAATTAGGTGACCTATAATTGCACCGGAGTATGCATTGGCATAGAACCTTCCACCTTTCACATAGACATTTTCAATCGAACCACCCGTACCCATGTAACCACATATGGCAGATTGATACGTGTAAGCTGTAGCTTGGATATCAACATTCTCCATGCCAAAGTTTTTAACAACACCAGTGGCGCCAATATACGGAAATAATCCACTATAATTTGCATTCGGGCGTGAAAAGTAGTTTTTTATTAAATATCCATCTCCATCAAAGGTGCCCATGAATGGCGTGTTATGTTTAATAAGAAAACCTACTCCTGTGTTGTACGGTAGTACGTTAAGGTCTATATCATTAACAAGCTTTGCACTCATCTTAGTGTTAATGGTGTCTACTTTATTTAAGAACTCGAATAGATCATACGCATCTTCGATTAAGTACGGTTTATCAGCAGAGCCGTCCCCGCCCCCGTACATTCCATTAGCCATTTATATAACCACCTCTCGATTAGTAGTAGACAGAAAAAATCCCTTACCACCATTATAAGATAGTAAGGGTTGTTTCTAGCTTTTCTTTGGATCTGCCTTGGTTAGGATATCAAACATTCCTCCCCACATGGCTTGTCTATTAGTTGTTATGCGAACATAAAAACTAATCTTAGCGTTGTGGTCAAGTTGCTCAAGGTAGGCTAAGCTATCACTGGGCTCAAAAGGCGCATCCAGTTTACTTATTTCAGCTTTAGCATTTACGCCGTCAAGTTCTCTATTATCCACCCACAGACGCACATTATCTACAGGGTAACCTAGAGTGTTCTTAACGTACACACGCTCTGCGGCAGTCGTCTGCCCCGCCACGATAGTCCCAAAGTCAAGGTACTTGATCACTTCACCAAAGTCATCTGAGTAAAATGATTCAGTTGCGTCACAGAATAGCAATCCAGAGAACATGCCCATAAATGTGATATCCAAGGACTTCGCTCCACCTAGTTCATCCAGGGTCTCGATGCGGACGATGTTGTTCTGCTTCTTCTTAACTTTGGGTCTAGGGATGGTATACTGGATAGTCAAAGGTACTGGATTATATCCGGTATAGCCGAATTCAGGGTAAAGCTGTTCTCCATTCAGTATTATACGATACTGTACTTTATCCCCATCAGCATCAACCACACTCGCGTTGATGAAATTACCTAGAACTGTTCCGGTGATGGTTGGTGCTGTATTGGTCTTGATTATTACCTGAGACCATGTGAACAGAGTCCCTAAGTCATCCTTCGCCTCAATCTTTAATGTGTTTGCTCCAACGTTAAAGTCAGCATTGTTTAGAACAATACCTATGTTGGCAGGAGAGGGCTCAAATTCTGTAAATCCTGAAGTCGGGTATTTTTGGTTGTTATTTAGCAGGACACGGTACTGGACTCGATCACCCTCAGGGTCAGTTATATTCCCTCCCAAGGTTACGTTATCCTTGTGAATCTGCCCCGCTGACAAATCAGGGTAGACTTGTGGTGCTTGGTTAACTTTTGTTGTACTCCAAGCTATTCCATCAGTCGCTCCAAACTCATCTATAAGTTCAAGCAGGACTATATTTGTTCCTAAATCAAAGTAGGTATGTGGCAGGTCTTTGTTTAAAATGAAGTCTGTTAGCTGTGGCGCAGTCCAACCGACACTAGGAAACCTTTGAACACCGTTCACACTTATTTTATAAGAGGTCAGCTTCTTAGACACATGGTCGATTGTCGCAGTAAGCTTAAAGTCATCTTTGTGAAAAGAGGTAGTAGCTGTTACGTTAGCGAATAAGAATAACGCTTCCGCCCCCCCCATTAACCGCCTAACTCCGTTATTAATCTGCTTAAGCGTGGTAACTGCTACGTTAGTGTTGTTAGCTTCAGCTATTCCCAGCTGTCCGAAGTTATTTCTACCTGCGCTATACGCTACGCCATCTACACTAAGTACCAAAATGTGCTCATAACCCATGGCCACCTGACGCACATTGCCCACTACTTTTCTAGGGATTGGGTTAATATTACTTGTGTTGCCTAGAGCAAGTTGCCCATAGTTATTATATCCGAACGTATACAAGTCCCCATTTGAGGTTACTAATCCTGTAAAATAGGTTCCACAAGCTACAGACCTAATGCTATCCATAATCATTACGGGAGTGACGTAAGCATTACCCGTACCGTTGCCTACAGCGTTACCCGTTTGCCCATAGTAATTGTAACCCAAGCCCCACGCTGTCCCGTCATTCTTTAACACGATGGTATGTCCAACACCGCCATCTACCTGTCTAACCTCCTTAATAGAGAGTCTGAAATTGGAATACTGAGTTGTATTACCTAGACCTAGTTGACCGTAGTTGTTCTGACCTGCGGAATACATATCACCGTTTTCTTTAATAAGAAATGATGTAGTATAGCCCGCCCCAATGTGTTTTACACCGCTATCCACTTTACTTGGTGAGTAGTGGTCATTACTGCCATTCCAACCTAGTTGATAGTAACCGTTATAGCCACATGTGTACACGTCACCATTTTTCTTAAGAATGATTGTATGAAGGTAACCACAAGCTACTTCTTTGACATCCGTCATAATTTTCATGGGCGCTATGGCGCTCCCACTTCTCCATCCTGTACTATGCCCCAACTGCCCGTAGTAGTTATATCCCATTGAATATAAATCGCCATTCTCAAGGAGAATCATGGAGTGATAAGTCCCTTCTGATATCGCCTTTACATTAATCATGTTCGGTATAGCTTTAGGTACATAACTGTTAGCACTTGTATACCCTAGTTGAGAATAAGCGTTGTATCCGAATGAGTATGCTTTTCCATCGTTTCCTATATACATGGAATGGTAAGCGGATTGTGTACTCATATGTGTCCTCCTATCGCCCTATTAAGCAGGATCTCCTACGACTCTTATGTCGAAGAAGCCTCCGCCAATGGCTTTACGTGTCGTATTTATTCTTACATAGAAAGGTATGATATCCCCGTAGTCCAGTGGAGGAATGTTAAGATAGGCAGATGGAATAAATGGATTGTCAGTTTCGCTTAACTCTACTACCTCTTCCACAGGGTCTAAATCTATCTGTGCCACCGTTAAGGTAATATTATTGATTGCGTATCCCACCGTATTTTTTAAGAAAATCTTAAAAGTACTGGAAGTACTTCCAGCCACAATACTACCCACCTCAAGGTACTTAAGCACCTTTCCAACGTCCGTAGAGTAGTACAAACCATCCTCAGCCATAAACATGAGTCCTGAGTAATCTATTAATGGTGTATCGCTCCATAGGGTAGTCTCCCCCAGGTCGTCCTCCACCTCAAGTGTCACCTTATGTGTGTTACCAAAAGATATAAACTCGTCAGGTATCTTGTATTGTACTTCAGCAGGTGATTGTAGGTACGGAGTCCAAGAGCCTACTGTTGGTGGATGAACCTGAACATTGTTAACCAATACCCTGTACCGCATCATATCCCCATCCTCGTCTGACAGAGTAGCGAATAGCATCTGACCTTTTACTGCCGGGTCTGAAATGGTTGGTATGAGGTTGTTCTTTTGGATGACAACAGATCGGGCATTGGTAATCCCCATATCATCAGTCAAGTCCACCCGAATAGTGTTATCACCCACAATCAAGTCAGTATTCCTGATTGTATAACTGTAGCTGAATGGTGTTTTAAATAACCTCGATTGACCTGTTTCCGGATACTTCTGCAGTCCGTTAAGAGAGATACTAAACTGTACGCTATCCTTATCAGCATCAGTAAAAAGCAGGTCAAGGAGTATATTATCTTTGTGAGTCACAGTAGTACTAAAAGTCATCCCCACATCGGGGGGAGTGTTAGTCCTCATCAAGTCCACAAAATTTAATTCATAGTTGGATATTTGGTTGTTTTCATCAACGGTTTCTACAAAGATTGTCGTTTTACCTAGCGGGAATTTACTTGCAGGGAACGTGTGCTTCGCATCTATCGGTAGTGCGAACGCGGGTGAATATCCACTATCTGGATATAGTTGTTGACCACTGTCAGTGTAGATTCTGTATCTCGCAGACACTTCTTCAACGCTATTCAGTTTAAAAGTAAGGTCAACGTTTTCTTTGTGTGTGAAAGGTGGATTAACCCTTAAGTTAGTGATTTCTACTACATTATGTTCAACCCAAAAGTCAGTAATAAATCCTGAGTCCTCCCCAGCGTTTACACTGTGATCTTTAGAGTATGATAACGTAAGTGTGTGATTACCGGGTTGCACTTCCTTTTCGAAGATAGTCCATCCTTGAGTACCGCTTATACGAGCGATCTGCGAACCATCAAAATTAAGTGTAAACCAATCAAAATTACTCTCACTACTGACTCTATACTTAAAGTGTATCTTTCCGGAACTAGGGAAATTGTATGTCATGGTGCATGATGTTGATTGACTGTGACCGATGCCAGCAGTCCCTAATTGCCCCCCAATATTTCTATAAGCCCCCTTCCAAGGGAATACTAGAGGGCTAAATGTCTCAACTATACGCATGTTCTACCTCCTTTCTAAAGTGCGTCACCTGTCACTTTGATTTTGAATATGCCGCCGCCCACAGCATCATTATTTAGTGACAGTCTCAAATAGAATTTAAATGAGTCACCGGTGTTGAAAACTTCAGGGTAAGTGAACTCACTCTGCGGTATAAAAGGTGCGTTGGTATTACAGATTTCAACCTTCTCTGTGATAGGGTCAAGGTCTCCTTGGATTACAGATAATTTCACATTCTTCACAGGGTATCCAAGAGTGTTCTCCACCCCTACTTCGAAGATACCGGACTGCTCCCTTGCATAAAGAACGCCTACGTCAAGATACTTCAAAAGGACACCTACATCAGTGGTGTAGTATTCGCTCTTAGAATCCTTGAACATCAGACCGCTGTAACCAAGCACACCATTGAATGCCCACGTCCCCGTGTCACCCGCCGTATCAATAACCTCTACTGTTACAGCGTTAGGTTGGTTAGTTCTGACCTTTTTTCTAGGTAGCGTGTAGGTTGTTGTCAGTGGTGGATGGAAGGCGATTGAGAATCCAGACTCAGGTAAAATCTGCTCACCATTCAAAAGGACTCGATACCTGATGTCATCACCGTCAGCGTCATCAAATGTCATTGTGAGCGTGTTTCCCTTTAGTATCGCCGTAGCTGTAGGCGCTGAGTTAACCTTTGTTACTACACTAGTACCTATTACAGATGAAGTGTTAGTCTTAAAGTTATCCTTGACTTCAATAGAAATTTCGTTGCGACCTATCCTCAGTTCATCTGCCCGAAATGCACGTCTTACTACCAACGGTGACGTGTATCCTGATACAGTCCAATCACTATAAACTACATCGTTCACCAAGATTCGATACGTCATCAAGTCAGTTACTTCATCGGTAACGTTGGCTTCAAAGATGGTGTTTTCATCATGTATAGTAGACTTAGTCACTGACGTTACGATCACTGGTTGATTATTTGTAATCGTCACATCAATCATCTTCCGTGATACCGCCTCGTAGTTATCCTTACAGAATATTGTCACAATGTTAGCGCCTATTTTAAACATCGAGTTGGGTAGTACTACACTAAGATTAGTCACCGGAAGTGGGAGTAAAGTTTCGTAGTCTTTTGCTATTACCCCATTGACTTCCACTCTCCAACTTGCGGAAGATGATGACACTCCATTCTCTTGAACAAGGTCGAATGAAAGGGGTATATCCAACCCATGTTGTGTAGTTTCAATATTTATGTTGGTAGGTACCGCAGTGGACAGAAATAACGTCTTTATAACATTACTTGCCACAAAATAGTAGGCGATACCACGGTTTGTAGGATTAATTTGAATACAACCTGCATCACCGTTAATCGGAGCCACTCCGAAGGATCCTAGATTACCTTGTCGCAGTACACCTTGAATAACAGCGCCCGTATTAGCGTTAAAGCACCCCAATAACCCATCAGTTTCATTTGATCCAGAACCCCAATATGCCTTGTTGTTGGTTACTAGTAGACCACTTCCAGTGTAACTAGAGTCCAGTGATAGACCATTACTTGCTATAAAACACATGAGATTCATTGCCTTAGCCTTTTCCCTTAAGTCCCATCTATACAGCCCCATATTAGCCCTGTTCCAAAAGTAAATGTATTGCCCACCGTCCCAACCACCCCGGCTATATCCGGCACAAGTTCTATCAGCAACGTCATACTGAGTACGCCTTGATATTGTTTGGTTGGTTTGATTTATTTCCCAACCAAACAAAGCACTATGGCTCTTAGACCACCCTATTAAATAGTCCTGCCCGTTTTCAGTATAAACGGCATAGGAGTATGGTACGGAACTGTTAGGTTCGCAGATGTAGGTTGTGTAAGTGTCATTAGAGTACCAGCTAACATTCCGCACATATGATCCTATAGTGCCACCTGTATCTTTATTATAAACACCTACATTGTACAGAGATTGGTGGACTACATAAATGTACTTATCGCCTACCATAACATCTCCAATAGTGCTTCCACTCGAACTTGTGGTAAGTGTAGATGCTTGACCTGTAAAGTTTAAGTCTCCCATTGTAAATGGCATAGCCATTCCTCCTTATATAGAAAAGGACTGTCTTAGATTCAAGACAGCCCGAAATTAACTTCTCCGCCCACGTCTTTTCTCAGTGGAGCATTGATTTCCTCAACGATGCGGTTGTTCTTTTTGATAACTAACACCCCGTCTAGTTTCTTGTCAGCTACTAGCCAGAAGTTCATGTACATTGCTTGTCCAAAAGGAATTTTGCACGTAGCCTTAAACTGGAATGTCACTCCATCTAATTCGATGACTGACTTATATCCAAAGTTGTACTGGTTGATCATCGTGTTTGTTAGCCCACCCCCACCTGCCAAGTTTACAGTTGACTCTGCATCCTTGTAGGTGATGATATCGCTGAACTTCCCGCTATGACCAGTTAGGTTATATTCTTTCTCACCGTGTCGATAAATGACTTCGATACCTGCCCCGTTGAGATTGAAAACACCATCGTACTCAAAGAACAGTTTATAATTATGTCCCAGAATTCCGAACCGAATCAATTTGCTTTTGTTAATGCTGTAAAAGCTGTTCTCTTTCCCGGTAATAAGATCAAATTCGGCAAGGTAAGTACCGTCATAGTACTCACCCAACCAAATGAAGTCTTGAGCCACAGGGGAAACTCCACTATGGTCATTGAAAATTGAAAGCATATAATTACCCCTTCATTGTATTGAAGTTATTTTTTACACGTACTGGTAGGAAACACGGGTCAGGAATGTTACTAGACCTGCTGTAGCTGTTGGTGGTACGTTTGCACGTAGCGTAACTTTACTCATATTTGCAGTGGTGTTAGCTGTGTTAATGTTACCGTCATTAGCCGCCCCTTTAATTGTTTTAGAAGGTGTGTCAGCTTTGGATGCACGAATATCTTTAGTCACAGTACCGCCGATCGCTGTAAATGTAGATTCAGATAGCGACTCAACCTTAACTTCAATCCAAGTGTTTGTTACAAGTTCACCTGTGTTACCACCGGAACTATCCTTGGTTGTAATCGTACAGTTCTGCATGTCCGAAACGGCTGTTGCGCGACCACGGTTATTCCAAATCAATACAGTAAATGTGGGGGACAGTGAACCTGCGTCAACTGTACCAATATCCCATTGTGTTACCTGCGAAGAGTTATCTGCGGTATACCAAGAAACTTCTGGTGCGGGCATTTAATTACCTCCTTATTTATCGCAAGAGTTACCTCTTGACTGTTATCTCATTGCTAAAGTCAATATAAGATAGCAGGGTGAATCCTTAACATTTGTGTCGTAATAAAAATAATAAAAGACCCCTTCTTAAGGGGTCCATCTGTCCTACAGAACTTTCTTGTATTTCACAAACACTACGTCAGGAATTCCCTCAGTCACCTTAAGTGATTCAGGCGCGAAGCCAAAACCGGTTACGTTGCCGCTCACATCAGTCTTGTAGTCGAAATTAATGCCAGGCGCTTGTAGCTGACCGTTGACGGATAGCAAAACTGTCTTAGCTTTAGCTACTCCTTTTACAAGGACGTACTCCGTCTCACCGCCGGCAGCTTCAAATACTTCCTCTTCGTCTTCGGTCTCAAGTTTGTTCAATCGGTCACTCTGCGCCTTAAACTCAGCATCAGCAACCGTCTCAAGGTCAACGATACGTCCCTCAGCAGTACCGAAGTCCCCTGCTTTGAAGTACCCGTTGGCAGAGTCAGCGTCACGTTCAGCAACACCCGCAGTTAGTGCTTCAAGTTCTACTACACGCTTTGCCAAATCTGACAGGACAGCCTGTACAGTTAGACCAGTGTAGTTAGGGTCTACGACAACCCCTACGAGACTAGCACCCTTGTTAGCCGCAGTGGAAACCAAATCATTACGAATTAAAGTATCCGCCTCAGTACGTGCCTGAATCTCATTAGCGATTTGTGTCAATACGTCAACTGCAAGGTTGGCATTACCGTCATTATCTAGCGTACCGCCACTGCCGTAAATATCCTTCATCAACTGATTAAGGTTCATGTAGGCTTTAGCATCGACTGCATCTGCTACGAGACCTGCGCCACCGGACACGATTGCATCTACAGGGATTACGGACAGGTTGGTGCGTGTAATGTACTTGTAGTCAAGAGTAACAGCGTCAACGAACGTATAAGCTGTCTCTACTTCAGGGTTACCTTCCAAGCTGTAGAAATCCAGGTAGAACTTATCAGCTTCCTTACGCACCTTACCGTAAACTCTATCTCCGTCAGGATCGATGAATGGGAAATCAGAAGTGCCATTCTTACGTAATTGCAATTCAACGCCAAGTACCGTACCTTCAGTATTGGAGTCAACGGCTTCATTGACGTTTAGAATGTGCTCGGTAATCTCAATGGAGTTCTCCCCCGCACCGACACTTACATCATTCTTCTGAACGAACACATCAATCTTCGTATCCTCAAGAGTCTCACGGTGTGCATGGAAATCAATGTCAAGATATTTCTCATTGATTTTGTTTTGTTCATCAAAGTGAGTATTCCGCATCAGTTTGTTGTTCAACTGCTCGCCACGGAATCTTGCTAAACCTCTAGTTCCTGCCATATGTCTTCACCTCTTTCTGAGTCATACAGTGTCTCTTGACACTGCATATACATTATAGGTTGGCAAAACCAAAAAATATTTTGACCTTGTAATATTTACCTGAGTTTTACCACTAACTCTATGGTAACCCCTTCGATACCTTCACCCCGTTCTACAACGTTAATTCGGAAATGTTCATCCTTAGCAATACGGGGTACAGGTACGCTGTATGGTCTATCTGAAGTGCGGCTAGAGTGTTCGTTAGCATCAATTATAAGAGTTGTTACTGTGTCCCACTCAGGCAAGCCAGTATCGTAACTATCTTGCGTGCATCTCTCTATTAGAAATGAAGTGTCATCGGCCCCAACACTAGAAGCAGAAGCATAAACCTCCATGATATCTCCCTCATACGGGAATCGCATATTAAGTTTTGCTATGCCATCAAACACCCTACTCAGAACAAAAACCATAGTCTTGGTCTCCATCCTACGCTCGATAGAATCAAGCCGAGTGTCAAGGTTAGGGTATGGCTGGTCTCCATCCTTGTACTTCCTAGCCGCCCTGACTTCATCCTCAAGTTGCTTGAATCGAAGTTCATCAATAGAACCGGTTCCTTCACGCACACTCTGCTTCCAGTTACGGATATAGATTTCATCGCCTACGTGCAATTGAACAGGTTGTCCTGCCAGTGGGGTGTCGCCTTCGTAAACACCTAAGTCCAACCGGATTGTGGTATTGTTGACTTCCTCATAACCGCCACCTTCAAGCAAATGCTGACCATTGACATACACATCAAGCTGACTTGTACCCATCGCATACTCATAATCAAGTGCGATATATAACCCTCTGCCTGAGTCGATGTACACTTGGTCTACAATGATTTCTTGTTCATCCCAATTCTGAGTAATACCACCGCCATAGCGGCGTAGGTTCATTTTAGTACCTGCCATTAACACTCACCCCCTTACGTATGGTTTATGTCTAAAATAAAGTGCAACGGCTTAATGTCAAGCTTATTACCTGTCCGCTCTACCTTCATCCAGAACTTCTTAGACTCTAGTGAATCAAGGTCACCCATCTCTAGCAGCTTGGAGAAATCTCCTGTAGGCATGTTATTACCATCATCATGGCATATGTCGGCCCACTCATACCCAAAAGTCTCCATATATTTCAATATCCCTAGTGTGATATTAAATGCAGGCTTCTCTTCTGACGGATTTACTAGCGACATTTGAACTAGAATCTGATTGTCATACATCGTACCTAAATAAGTATCCTTCTCCTTATTCAGTTCCTTACCGTTCCAGACAACCTGCATATCAGTCCCGAACAGGTACACATCCCCGCCGTAGATATCAAATGATCCAAGGCTAGATAGCAGGTTTCCATGTGTATCGTAAACTCGAATAATTCCGTTGTAAGGCATTAAGGGGAGCTCGATCTCACACCCCGTCCAGTTTGGTTCTACCTTTGCTGAGGCGATAGAGTTACCATCTGGGTCACAAAGGAAGACAGAATACCCCATTGGAAGATTACCTACCGTAAACTTGTTGCTTTTACACACAACAATCCGCTCAAGGTTAATGTTCTGGAAACCATCATCCATCCGGTTCTTTAGGACGACACCCATCTTCTCAGCCATCAATGGAGCGGTGTCAAATATTTCCCAACCATTACCACGGTTCGCAAAGAAAGACCACTTGTTACCTTTCTTCATTGCTCTCCAACGGCTATATTCCTGTACAGTGGTATCCTTACTTTCTAAGAACTCTAACCTGTGGTAGCCATCTTGCCAGATGATAATACCGCCCTCATCCAATAGTTCTGTAGGTATGTAATCGGCGGTTACCTCCATAAGTACGGTCTGTTCTTCTGGAATGTCAAACATTAGCGATGTATCACTTTCGGTATGCGGGATAACTACCTGACCGAGCGTTTCATCTATCACAATGGATTCGCTCGGGGAAAGGGTATAGCGAGAATGAATATTCCCGCTATTGAACTTATCATCGAAGATTAGCCCGTCCCACTTCTTATAAATCCCCAATAATCTCACCTACCTTGTTTTCTTCCAATTCCATATGCTCCATGATGCTATCTTACCGATGATTAGCCAAATACGTGGTTTCTTAGGTTCTTCAGGAGTCTTGAGTACGCCGCCCTCAATCTGCTCAATGACTGTCTCTATCTCACGTTTAGGCCGCTTTGCACTCTCAGGTCCATCAATAGAAGTCACTATGAGTTTCATAGGTCTTCTTGCGTTCTCAGAACTATCTGTGTTCACCTCAACGACCTTTTTAGGTCTCTTTGCTTCTTCTGGTTTACTTATTGAAGTCTCCATTGGCTCTCTGGTATTAGTTACGTCAGAGTCATCCGCAATGTTAGTGACAATCTGTTTCTTCTTACGAACCGCCACGTCAGTTTCATCTATAACTGCATGATTATCTGCTGAACCATTGTCTGCCTGCGTGGTTCTGTAAAGAACTGCATCACTTTCCTGACCACTTTCTGCTGTATGTGTACCATGAACCATGGCTTCCCTGCTCACAGTACTGTCAGCCAGATCACCGCTTTCAATGACGGCTACTTTATTACTGTCATCAATATAAGCAGCTTCGCCTTCATGGAGAACGCCAGTGGAAGATCCTTGTTGAGAAGCACTCTCTATAGCATGTAGGTAGGCTTCCTCAGTAAGCTCCTGTTTCGCCCACTCAATCTTTGTGTCATGGATGAAGTGACCTCTGTCGCTATAATCTGCAAGTTTCGTCTCTTGGATGGTGGTAGGTTTGCCACCGTCTGTAAGGTGAGCACTTAATGTCTCACTTAAACTACCATCCTTGCTTGATTTGTTACTAGCGCCTTCTAGCTCAGGTAAAACAGCATCTCTACTTACGCTATGGTTAGCTCTCTCCAGTTCCGGAAGTACACCATTTCGGCTTAATGCGTTACTAGCGCCTTCTAATTCTGCTAAAACAGCATCTCTACTTACGCTATGGTTAGCTCTCTCTAGCCCTGGAAGTACACCATCTTTGCTTGATTCGGTAGTAGCACCTTCTAGTTCTGCTAAAACAGCATCTCTACTTACGCTATGGTTAGCTCTCTCTAGCTCTGGAAGTACACCATCTTTGCTTGATTCGGTAGTAGCACTTTCTAGCTCAGCTAAAACAGCATCTCTACTTACGCTATGGTTAGCTCTCTCTAGCTCTGGAAGTACACCATCTTTGCTTGATTCGGTAGTAGCACCTTCTAGCTCAGCTAAAACAGCATCTCTACTTACGCTATGGTTAGCTCTCTCCAGTTCCGGAAGTACACCATCCTTGCTTGATTCGGTAGTAGCACCTTCTAGCTCAGGTAAAACAGCATCTCTACTTACGCTATGGTTAGCTCTCTCTAGTTCCGGAAGTACACCATCCTTGCTTGATTCGGTAGTAGCACCTTCCAGTTCTGCTAAAACAGCATCTCTACTTACGCTATGATTAGCTCTCTCTAGCCCTGGAAGTACACCATCCTTGCTTGATTCGGTAGTAGCACCTTCTAGCTCAGCTAAAACAGCATCTCTACTTACGCTATGGTTAGCTCTCTCTAGCTCTGGAAGTACACCATCTTTGCTTGATTCGGTAGTAGCAC
>NZ_JBHVPB010000015.1:0-81135 GCF_042887565.1 Paenibacillus sp. NPDC057934
TCCACGCGTACCCATCCCGAACACGACCGTTAAGCCCTCCAGCGCCGATGGTACTTGGACCGAAGGGTCCTGGGAGAGTAGGACGCCGCCAAGCAGTATTCCCTGATAGCTCAGTTGGTAGAGCACTCGACTGTTAATCGAGTTGTCACAGGTTCGAGTCCTGTTCGGGGAGCCATGCTCTCATAGCTCAGTAGGTAGAGTGCTTCCATGGTAAGGAAGAGGTCACCGGTTCGAATCCGGTTGAGAGCTCCACAAGTTTAAGGCCCGTTGGTCAAGGGGTTAAGACACCTCCCTTTCACGGAGGTAACAGGGGTTCGAATCCCCTACGGGTCACCAATTTTTACTTATCGTTGCCCATCAAGGGTCACTATACATATGGAGGCTTAGCTCAGCTGGGAGAGCATCTGCCTTACAAGCAGAGGGTCGGGGGTTCGATCCCCTCAGCCTCCACCATTATCACCTTCATAAATGAGGAGATATTGGATAATATATAGGTATCCATTAATGGGGATTAGCCAAGCGGTAAGGCAACGGACTTTGACTCCGTCATCCATAGGTTCGAATCCTATATCCCCAGCCATTTCACTCTAAACAAGTGAAGTTAAGCTTTGGTGAAGAGTCCGATTATTTATCGGATACACCTAACTTATGAGCCATTAGCTCAGTTGGTAGAGCACCTGACTTTTAATCAGGGTGTCGAAGGTTCGAGTCCTTCATGGCTCACTTTTATTAGTATTGTGCGCGTGTGGCGGAATGGCAGACGCACCAGACTTAGGATCTGGCGTTTCACGACGTGGGGGTTCAAGTCCCTTCACGCGCACCACTTATATGCGGACGTGGCTCAGCGGTAGAGCATCGCCTTGCCAAGGCGAGGGTCGCGGGTTCGATTCCCGTCGTCCGCTCCATAAATTTGCGCCCTTAGCTCAGCTGGATAGAGCGTTTGACTACGAATCAAAAGGCCGGGAGTTCGAATCTCTCAGGGCGCGCCATTTTAATATTATCGGGATGTAGCTCAGCTTGGTAGAGCACCTGGTTTGGGACCAGGGGGTCGCATGTTCAAATCGTGTCATCCCGATTTTAAATCTTTGCGGGTGTAGTTCAATGGTAGAACTTCAGCCTTCCAAGCTGATAGCGTGGGTTCGATTCCCATCACCCGCTCCATAATTTTATACCTTCGGGATGTAGCTCAGCTTGGTAGAGCACCTGGTTTGGGACCAGGGGGTCGCATGTTCAAATCGTGTCATCCCGATATTTAGTTACTAATTAACTCTTACTTTGGTAAGAGTTTTTTTGTTGTGTAACTTTTTCTAATCATGAGCGATGTGCTAAGTACTGCAACTTTGAAAAAGCCTAGAGCTGAATTAGAACTATCAATCATCTGATTAACAGGACAGAATTATGTAATTGACTGGCTGATGGGGACGACGATGTGTACATTCTAATTAATCCTGTAAAAATAGTCGTACCTCCGGTGGAATACCTAATCTCAAGTAGTAGCCTTGATGTGATTCGTCCTGTTCTGGCGCAGTATTGGCGGTCAGCAGCTGAATTGCAAAGGCATTAGCCTGCCTTTCCAGCTTACCAGGAGCGAAGTAAGAGTTCTCTTCCAGGAAAAAACGATTAATACCTTTGTGAAGTCGGTCGTGCCCCAGTTCATGCGCACAAACGAATCGCTGCCATTCTACAGGCAGTTCATTATGAATGACGATAAATCTTCTTCTTAATTTCCGATAATACAATCCCTTTGTTCCTGTCCCCAGATCCATAAAACGAATGTGAATGCCAAGTGCTCTGGAAATTTCAAAGGGACAGTTGGTCTTATATTTTTTAATCAGATTATTAATCAATTCATCCATTGTCTTCACCTGCAGTACGTTTAGTGTATTTGTTGTATTCCTCTATGGAGCGCCTCGAACACTTAATCCTGTTTGGGCTTTTTGCGTTTATTCATTTGTTTGGCCTCCCAGAACAGCCCTGTAAGCACGTCTTTAATCCTCTGCTTGTCCTCCTTATCCAACGGAATACCATCGAACATCAATTCACCGTCATCCTCCAGCATTTTGCGGAAGTCACGCTTGTCCTTATTTGTAGCCCATTCAGGGACGATTTCGGCTTCGACAGCTCCTTGATCTTGTAAATACCCTGCTCGTTCCATCAGTTCCTCATAAGAACAGTCTGTTGCTTCAGCGATCTTACGTAAGGTTGCCGGCTTCGGGATGCCTCTCAGACCATTCTCGATCCGTGAGATTTGTGAACCGCTGACACCTGCTGCAGATGCTAATTGATTGAGGGTTAGTCCTCTTTGTTCGCGAAGCTCTTTTAAAAAACGGCCAAATTCTTGTTCCATCACTATCCACTCCTTCTGCACTGTTAGCTGTTGTAAATAATATAAGCCATTTTTGCCAAGAGGTAAACAACAAAGGATGGTTTATTGCCAAAAGGCAAGAGAAGTGATGAAAAGCAGCTGTTAACCGGCCCGTACAGCCGTAAATCGGATTTTACGGAATTGGAAGAGAGGTGGTATATTATTGAAAAAGGCGAACAAAATACGAACGAATAGAATTTTACCACAATTCTTGGAGAAATACTGCAAATATAATACAAAGGAGTGTATGCTGTGCTGAACCTATCTTCTTTACCTGAACTGGACCGTCGCCGGACACAGATCACTATAGAAAGCATGCTGGAGAAATATCGTATTTTCAAAACGGTTACCTTTGAGGTCAAGGAGGCAATTAGCACTTATTGTTATACTGGACATTTTCATGGACCTACGAATGCTACTACAGATCAGACGACAGCGCTCGTCACACATAATGTGGATGTGCCCGCAGCTCGTAGAGCTTATTGCGCGGCTATAGACACGGTGGTGGAGAGACTGGACACAAGAGAGCAGCAACTGGTACGGGAAAGGTATATGAGAAGAGATGAGATGTACGATTACACGATATACAATCATGTGTTTGATCCGCCGGTCAGCAAGGACACTTACGTGAAGATACGTTCCAAGGCTTTTTATAAAATGGCGCTGGCATTAACCGACCTTGGGCTGCTGTCACTGGACTCTCTTTTAAAAGGTACATCCAAGCCGCAGAAGCTAGAAATAGGTGGCTCCTCCTTAGAGAGTATCAGCCACTTCTAAATAACCCAGGAAGGGATCCGGGGTCACGGATTATTGAAGCTATTAAAACTAGTGAAATTATAGGAGCTGTATCATCCGCAATGTGGGTGATGCAGTTTTTTTATATGTTAGGTCTGCTTGCTTAATACTTCTATATACCAAAACAGAACGTACATTCTCTACTAAAAACCACTCTATTCCATCCTTAAACTCTGCTGAAGTTCGCCGTAATACCGTCTCTGTGCACGAAATAAGGGGGTATGATTATTACATGGCAAATGAAGCAGAAGGACACCGCAGGAGCATGAATGCTCCACTACACATCGGGCCAACAAGGCTGAAAAACTAAGAGTGCGGTGAAAAGTTTCTTCGCTCAACTGCCATAGTCTTAAACGGATAGAGTTCCTATATAAGGACTTTATCTGTTTTTGTTTATCTAGGAACGGAGGGATGAAAGAGACTGTTCATAGTGTTTAAAATCGCTGACGTTTTTTTGGATAAGGGAGTGGCCTTTGCTCCCAATGCTTGACGAAGCACTGGGGCGCGAAGGTCATGGGCTACGATGTGCTGACCAAGGGGGAGGGGATTACCTGCAATCGTTAAAAAAAGAATAATACAAAGGGCTGATACAAGAACCAAAGGATTCTGTTGTATCAGCCTTTTACATAGAAGTGAATTTAACTAGAAGCGTATTTGGTCCCCGGGCAAAAGAGCGAGCAGTCCAGTAGCGCCCTCCTCTTGGAGCAGGGTGATCGCCTGCCGATTATGATGATCGGGTGCGTGAACGAGTACCGTCTGACGGCTGGGAATGCTGTGCAGCATGTACCGGATATCCGGCAGGCCCTGATGGACCTTGTAGCGGACCAAAGAGATCGCAGGTCCGCTAGCAGGAGGGGACGTCAGCAGGCCATGTGCAAAGCTGCCTGCTGGTAGGTGCCCTGTGAAGATAACCTGGCTGCTGGGGCTATTCAGTAATTGATCGTAATACCAGCGAGCTGTAGAAGAGAGCAGCATGCCATCATCTGTAAAGATAATAGCTCCTTGTGGCTGATTCATAGCCTGCCTACGCTGATCTGGATCTGAGACTGTGCACAGTTGGTCACTGCTGAGGAGTGTCTGAATATGTGAGCCAGCCGTCTCTCTCAGCCAGACAGAGCTTTGTTCAAGTCCACGTAGAGGTGCGAGCAGCCTATCTTCCGCGATCAGCGTTGTATCCGGGAATTGTTCCCCAGCCCAGACGAGCAGCTCCTGACCCCGTCCGTACAGTGGCACAGGCAGAAGGACGGTCCCATTTGCCTCCAGTGTGCTGCGGATTGCTGACTCCAATTGTAGCAACTTATCCTGCTGAGTCTCAGGATCAGCGCCATAAGCTCCATCAATAATAGATAGATCTACGGAAGGCTGGGTTGCATTACTTACGGCTAAGACCTTCTCACTCGTCCCTCTAACAGTCTCTTTGTTTGTCACTTTAATTGTCGCTTTAGTTGCCGTTTCAGCTATTTCCTCCACCGTTTTCCCGTCTGCTTTCCCATTGTTGTCCTCTTTGGTCTTCTGCATGGCAGAATGGAACAATACCAATCCCGGATCATCCACCGCCAGCAATTGGGACTCTCCAGTATAGTCACCGGAGAAGAAGATGGTTTTGTCGTCCCACTCCAGGGCCACCCAGATCGATCCGATCATATGGCCGCTACGACCCCACATAACGCGAACACTTGGAGCCAGGCAATGCCAGGTTAACGGATCAGTGTGTTCCTCTAGATAGGCGAACTCAATCGCCTCACAATCTGCTTGTTCAAAAGGAAGTGGGGTCGGTCCTGCAGTCACGTAATTACGCCAAGCCGTAAAATAATCCGGCAGCTGCAGCGCCGTCTCCCGGGTCGTCCACACCTTTCCTTTATATCCGTATTTATAGAGAAGAGGCAGTGCAGCTGAGTGATCCTCGTGGGCATGAGAGAGAAAGACGGCTATCAGTTCCGGTATTCTCTCTGCTTCCAGCAGCGGATACTCACTTCCTGCTTCTTTTTTGACTCCGCAGTCTAGCAAAATGCCGGCTTGATCGTTCCTGATAAGATAAGAGGAGCGCCCATGCTCCCCGGCGCCCCCCCATATGGTTAGTGTAGTCATCGTTGTCTCCGCTTTCTGTCAGGGTTTAGATATTCGATCGCCAGTAGCAAGGCGGTTGTGATGCCGACAGAAACTACGGCCATGGCCATACCGAGTGCGACAGCGCCCTGCTCAAACTGAGCGAAAATATAAGTTGCCGATGTCTGCATAGACGGGGGCAGGATCAGCAATGAGGCGACCAATTCCCGATTGGAAATGGTGAAGGTCATCATCCAGCCTGCGGCCATGCCGGGCAGGATCAGCGGTAGCAGGATACGCCTAAAGACATAGATCCGGCTGCCGCCGAACACTTGGCCCGCCTGCATGAGGGCGGGGTCCAGCTGTCCGTAGCTTGATTTTACATATTGCACGGTATAAGGAAGAAACAACACTACATAAGTTAGCACGACCATGCCGTACGTATTGTATAGCGGAATGGGCATCCAGCGGGCGTTCCAGAACAGAATCAGTCCCACGACAAGTACAATGCCTGGCACAGTATTCGGCAGCAAACTGAAGAGATCGGTGAGCTTTTGTCTCCATGACGTGGCTTTGCCAATGGTCAGTCCGAACCAGGTGCCCAGAATTACTGCGATACAAGAAGCGGCTACAGCCAGACCCAAGCTATTGATTAGCGCATGCATTCCAGGAGAACCAGGGGACAGCAGCTCCCGATAATGATTCAGTGTCAAATTCCCCCAAGACAAGCCTTCTCCCCGCAGTTTGAGCAGCGAAGCGGTGATAATGGAGAAATAAGGCACCCCAATCGAAGCAATTAGCAGGAATACTAGATAACCCCAACTGGCTAAGCCTGCAAGTCCTCCCGAGGGTTTGCTTTTGCTACGCATTCCTTTGCCGCCAACCAGACGGTAGGAGTAACGACTGCTAATCAAGGTCTGGATGTACCACATGACCAAACATACCCCCAGCAATACAGATGCTAATGAGGTAGCTTTACCGAAATCAATTGGCCAACTGGCGATGTACCGGTGAATTTCGGAAGTAAGAACATAGAAGCCGATTTTGCGGCCAAAGGTTGCCGGCGTTCCGAATTCAGCAATTGTTTTGACAAAGATCAGCAGCGCGCCCAGTCCATAACTGGATAATAACAAGGGGAGGATTACTTTTCTGCTCTTATAAGCAAAAGATGCGCCATGAACCAAAGCGGCCTCTTCCAGACTGCCGCCGATCTGCAGCAGCGAGTTACGCAGCAACAGATAAAGAAAAGGAAATAAATGCAGACTCATAATCAGAACCATGCCCCAGTAGGAGAAGAAATGGGGAGTAACCGCCGCTGAAGCGGGCAGCAACTGCTCCATATATCCCCCGGACTGCATAAACAGCATCCAGCCCATAGAACCGATATAGGGCGGTGTCATGAAGGGAATCAACAGAACAACATCCAGCCAGCGATGACGGCCGATTGACGTTTTCGCCATAATCCAGGCCAGTGGAAGAGCAAAAACGGTAGTCAGTGCAATAACACTAACGCCGAGGCCCAGCGAGTTTAGTAGAACCTCTATCAATCCGTTGTTGTTCACTATGGTTTTTAAAGGTGCAGCAATATCAAGCTTGCCGCCCGGGTAAATACTTGTCCAGAAAATCAAGAGCAGCGGCAGCAGCACCAGGATCGCCAATATCCCCAGTGCCAGGCTGCCCCCTCTCCATTGAAAGGTACGTACAGAAGACTTCTTCATAATGCTTATTTAAACAGATCCGTAAAGGTAGTGGAGACCTCATCGCCGTGGTCGTTCATCCAGTCCCACTTCACATCATAAGTCTTGATCTCATCCAGGTTGGCGCGTCCTTCAGCTTTAACATCTGTGCGGCCTGGCAGGAGGTATGCCTTGGAGACCATGGCTTGTGCCTCATCAGAAAGCAGGTAGTCGATAAAAGCTTTGGCGTTGTCTACATTTGGGCTTGTTTTGATAATCGCAGCCGGACGTGGGCTGATCACAGTTCCTTCGGCAGGATAGACGATGTCAACCGGCTCACCGGCAGCTTTTGCCTTGTAAGCCATGTAATCTACACCTGCAGCAACTACGGACTTGGCACCTGTAATTACTGGATCAAGTGCTTCCTGGTTTGCGCCAGCCATCGCTACTCCATTAGCCTTGTATTGCTTGAAGAGGTCCCAACCGGACTCGCCTTGAGCACTCAGATAGCCAGTCATGAAATCAAGCGCCGAGCCGGACAGTGATGGATCGGGGATGTTAACTTGTCCTTTCCATTCTGGCTTGCTGAGATCCGACCAGGAAGTTGGAGGTGTAGTTACTTTCTTCGTATTGTAGACAATGCCAAGTGCGGAGGCGCTGTAGCTAAAATAGCTGCCGTCTGGATCAGACCAGTCGCTCACCAGCTTGTCCGAATTGACAGCTTCCTTATATGGAAGCAGCAAATCTTCTTTTTTCATTCCTTGCATCGAAGGAAGAGAAGCCAGTACGACAACATCCACGGCCGGATTTGATTTTTCCGCTTCCATGCGGGCGAGGATTTTACCAGTGGTACCTTGGAACATCTCGACTTTTACGCCAGTCTTTGCTTCAAAACCTTCCTTGATCTTGTTCGCCAGGCCTTCAGGGCCTGCGCTATATACCACGAGATTACCACTAAGGCTTGTCTGAGCGGGAGAGGCAGTTGGATCCACAGCTGTGTTCCCAGTTGCTCCATTAGTGGCTGCATCCGCAGCAGGTGTGTTGGCATTGCCGCAGCCTGCAAGGCTCAACCCCAAGACTGTGGTGAGAAGAAGACTGCCGATTCGTTTCTGATTGACCCATTTTTTCATTGATAATACCTCCATATAATTAGGTTGAAGTTCAGTGCAAAAGTTATTATCCGGATGAATTCAGATTGTGTGAATTTGCCCAGGAGAAGCATACAGACATACGTTATCGCCGACGCGCAGCCGCTGTTCATGATAGGCAGTCCATTGCCCCATTTCTTGCATATCCAGGATCATTTCGTAACGATCGCCCATATAGCTGACATGCCGGATCGTACCATGAAAGGATAGATTGGAATCGTCCTCTTGGGACCAGCGGAGCTGCTCTGGACGAAGCATTTGCTGATCCGGGATCACCCAATTAGATTTACCAATGAATCGTGCGACAAAAGGATGCCTTGGCGTACGGTAGATTTCCTCAGGCGCCCCTCTCTGAAGGATATGGCCGCCTTGCATGACTACAACTTCGTCTGACATCGACATAGCCTCGGATTGGTCATGGGTTACATACAAGGCGGTAATCCCAATGTTCTTGACCAGCGAGATCAGTTCGACCCGCATTTCATCGCGGAGTATGGCGTCCAAAGCACTCAGTGGCTCATCGAAGAGGACAAGCCGTGGGCGGGTGACAACTGCTCTGGCAAAGGCTACCCGCTGCTGTTGTCCGCCTGACAACTGGTGCGGATATCGTTCTTCCAGCCCGTCCAGTCTGACCGTCCGCAGTGCCTCAAGTACCCGTCCCTGCAAATCTTGCTTCTGCCTTGCTGCTCGCAGTCCAAAGGCAACATTCTCGAAGACGCTCAGATGCGGCCAGAGCGCGAAGTCCTGAAAGACCATCCCGAAGTTTCTGCGGTGAACCGGTTGATTCACTCTCCGGGACGCTGAATAAATGGGCTCACCATCCGCCAAAATCTCTCCCGCATCTGGCGTCTCAAGGCCTGCAAGCAGACGGAGCAATGTGGTTTTGCCACAACCGGACGGTCCGAGCAGTGTCGTGAAGCTTCCTGCCTTGATGTGCAGATTAGCCGGCTTCAGGGCTTGAACGTCTCCGAAGCTTTTGGCAAGATCGCGAATGATTAACTCGTTCATTTCTTTCTCCCTGTCATAAATATTTAATTTTTACTTTTTGATGGATTGTCTTGGTATGTACTTAGTGTAAAGAAGAAGGGTTCCCGGTATGTTTGCCGAGTGTAACGTCGTTATTAACTTTTTCATGCAATTCCCTTAACACTCATAGAATTTTTCTATGCTAGGATGGATCTAGCCGCATGAGGGAGAGGATAAGAGTGAATCTAAATTTAATTAAGCTGCAAATTGTAGAGCTGTTGGATAAACATAAGAAAATCACACCTGTAGCTGAAGCACTTGGGTTGAAACAGCCAACTGTTACTTACCATCTGAAGAATCTGGAGGAACAGTTGGGTGAGAAGCTGTTTGAATCAAGAATGGACAAGATGATCCTGACGGAGAGCGGACGGGCCTTCCTCCACTATGCGGTCAAAATCAATTCACTGGCGGCAGAAGCTCAGCGGGTGGTAAAGGAGTTCGGGAACGCCGGGCGCGGTACACTGAGAATTGGCGCAAGCTATGTACCAGCTACTTATCTGTTGCCAGGAATTCTGGGAGAATTCAGTGAGAGGTACCCCAGAACGACAATTTCTTTGACGGTAAAACCATTCCTTTCCATTAAAGAGATGCTATTAAACCATGAGATTGACATCGGAATACTCTCTACCGAGCGTTTTGAACAGCCAGGTCTTCTTAGCACCGCCTTATGCGAAGATGAGCTAGTGCTTGTCTTTTCACCCGAACATCCACTGGCTTCTCGCAGTGTGCTGCAGCCGGCTGAGATTGCATCTGCAAGTTTTATACTTCATGACATGGAGTCAAGTACGCGGCAGTTAACCAATAAATGGTTCGAACAAGGAGGTTTCATACCCAGAGCTTCGCTGCTTCTGGATTCGTTGGAAGCCATCAAGCAATCCCTGCTGGGCGGGAAACATGTATCTTTTATCTCCAGAATGGCAGTAGAGGATGAGGTCGCCAGGGGGAAGCTAATGATGCGAAGTATTCCCAATTATCCGTTCCAAAGACACATTTTCTGCTCTTATCATAGGGAACGTTTTTTTTCTCCACTTATGGGATTATTTATGGATCTTCTGCAGTCAAGAGAGCAAGGTTGAATACGCTATTGACGATATCCGGTATAATATGTAGAAATACATTATGATGAAATGACTGTAATAATGGAGAAATTCGTGTATAATCAAAATTACTGTATCGCTTTACCGCGTAATAAAGATGAAGATTTCCGGGCGGTTTTATTGTATGATATGAGGAAAGCTTCAAAGAGACAATGCTAAAGACATTGATCCGTGAGAGGATGGGGGGAGCAGCATGACCGAACTTACGACTACCGTTAGCAAGAGCAACTCGAACAATCTGCTGCGGCGGGACGTACGGTTCCTGGGGAATATTTTGGGCGAGGTCTTGGTTCACCAAGGCGGCAACGAACTTTTGGAAATTGTGGAGAAGATCCGCGAGACCAGTAAGTCTTTGCGCTCATTGTTTTTGCCAGAACTGCACAGTGAATTTAAGGAGTTAATTAATTCTCTGGATTCGGAGAATCGTCATCAGGTTATACGGGCATTCGCCATTTATTTTCAATTGGTGAATATTGCCGAACAGAATCATCGGATTCGCCGCAAACGTGATTATGAGCGGTCAGCCGGTGAAACTGTACAGCCTGGTTCTATAGAAAGTGCGATTCAAGGACTTAGAGAACGTGATTTCTCACATGAAGAGGTCCGGGAGATTATACAAGGCCTGTCTCTGGAGCTGGTCATTACAGCCCACCCGACGGAAGCAATGCGCCGGGCCATTCTCGATATTCATAAACGGATAGCCGACGATGTTATGTACCTTGATAATCCTACCCTAACCTTCCGTGAGCGGGAACAGCTTCGTGAGAAGCTGCTGAATGAAGTCATTACACTGTGGCAGACGGATGAACTGCGTGACCGTAAGCCTACAGTACTGGATGAAGTTCGTAACGGAATGTATTATTTCCATGAGACGATTTTCCATGTCTTGCCGGATGTATATGAAGAACTTGAACGATGTCTAAGTAAATATTATCCGGGTCAGAACTGGCATGTGCCTACGTACCTCCGTTTTGGTTCCTGGATCGGTGGCGACCGTGATGGTAACCCTTCAGTGAAGGCCTCCGTGACCCTGCAGACGCTGCAAATGCAGCGCAAGCTGGCTATCCGGGAATACCAGCGGATTATGCGGGAACTGATGAAGTATCTTAGCTTCAGTACCAGTATTGTGGACGTGACACAGGAGCTGCTGGATTCCATTGAAGAGGATCGGGAAATTATCAACTTGCACCGGGGCGATGCTTGGCGCAATGATAACGAGCCTTACCGGATCAAGCTAAGCTATATGATCTCTAAGACACAGAATGTGCTCGACGATGAGAAAAAGGGCACGCCTGAGCGTTATATCTCACCTGAGGCGTTCATCCACGACCTAAACGTTATCGACCGCAGTCTACGGCATCACTATGCCGATTATGTGGCCGATACCTATATTAAGAAACTGATCCGGCAGGTAGAGCTTTTCGGATTCCATACAGCTACACTGGATGTTCGCCAGCATAGTCAGGAGCATGAGAATGCGATGACTGAGATTCTGGAGAAGATGAACATCACACCGGATTACTCCAAGTTGCCAGAAAAAGAGAAGATCGTTCTCCTCGAAGGTTTGTTGAACGATCCGCGTCCGTTGACCTCTCCGTATCAGAACTACAGTGAGAGTACAGAAGAATGTCTGGAAGTTTACCGGACAATCTTCAAAGCACAGGATGAATATGGCAAGAAGTGCATCACTAGCTATCTCATTAGTATGTCACAGGCAGCAAGTGATATTCTTGAGGTTATGGTCTTCGCGAAGGAAGTGGGCTTGTTCCGTAAAGATAACGACGGGACGGTTGTATGTACCCTTCAGGCTGTACCACTCTTCGAGACCATTGATGATCTGCATGAAGCACCACAAATCATGGAGACGTTATTCAATCTGCCTGTATACCGTCAAGCTGTACTGGCGATGAATGATATGCAGGAAATTATGCTGGGTTATTCGGATAGTAACAAAGACGGCGGTGTGGTTACTGCGAACTGGGAACTACGAGTGGCCCTGAATGAAATCACAGCTACCGCTGATAAATTCGGCATCAAGCTGAAGTTCTTCCACGGTCGTGGTGGTGCACTTGGCCGCGGAGGCATGCCACTGAACCGTAGTATCTTGGCCCAACCGGCCTCTACAATTGGCGGCGGTATCAAGATTACGGAACAGGGTGAAGTTATTTCTTCACGTTACTCGATGAAGGGGATTGCTTACCGCAGTCTGGAGCAAGCCACTTCGGCGCTGGTAACGGCTGCAGTTAATGCTAGAATGCCGCAAACTGAACTGGACGAGTCCAAGTGGGAAGAGATTGTGAAGCAAATTTCGGAAGTCTCCCTGAACAAATATCAGGATCTGATCTTCCGTGATCCAGACTTCCTGACGTTCTTCAAAGAGTCGACTCCGCTGCCTGAAGTGGGCGAGCTAAATATTGGTTCCCGTCCTTCCAAGCGCAAGAACAGCGACCGGTTTGAAGACCTGCGGGCCATCCCTTGGGTGTTCGCCTGGACGCAGAGCCGATATCTGCTTCCAGCGTGGTACGCTGCCGGAACCGGCCTGCAAAGCTTCTATGACGGTAAAGAGGAGAACCTTAGCATCCTGAAAACGATGTATGAGAAATTCTCGTTCTTCACAACACTGATTGACACACTGCAAATGGCCATCTCCAAGGCGGACCTCGTTATTGCGAAGGAATATGCCGGCATGGGTAAAAATGAAGAGGCTCGTCAGCGCATCTTTGGTCAGATTGATGCGGAATTCAAGCTTACCTCGGAGCTGATTCTGAAAATTACAGGTCAGCAGGATATTCTGGATAACGTTCCGGTTATTCAGGAGTCGATCCGCTTGCGGAATCCGTATGTCGATCCGCTTAGCTACCTGCAGGTACAATTGTTGTCCGAGCTTAGAGAGCTGCGCGATCAGGATGGGGATGACGCTGAACTGTTGCGTGAGGTGCTACTGACCATCAACGGTGTCGCTGCCGGACTTCGGAATACTGGCTGATGAATTAACATGTTATATTGTGTGTTTATGATGGATACCAAGCCGTTCGCCCTTTGCCTGGGCGGACGGCTTTTTTGTTTAGATGGAAGGGATCCAGTACATCTTCCTGTTTTGCTGCTGCAAGCAGTATTTTTTTCCTCATATGACATAGAAGGTAACAATACAATCCTTGATTTTTACACAAACTTGAATTACGATTTAAATGCTTGTACCGTGGATATTCAGTGGTTTGAATGCCAAGGGCGGCAAGTCTGGGGGAGTTGACAGGTGGAGAATTTGGAAGGCAGATTGACAAAGCTCGCCCTGAAGGGCGACCAAAGGGCATTTGCCGAGCTTGTGGAACTATATAAAGACAAAATATATCATTTGGCGTACCGGATGCTGAACAACCGCCATGAGGCGGAGGATATTGTTCAGGAGACGTTTTTGCGTGTCTACAGAAATCTCGATCGGTATGATGACAAACAGAAGTTCTCGACATGGATTTACCGGATCGGCACGAACCTCTGCATAGACCGGTTGCGCAAGCGCAAACCGACCTATTCGCTGGATGCGGAGATGAACGATCAGGATGGCATTGACGGCTATTCCATGATCCCGAGCGATAATGTGACACCGGAGACGGAACTGTTGCTCTCGGAGACACAGAGGACCATCTATGAGGCGATTGACAGCCTGCCTGTGAAGTACAGATCCGTGATGATCCTGAGATATCTGCAGGACCTGTCACTTCAGGAGATTAGTGATGTACTGGATATGCCAGTGACTACGATTAAGACCCGTGTGCACCGTGGACGTGAATTCTTACGTAAAAAATTAGGCCCTAAAATGTAAAAATAACCAGCGAAATTATGAAACATCTTCAGATCAGGGACGTATGTATGATGAGCAAGTCTTATGACCCGACCCTGTGTCTTGGAAAAATTAAATAGCACTCACGAAAGGATTGGCTCCTATGGAATGCAAACTGGCCGTCTCTATGATGCATGATTACTTGGATGACGACTTGCCCGAACAGCAGCAGAGGGAATTGAAGGAGCATCTTCTATCCTGCCCGGAATGCCGTGCGAAGTTCAATGAATTGGAACAGACCGATATGTTGATGTTTTCCCTGATGCACCAAAGTCCTGTCGCGTCGGAAGATCTTGTAGGCCGGATAATGAATTCTTTACCGAAATCCAAGAAGGAGAAACGGTTTATTACCTGGATCAAGAGACATCCTGCCCTTACGGCGGCATCGATTTTTATTTTGGTGATGTTGATGAGCTCTGTTTCTTTTTGGAATCAGGATAGACAACTGGTGGTTCGAGGTACCAACCTGGATCAGGTTGTTATCCAGGGAGATACAGTTATTGTACCTTCCGGCAAAATCATTACCGGTGATCTTACGGTGGAGAATGGCAAAACCCAGGTGTACGGGGAAGTTAACGGCAATGTAACAGTCATCGACGGCTCTCTGTATCAGGCTTCAACGGCCCATATTTCCGGTCAAGTCAAAAGCATAGACCAAGCGGTAGGCTGGATCTGGTATAAAGTCACGAACATGTTCTCTGAAGTTGCCTACCGTTAAGCAGTGGCCCCTTGCAGGCATATCCTTTGCGCCTCTTTTTCCGGAAAGATGGCGCTTTTTTGTTGCCTTTTTGTCGTATCCTTAATTTGTGAGGGGGGCTAAACTTGCAACCTGGGCGTGAACGTTATAACCTAGATATATTATGGCACTGTTAGCCATTTACATAAATAAACCCAGCTAATTTGAATTGATGGGGGTTTGAGCAATGAGTTATTTCATGGACCTTACCTGGAAAGAGTCCTTTAAAGATATTATAGATGTTCTGATTGTCAGCTATATCATCTACAAAGTGCTGAATATGGTCCGGGGTACACGGGCGGTTCAGTTGTTAAAAGGGATTCTGGTGCTTGTGCTCATCTGGGCATTCGCCACAATCCTTGATTTATACACGCTGAAATGGCTGATGAATCAGATTTATACATTTGGGGTGTTTGCCATCTTCATTATTTTCCAGCCGGAGCTGCGGCGTGGTCTGGAGCAGCTTGGGCGAGGGAAGTTTTTCGGACGTGGTGCGGAGAGCGATGAGGAGGTCGGCAAGCTGGTCGGCGAAGTCATTAAAGCCGTGAACTATCTATCTCATAGAAAAATAGGGGCATTAATCGTGTTCGAACGAGCCACGGGACTTAACGAATACACGGAATCGGGCATAGCTATGCGATCGGCCGTCAGCTCCGAGCTGCTGATCAATATTTTCATCCCCAATACTCCACTGCATGATGGAGCGCTCATTATGCAGGGCAATCAGATTGCGGCTGCTGCCTGTTACTTGCCACTGTCCGAGAATCCATTTATCAGCAAAGAGCTGGGTACGCGCCACCGGGCTGCGATCGGGATCAGTGAAGTGGCAGATTCTGTGTCGGTTGTGGTGTCGGAAGAGACGGGACAGATTTCTCTGGCGATCAATGGTCAGATTGTGAGGGATATCAAGGAAGAATCGCTAATTTCCAAGCTGTATCAAGAATTAAGCGCGAGTTCTCCGCTCAAGGAGAAGAGTTCTGCTTTCTGGAAACGGAAGGGGGACAAGCGTGATGAATAAATGGATGAACAACAATAACTTCAACAAGATACTGGCACTAGCGCTCGGGATTATCCTGTGGGCTATGGTTCATGCCGATACAGCTCCTGTCTCCCAGACGACCCCACGTATGGAGACGAAGACTATTGAGAATGTGAAGATCGAAATGACCGGCTTTGACGAGGATAAATACGTGATGGAACCTTTGGATGTCGATAGTGTGAGAATGGAGGTCCGGGGGAAGAAATCGGATCTGATTTATAAGTTCTCCGATTCTTACAAGGTGACCGTTGATCTTAGCAAGGTGAAGCCGGGAAATAACAGACTCCCGTTGTCCTATTCCCTTCCCAATGGTGTGACTCTAGAGTCCTTGACGCCGGATGAAGTGAATGTTCACGTGGAGCTGCGTAATACAAAGGCTTTTCCAATTACCTTATTGACCAAAGGAACGCCCGCTCAGGGCTATCAGCTTGGCACACCGGTGATTCAGCCAACAGGGGAAGCAGAGGTCACTCTCGCCGCCAGTGAGCTGAGCAAGGTTGCCAAGGTGCAGGGGACTGTTGAGCTTGATGGTGACAGTGAGACCTTCAAGGAGAAGCGAATGAAGCTGTTCGCCTATGACAGCAACGGAAGTGAGATTAAAGATGCGGTGATCAAGCCAGCCTACGTCTCGGTAGAAATTCCAATCACCCTTCCGTTTAAAAGCGTACCGCTGGAGATCGGCTATACCGGCCAACTGCCCGATTCATTGGTGTTGTCCCAGGTGAAAGCGGATCAGACTTCGGTAACTGTATATGGTCAGAAAGAAGCGCTGGCAACATTGACAGCCTACGAGGCGACCGTCAATCTTAGCCAGATTAAATCGGCGGGCACGGAGCAGCTCAAAGTGGAGCTGGTACCTCCAACTGGCATTGATAAAATCGAGCCGGGCAAGGTCAATGTGACAGTGAAGACCTCCGAGAATGCCGAGCGTACCCTTGCAGGGGTACCCATAAAGCTGGAAGGCGCGGCTGCTGGATTGAAGGCGATCATAACAGATCCTGCTGATCAGACCCTTTCGTTAACCGTATCGGGGGCACCTGATCTCCTGAATCAGCTGAATGTGGACAAGATCAGCGTTGTTGCCGACGTTGGCAATTTAACCGCCGGTACGCATGATGTCACCCTTCAGGTTTCTCTGCCCAAGTTCATTGCGCTAAAGCAACCGGCAGGTCAGCAGCTTAAAGCGACTGTACAGTTGCAGGACTCCTCCTCGACACCAGAAGTGTCCACAGAACCTTCACAGGACTCGAGCACAGGGGGAGCCCAGAATACGCCTGAACCAAGTGCTGAGCCAGTTATAGGGGAGGGCAAGGACCCGGGGGACCAGCCGACACATAGTGGAGATACAGCTGGAACGCCGACACCGACTCCTACAGAACAGCATTCTGATAATAGTGGTTCAACCAATGGGAACGCAGGTACCGGGAGCAACGGAGAGGCTACGGGTACAGGCGGAACCTAACTTTTATGGGAACAAGATGTCTATACAGGTGTTTCTTGATGACACCCGAAGACAGTTTAAGCATATATTATACATTAAGCTATAGCAGCATAATCAAAGGAGAAAAGACATGGGGAAGTATTTTGGAACTGACGGTGTTCGCGGTGTAGCGAACCGTGAGTTGACAGCAGAAATGGCTTATAGCATTGGCCGCTGCGGTGGATATGTACTGACAGGAAATGTGGAGAAACCGAAGGTTGTTATTGGAATGGATACACGTATTTCCGGTCCTATGCTGGAATCAGCACTGGTAGCAGGCATGCTATCCATTGGGGCGGAAGTCATCCGACTGGGTGTAGTTAGCACACCGGCGGTAGCGTATATTACGCGTCTGCTTAAGGCTGACGCAGGGGTTATGATCTCTGCATCACACAATCCGGTAGAGGATAACGGAATCAAATTTTTTGGAGGCGACGGCTTCAAGCTTACGGATGAGACTGAGCTGCAGATCGAAGAATTGATGGATGCGGAAAAAGACGAGCTGCCACGCCCTGTAGGTTCCGGTCTAGGTAAAGTGACTATCGACCATGATTCTAAATATCTTTATTTGGAATACTTGAAAACAACCATCTCTCAGGATTTCAAAGGTATCAAAATCGTGCTGGATTGTGCACATGGCGCGGCATACGAGCTGGCACCAAGACTGTTCCGTGAGTTGGGAGCCGAAGTTATCGCTATCGGAGCGGAGCCGGACGGGCTGAATATCAATGACGGATACGGTTCCACACATCCGGATAAATTGCGTGAGGAAGTGCTGAAGCATGGCGCGGATTTGGGACTTGCTTTTGACGGGGATGCTGACCGCCTGATTGCTATTGACAATGCAGGTGACGAAGTAGACGGTGACTTCATTCTGTGTATTTGCGGGGATGCGATGAACCGTGCAGGCAAGCTTAAAGATGGCACTATTGTGTCCACAGTTATGAGTAACATTGGGTTCTACAAGGCGACTGAGCAATTGTCCCTCAACACAGCGAAAACCGCGGTAGGTGACCGTTATGTGATGGAAGAAATGCGCCGGGGTGGGTTCAATCTGGGCGGTGAGCAGTCTGGTCACGTAATCTTCCTGGACTACAATACAACTGGTGACGGTATTCTTACAGCGATCCAATTGGTGGATACGTTGAAGGCTTCCGGTCAGAAGCTGAACCAATTGAAATCTATGATGACCAAATATCCGCAGGTGCTTGTGAATGTGCGTGTGCAGGATAAGACCAACTATCCAGATAATCCGGCGATTGAAGCGGCTATTAGTGAAGTTGAGGCCAAGCTGGGCAGCAACGGTCGTGTGCTTGTGCGTCCATCGGGTACAGAACCACTCATTCGCGTAATGGCTGAAGGTCCGGACAAGGATGAACTGGATCGGTATGTAGGACAGATTGTAGAAGTTGTTCAACGTGAATTGGTGTAATTACTAAGCATAATGAACGGTGAACCGGTGGGCGAACCGCTGCACCGGTTTAATGTTCTTCAATTATTTTTCAAATTAAGATGACATTGTTTCTGAAAGAAAACATTGTCAGTAGCATTGCCAAAGTACGACATGGTGCATATAATAGATAAAGTGTCATTCATTCAAGAAGGAAAGCGAGGATCGTGAGGTATCGGCAATAACAAGCGCCAGAGCTTGGTCTTGCGCGGGGGAGAAGGGAAAGCTAATTAGCTTGAACGGATCACGGCAGACGTAAGCTGACGAGGTGGAGGTGTTCGAAATGTTCGGCGGGGACCTCCCGGTGATGCACCAGAGCCGTAAATGCAAGCGGAAAATGCAAGGGCGACCTTACACACAACGCTTTCATGGGTGCATAAAATTAATCATTCATGGGTGTGCGCAAGCAGAGGGAAACACTATAGTTCTGCCACGGCAGAGGGGAAAGCTGTACATTTCATGATTTTGTGAAGTAGTGAAAGTTTATTTTGTTGCGCCTGAATTACAACAGAATATTGGCTAACTCTCATCAACATGCCGCACGGCACGTTTCTTTCCTATTGCCGCCCACATTACGATAACTTGGACGGGGGAAAATATAATGTGTGGTATTGTAGGATATATTGGTAATCAGAATTCGCAAGGAATCTTGGTCGAGGGTTTGAAGAAGCTGGAGTATCGTGGTTATGATTCCGCTGGAATCGCTGTGTTCACCCAGGAAGGTCTGCAAGTAGTCAAGGCAAAAGGTCGTTTGGCGAACTTGCAATCCAAGCTGGAAACCAGCCCACTTGCCGGAAGTGCTGGCATCGGCCACACTCGCTGGGCAACTCACGGTAAACCTTCCGACGAGAATTCCCACCCACACACGGACAATAGCCACAAATTCTCCGTAGTGCACAACGGGATTGTTGAGAACTACCTGGATCTGAAAGAAGAGCTGATCGCCGGAGGCGCCCAGTTCACTTCCGAGACAGATACAGAAGTTATTTCCCACCTGATTGCCCGCGAGTATAACGGGGATATCGTGAAGGCTGTACAAAAAGCGATTACCTTTATGCGCGGTGCTTTTGCACTGGGAGTTCTGACGGAGTATGAGCCGGATAAATTGGTTGCTGTGCGTCAAGCCAGCCCGCTTATTATCGGTCTTGGAGAAGGCGAAAACTTTATCGGGTCCGATATTCCTGCACTGCTGGAATATACCCGTAACGTATATATTTTGAACGACGGCGAAATGGCTGTATTGACACGGGATGCTGTCGAATTGATGACGATTGAAGGTAACTTTATTTCTCGGGAAATGATTACTGTCGATTGGGATGCAGTAACCGCAGAAAAAGGCGGATTTGAGCATTTCATGCTGAAAGAAATCCACGAGCAGCCTAAGGCTTACCGTGACACTATGCGCGGTCGCATCAACGCAGAAGGCACCAAAGTGATCCTGCCTGAGCTGAACTTGACTGAAGAGCAGATCAAGAACATTCGTAACATTCAAATCGTCGCTTGCGGTACCGCCTACAATGCGGGTCTCGTTGGACGTAACCTGGTTGAAAGCCTGGTTCGCATTCCAGTGGAAAATGACATCGCATCGGAATACCGCTACCGCGCTCCGATCGTAAGCCCAGAAACGCTGGTTATCGTAGTCAGCCAATCTGGTGAGACCGCTGATACCCTGGCAGCTCTGCGTGAAGGCCATGCGAATGGTGCGCATGTACTGGCCATTACCAACGTAGTGGGCAGTTCCATCGCCCGTGAAGCAGACAGTGTACTGGTTACCCTGGCTGGACCGGAAATCGCAGTTGCTTCTACCAAAGCTTACACTTCGCAGCTGATCGCATTCACTTTGCTGGGTCTGTACTTGGCAGAAGTTCGCGGTACACAGTCCGAAGCACAGGTGAAAGAAATCCTGGCAGCAATGGATTCCCTGCCGGAGCAAGTAGAAGAAATTCTGGCTCAAAAAGAAGCCATCAAGAACTATGCGGAGCAAATCTCCGAGCACAAGCACCTCTTCTTCATCGGCCGCGGCGTAGATTACGCAGTCGCTCAAGAAGGATCGCTGAAGCTGAAAGAGATCTCCTACATTCATTCTGAAGCTTACGCTGCTGGTGAATTGAAGCATGGTACCCTGGCGCTGATCGAAGATGGCGTTCCAGTTATCGCTCTAGCTACTCAAGAGAGCGTGCTTGAGAAAACTGTCAGCAACATTAAGGAAGTGAAAGCCCGCGGCGCAGACGTGATGGCGATCACCCACCAAGAGCATGTCACTGACTTGCTTAAGTCCGTTGACCAAGCGTTTGTTATTCCGCAAACCCTGCCGCTGCTGACACCAGCTCTGTCCGTAGTATCCCTGCAATTGCTGGCTTACTACGCATCGTTGGCCCTGGGCCACGATGTGGATAAACCACGGAATTTGGCGAAGAGTGTTACGGTGGAGTAAGGAATAGGGATTTTGTGGAAATTTTGTCTGATGAAATAAAAGTCGTGAACCAGTAAAAAAACTCGTGAACCGCTAATAATAACAATATAAAGTTCATTTGAAACGTACTACGCAAACAGTCCCAATGAGATAATTCTCTACATTGGGACTGTTTTTGTTTTTATAATAAGTGAGGTGAGAATAGTGACTCTAGGAGCAAAAATAAAGAGCATTCGAAAAATAAACAAATTAAATCAGAACGAATTTCATTGTTAATTGGAATTTCACAAGGGACACTTGATGCAGAGTGTGCAACATCTTCAGCTGCATAAACTTGCGGTACGGACGAGGTTAACAGCATCCCGATGCTCAAGGCGATTTTACTAGACTTCAAGGTAGTTTTTTTCATAAGTTTCAAATCTCCTTCGATAGGGGTAGGATGAATGTTTACGAAGCAGCGCTGATTTGTAACAAAATTTATGTTGTCGACTGTTTTTATGTAGATTTGTCAATAGGAGGTGAAAAATATGTTGTCTGTGGATAAACAAATGCTTTTCTTATTGTCCAAAGCAGAACAATTGCAATCCCAGGATCTCATTCGGATTTATGAGAAGCGAGGATATTCTGCTCCTTATATACGTAATGGACTATCTAGGCTAAAAAAAGAGCAGTATGTTGATACCCTTTCTCGTTCTACCTACAGCATTACGGAATCTGGACGGATGTATATACGCTCCATTAATCGTAAACCGGAGCTTTATTCCACCACTTGGGATGGAACCTGGCATCTGGTTCTAATTTCATTCCCGGAGTCCCAGCGCAAACGCCGTGATCAATTACGCGCCGATTTGCTCCAAACGGGACTAGGGCTGCTGTACAGCGGAGTTTATGTATCGCCATGACCATACCAGGAAGAGTTTTCAGAATTGGTTCATAAGCATGGTGCCGGGCAATATGTAACTGTATTTTCCGGAAAGTTGGAACACGGAGAGATTACCGCGAATCAGGCAGAGGAGATTTGGTCTCTGAGTGAAATTACACAAGTCTATGAGGAGAAACTGCGGTGGTATGAGGAGCAATTTGAACCCCTTCTGAATGCTGTGTTGAACAATCGTTCTTCCTTTGCGTCTGAGGTGTATGCATTGGAACTGTTTGTCCTATTCCTAACATTGGGAGAAACCATCAAATGAACTGTATCTCATTGATCCCATGCTTCCGCCAGAGCTGCTTCCTGACGACTGGAGATGCCGTGATATGCTTCATCGGCTGACAGATGAACTTAACGCAATTATCGATGCCATTCCTTCTGATTCTGCAAGGTTTGTAAAATAGCTGGGGTTCTTCCTTTGTTTATAGGCAAACAAAAGCCGCAGCTTTCCTGAATTAGGTGATTCAACTTTACCTCTGTTCCCGTATGCCTTTTTGACGACACATCCTAATGTGGTGCAACCTGATGGGCCAAATATTTTCATGAAAAATAAGAGACCACTAGAGCTTACTGAGTACTTACCTGAAATAATCTAGCCTAGAAGTTTAGGCTAAGTATTTTGAAAAATGACCAGAATAAAGGTACCCGAATGGGAGCCCTTTATTCTGGTTCAACAATAAATTATTTATTTAAAGATGCATACACGTCGGAGTTACCAATATATGTCTTATCTAGAGTGTACACTTTACCGTCAGGGGTAGCTACCCCTAATGGCCATTCTTCGGTCGTTACTTTACTACCTGTTGTAAAGGCAGTCCAAGTATCTGAGCTATTTTTATATTTCATTTCATAAGCCCTCACTTGATTGTGTTTAACATTCCATGGTGCTAGTGGTGGAGTGGCCCCTGTTGCTTGATAAGCAGCTAAGATTAGCCGTGCAGAGTTCGTATAAGAAGTGAGTGCTTTATCGAAAGTTTTCACAAGAGAATTATTCACCCTGAATTCCACTTTGTTCTGTGCATTTCTTTCAAGTGAAATTGTGACAATAGAACCGTCAGAGTATTTATTTGGTCCATAAGATGTATTGCTTTCCCCATTCGCAAAAGCACGCCACTTTAATACGCCATTCTCTTTCCAATCAGGCTGGTCTTTACAAGATATACCGCATTCATAAGTACCAAGGCCAACATAGAAATTAATATAATCATATGATCCTGGCAAGGTTTTACTGCTTGGTAATTGTAATGTTGCTTTGAACCCTTTGTCACTAACATTATCGGTTTTTATTTTTACAAGCTTCGCATATTCTGCCATAATTCATTACTTCCTCTCATATTGTTTTTTATTGTAGTTTCGTTGTTATTTTTACTAGGAAATAGTGTATAGGTAGGTTCGGGATACCACGTTGAACTGACTGTATCCCTCAGCAGTTTACGTGGGAACTTATACCTCAGCCTCGTTTCTCGTTCTATCAGATCAATTTGGCTTACACTATATAAAGTGTTATGACTTGTAAAATAAACAACCATAGTTAAAATATTGTTAAAACAACTAAGTCATTGGGAAAAACAGATGGAGGAACTAGCTGGGGAGTTACTCTGAAGTGGAATCGGTCAAAAACATCCTGAATATTGGTAACAAGTTGGCAGCTGCCATCGTAGCTGAACTCGGTGATGCAGCCAGCTGGGCGAAATGCGAAATAGATCGTTTGCAGGAAGGAAGTCCGAGGGGATTCAATGAATGCAGGATAACAAAACCTGTGGGAGAGAAGGAGCACATGCTTCTTCAACGGGCATTATTCTTCCCTCCATTTAATATCAATTCTATGTAAGGATCGCCTAGTGTGATCTTTTTAAAAAAAGAGCTATCCAATGGATAGCCCTGCATGCGTATACTTCTTAGCTCCTCATTCATCTGAACGAATGTTTTTTTGCCGCTTGTTTGATAGTCCCCATTCTGAAACTTCGTCAATTGAAATACAAGAACCTGACTCTGAATATTCTCTTTCGTAATGACAGATCCACTAATTTCTATGGCTTCTCCAGCCTGTACCCGCAGGTAGCCTTGTGTTGGCTTATTGAACACGATATTATTCGCATACGTATCATGGTTATATCGGACAGGAATCACGGATGGCTCCTTAATGATACGATTGACGTTGATGTCTGCAGATGGATTGCTATTGGAATGAATCTGTAGCGGATTCGGTCCTGGACGGAGATCAACGGAAAACTCAACCCGACTAAATTCATGATTTCCAATTTTGATGGATTTGTCGAGAGTCTTCTCAGTCCCTTTTAACGAGCTGATGAAGCTCCAGCCACTTGATCGGCAAGTAAAGGTTTCCGTTCTTCATAAGCAGCGGAGAAGCTTTCAAGGACTTCAAATCCAACCTGATAGTTGGTTGATAGCATAGCCAACCTGTAACGGAAGGACAATAGTAGCAAGCAACCCGGCACAAATCAATAATTTCGTAATTATTACTCGCACGATGTGGACACCATTTTTCATTATTTAATATAGACGAATGATGTTGCAACGAATCATGGATTCATCCTGGAACAAAAGACTCAGAATAGAGAAATAGCAAGTGATAGAGGAAGATGTTTACTCATAATGTACGACATATCAAAACACCTTGAAGGTGTTTTTTTGCGTTGGAAACGAGACTGGAACTTCAAAATTTAAGATAAAATCCATCGAAAGGTTGATTTCTTGTATCTAGAAATCACTTATAAAGTAGGAACAGAATTGCAGCCCGGACGAGTAGGGGCTCACCGATACTGCACCCCGCTTCTGCTCCAAAAAACAACGCTCTGAGGAGGAAACTTTTATGGCTTACAACTATCATATTATGGCAAACTTTTCGTCAAACCGGGACAATAAGGGAACGCTTAAGATGTACAACAGTGCAGGTACTCTTGTTTTTGGACCAGTTCCTGCACTTGGCCGCGGTTCCAACGATCCGGCCAACGGAAACGATCATACCCAGTGGAAAAAGAAAAATTCCGATGTGCCAACAGGGGAATATGAAACGTCCGTCATCGCTGCCAATACCCCAGCATCCTCATATGGTCCGTATAAAAGAGTTTGGTTGAATCCAGCTCTTAGTGGTAATGCGAAAATTGCTGAGGATGCAGGAAGAGACGAAATTCTGATTCATGGTGGTGATCTCACTACAGATTCTTCTTTAACATGGTATCCACTTCGCCCAACCTATGGTTGCATTCGTTTGGAGAATTCCAATCAAAAGGCTCTGATCGATGCGATTACAAATGCAGGCGGTGGTAAAGGGAAAATCACAATCGCCAACATCTAAGCTTAAAAAACTTCCCTTGCCTTTATGGGCTAGGGAAGTTTTTTTCTCTATTCTCCTATATATTTTGGACTTAGATTTTCTAACTTTGAAATGTCATCTCTTGAGATGTCAACAACATCATGAACTTCATTATTTTGCAGATCAAACCGGTACAGCTTATATTGATCAGATGGTTTTTCGCTCACAAAATCTAAGGTACGACCCTCTTTGTTCCATAGTACAAATGCTGTTGAAATAAAGGTTGATGGAGATGGGACAAAGGTAAAAGAGTTTTTGTCAGCGTTATAGATAGCAATTTTACTTGAGCTCGTATCTCCATATGCTATCGCTAGGTCATAACCGGTTGGAGACCAGTTATAGGCTGCAACAGTCTCTATAGTTTCATTAGTGTTGGTTGTAATTTCAGTTTTCAAGTCGATCGTATTTCCATTCGAGAGGTCAACTATAAACAGATCTGATCCAGCTCCATTAAACAAACTAATGGCCAGTAACTTTTGATCTGCAGATAACGAAATGGACTGAAATTGTCGTTCATTATTCTTTGGATTGAATTTATACGAATGTTCTCCTTCCTTGATAAGGATCTCACCTAAGTGCTCCGAATCTGGACCGACATCTTTAGATTTAATTTTTTCAGAAGTTACACTTATGCTTCCAGATACCCACTCAAACTGTTTGTCAGTATTCTTCACAGTGCCATTGTTTTCATTAGCAAAGTACTGTCCTGGATCTAACGCTTTAGACTCAGGTTGATTGGATTTTCCTGAATTGTCCGATGAGCTTTGAGGAGCTGAGGGGCTTTCCGTGCTCGAATTGCTGCCGGATAAATTACCGGTGTTGTTTTTAGCACAACCTGCAATTGAAAAAATAACAAACAAAGCTAGAACAAGCAGTTTAAATTGTTTCACTTAAAAATCCTCCGTTTCACCTGTGTAAAATTTATTAGCTATTTCGAATGGATATGAAGCAGCTATTACCAATAAAGACGCTCAAAATAAGGGAAAAGTTTCTATTATAAACAAAATTAATCAAATTATTTAACGCTTCGTCCCAGAAGTTAGTTTTGATGATCGGATTTAATTCTGAACCATCAAATCCGTCAGAAGAACCTAAAAACAATAATCAAATGGATTATATTGTAATCCTATCACAGAAGTTCTATCAAGTAAGATGTTAAATGTATTAATAGCTATAATTATTCCAAAAAGGGGGTTTTTATCAAAAAAATAGGATTGTTTGGTTATATTGGGTTGTTTTTAATTCCCCTAAAAACACCTTAATAGTAGAAAGAATTAATCGTGGGGGTGATCCGAATGGCACTAACTGAGAGACAAAAAGAATTATTCCGCAGTTATTCTAGTACTCACCAATCCATTTTTTCGGAGCGAATCATCCAGGAATTTTTTAATAAGGATCAGAATATTGAGTTACTTCTGAAGTCGCTTGATGGTGACTTAGAGAGTCAAGAACAGTTGGAGATTCGGTTTCGTAAGCATTTCTTTCAGATTCGATTTATTAAATTTCTGTCGACAACGATCAATTACTGTACGCTCGGACAAATGCGATCGAACCAGAAAAATGATTCTAGAAATCCACTGATTTTTGATCAACCAGTTGGAGACGAAGAGGGGAATGGAATTCTTGGAGAATTATTGCTAACTAGTGGAGCAAAAACGGATTCTGAACCGATCTATCGTAATCCCTCTCAGTTTTTAGAAGCTATATCCAACGAGGGTCTAGAAAATGCTTTCGTTTCTCTCTCGAGTAAACAGCAGTTGATTATCACACTTTCTTATGCTCTTGGCTATAAAGACAAGGAAATTGCGAAAATGATAGCTGTAACACCACAGGCAGTATCTAAGGTTAGAAACCTTGCATTAAAAAAACTGCGATCTGCTATACAGGAAGGGGCGTGATGATATGGAGACCCAACCTCTAGCATATTTACTTACTGCAATAAGTCAAATTGGATTCCCGATTGTGTTGACTGGATATCTACTTGTGCGCTTTGAGAAAAAATTAGAGACATTAACGGAAAGTATATTAAAGCTTACAGAAGTTATTAATAAAAATATGAGTGGAGAACGCCATGGAGACTGAATTATTCGATTTAGTTTTACAAGTTCAGAATGGTGATAGTGACGCCATGCAGCAAATTATCTCCTGCTTTAAACCTATCATTCGCAGCGCAAGAAGCAAATTTAAACTAGATCGGCAAGATGATCTTGAGCAGAATATTATTGAAACTATAATGGGGAAAATACTAACCTATGATATAAACAAAACACCTGGCTTTACCGAGTTTTGTTGCCAACTCCTTCAGAATAAATCGTAATTCATCTTACATATGTGATTCCTAAAATAATATATATGCTGATCCTTAGTATAGGAAAGGCCTAATTGGGTAACTGTGATCCTCAAAAAAGACACTTTGAAAAAAAGTGACCTTCTTGAGGGTCTTTTTTTATTAAGTATCTCATTAGTCGTTCTATTAAATAGTTACTTAATTGTAAATCATGGTTTGAGAAACGATAAATCCACTCGTCAAAATGTTGACAAAGTCCACTAAAAACAATACATTAATAGTAGACAAAGTCCACTAAAAAGGAGGCAATCATGGATAGTGAAATTATTGCAGACATACGTCAATTCAATAGATATTACACGAATATACTAGGTCTATTTAATAGAAGAATATTAGATACGGGATACTCATTGACAGAAGCACGAGTCATTCTAGAAATTGGTCTGATGGAGCAATGTATTGCGAACAATCTGGTTGATTTACTTAATATTGATCGCAGTTATATGAGCAGAATTATTAGAAAGCTAAAGAAAGATGGGCTGATTATTAAGGAGAAATCGTCCTCTAATAGCAGGACTTATCTGATTCGTTTATCTTCTGAAGGAATAACACTTTTTAACGAAATAAATAAAAAATCGGATGAGCAATTAGTGGAACTATTCCATGGTTTATCACGGAAACAGATCAACGAAATTCACGCTTCTATGTTGGCTATTAAGAAGAATTTAGATAGTTTGGAGAGAAAATAAAATGATACGATTTGAGAATGATTACACAGAAGGTGCTCATCAGCGCATTCTTGAGCGTTTATTAGAAACCAATGAAGAACAGACACCTGGATATGGAATGGATGAACACTGTGAAAAAGCTAGAGGATATATTCGAAAAGCCTGTAACGCTGAGAATGCAGACGTCCACTTTTTAGTAGGGGGAACACAAACAAATACGACGATTATCGCTTCGATTTTACGTCCACATCAAGGTGCAGTTTCGGCACATACTGGTCATATTGCAGTACACGAAACTGGGGCAATTGAAGCTACAGGTCATAAAGTTCTTCCTTTACCAAGTGAAGATGGGAAAATCCGAGCCGGGCAGGTCAAAGAATTGTATGATGCTCATTGGAATGATGTCACCCATGAGCATATGGTACAGCCAGGTTTAGTGTACATTTCACATCCAACTGAAAATGGGACAACATATCGCAAATCAGAATTGGAAGAATTGAGTAAGGTCTGTCGTGAATCCGGTATACCCTTGATAATGGATGGTGCCAGATTAGGATATGCATTGGCCTCAAGCGAAAACGATATCACATTAGAGGATATTGCCAGGTTATGCGATGTGTTTTATATAGGTGGAACTAAAATTGGTGCTCTGTTTGGCGAAGCAGTAGTTATAACAAATAATTCTCTTAAAAAAGATTTCCGGTATATGATCAAACAAAAAGGCGGACTGCTGGCGAAAGGGAGACTTTTGGGAATCCAGTTTGAAACCCTGTTTGAGGATGGTTTATATTATGAAATCTCTAAACATGCTGTGGAAATGGCAGGGATGATTAGAGAAGCTTTTGTTGAAAATGGTTTTTCACTACGCTATGATTCTACAACCAATCAACAGTTTCCCATTTTGCCGGAAGATGTAATTCTCGAATTAAGCAAAAAGTATGCTTTTCAATTCTGGGAACCAATTGATGCTGCCCACAGTGCCGTGAGATTTTGTACCAGCTGGGCTACGAAAAAAGTACATGTTGAAATGCTGATAGAAGATATTAAAGAAATGAAAACATTAAAAAATGGTAATGAAAAAGTTACACTTAATGCAATTAAATAAATGATATTGATCATACTTAATATAAGAAAAGGCCCGGTTGAGTTTATCAACTGGGCCTTATTCAAATTATACATTTCTATGAATTTAATGGAATTGAAATTAAACATAAGATAGAATTTACATATAGACTGAAATGAATTTATATATATGTAAGAAGGTAGAAAGTGGATGGACGGAACCAACTCATAGAAGAGGGTCAAATGGAGGTTTAATCTTCAGCTTACGGGATGGGATGCCCAAACGGTAACTGAAACGTGTAAGAGCAAATTAACGAGGTGATTTAATGAAGTATTTTATTTCTGATGATCATTGGGATATTGATGGATATTGGAAACAATTAAAATGTCTATCTACTAGATTTTCTAAAGAGACCTTTAATATTATAAGTAATCATTCTTTTCACGATGCTAGATTGCTTGAATTAAACATAAGTAATACCTCTTTGATAAAAAGGGTATTAGATCCTACAAATATTGAGGCCAAGCTACAAGACATTGACGGATATGAATATGCGATTCAATGGAGTGGGGTGAATAACTTAGAAATATCTTTTAGTGGTAGGAAAAAGATTTATAGATCAGTTGAAGCTGACGATTATTATTTGGAAATGGAAGATAGAAGAGGACTGGAGGAATGGGCATATGATGAGTTAACTCCAATTGATGATACATATTTACAGCATGAAATCACATTACATTCAGGTGCTTTTGTAAACTTTGTTTTTAGAAGATTGATTGTGAAGCGTGTTCGAAGGTGGCACAATAGCGGCTAAGATTGAATCCACGCTTTGGATAATGCCCCGCGGAGGGCCTTGAAAAAGTAATTGATGCAGATAACCTGTGAGGCTAAAGTCTCCGACGCTGGAGCTGGCGTATTCTCAGCTTATCAAATTCATGGATGCCTAAATATTATATGAATTCACGCAAAGCAATATATAACTATTTCTGAGGGAGCAGCTTTATGATTTTTAAGATTAGTGATTTATCAGATCTAGTTCTCTATGAATTTTTATCATATTGTATGAGTCCGGTGCCTGAACGAATAAAGAACGAATGCAGTAATTATAGGACAAATACGGATAGAGAGCTTTATGGTATATATCTAGATGACACGTTAAGAGGAATTATTGGATTAATTCGAGGTGAATTAGAAACAGAGTTAAAACATATTTCTATACATCCTGATTTTAGGATGCAAGGACTAGGGAGTCAATTGGTGGAATATGTAACAGAAACAATAAAGACAAATAAAATAATTACTGAAACCGATAAAGATGCAGTAGATTTTTACAAAAAAAAGAGGTTTGTAATTACATGTTTAGGAGAAAAATATCCTGGAGTAGAACGATATAAATGCGAGTATTGGCACAATACGCTATAGAACGATCGTAAAAATTATGAATAGCGGGAGGCCATAACCATATGAAGATTAGACCAGTTTCCTTAGGAATCATTAGCAGAGGAGAGGACATTTTAGTTCAAGTCATTAATTTTCCTGGGATAAGTACAACTTTCTACCGACCTATCGGTGGGACTATTGAGTTTGGTGAAAATAGCAAACAAGCATTGATAAGAGAAATTAGGGAAGAACTGAATCAAGAAATTGAAGAGCCTAAATTAATTTCTGTCATAGAAAATATATTTGGTACTGAGGATGATAGGGGACATGAAGTCAATTTCATTTACGAAGCGAAACTGAGAGAAAAGACATTATATGATCTTGATGAGATGGAGGGAGTAGAAGGAGATATAAAATATAAAGCTCAATGGAAACCTTTGAACTTTTTCAAAACAGATTCAGAAGATGTAAAGTTGGTTCCAGATGGACTATTGGATGTACTTTTACAACAAGATAACCCAAATATAAGCATCATTAAGCATGTAAGAGCCAACTAAAATTAATATGACATGAGATAGGAGAACAGAATTGAGTAGAGGGTTAAGAAATTTAATGAATATCTTCCTAATTGAGATCAAGAAATTAAATAAGAATAGTATGGTGAGAGTCTTCATCCAATATCTCTTATGCATTTCACCGACCATTATCGTGATATCATTATTAATTCATTACTATCCAAATACAGGTTTAGCGAGGATTGTGGCATTACCAACGATTTATGTCATGAATACATCCATAATAGTAGTTGGAATAATCGTTCAAAAGAAATTTAAACCATTTTTAAATTTCATGATATGGATCATGTTGATAATAATAACGATATCAATAGCTGTAAATATCTATCCTCAAGAATCAGGACCGCCGGTAATTGAACTGATTTTCAAAAATTAAGTTAAAACTTGAATAGAGGGGGGAGCTCATGAACGATAGTCAAATAACAAGTCCAATGACCAGCCTCTTAATGGGACTAATCATTTATGGGGCTAGGCTCACAGTGAAGAAAAAACCTCCGAAGAAGATAAATTCACTATATGGCTATAGAACTAAGAGATCAATGAAGAACCAACTATTATGGGATGAAGCCAATAGATACAGTGCAGAATTAATGATCAGATATGGGCTGGTGTATGGTACCAATCACACTCTTGATCGTAAAAACTGAAAATCGATTAAAAGAACTTGATGAAGAGTTAGAAAGGAAAAAATAATGTTGGGTAGATTTTTAGAAAAGCGAGCATCAAAAGGAGGATCAGCATGAAAAACTGTATAAATAACAATGAATATCAAATAAGTTTGCCGTACGTAGGAGCTAAATACGCAGCATTTTTTAGTATGATGGGTATCTTTTCAATATTGATTCATCAGATTTGGGATCTAGAGCAATGGAAAGAAATTTACATAGCAATATTAATCGTATTAATAAGCCTCGTTGGAGTATCCATGATAAAAGAGATTAGGAAAAAACGCAGCATTGTTATAACAGATAGCAACGTGATAATTGATGGTGTATCTCTTGAAGCTAATGAAATAAAATATACCAATATCAACAAATATTATATAGAGTTTGAAACCAGTAAGAAAAGGTGGTCCCAACGTGTAATCCGGTTTGATTTTAAGGGCATAGAAAAAGAAATTCATAGAAATGACTTGAAGGCATGGTTAAGGCGGAAAAACATAACAATTAAATGAGAATTCTAGGCGGTTCGCTGAGAGCGGAGGTTTATCGAATGTTAGCACTTGAACGAGCAATAAAAAATGATGCGCAAGAACTTACCGAGATTCAGAAGGCCAGTTTTAATGAAGAATTAAAACAATTCAATAATAACGAAATCAGTGGTCCTATAGGTTATGATTCTATAAGTTGGCAAGAAGAGATGATACAAAATAGCGAATATTTTAAGGTACTCCTTAATGGTGAAATCATTGGAGGGGCGATAATACTTATTGAAAGCAATCATGTACACAATTTAGGAAGAGTTTTTATTGATCCAAGTGTTCAGAATCAAGGAATCGGTATGAAGGTAATGAAAGAAATTGAAAAGGAATTCCCTGATAGCACTAAATGGTGGCTAGATACTCCTGTTTGGTGTGTAAAGAATCATCACTTCTATACAAGATGTGGATTCACGAAAGTTAGGTTGGAAGATGACCTATTTATTTTCGAAAAGATGGTATAAGAATATGAGTTATCGAACATCTAAGACCGTTATTAAAGCAATCCTTTTTGATTTAGGTAAGGTGTTGAATGGTACTGTTACTGGCTAGTAGTTTATTAGCTCCGACTTTTAGCGTTATCGATGATGGCTTTAAGGAGCGAAAAGAATAGAAAACAATCCCACCTTGACATTCTACCTTCTGGTAGGTAATATTAACGTGTGCTTCAGTGATCAGCTTATTGTCGGGCAGTAGTCGTCGTAAGAAGGAAAAAGTAAGAAGTAAGAATCAAGGAAAATGAATCAAAGACAAATCATTATACGTATAAACTACCTACTAGTAGGTAAATTTAAAGGAGGAATGTCAACAAAATGAGTACGAACCGACAGCTCATCAACGGGATTGATGTAGATGCGCTCAAGCAATTTGCAGGAACCGTTGCAGATGATCCCGGCAATGGCATGACACAATTTCAAGTAACTACCGATTGGCTGAGAGGCACCCAGTCCAGTTCTTCCATTAAGCAGCTTAAGCTTGGAGAACAAACAATGGAGAGGGACTTTCAGATTTTAATCGACGAACCGGCTGAACTGCTGGGTGAGAATTTGGCAGCTAATCCGCAAGAGTATCTCATGGCTGCGCTAAATGCTTGTATGGTTGTTGGTTATGTGGCAGCAGCGTCGCTTGAGAATATTCAGCTGGATCAATTGCGAATTCAAACTGAAGGCACGCTGGATCTTCGCGGTTTTCTGGGGCTGGATGAGAATATTAAGCCTGGGTATGAAGAATTGCAGTATAAAGTGACTGTGTCCGGGAATGGCACGCCTGAGCAATGGCAACGAATTCATGAAACCGTGACGCGCACATCGCCCAACCGTTGGAATGTCGCCAACGCGATTCGACTGAACAGTGAATTGATTATTGAATAAAACCAATCAACTTGAGGAGTGAATCCAATGAAATTTGAAAATAAAACAGTTATCGTTACAGGTGGAGGAACAGGGATCGGTAAGACTACAGCTAAACGTTTTTTTGAAGAAGGAGCGAATGTTGTCATTAACGGCCGCCGTGAGGATGTTCTGAAGCAAACGGCCCATGAAATCGACCCATCCGGTAAAAGAGTGCTGGCGGTATCCGGCGACATCAGTCTTCCTGAAACCTCAGCCAAGCTTGTGAGAGCAGCCGTTGAAAGCTTCGGCGGTATTGATGTGCTGGTTAACAACACTGGCAAGTTTAACCCTACTCCTTTCTTGGAGCATACGCCTGAGGATCTGCAATCTTATCTGGATACGATTGTTAAAGGAACGTTCTATCCTTCGCAAGCTGTAGTGCCTGAATTGAAGAAAAGAGGCGGTGGTGCTATCGTGAACACCGGCTCGATGTGGGCGATCCAGGCTGTAGAAGCTACGCCGTCTTCAGCGTACTCTGTAGCGATGGCAGGTCGTCACGCTCTGACACGTAACCTGGCGATTGAATTGGCAGGGGATCAAATTCGGGTGAACGCGGTAGCACCTGCTGTGGTGGAAACCCCGATCTATAACACCTTTATGAGTGAAGAAGAAGTGGCGAAAGTACTGCCAAGCTTCAATGCGTTCCATCCCATTGGACGCAACGGAAGTCCGCTGGATGTAGCGGAAGCTATTTTGTTCTTGGCCAGTGATTCCGCGGCCTGGATTACGGGTGTCGTCATGCCACTCGACGGAGGGGTAACAGCCCGTCTGAGATAATTGCTATGTAAGGGTCAATCGCCATCGTGATTGGCCCTTCTTTTTTTGGAGAGAAGAGGAAGGAAGTTGACAGCATACTTACTGAATGGTAGATTTTTTGTATGAATACGAAAAAAAATACCCTGCAAAGTATTATGAATATTGGCCTGCAACTGGTGCAGGAACGCGGATATAATGGCTTCAGCTATGCGGATATTGCCGAGGCTGTCGGCATTCGCAAAGCGAGCATTCACTACCATTTCCCTTCTAAACAGGATTTAGTACAGGCTGTGCTGCTCCAGTATCGCAAGGATTTTATGGATCGGTTACAGGCGGTAAAGGAGCAAGACCTTGATTCTCAAGGTAAGCTTACCGGCTTTTTTGGACTGTACCGGGAGACACTGGAGGATAACGCCAAGTTATGTCTGTGCTCGATGATGGCTGCGGAGCTTCATTCCTTTCCTGAGGAGATACGTGCGGAGCTCAATCTTTTTTTCCGTGCGAATGAAAGCTGGGTTGAGGATGTGCTGGCACAAGGGAAAGGCGAGGGAGCTTTTAGTTTCCCCATCAGTACCGGGGAGCAGGCGAAGATTTTGGTGGCTTTTGTGCAGGGGGCTCAATTAATGACCCGCTCGCTAGGCGATATTCATTATTTTGATACACTGGTAGCGAGTTGTATGTCGAGTCTGAAATAAAGATCGTGCACCTGTTAGTTAAGTGCCAGTAAGAGTCCATCTGTGGATGGGCTCTTTTGGTGTGCATGTTGATGTGCATGAATGTATACAAAAAAAAGATTGCCCCTTGACGAATAATCATCTTCTGTTTATAATTCAATTATTCAATTGAATATATTATATTCATATACACAAGGAGGCTATTCCTATGGGAGCAACTGCACTGACTAAACAATCTTTTCAAAACGAAATTCAATCTGGTGTTACTTTAGTTGATTTTTGGGCCCCTTGGTGTGGGCCATGTAAAATTCAGCTTCCAATCGTTGAAGAATTGGCAGACGAAATGAAAGACCAAGCAACCCTTGCTAAGGTAAATGTGGACGATGAGCCAGAATTGGCTTCACAGTTCGGCGTCAGAAGCATTCCGACCCTGTTGTTGTTCAAGGATGGACAACTGGTCGACACAATGGTTGGCGTCAATCCTAAGAGTGTTTTGAAGGATAAAATCTTGAACCTGGTGTAATTGTCAGGGTTTAAAAAATCCCGGCAGTGCTTAGTACAAGCGCTGTCGGGATTTTTGTATAGTGAAACCGTTAGTAGTAATAAAAAGAACGCCCTGCTCTTATTGGAAAAGAACGCTCCACTTCATCAACGGTGTTAACCGGAAATATACAGCACAGGACGGAAGCGGGCTTCCGCGCTCATCACCCGGTCAAAGGCTTCGCCGGCACGTTCCAGAGGGAACGTCTCGATCATCGGGCGTACATCGGTCAGTACACTGAATTTAATGGCTTGTTCTACCTCTGGAGCATGTCCGGTAAATGAGCCGCGAACGGTATGAGGGCCCTTCAAAAAGTCCATTGCTGACCATTCCAGTGGCTGGCCGGAGCCGGCTACAATAATGAGTTCGCTGTCAGAAGACAGTCCGCCCAGAAGCGCGGAAATGGCCTTGGCGTTCGGTGCTGTGGCTAGAATGACTTTGGCTCCGCCTAATGCCTGTAGTGCTTGAGCTGGATTTTCTGTGTCCGAATCAATGTAGTGGTGTGCTCCAAGCCCACGCACTAAGGCCTCCTTATCGGTTCCGCGGGAGATGGCCACTGTGTTGAAGCCTGCTTTGTGAGCGTATTGAACAGCCAGGTGCCCTAAACCGCCGATGCCGAGTATTGCTACGAGATCTCCAGGTCTGGCTTTGCTATTTCTTAGAGCAGTGAATGTAGTTTCTCCTGCGCACATCAGCGGTGCCGCTTCTAATGCAGTTAACCCGTCTGGAATGCTGGATAAGCCGTCTTCGTAAGCAACCATATACTCAGCGTAGCCACCATCCATGGTCAACCCAGTGACCTGTGCATGTCCGCCATGCCACCCGATGCCGACTCTTTGCCTAATCTTCCACTTCGTGACATCGGTACCAAGCGCCTCAACGACTCCGATCACCTCATGTCCGGGAATACGCGGGTACTGTGAGGCAGCGCCTCTAATAGCTAATGCGTCACCGTTGCATACGCCGCAGGCTTCGACACGCAGCAGTACTTGATTTGCTTCAGGTTGAGGAATCGGTACTTCGACATATTGCATTTTTTCGCCTTTGACTAGGATTTGCATGGCTTTCATCGTCTTCATGTATTTTCCTCCTTAGGGGTAATAATAAGTATGCATATCCGTGTACATTAGGAACACTTGAAGTATAAATGAAAAAAAGTTATAATTCAATTATTCAATTGAATTAGGGGAGAGGGAATTTGTATGGATTCCATCAATACGGATACATCTATCAAAGAGAGAGTCTATCAGCAATATGCTCGCATCGGTAAATGCTTATCCAGTGATAAAAGACTTGAGATTATGGATCTTCTCTCCAATGGGTCCAAAACCGTTGAGTGCTTGGCTGAGCAGAGCGGCATGAGTGTGGCGAACGTATCGCGTCATTTGCAAATTTTATTGGAAGCAAGATTAGTGAAGTTCAGTAAAAAAGGAACCTATGCCATCTATTCGTTGGGTGATCCTGCAGTTATAGATTTTCTAATGTCTTTGTGGAACGTCTCTGAGAATCGGCTCTCTGATTTGCCGCGGATCAAAGAGGATCTGCTCAAGCAATATGAAGGGGTACAGACGATTTCAAAGCAGGAGCTGCTGCAAAAGATGGAGATGGATGCAGTAATTGTGCTGGACATTCGCCCAAGGGATGAATACGAAGCGGAGCATATTCAAGGGGCTCTATCCGTTCCTTTGGAGGAACTGGATGAGTATTTGCATACCGTACCGTGTCATATGGAGCTGGCTGCTTATTGCAGAGGGCCTTATTGCTCTTATACAACACAGGCTGTAGAGCACATGCAGAACAGAGGCTTCACAGCTTATCGCATAGATGAAGGCGTGCACGAATGGAATAGAGACTGATGAATTCAAGCGATGTGAGATCGAGAGCATTTACTACGCTTTTGTAATTATTATTGGAGGTTTATTGAGGGTGAAATTACAGAGAGAAAATAAGAGTAAGGAACCAGTGGTTATCGTCGGAGCTGGATTAAGCGGACTACGTGCGGCGTCTTTGCTTATTTCACAAGGAATTCCATGCATGGTTCTGGAATCACGAGAGCGGTTCGGCGGCAGAATCTTAAGCCAAGTGGCCCTGAACAAGCCTGAACTCGGCAAGTTTGACCTAGGACCGACATGGTTCTGGCCGCAATATGAGCCGATGATTACCAGTCTGGTCCAAGAGTTAGGTTTAGATGTTTTTGCTCAGCATACCGAAGGAGCCATGTTATCCGAGCGATACAAGCATGAACCCGCACAGCGTTTTATGCTGGCGGAAGGTGCAGTGGAGCGTTCTATGCGCCTCACTGGAGGAGTACAGTGTCTTATTGATGCTATAGCAGCTACGCTTCCACTAGGTACGATTCAACTGAACACGCGGGTAACCGCGATACGTGCTGGTGAGGATCAGGCGATTACCCTTGAAGCGGACTTTCCTGATGGTATACGGAAAAGCATAACCGCAAGTGCAGTAATCCTGGCGTTGCCGCCTCGACTAGTGGCGCGTCATATTGCATTCTCGCCGGCTCTTCCATCTGAACTTATGACCAGTCTGATGAACAAACCGACCTGGATGGCGGGACAGGCCAAGGTGGTTGCAGTCTATGACACTCCCTTTTGGCGGGAAGATGGACTTTCCGGTCTTGTCTCTAGCTGGGTTGGACCGTTGCAGGAAATTCATGATGCCTCACCAGCTACAGGCTCCGGTGCGCTCTTTGGCTTCTTTGGAATGAGGGCAGAGCTGCGGCAGGAATTGGGGGAGGACAAAGTCCTGAGCCTCGTGGTTGAGCAGTTGTCTCGCCTCTTCGGTCCATCTGCTGAAGCCATGAGCGGGCTCCTTTACAAAGATTGGTCGATGGACCCCGAGACAGCTGTGGATGAGGATTCCACACCACTCGCCGATTTCCCTAATTATGGGCGTCTGAGCGGAGCGGGTGTTTGGAGCGAGAAAATCTTTTTTGCTGGAACCGAAACCTCACCTGAACACGGCGGGCATCTGGAAGGTGCGCTTCAGTCAGCCGAACAGGCGGTTTCTGAAGTCATTCAGTTGTACCAAACACAGGCATGAGTTTGTACAATTATAGAGTTATTTCGGGGCACGGCAGCTTGAGGCTGTGCTTTTGTTGTTGGTAAATGACAATTGAGAAGCCGATGAAGCGAAGATGCAGCACTTCAACTTGCAATATAAACTTGTGGCTTGACGAAGGAACAGTTCAGGATTATAATTCAATTATTCAATTGAATAGTTATTACGAAATTACAAGTGAGTATCAATTTTAAAACGAAGTGTACCAGCATGATGATAAACATGGAGGGGTGCAAAATGTATAAATCCGTAATCGTAGGTACAGGTCCTGCCGGGCTGACCGCAGCGATCTATCTGGCCCGTGCCAATATGAATCCACTCGTGATTGAAGGACCCGAACCAGGAGGTCAATTAACCACTACAACTGAGATCGAGAATTTTCCCGGCTTCCCAGAAGGCATTATGGGGCCCGAGCTGATGGACAATATGCGTAAACAAGCCGAGCGCTTCGGCGCAGAGTTTTTTACAGGCTGGGTGAACCATGCAGACTTATCTGAACGCCCATTTAAGCTGCAAGTGGAGGGAAAAGGTGAGATTGTAACGGAAACACTGATTATCTCTACTGGGGCAAGCGCCAAGTACCTGGGAATTCCGGGCGAACAAGAAAATGTCGGACGTGGCGTAAGTACATGCGCTACCTGTGACGGATTCTTTTTCCGTGGTAAAGAGCTCATCGTAGTCGGCGGGGGAGATACTGCGCTGGAGGAAGCCAACTTCCTGACACGCTTTGCTTCCAAAGTCACGGTGGTTCACCGGCGTGAGGAATTGCGAGCTTCTAAAATCATGCAGGATCGTGCCCGTGCCAATGAAAAGATACAATGGGCGCTGGGTAAAACACCCGTAGAAGTTACTGCTGGTGAGCGGGGAGTCTCGGGACTGAGAGTCATCAACAATACTACTGGGGAAGAAGAAGTGATTCATGCGGACGGTGTATTCGTGGCGATTGGGCACAGACCTAACACAGGCTTTCTGAATGGACAGATCACAACAGATGACAACGGATATATCGTAACGGTGCCAGGCACTTCAGAGACGAATATTCCTGGGGTCTTCGCTTGTGGCGATGTGCAGGACAGTCGCTACCGGCAAGCCATTACCGCAGCAGGCAGCGGCAGTATGGCTGCCATTGACAGTGAGAAGTTTTTCGAAGCGCTGGGACATTAAGAGATAGCCGAAGACATGATTGTTATATATACAGCACTTATTGTCGGTCTAATATGGATGGTGCTTCAGCTTTGGCCGGTTCCATCGTTATCGTGCTTGCGAATGAATTTACAAGACAGCCTGATGGTTGCGCCATCCTCTATTAAAGTACTCGATGTCAGGGATGCCGTTTTATACGACAAGGAACACATCCCTGACACGATTAACATATCGCTGGGCCGCTTACCTTTTGTGTGGAATCAGAGTTTATCGTCCGGGGATGCAGTGATGATTCTGGCGGACAATTATTTCAAAAGTAAGAAGGCCGCTAGGATTCTGCACAGAAGGGGATTTCGCCGATTGTATGCGGTCCGCGGCCCGGTTCTAAGACACTTGAGTAGTATTCAAGAACCTTTGAATGGGGGTTCCGTATGAAAGAAATTACAGAAATAACTTCAATCGAAATGGCTGATGATTTTCTTGAAAAGCATGAGCTGAGCTTCCTGGACGTGTCCAGACCAGAGTGCAGTGTATGCCATGCGATCTTGCCCAAGCTAAGGGAACTGCTGGACGCATACCCGGAAATTCACCTCGGACATATTGATGCTAATGTGGTGGAAGAGGTGGCGTCACAATTTTTGATTTTCACAGTGCCTGTGATGCTGCTAATGGCAGGTCAGAGGGAGTACATCAGAGCCGACCGGTTTGTAGTCTTCGACCGGCTGCGGGAGCAATTAGATCAGATCTATATGTTAGTAAATGAAGAGGAGTGATGGAAATGGCGGATACAACCATTAATATGAACGCCGTTTGGTATAAAGGAGCAAAGGGGGACGGCCGGATTTCAAGTGAGAATCTGAAGACGCAGATTGCAATCCCTGTTCTTAAAGGCGGCAGCGGAGAAGGGGCAGAGCCTCAACAATTGCTGATGTCTTCGGCTGTTGCTTGCTATACGATGACCCTGTCTTATATGCTCGACCGAAGCCAACTGCCGGTCTCCGGATTTTTCATGGACACAGAAGGCACAGTATCTAAAGGAGAGCAGCTCAGCATTAACCACCATCCGCATATTGTTTTATCTGCTGAAGCGACAGCCGAACAGGTTAGAGCAGCAGAAGCACTGATTCTACAAGCGGAAGAAAAGTGTCATGTTGGTCAATTGCTCATCAAAGCAGGCGTTCCAGTGGGAACAGCAGGCAAGGTATCTATAGACAATGGGGAAGATGCAACCAGTAATTTTATTGAAGCGCATGGTCTGGATTGGTGATTATTGCAATACATAGTTCATTGAAAAAAGCTACAAACCGACTTGTTCATTAAACATGTCATTGAAAAGCCAGCGAGTCCCCGTAATAGGAGACCGGCTGGCTTTTGTTGTATCTGTGAATAATAGCTCTGCTCTTCGATCAGATCGTGGAGAATTTCAACCGTTCATTGTGGTGAAGCTTTACTGTTCCCGTGCTCCGAAGTTAATTATTGCTCACCCGGAAAGCCTCCCAGGCTCCGCCCACAGCAGTGCGGCTGGCAACCAGCTTGCCCCCGTTATTCAAATCACAGGTAACATACAAGTTATTGGCCAGCGCTTGCAGGGCAATCGTGCCATTTCCTAAATCCACACGATTAAACTTCTCCCACTGCTGAATGGTTGTAGCTTTGGCGATCAGTGCACCACCTGTGTTGAGATCAGCGGTGACATACTTACTATTGATTTTGGACTTGAGGGACACGGTGCCATCCGAGTTTGTGACTAATTCAAAAAGCTCCCAATCTCCTGCGGCGGCTCTGTTGGCAACCAATTGCTCATTACCATAATTTTCAGCAGAGACGATTTGCTGATTGGCTTGGGCAACCAGGTAGGAGTATCCCGTTGGATTGGGTGTCACATTACCAGTTACCTCGGAGTAAATGGCCTGAAGCAGCGCACCAGATCTGTCATTGCTGTATTCCCAGAACATAATCCCGCCCAGCGCATTGTTCTTCACATATTGTACCTTCAGAGTGAGAGATTGTGGATCGTCATAAGAGATAAAGGTATTCCCATTAAACAAGTAAGGGGCTTGTGCACTGCTATCCCAATACCGTGTATATCCGTTTTTATTCAAATATTGGCTGACAATGGTGTTGTAATCAGGCTCGAATCCCCCGGAACCAGGTCTGTCGAGGCCATTATTGCTATTCTGCACACCTGTCCAGGACCGGCCGTAAAAGGCTCCGCCAATGACCAGTTTACTTGCGGGAACACCGCCATTTCGGAACAAATTGACCGCAGAGGTTACGCTAATATCTCTTCCGGACAAATTCGTATGATGACCGGTGGTCGCATCCCAGCTTCCGTGGAAATCGTAAGTCATCAGATTGATCCAATCCAGCAGAGGTGTAATATTATTGATTTCTACGCCATTCAGATAGCTGCTGCTGGCTCCAGCTGCAATAGTCAGCAGGTACTGCTTGCTATTAATTTGCCCCTGTGCGTTCAGTTTGTCGCGAACCTTTGCGAGAAGCGATGTGAAATTTTGTTTATCCTGCGGCCGCGCGGTTGTGCCTGCGGCAGGGTTGGTTGGATATTCCCAGTCCAGATCGACGCCATCCAGATTATTGGCGGTCACCAGTTGCACCAGACTGTCAGCAAAGGTTGTACGGGAGGCATCTGTAAGTGCAGCGTCCGAAAAACCGTTCGCACCCCAGCCCCCGACAGATAATAGAACCTTTAAATCTGGATTTCTGGATTTCAGTCCCACCATAGTTTGCAAATTGGTACGGTCATTATTCGTAATAGTGGCTCTGCCGTTGGAGATCAGGGCAAAGGAGTAATTGATATGGGACAACTGCTCTGCTTTGATATCATTCGCGGTCAAGTTGGCCCAGCCGGCCACGTAAGCGATGACTTTTTTAGGAAGAGGAGCGGCATCGGCCTGCTGCGCTGGACCTACGATCAGGCTTGAAGACACAAGAATGAAAGACAAGAAGAGGAGCGTAACTATTTTACTGATAGATCGGGTAGTGCTAACTCGATTTTTGTTCATCACAAATTCTCCTTTTTGGTTTGAATTTTAAAATCTAGTAGCCTATCCATACCCTCCTCTCCAGGCGGACCACGCCCTTTCATGCCTATTCCTTTATTCCTCATCCATTTTGTTGCGCAGCCATGCCTATTGATGTCCATTACGCTCATCCTTTCTGTTATGCACAGAATTACGACTATTGCGTTTGGTATATAACATAGTATGTAAGCGCTATCTATTATTTTTAGAAGATTAACGAATCTAGCAAAATGGACAGGGGTAGACAGCTAAAATAGAGTTACACGCAAATAAGTGTAGGTAGGTTGTAGGTCTAGAAGAGGGAATCGTAAATCAACGGAGTACAGTGGCAATAATAATTGGAAGTTATAGAGTGTGTTGGATATGAGGAGGTGCAGGGTAGATAACAGACGTTCATCTGTCACAATAATGTGAGTTTTGTTGCGGTAGTGTTAAAAACCATTGGTATCTATGTAAAATTAAGGATAATACAAGAGTGAAATATTTGTCAACTAGATTTAGAAAATTGTATTTAAATAGGGTATTGGGACGAATTAGAATCAGGTTAATTGAATAGAGAGTTTAGTTTATAGCCATTTTTTCCAAATCTAATATAACCAATAAATGGTACACTTAGATGGATTGATTTAGTTTAGAAAAGAGGGTGGCATGTGTTGTGATAAGTGAAGCCGAGAACGTATTAGTGCACTATTCGCTGCTTGAGCCCGTCATTGAATTCATTAGGCATAATGAGAACATTACCTTCAAAGTAACGAGTAAACCAGATAACAGAAGCTATTTGCTACGCATCCATAAGCCAGTATCCGAGGGTCTCTCAGGCGTACAACATACATGGAATGGATTACAGGCCGAAATGCGCTTGCTCCAGGAAATCGATCATAACAACATTCTAAAAGTTCAGAAACCCGTGGCCAATCGCGATGGTGAATGGGTCACTGAATATCACTCTAATCAATTTGGTGTGACATACGCAACGCTCTTAGAATGGATCGAAGGGGCGACACTTACGCTAGAGGAAGATAATATTACGCAGATCGTTTATACATTAGGAGAAGATGTAGCCAGATTGCATGAATTCTCTCAGACATTAGTTACGCAGGAGTTACATAGACCGGTTTATGATGCAAAAAGAATTGAAGAGGTAGTAACAGAACTTCGGCAAGGGGTAGAAAGTGGTAGTCTCAATCAGGATGACTATGATGTAATCAGAAGCGTTCTAGTCATTGTAAAAGAGCAGCTGTCAGAATTAGACGCAAGAGAAAACTCCTGGGGTATTATTCATGCGGATTATCAATTGGGGAATATTGTAGTCTCTGAAGGAAATCCTTCGCTAATAGATTTCTGTTTGTTTGGGTATGGACATTATTGCTTTGACTTGGGAAGCGCATCTTCCATGCTTAAAAGTGAGCTACGGAAAACCTTCTTGGAAGGTTATGCTTCTATAGCAAACTTTTTTTTTGAGGACATCAGATATATCGAAGGACAAATATTCATGGATATTTTCATTTGCTATGCATTTTTCATAAATGATCCGGAGAAGAATGGTTGGATTAAAGAGCACGCTGCAAAATTATGCAGTACACATTGTCGAGATTTTCTGGATGGCAAAGAGGTATACTACTCGTTTTAAAGCTATTACCCTATCAATCATAATGCAAAGCGATATCTCTGGATGTTGTAACATGTCCTGGGCTCTCGCTGTTTTTTTACCAGAAAAGTATAAAGTTATTTGTTAACTGTAAAGTCGATCCGATGGCTGTGCTTCTTACCAGTTGCGGTGGATTCTATTGCTTGGCGGGAATATTTAAATATAGCAGAACTATAACTACTTTATGATGTGAACAAGCTGTATGATCAAGTCGATATGCAGAGGGGAGCGATATTAAGTGGGGATTAACATGCCTAAATATAGACTGGAGCAAGCAGAAAAAGAACGCTTTGCCGTGTACCAGGTTATCTATGCAGATGCGGATATTGAGATGTGGTATGACTGGAATACACGTCTTAAAGATACTCAATTCAGCGATCAATGTTATTGGATTCTGTGTGACGAGGTGAGAATTGGCGGTGCAATCATCAATGATGGGACGGTAATGTACCCCTTTTTAATAGCACCTTTTGCTGACAGAACGGTTTTTTGGAGAGCGTTATTCAATTGCAGTCATGATATTAAGCACATTAATGGAGTCTTACAGCAGGATGTCAGTATTTTGCTTGCATTCGGATATAAGCTGGGTGTGATTCGGCAAGTGATGTGCTGTCCGGCTGATGATAGCGTAACAGCGGTGTTGCCGGATGGATTTTCTGTGCGTTCACTAGATAAGACAACAGATATTAACACAATTGCGCGGATCATTATGGAAGGATATGCAGGGGGGATTGACAATGAAACTTATGGTATTCCCGATGAAGCTAAGGCCACAGCAGATGTTCAGCACCTGATGAAGGTCTACGAACACCGCAATTTTTCGCTTTATGTATTTGATGAGCAAGAGCAAGCAATTGCCGGCCTTTGTATAGCGGGTATCTATGAAAAAATGCCCCTCGGTGTTGCGGAAATAGGGGATTTATGCGTTCTTCCCAAGTATAGAAACATACGGCTCGCTGAAGCTATGCTCAACTATGTGAGGGCAACCGCCCATGAATATTCACAGGTCGTTAAGCTTTGTGTGACCGTTGGTAATGAGGCAGAGAACCTTTATAGAAAAGTTGGCTTTTACCCAGGACCCCGATTTGCAAATATGAGCAAAAGAAACGAATTCGCAGGATTTCATTCGTTGTAAAAACGAATGTGGTAACGAAGCAGACAAGGGGGGCATCGGAATAGCAATTTAGGTTCATCCTTGAGGTTTGCCCTCCCATGTCTCAACAAGTCTATGTCCTTGCATTACCCCCGCGTTTATTTATTAAGTATATTGTCCTCAAGCACTTCATACTTGTCGCCATACTGCTTGATAATATGCTGCTCCCCCCAATTGCACAATGAATCGAGGATATACTTCAGACTTTCACCATACTCACTCAGTTCGTACTCCACCTTTGGCGGAACCTGGTTATAACTAATCCGGTTAATGATACCGTCACTTTCCAGCTCTCTCAGCTGCTGGGTCAGCATTTTTTGCGTAATAGCCGGCATCAACTGCTTTAGCTCGGTAGTGCGCTTCTTGCCATGGGTCAAATGGCAGAGGATCACACATTTCCACTTCCCGCCAATGACCTCCAGGGTGGCCTCCACCGAAATATTATATTTTTTCTTAACCAATGTCATGGCTATCCCTCCATTTGTTAGCGCTAAATATCCTCATAGGTACTTTTTAGTTACTATGGTACTTTAAAGTGCGTACTATTCATTCGGAATGTTTTAACCTATCATATCACTTGCAAGCATTGATGACTAGGGCTTGGCTGAATGGCATATTATAAGCTCAGCAATTAATCATAGATGGAGGAAGATAGAGAATGGCTAACAATTTGCAAGATACAACGACCTTGTCCAACGGGGTGGAAATGCCGTGGCTTGGTCTCGGGGTATTTCAAGTAGAGGAAGGCGCCGAATTGGAGAACGCGGTGAAAACAGCAATTGCCCACGGATACCGTAGTGTGGATACTGCTGCGATCTATGGCAATGAAGAAGGGGTGGGCAACGGAATCCGCCAAGGGCTTGAAGTCGCTGGTATTTCCAGAGAAGACTTGTTCGTGACATCTAAAGTGTGGAATGCCGATCTGGGTTATGAGTCCACCATCGCCGCTTATGAACTGAGCCTGAAGAAGCTTGGGCTGGAATATCTCGATTTGTATCTGATCCATTGGCCTGTAAAAGACAAATATAAGGAAGCCTGGAGAGCACTTGAGACCCTTTATAAAGAAGGACGTGTCAAAGCGATTGGAGTCAGCAACTTCCTTGAGCACCAGTTAAAAGACCTGCTCGAAGATGCTGAAATCAAGCCTATGGTGAACCAGATGGAATATCATCCGCGCTTGACGCAAAAAGATCTGCAAGCCTTCTGCAAAGCGCAAGGCATTCAATACGAAGCCTGGTCTCCACTGATGCAGGGCCAACTGCTGGACAACCCTGAACTGCAAGAAATTGCTGCTAAATACGGCAAATCGATTGCCCAAATCATCTTGCGTTGGGATCTTCAAAACGGTGTTGTTACGATTCCTAAATCAACCAAGAAGCACCGTATTGTGGAGAACGCTTCGGTCTTTGACTTCGAGCTGTCCGCGGAAGATATGCAGCGTATAGATGGGCTAGATCAGCATCTGCGCGTAGGACCAGACCCTGATAACTTCGACTTTTAATAGGAGGAATGGGCATGAAGCTACATTTAGAAGGCAAAACCGCACTGGTGACTGGATCAACATCAGGCATTGGAAAAGCGATTGCCAAATCGTTGGTGCGGGAGGGTGCAACTGTCCTGATCAATGGGCGGTATGGAGATAAGGTGAATCATACGATTCAAGAGATCAAAAAGGAGCACCCTGAAGCTGAGCTATACCCAGCGGTAGCAGATCTGGGAACAGAGGCGGGTTGCCAGCAGCTTTTGGAGGAATTCCCGGAAGTCGATATTCTTATTAACAATCTGGGGATCTTCGAGCCAGCTGAATATTTTGATATCCCGGATGATGAATGGTTCAAATTCTTTGAGGTTAACATCATGAGCGGGGTTCGGCTCAGCCGTCATTATCTGAAGGGTATGCTAGAGAGTAATGAGGGCAGAATCATCTTCATCGCCAGTGAGGCTGCAGTGATGCCTTCTCAGGAAATGCCTCACTACAGTGCAACTAAAACGATGCAGCTATCGCTGTCCCGCAGCTTGGCTGAGCTGACCAAAGGGACAAAGGTGACGGTGAATACAGTCATGCCGGGGTCAACCCTAACCGAAGGTGTAGAAACTATGCTGGGCACGCTGTATCTGGAGGAGAAGCTGACGATTGAGGAAGCGGAAACCAGATTCATGAAGGAGAATCGTCCAACCTCCATTATCCAAAGGCTGATTCGTCCGGAGGAGATTGCGGATGTTGTCGTCTTTCTCAGCAGTCCGTTGGCTTCGGCGATTAATGGTTCTGCCATGCGAGTAGACGGTGGTTTGGTTCGCAGCGTGTTCTAAGTGTGTGGATAAAGGGTCACTTCATTGTTCCATTTTGGGACAGGGGTGATCCTTTCTTTTGTGAGGAGAGCCTGAAAAGCAGTCTTGTAGTAGAGCGAGTGGAGTGTATCAGGAGAAATATGGAAAATATATTTTGCGGCACGTTTGATATTGACAGTTACTAGATTGCAGAATATATTGAAATTGCAATTATAGATCATTATTTTACAAAATAACCATATTTATTTACATCGTCTACGCTTAACTCGTTTGGCTAGAGCCCCCTGCTTGTTGATCGTCAATCATCATTTGGAGGAGGTGAATAGAGCGCAGGCCTTTCCGTTTTCTTACGACATTAGTCCAAAAGATGAAGAGGGGACGATCAAATGATGAATAGGATAAGAAGGCTCAGGTTCAATTGGAAAATGCTTATGCTGGTGTGCTTGGCTATCGTTATGCTTCCAGCGGGATCCGCTTTCGCAGCGGTGAACAAGCCATTTCCACAGCATACGACCTATACGGCCGGTTCTATTAAGCCCAATAATGTCACTCAGACGAGTATGGATAATACAGTGAAAACCAAATGGGATGCGTGGAAAGCAGCCTACCTTAAGCCAGCTGGTACCGGGAAGTATTATGTGAAATACAATTCAGCAGGGGAAACCGTTTCTGAAGCGCATGGTTATGGGATGCTGTTCACCGTGCTAATGGCCGGGTATGACAGCAGTGCGCAGACTTATTTTGACGGGCTCTATAATTATTACAAAGCACATCCGAGTGCAAATAATCCGTACCTGTTGTCCTGGAAGCAGAACAGCAGTTTTCAAAATATTGATGGTCAGGATTCAGCCACAGACGGCGATATGGACATCGCGTTCTCGCTGCTGCTGGCAGATAAGCAGTGGGGAAGCAGCGGTACGATCAACTATTTGCAAGCGGCCAAGAATATTATTAATGCCATCATGGATAACGAAATTAACCAGACCCAGTGGACCATCCGCCTGGGTGACTGGGCGAACAGTGGCTCCTATAATACGGCCACACGGCCTTCGGATTTTATGCTGAACCATTTGAAGGCATTCCAAAGTGCTACTGGCGATGTCCGCTGGAAGAATGTTACGGACAAGACGTACACGATCATTAACAGTCTGTATAGTGGATATAGCTCAAGCACCGGTCTGCTGCCTGACTTTGTGATCTACTCAGGTGGTGTGTACAAGCCCGCAGCAGCTAACTTCTTAGAAGATGCTAATGACGGTAATTACAACTATAACTCCTGTCGTACTCCCTGGCGGATTGCTACGGACTACCTGATTACTGGTGATAACCGTGCCCTGGCGCAGCTTAATCAGATGAACAGTTGGATACAAACTAAGGTAGGGGGCGCACCCGGAAGCATCAAGGACGGCTACAAGCTGAATGGAACTGTGTTCGGCAGCTACAATAGCGGTGCTTTCTATGCACCGTTCGGCGTTAGTGCAATGACCTCTTCGATCTACCAAAGCTGGTTGAACTCAGTGTGGAGTCATACAGCAAGTAGTTCTGCAGAAGGCTACTATGAAGACAGCATCAAATTGTTCTCGCTGATTGTGATGTCAGGCAACTGGTGGACATATTAATAAAGTTCTGTATTTTCTCATTTGATTTTCCAGGAATCCGGCTCTTGCCGGATTCCTTTTTGTTTGTACATTGACTGCGATCTACTCTGGATCAGCGAGCAGATTTACTTTTTCAAGCGAGGGGATGAGAAATTTAGGATCAATAGGGGATGACATTACAATGAGAACGGTGTAAGTCCCATAGGGATCGCACTGGTTGCCGAATTCTTCAAGGGATTTGGTAGAGTCAGTCATTACTTTTAGCAGGTAGTTGTGTTCTCCGCTGATGCGATAGCATTCAACAACCTCGGGTGCAGAACGGCAAAAATCAAGGAAGGGATAGCATTCCTTTGTCCTAAACAGTACATAGGCCACAGTACCTTTGCCGATTTTCTCGGGGGAGATCACTGTGCGATACGCTTCAATCACCCCGTTCTCTTCCAGACGGCGGACTCGCTCTGTAACGGCTGGTTGCGATAGGCTGACACTTTTCCCTAACTCAGTCATTGAAATCCTCGCCTGATTTTGCAAATGGAACAAAATCTGCTTATCTATATGGTCCATGAAAACGCACTCCTTTAATTTATAAAATTCCCTTTCAAACTACCTCATTTTTCTTTGTCAAATGAAGAAACTAACTGGTTTGTCTTATGTAATCAAAGGGACTTGATTTATATAATAAACTCACCCCGGAAAACGAAGCAACATGATATTGTTCAGAGAGGATGAGTGTGATTGAATAAATTATATTGGAACAAAGAGAAACAAGACAATTTACAAGCACGTATAGATGAGGTCATCGATCATACACTTGCCGATAAAAGGTTAGCCGGTGCCGTTGTTAAAGTGTCCATTGGTGGGGACTTGGTGTATAACCGCGCTGCGGGTTTTGCTGATCGGGAGAACAATCGCCCCATGCATGAGGAGGCGTTATTTCGGCTGGCTTCTGTGTCTAAGCCTATTGTTTCCACAGCTGCGTTGGTACTGGTATCACAAGGCCGTCTGCAACTGGATGATCGTGTAGATCGCTGGCTGCCAGAATTCCGTCCACGGCTGCAGAATGGTGAAGCTGCGACATTGACGATTCGTCACCTGTTAACACACACCGCCGGACTGACGTACCGTTTTTTTCAAGAAGAGCAGGGTTCCTATGAGCTTGCGGGTGTATCTGATGGGATGGATCAGGCGAATATCACATTAGAAGAGAACCTGCGTCGGCTTGCTTCTGTACCGCTTCTGTATGAACCAGGAACGCAGTGGAAGTATTCTATAGCTACAGATGTACTGGGCGCAGTGATTGAAAAGGCAGCGAATGCACCACTTGGGGAAGCCGTGCGTTCACTGGTAACAGATCCTCTGGGCATGAGTGATACCGCGTTTATTGCAGTCGATCCGGGCCGGCTGGCTGTTGCTTACGCTGATGATCCTGCTGAGCCACGCCGCTTGCGGGATTTTGACACCGTACCATTTGTAGAGGGAACGGCGGGTTTCCGGCTTGCTCCTGTCCGGGCAACGGACTCCACAGCGTACCCTTCAGGTGGAGCGGGTATGATTGGCAGTGCAGGGGACTTTTTGAAGCTACTGGAAACCTTGCGCAAGGGGGGAGAACCCCTGATGAAGGAGGCAGTAGTTCGTGAGATGACTACCAATCAAATTGGTGACCTTCCGATGGCCTTTTGGCCAGGCAGGGGGTTCGGCTTAGGCTTTATTCTGCTCAAAGATCCGGCTGCCGCAGCTACCCCTGAATCACCAGGGACTTGGCGTATGGGAGGAACCTATGGTCATTCGTGGTTTGTGGACCCATCGAAGCAGCTCAGCGTAGTAGCGTTCACGAATACGGCACTGGAAGGCATGTCAGGCAAGTTCACTACGGATCTTACAGAAGCCGTCTATGCCGGGATCAGGGAATCATGAGAAGATTGAATCCCCTTTTCTTTCTTGCTCTAGGTTTATTCGGGGTATACACCATTGAGTTTGGCGTCGTGGGTATACTGCCCGCTATTATGGAGCGTTACCATGTGGGCACTTCTCAGGCCGGTCTGCTCGTGGGTTTGTTTGCTCTGGTCGTAGCACTGTGTGGACCGTTTATGGTATTGTTCCTTTCAAAATATAATCGAAAAAAAGTGCTCATCGTGTCGCTTTTGATTTTTGCGGGGAGCAGTTTGTTGTCCGCTTATGCGGTTAATTTTCAGATTTTAATGGTACTCCGGATCATTCCGGCATTGTTCCACCCGGTCTATTTTTCCTTGGCCTTTGTCGCTGCGACATCGCTTTATCCCAAGGAGAAGTCAACCCAAGCTTCCGCTAAAGCATTTGTGGGAACCAGCATGGGAATGGTGCTTGGCGTACCGATCACTACCTATATCGCCGATCAGTTTTCGTTCGAGGCTTCCTTTCTATTTTGTACCGTTGTAAATGTTATTGCTGCCATTGGCATCGCAATCATGCTCCCAGGAACTTCTTCCGTTGAAAAAGTATCGTATAAGGAGCAGCTCGGCATTTTGCGCAAAACTCCCTTGTGGATCAATATTGCCGCAGCTGCCTTCATATTTGCCGCGATGTTTTCTGTATACAGCTATGCTGCTGAATATTTGGGACAAGTGATGGGATTGAGCGGAAAAGCCGTCAGCATTCTGCTTGTGGTTTTTGGCCTCGGTGGTGTTGCAGGCAATTTGTTTGCTGGAAAAATGCTTGGTAAGCATAAGGTAAAGACGACGGTTATTCAGCCGATCGTATTAGCACTTTCTTTCTTACTGCTTTATTTAGGGGAAAGCTCGTTTATGCCGCTGCTTGTTATTATTGTGCTGTGGGGGGCTGCTCATACCAGCGGTCTAATCGTGACTCAGTTATGGATCACTGCTGAAGCGCCTGAAGCTCCCGAATTTGCGAATGCCCTCTATATTTCTTTCATCAATCTTGGTGTTTCCCTGGGTTCGGTAGCTGGAGGGTGGTTCATAGCGGCTGCGGGGATGAGAGGGACCATTGGGAGTGGATTGCTGTTTATCCTGCTGGCATTGGTGTGTATCTCGTTCAAGGTGCTTTACTTTGACCGGAAAAGCAAGCAAGGGGATCGGGCCAATCGTCCCGTTTCCTCTAATCTGTAAGATAATACTAAACCTAGTTACCAGTTCATCACGTTAATTACGTGTTTGAGCTGGTTTTTATTTAATTCTTGTCAATTTCGGGACAGAAGATTAGAATATAAGCATTGGCTTATATAAGGTGTGGAAGGAGGAAAGAGTTATGGAGCCACTGGGCGTTATTGCTGACGATATGAAACTGCTGGGAGACAAGACGCGTCTGGCGATGCTTTCGCTGTTGAAAGAGCGGGAGTGGTGCGTGTGCGAATTTGTGGACATCTTTGATATTTCACAGCCAGCGGTCAGTCAGCATCTAAGAAAGCTAAAAACACAGGGCATCGTTAAGGAAAGTAAGCGCGGGCAATGGGTACACTATTCCCTGAACGTCGAAGATAAGCCACATATCCAGGCTGTTCTGGGTCAGATGCCGGATTCCAAGACGATACTAGCTCTTTTGAATAAAAAAGAAATGGTTGCTTCTTGCGAGTGATATGCGTTTGAAGTAACAAAGTTATGTCCTATATATAAGTATATAGTTATATGATTATATTTTGTAATTATGAGTCAGAACCAACTGGAGGTTATAGCAGTGGCCGCTTGGGCAATTATTATTTTTATAGCCACACTAGTATTTGTAATCTGGCAACCTAAGAACCTGTCCATTGGCTGGTCTGCCTGTGGCGGGGCAATCTTGGCGTTACTGGTAGGGGTAGTAAGTTTTAACGATGTGCTCGATGTCACCGGGATTGTGTGGAATGCGACATTAGCCTTCATTGCGATCATCCTGATTTCATTGATCCTTGACCATATCGGATTCTTCGAATGGGCTGCTCTACATATGGCACGCGCTGCTCATGGGAATGGAATTCGGCTGTTCGTCTATGTAACCATTCTGGGAGCAGTGGTGGCGGCGTTTTTTGCCAATGATGGTGCGGCGTTGATCCTCACTCCAATTGTGCTTGCCATGGTGCGGGCCTTGAAATTCGATGAGAAAAAGGTGTTTCCGTTCATCATCGCCAGCGGATTCATCGCTGATACGACGTCATTGCCTCTTATCGTCAGCAACCTGGTCAACATTGTGTCCGCCGATTTCTTCGGCATCACCTTCATGGAATATGCGGGCCGGATGATCATCCCAACCGTATTTTCGCTGGTGGCAAGCATTCTGGTGCTGTTCTTCTTCTTCCGCAAAGTCATCCCGAGAAAGTTCGACAGCTCTCAGCTAAAGAACCCCAAAGCGGCGATCAAAGACAAACAGATGTTCAAGCTGTCCTGGGTCGTGCTCGCGGTTCTACTTATCGGCTATTTCGTTAGCGAATTTCTGAACATCCCTGTGTCGGCGGTAGCCGGAGTGATTGCGATTTTCTTCCTGCTGATGGCAAGGAATAGTTCGTCCGTCAACACGAAGGAAGTGATCAAGGGAGCGCCTTGGGCGATTGTGTTTTTCTCCATTGGGATGTATGTCGTGGTGTACGGGCTGCGGAATGCCGGTCTTACGGATTTACTGGCAGAAGTGCTGAGGGCGGCAACAGATCAGGGATTATTCGTCGCCACGATGAGCATGGGCTTTATCGCAGCGATACTCTCCTCGGTGATGAACAATATGCCTACGGTTCTAATTGACGCGCTCGCCATTGATGCTACACACACGACGGGAATCATGAAGGAAGCTTTGATTTATGCGAACGTTATCGGGTCGGATTTGGGGCCTAAGATCACCCCGATCGGTTCGCTGGCGACTCTGCTTTGGCTACATGTACTTTCTACTAAAGGCGTGAAAATATCCTGGGGAACGTATTTTAAAACAGGCATCATCCTGACGGTTCCCACACTGTTTATTACCCTGTTAGGACTCTATATATGGTTAATTATTCTGTAATGTAAAAGGAGATTAATGAAAATGGATAAGAAGACACTTTATTTTCTGTGCACAGGAAACTCTTGCCGGAGCCAGATGGCCGAAGGCTGGGCGAAGCAATATTTGAGCAAGGACTGGAATGTCTACAGCGCTGGAATTGAAGCCCATGGACTGAACCCTAAAGCGGTACAAGCCATGAGCGAAGCCGGTATTGATATCTCGGGCCAAACCTCCGACATTATTGATTCCCATCTGTTGAATAACGCAGATTTGGTGGTTACCTTGTGTGGCGATGCCGCAGATAAATGTCCAATAACCCCGCCTAAGGTAAAGCGTGAGCACTGGGGTTTCGATGATCCAGCCAAGGCTCAGGGGACGGAAGAGGAGAAATGGGCAGTATTTCAAAGCGTCCGTGACCAGATCGGCGCACGTATTAAGCAATTTGCGGAGACGGGGGAATAATTATGGCGGGCTATCACGAGCTTATTGAAGGTAAAGTGTATATCGGCGGGGAGAACGGTTTGCTGGAGGCGCTTCAGAAGCGGGAGATTTCGGATGTGTATGATCTGAGAGACAACGGTACCAGGGCAGAGGGGTTCCCGGACCACGTTAACCGGCATCATTACCCGATAGTGGAGCATGAGAACGGGCAAGACGCCTCTGTACAACGGGCAATCCTGGCCATCAGCGAAGCTGTAAGCAGTGGGCAGACGGTCTACTTTCACTGCGCAGGTGGACGTAACCGCACGGGAACGGTTGCCACGGGGCTGCTGATGGAGCTTGGGGTAGTTTCTACGGTAGAAGAAGCTGAAAACTTAGCGAGAGAAAAACGTCCAGATATCTACATTAAAGGGGCAATGCGTGAAGTATTGAACCGATTGTATCCCCCCGGAGCCTTTTAGTGATGAGTAAAATATGAGAGCGGCCTATGGTAGGATGCAAGGCGATATGATCAGGCACTAGCTATGTTTTTGTACATTTATAGCACATCGTGTAAGATGAATTAAGATGTTCATTTCGTACTGAAGGGGCTGTGTCACGATGTCACTAGCTGAACCTATTAAGCTAACTTCACTATCTACTAAAGGGGGCTGCGGTTGTAAAATTGGTCCTGCCGATCTGATGCAAGTTCTGCGCAGTTTGCCACCGACTGTACCTAACCCGGATCTGCTGGTTGGACTGGATACCAGTGATGACGCAGGGGTATACCGTCTAAGCGATGAGCTGGCTTTGGTGCAAACCGTCGATTTCTTTACCCCGATTGTGGACGATCCATATTCATTTGGTCAAATTGCCGCAGCGAATGCACTCAGTGATATTTACGCAATGGGCGGCAAACCGCTCACCGTACTTAATATTGTAGCTTTTCCTATCTCGGTTCTGGACAAAAGCATCCTGGCCGATATTTTGCGTGGAGCGGGCGATAAAGTGAAGGAAGCGGGAGCGACGCTAGTTGGTGGGCACTCCATTGATGATAAAGAGCCTAAATTCGGACTCGCTGTTACGGGCCTTGTGCATCCCGATAAGGTAAGAACAAATGCCGCGGCGCGCGCGGGTGACAAGCTGATCTTAACCAAACCTATTGGTGTAGGCATTCTAACCACCTCGATCAAGAAGGACCAATTATCTCTGGAAGAAACGGAGCGGCTTACTACAGTAATGTCTACGCTGAACAAAACAGCCGCAGAAATTATGGCGCCTTACGGGGTTCACGCCTGTACGGACGTTACCGGCTTTGGGTTGCTGGGACACGCTTCGGAAATGGCCAGAGGCAGTGGGCTTGGGCTGATCATTCGCCAAGAAGATGTTCCTGTTCTCCCACGAGTAAGAGAGCTTGCCGAGAAGGGATTTGTTCCAGGAGGAACCAAGAACAATTATGCCCATCTGGAAGGGCAAGGCAGCATTCTGTATCCGGAAGAGATGGACCAGCTAAGCCGTTACATCCTCTGTGATGCAGTAACTTCGGGTGGTCTGTTGATTGCTGTGGCTCCAGAACAAAGCGAAGAATTGCTTAATGAGCTTAAGAATGCTGGCGTAGAAGCGGCGTTGATCGGAGAAGTAACGGAGGATCATCCTGGGCAGATCTCAGTGATATAGCATAGCCTTAGATTAGAGGAGAGAGACTATTGTTTGAGGATATTTCGCTGGAAGACTTGAGAAGGTTGAAGAACAGAAAGCAATTTACGGTGATCGATGTCCGGTCTCCTTCCGAATACAACGACGCTACGCTGCCAGGCAGTCTGAATATTCCTTTATTTGATGACCAGGAGCGGGCAGAGGTAGGGACGCTTTATAAGCAGACCAGTGTTCAGGCGGCCAAAGAACGGGGGCTGGAGATTGTCTCGGCGAAGCTGCCGACCTTCATTAAGGAGTTCGCTGCTATCCAGGGGGACAAGGCTGTGTTCTGCTGGAGGGGAGGGATGAGGAGTCGTACAACGGCCACCGTGCTCTCCCTGATGGATATTCATGCCTACCGGCTGACTGGTGGATATAAGGCCTATCGCAAGTGGGTGTTAGATGAACTGGAGAACTATGACTTCAAGCCGAAGTCTTATGTGATTCATGGCAATACCGGAACAGGGAAAACCAATCTTTTGCATCGCTTAAAAGCATCCGGTCATCCCATCTTGGATTTGGAAGGTCTGGCTGGGCATAGGGGCTCCATCTTCGGGCAGATTGGGCTGCGTCCTCACAATCAGAAGACCTTTGACAGTCTGCTAATGGAGGAATTAATGACCTTGGAGCACTCTCCTTATGTTCTATTTGAAGCGGAGAGCAAGAAGATCGGGAAGGTCGTCATGCCACAGTTCATGGCACAGCAGAAAGAAACCGGAACCCAGATCTGGATAGAACTGCCGATGGAGGCCAGAGTTCAGCAGATTTTGGACGATTACAGGCCGGAGCAGTTCAAGGAACAATACATTTCAGCGTTTCGGAGCATCAAATCCCGTATCCACATTCCGATTGCAGCAGAGATTGAACGGAATTTGCAGAGTGATAGGTTCGCAGAGGCGGTTGCGCTGCTGCTGGAGCATTACTACGATCCCAAGTATGACCATTCCTCCAATCAGTATGAGAATGTAGAGCGGGTCACGCTATCAGTCAATAACTTGGAGGAAGCGGAAGCGGCTGTACGTTCTTTTTTGTCGAGTCACAATCATGGAGTTCAACTATAGATCATTAAGATAATACTTAGTAAGGCTCCTTTCACTTGTGTGAAGGGGGCCTTTTGTTTTACGATTTATATATTTTAGAGGGGGCAAAATTGTTATGACAAGAATAGGCTGTTATCACTTGCATTATTCCAATATCGAGCACATCGAGAATGCGTTGTCCGATTATGAGGTGGAACTGGTACATTTTGTAGATCCAGGCCTTGATCGCATAAAAATGGACGCTGATTTTAATAATGAAACTGTGGAGACAAAGGTGAGGGAGACCCTGAATTGGATTTCAGCCAGCCATGTGGATGCCATTCTGATCACTTGCACTTTTTTTACCGCCGTATATCGGGAAAGTCTTCACCCATTGCCTATTCCCGTCATAAAGATAGATGACCCATTATTTCAGGATACCTGCCGATTTGATGAACCTGTCCTCTTCGTTTTCACCAATCCCAATACGGTTAAAGGGACGATGGAACAGTTTCAACACTTTTGCCAGGCTGCAGGGTGTAAGGTGCTTGTAGAATCCAGGGTGCTGGAGCATACGTTCAGTCTGATTATGCAGGGGAAAAAAGAGGAGTATACCACGCTGGTGTCGTCTGGATTAAAGCACGCGGCCCAGGAGAACCCTGGTGTCCGTATCGTTGCTGCTCAGCTTTCCATGGCTCCCGCGGCTCGGCAGGCAGAACAGGAAACAGGCATCACCATCGGCAACCATCTGAATGCTCTGACTGGTTATATGATCTATAAGCTCTCTTTGCAGAAGAAGAAATAACTATAAGATGAACAAAAGAAGGGAACAAGAAGCAGGGAGGAACGAAGGGAGAAGTTTGGAACTGTAGGAGCGGTAGCGACCGCCTTTGTCTCCGGATTTCAACCGCAATCAGCGGTACAATTAAAAGAAATCTGGAGACAACAGCGGCCGGAAGTCCAAACATTCCACCGTAGTGACGACCGAGCCTTACGTTCAGATCTTAAGATCGTCTTATATAAATGAATTTAAAATGAAAACATTTGAAATGAAAATCTATTTACATTTTACATGGAAGGGACTATAATTCAACTATAAAGTTGCATCGAGGAAACTTTCGTGTATATAGACAACTTTCCCGGGCAAGAGGAGGGATAGACATGTTGGAGCAACAAGTTGCGGAACAAAAACTCATAAAAGAAAAGAAAGTCAAGATATCTGCACAAGCTGTACTAGACGGAGAAGTTAAAGGCCTGAAGCGGCTACTGCCTTTTCTCGGACCTGCCTTTATAGCAGCGGTTGCCTATCTCGATCCCGGTAATTTTGCTACCAATATCACAGCGGGGTCCAAGTATGGATATCTGCTGCTATGGGTGATTGTCGCCTCTAATCTGATGGCGGTACTGATCCAATCGCTGTCAGCCAAACTGGGTATCGCTACCGGTAAGAATTTACCTGAGATTGCGCATGATCGATTCCCCAAAGGCGTCTCCATTTTTCTCTGGATTCAAAGTGAACTTGTAATTATTGCTACAGACTTGGCTGAGTTTATAGGAGCGGCGTTAGGATTATATTTACTATTCGGCATCCCTATGTTGCCAGCCGCGCTGATTACTGCCGTTGGATCGTTTGCCATACTGGAGCTGCAACGGCGTGGGTACCGTTCATTGGAAGCGGGAATTGGGGCCATGGTATTAATCGTCGTGCTGGCGTTTACTTTCCAAGTGATTGTAGCCAAACCTGATATGGGCGCAGTAGCTGTGGGTATGTTTACTCCCAGATTCGATGGTGTGGACAGCATTCTTTTGGCCGCAGGGATTCTAGGCGCAACGGTAATGCCACATGCGATTTACCTGCATTCCTCGCTGACACAAGACCGTGTGGTTGGCCGGAATGAAGCGGAGAAGAAGAAAATCTTCAAGCTGGAACTGGCGGATATTATCATCGCCATGATCATTGCCGGAGCTGTTAATATGGCGATGATCGTCGTCTCTGCCGCACTGTTCTTCAAGAACGGCATGGTCGTGGAAGACCTGGACGTAGCCTTTCATCAGTTCCGCGAATTAGCTGGTCCTGTTACGGCCGTTTCTTTTGGACTTGGGTTGCTTATTGCCGGATTATCCAGCTCTTCAGTGGGCACCATGGCCGGGGATGTTGTCATGCAGGGCTTCATCAATAAAAGAATCAATCTGTACCTGCGCCGGGCGATTACTACGATTCCCCCACTTGCCATTATTATTGCCGGTGTGAACGCTACAGACGCTCTGATCATGAGTCAGGTGGTGCTGTCGTTCGGGATTGCTTTTGCACTCATTCCTTTGATTATCTTCACAAGCAACCGTCAAATTATGGGCGGACTGGTCAATCTGCGGATTACTTCCATCACAGGCTGGATTATCTCGGCTCTGGTAGTTCTCCTGAACTTGTTCTTAGTCTTTGAAATGTTGTATTAAGTTGTATTAAAATGAAAAGCTCAAAAAAGCCCAGGCCTCTTATCCTTGTAGAACGGATAAGAGGCCTGGGCTTTTGATATGCCGCGGCGCGAATGCCTTAGCGTCTGAAGTAATCAGCCAGCCCGTTGGCTATAGCCTGGGCGGCTTTTCTCTGATAGGAGGCTGTGCGGGCCAGCGCCTCATCAGAGGGGGTAGAGAGAAAGCCCAACTCCATCAGGGCTGAAGGAATCGAGTTCTCCCTGAGGATGTGATAATCGCCGAAGGACACACCGTTGCTCTTCAGGCCGACACCTTGTCCCAGTCGGGCCTCAATCGCCCGGGCCAGCTTGAGGTCAGTGCTTTCGGAATAGAAGAAGGTCAACGTTCCGGATATCTTCTTCGGTGAGGAATTATAATGGATGCTGACAAATGCATCCGCCCCGAGTGTCTTGCCGAGCTGGGCACGCTGGGCCAGTGAAGGCTTCACGTCTTTCGTCCGGGTCATCTCGACCCGCGCGCCCGCCGCCTGCAGGTAGTCGCGGACATAGAAGGCGGTCTGCAGGTTCAAGTCTTTTTCGAGTGTGCCGTAGGTGGTGCCCAGCATGCCGGGATCACTCCCGCCGTGGCCGGGGTCTACCACGATCAGCTTGCCCTTTAGGCCGCCGGAAGAAGGAGGCGGAGCGCTGTTTGTAGCGGTTGCGCCGCTGCGGATGTATTGATCCGAGACCCAGCCGGTATCTCCGCTGGCTGTGCGGATTTTCAGCCATCCGTTCTGACGCTGCAGAATGGTTACCGTATCCTGTGCTTTCAATGAGCCCAGCGCGCTATAGCTAGTGCCTGGGCCACTTCGGATTCGCAGGGAGCTTGCGGTAACTGTTGCTTTGGCGTTCAAGTTGTTTCCAGTGGAAGTCTTGACCGCCTGTGTTGCTTTGATCGCTCCGTTCGTTCCGGCAGTGGGCGTTCCGCTCGTCTTCTGAAGGTAGTAGCCAGCTACCCAACCGGAAGTTGAACCGGACTTGACCTTCAGCCAGCCATGTTGTTCGTCTGTGACACTTACCACCATACCGTTCTTCAGTGACCCCGTGATGACTGCATTCTTGGCCGGCTCGCTGCGCACATTCAGAGAATCAGCATTTACTTTGGCAGTATAGCTGACCGCGGCAGCGGCTTTGGGAGGCTGCAGCCCTATGCTGAATATGCATAAGGCCAACATAGCAATGCCTAATAGTTTCTTCATAGGTACCTCGCTTCCGGGAAATATTCTGGGGCTGAATCTGAAAGAATCAGCCTTAGGCTCATTACCCAATTCATGAACCAAAGAATTGGATAATGCCCGTGAAGCTATAGATTATACCATGGAGACGCTATAAAAAAATCCGGCAGAAGACCCTTTTAGTAGGAGGCTAGAGAGGTCTTTTTAGCAATTTCCCGTCGTACGACAGGGGCTACCTCGGTAGCTAGCAGTTCGATGGCTGATGCCACCTTGGCGTAAGGAAGTCCGCCGATATCCAGCTGAGTCATGAAGCGGTTGTGTCCGAACAGCTCATGCTGATAGAGAATTTTCTCGATAATTTGCTGAGGACTGCCGACAGCCAAAGTGTTATCGAAGGCCGCGAATTGATCGAACTCGCTGTGTGATACTGTATATCGCTGGTCTCGGCTCGGACTTATGGAATTACGGTAGTTATAATAGTATGGATAAAATTCATCAAGCGCCTGCTGCGTAGTGTTCGCAATATAGCCATGACTTGTAATGGCAATTTTCAGGGATTCGAGAGAATGACCAGCCTCTATGCCAGAGCGGCGATAGCTATCGACCAGTTCCTTGAAAGGAGCTGGATTTCCATTCAGGATGGCAATGGCAAGCCCAGTGCCCAGTGCGCCAGCTTTCTCTGCACTCTCGGGCGAGCCGCCTACCCCAACCCAGAGCGGGAGCTCATGCTGTACAGGCCGAGGTGAAATCTCCGCATTTCTGAGAGAGGAGCGGAAAGAGCCTTCCCAGTTAATAATCTCGTGCTGATTAAGCTCCTGGAGGAGCTTAATATTCTCGGCGAACAAGCGATGATAGTCCTCAAGATCATAGCCGAACAGGGGGAAAGATTCCAGGAAAGCACCGCGTCCGGCGATGATTTCGGCCCTTCCATTGGATAGCAGATCAAGTGTGGCAAAGTCCTCGAAGACCCGGACAGGATCGATTGTACTAAGCACAGTAGTGGCGCTGGTTAGCTTGATGCGGCGCGTCACCTGGGACACAGCTGCCAGGACGACAGGCACCGAGGAGATAACAAAATCCAGCCGGTGGTGCTCACCGACACCAAAGACATCAAGTCCTGCCTCATCGGCTAGCTTGGCGGCGGCAATCACCTCATCCAACCGTTGCCGTGGGGGAATTGATTTTCCAGTGTGACAGTCGGTCACAATATCCCCAAGCGTATATATGCCAAATTCAAACTCTGGTACAGCCTCTTGTTGTATATGATTACTCATATTTCCGAACCCCTTGCTATTCATAGATTAATTGGTTAAAGCATGTCCGTAAGGATGGAATACATGCATTATACCATAACCACTTACGAATTGTAAGTTTGTGAGTTATTGTTTTCTCTTGCAGGTCAATTGTTCGGGCCAACCATACTTGAGAATGGGATTATTATCATACATTTGGAGCGTAACCGCTAGCGTGGGCTCAGGAGCTATAAACTCCTCTATTCACATTGACTTTCCTGAAGTTATACCAGATATTTATAATAAAGAATTAAACTATTAAATAGCTTGCTTAATGCTAGCCTTACTCCACGAAACGGCGGTGGGACAGATGTTGGGGTATCAGTCGGATAAAGAAGATTCCCGGTTGAAAGATGTGCAAGGCGGGGTAGGAGCAGGTGAAGCTTTTCTCTCCCCGGAAGAAACTTGGACAAGTGTTAATTCTGGTGTAACTGGATTGCTGGGTTATTCGGAAGAGCAACTACTGGGGCGGCCATTGAGTGAGTTTTTACACAGAGACTACAAGCAGCTTTACCATAATCAGATGGGAGCGCTGGCAGCAGGCGAAACCCCTTTTTTTGAGTGTACGTTGAAGCTGGTGCATCAGGCTATGATTCCCGTTCCATTAAGCATTCGAATCACGCGGATCAATGAACCGTCGACGGGGAAACTACTCTTTTATACGGTGCTGTTAATGGGACTATCTGAACCCGGGTGCAAGGAAAATCTTCTATCGGATAGTGCTGACTTGCTCCGGCTGATTGCGGATAATGTCAGGGATATCGTATACGTGGCAACACCGGACAGCCTCTGCCGGTACTGCTCCCCCTCAGTTTATGAAGTGCTGGGTTATGAACCGGAACAACTGGTGGGGCGGAATGTCAGTAGCTATATTCATCCCGATGATCTGATGGTGCTCCAGATGCCAGGTGCGTTGGCTTATAGGAGTGTTCAACTTCGTACCCGGCACGCGAAGGGGCATTATTTGTGGATTGAGTATACACTGCGGGTGCTGGAGGAGGAAGATGGCCGGGGTATTGTTGCCGTAGGCCGCGATATTACAGAACGCAAAATGGTAGAGCGGAAGCTGCAGGAATCGGTGGAGCGCTATACCTCCCTCAAAAAGTACAACCATGATGCGGTAATTTCCCTAGGGCTGGAAGGCGATATCATCAACGGGAACGACAAGGCGTGCGAACTGACGGGATATACGATCTCCGAGCTGGCCGGAATGAACGTATCGAGCATAGTGGGGGCAGAGCACCTGAACGATATTCTGGAGCATTCTTCCCGGAATCGCTGGAGAGAGCAGAACATCGACAAGATCAGGCATAAGGATGGTCATATGGTCGAGGTGCTGACCAGTATTGCGCCCATTGTCATTAATGGAAGCCGGGTTGGATTCTATATTATTGTTAAGGATATCACAGAGCAGAAGAAGCTAATGATTGCTAAAGAAACGGCCGAGCATACGAACCGTGCCAAGAGCGATTTTCTGGCGATGATGAGTCATGAGATCCGCACCCCGATGAACGGAGTGATTGGGATGACGGATCTGCTGCTGGAGATGAGCGAGCCACAATCGGTACAGCATGAATACCTGGAGATCATCCGCCAGAGCGGAGATACGTTGTTGGCGATTATTAACGATATTCTCGATTTCTCCAAAATAGAGGCCGGCAAGACAGAGCTGCACGAGGATCGTTTTGATTTGCGGCTTTGCATTGCTTCTGTAATGAATGTGCTCTGTCATAAAGCGGAGATTAAAGGACTGCACGTCGAGACTCAGGTGAATGCTGAGGTGCCGACACATTTGCTGGGTGATGGGGAGCGCCTTAAGCAGGTGTTACTCAACCTGGTGGGCAATGCGGTCAAGTTTACTTATACTGGCAGCATCGTGCTGGAGGTAAGGGTCGCAGAGCAGAAAGAAGGCAGAATTATGCTGGAATTCTCCGTTTCCGATACTGGGATTGGCATTCCGGAAGAGCTGCAGGGCCGCTTGTTTGAGCCTTTTTATCAACTGGATCATTTTATGAATCGAAGGCATGAGGGAACAGGACTTGGGCTGGCCATCACGAAGAAGCTGGTGGAGCTTATGGGCGGACAAATTACCTTGCACAGAAGAGCGGAGCCAGGGACAGGGACCACGTTCGTGTTCACCGCGGTTTTTCTGGATGACGGGAATGCCGATTTAGCCGAAGTAGGGCAGGACGACGCACAATATATGACAAGAGCTGAGGACAGTCCCTTGCGGATTCTAGTCGCCGAAGATAACGAGATTAACCAGATTGTTCTGAAAAAAATGCTAGAGAAACGCGGGCATTTCGTCGAGCTGGCATCTGACGGAACCGTCGTCATGCAGCGGATAACCTGCGAATCTTTCGATCTGGTCTTTATGGATATACAAATGCCGCGCATGAATGGTCTGGAGTCTACGAAGTACATTAAAGAGACGCTCCCGCCGGAGAAGCAGCCAATTATTGTTGCGGTAACGGCCAATGCTCTCAAAGGCGACCGGGAGCTGTGTCTTGCCACAGGCATGGATGAATATATTAGCAAGCCGATCACGAGCGAGATCTTAACGGGGGTGCTCCGAAAGTTTTTTTAAAAAGGTATCTTAGTACGGGAAGGGCGGGACGAGCCAGGGAATGGGCGTATACTGTCCTTTTTTTACTGTGGGCATGAAACACCTGAGGACAACACAGCCTAAGCGGAATGTGTCCAAATCCAATTACAATGGAGCGGCTTGTACAACTAATGATGGCGAAGAAGTTTAATTGATCGAGTGAAGCGACAAAGCGTTAAATGGACTCCTTGCAACTGGCATGATTTTTGATTAAGATAACAGAAACCAGCACATAAATGTGCTGATATACAGGCAAGGATAATGACGAAGAGAGTAAGCGCAAGAAGCGGATCTTAACAGGGAAGGCGTGCCGGAGACTGAGAGCACCCTCATGAGACTATCCTGCGCCGAAGTTCACTTCCGAGTCGGCCCCTGAAGTGTTTTGCCTATCGGCACAAGCATGAGTAGGGTGGCCCGCGTCCCGCGTTATCGGGTGAAAGATAGAATGTTCTTTTGCGGCAGAAGAAACCGCTAGGTTTCTTTGGAAATGCCGATTACGGAGGTCATTCTAAATAAGGGTGGTACCACGGCTCCTCGTCCCTTGCGACGGGGGCCTTTTTTGCGTTCCAAATATATGATCAAGAAGAGGAGTGGAAGGTATGAGTAATGTGGAATTGGATGAGCTGAGAGAGCGTCTGGATGGAATTAACGGTCAATTGTTGGAGCTGATTTCCGAGCGGGCAAAGATTGTTCAGGAGATCGGTACTTTGAAGGAAAAGCAGGGCGTGCCGAAGTTCGATCCTGAGCGGGAGAAGCAAATGCTGGAGAAGCTGGTAGCGAGCAATAAGGGACCGTTTACCGATAGTACGATCCGCAGCTTGTTCAAGCAAATATTCTCTGCCTCCCTTGACCTGCAATCGGCGGAACATAAGAAGACCCTTCTGGTCAGCCGGAAAAGCCAGCAGGAGGATACAGTCATTAAGCTTCCTGGCGATGTAACTGTGGGTGGCTTGTCTTCCTTGATGGTCGCCGGACCTTGTTCGGTAGAAAGCGAGCTTCAGACCCGTACTGTAGCCGCTGCACTCCAAAAAGCCGGAATTCGCGTGATGCGCGGCGGAGCGTTCAAACCTCGGACCTCTCCCTATGATTTCCAAGGCCTTGGCATGGATGGCTTGCGGATTCTGCGTGAAGCGGCGAATGAATATGGGCTGCTGACGATCAGTGAGATTGTAGACCCGGCCCATCTGGAGCCAGCGCTGGATTATGTGGATATTATTCAGATCGGTGCCCGCAACATGCAGAACTTCGAGCTGTTAAAGGCAGCCGGAGAACTGAATAAGCCAGTATTACTGAAGCGTGGACTTGCGGCGACAATGGAAGAATTCCTGCATGCAGCCGAATACATCATGTCTCGCGGCAATACTCAGGTCATGCTAATTGAACGCGGCATCCGTACTTATGAGAAGTGGACTCGCAACACACTGGATATTTCAGCTGTGCCGATCTTGAAGCAGGAGAGCCATTTGCCGGTGCTGGTGGATGTCACCCACTCCACAGGACGCAAGGACATTCTGGTGCCTTGTGCCAAGGCCGCGCTCGCTGCCGGTGCAGACGGCATCATGGTTGAGGTGCACCCCGATCCGGCCACAGCATTGTCCGATGCGGCGCAGCAGTTGAACATTGATGAGTTCAATACGTTCTTCGATCAAGTGAAGGCTTCGGGCTTATACAAACAATAATTTATATGTTACACCTGAATGAAGCAGCTCTTTCCTTAGAGGAAAGGGCTGTTTTTGTTCGGACCCAATTTTTTGAAACTGATCGGTTGCACCTACCGTATAGAGGGTTAAGCCAGCAGCTGGGCTACCAGCTGCTCATGATAAGCAGGAGGAGATTAAATGAATGTGGAGTTGAACCCAAAGACAAAGCAGTTCCACCCTGGAAAACTAATTGGTGGTATTGTCGCTGTACTGGTTGTAGCTGTGCTTGGAACTAATGCATACGCTTCGGTGGAATATGGCCATGTCGGTTTGTATAAAACCTTCGGGAAGCTAAATGATAACACCTTGGCACCGGGTATTCATTTTAAAATTCCGTTTATCCAAACTGTCATTCAGGTCAATACACAAGTCACCAAATCCGAGACTGATACCTCTGCGTCTTCCAAAGATCTGCAGCCGGTATCGACTCATGTGGCGGTCAACTATTCTGTGAACAAAGCTTCGGTCTTTCACCTGATGAACAATATCGGTGGTAATTATGATACGGTCATCATCAATCCGGCTATTCAGGAGATTGTCAAAGAAGTCACCGCCAAATACCCTGCCGAGGATCTGATTACACGACGTGATGTGGTGTCCGGGGAGGTTAGTGACCAGCTCAAGACCCGTTTGGCCAAATATGATCTGGTCGTTAACGATATTAACATCGTCAACTTTAAATTCTCCGATGCTTTCAATCAGTCGATAGAAGCTAAGCAGGTCGCTCAGCAGCAGGCGCTCAAGGCCGAGAATGATCTGCGGCGGATCGAGATTGAGGCCAAGCAGAAGGTCGCTCAGGCACAGGCCGAAGCAGAATCGCTACGGCTCAAGAAGCAGGAGGTTACTCCTGAACTGGTGCAGCTGAAGCAGATTGAGGTACAGGAGAAGGCGCTCGATAAATGGAACGGTGTCCTGCCTACCGTGACAGGAGGGGCTACCCCGTTCGTGGATGTTCAGTCTCTCACACAACAGAATCCGTAAGGCATCTGAATCGGATCGCGATGGATTATATGGAAGGTTGTCCTGCATGCCTGAGAGTGGGCGGGGACAGCCTTTTCTGTTATCCATGAATTTAAGGGGGAAATCATCCTCTAACATAAAGGTTGGACAAGCAATGCAGCCTGTTGTAACATGTATTCAACCTCTTTAGTGATTATCTGCCATACAGGCCTGAAGTTCTCCTGTTAGCAGGGCTTCTATAACCGGTTCATGATAACGGTTTCTTTTAGGTGGAAATCTATATTTTGTCCACGCGTTTTGGCCTTTGGAAGGAATAAGGGGATATTTTTATGAAATTCAATAATTCGCACCGGAATAATAAGATTTTTTTCTTTTCAAATGACAAGGTTTGTGAGAAAATAAGTCCAACCAATTATTTGAAATCATTATTTTTTAAATTATAAGGAGGAAATACCTATGACAGAAGAACGCAAGCAGTCCTTTGAAACGTTGGCCGTTCATGCCGGCCAAGAGATCGATCCAACTACTTTGTCCCGTGCCGTACCGCTCTACCAGACAACCTCTTACGGCTTTCGCGATACGGAGCATGCTGCGAACCTGTTCGCACTGAAAGAGTTCGGCAACATCTATACCCGTATCATGAACCCAACTACTGACGTGTTTGAGCAGCGGATTGCGGCGCTTGAAGGCGGAGCAGGAGCGCTGGCGACGGCTTCTGGCTCGGCGGCTATTTCCTTCTCTATCTTGAATATCGCTGGCGCGGGAGATGAGATCGTTTCTGCTGCCAGTCTTTACGGTGGTACATATAATTTGTTCTCAACCACGCTTCCAAAACTGGGGATTAAGGTGCATTTTGTAGATTCCGATAACCCGGAGAACTTCCGCAGTGCGATTAACGACAAGACCAAAGCGATCTTTGCGGAGACTATTGGTAATCCACAGGGGAATGTCCTGGATATCGAAGCGGTTGCAGCGATTGCCCATGAACACGGCCTTCCGCTGATCGTGGACAACACCTTCCCAAGTCCGTATCTGTTGCGCCCAATTGAACATGGTGCAGATATCGTGGTGCATTCCGCTACCAAGTTTATCGGTGGTCACGGTACTTCGATCGGTGGCGTCATTGTAGACGGCGGCAAATTCGATTGGAAGGCTAGCGGCAGATTCCCGGGTCTGACTGAGCCGGACCCAAGCTACCATGGTGTAGTCTATACGGAAGCCGTAGGTCCAATCGCTTATATTATTAAGGCGCGCGTTCAATTGCTGCGTGATTTGGGAGCATCGATCTCGCCATTCAACTCTTGGTTGCTCTTGCAAGGTCTGGAGACATTGCACCTGCGTCTTGAACGCCATAGCCAAAATGCATTGAAAGTGGCACAGTATCTGGAAGCCCACGATGCGGTAGAATGGGTCAGCTACGCTGGTCTGCCGAGCCATCCTTCCTACGAGCTGGCGCAGAAATATCTGCCGAAGGGTCAAGGTGCCATTCTTACGTTTGGCATCAAGGGCGGCAGCGATGCTGGACGCAAAGTGATCGAGAACGTGAAGCTGTTCTCACACTTGGCGAATGTCGGCGATTCCAAGTCGCTGATCATTCATCCGGCTAGCACCACGCACCAGCAGTTGTCTGATGAGGAGCAAGCTTCGGCGGGAGTAACACCTGAGCTGCTTCGCCTGTCAATTGGTACCGAATCTATTGATGATATTCTATATGATCTGGAACAGGCCATCGCTGCGAGTCAGCAGTAATCCTCTTCTATCAAGCATCCTGTGCTACTTGGTTATCAGCCTTTCTTCCAAGCAGTTTGCAATCGTTCGTCCCGGTTCTACCCGGTGAGCGACTGCCGGCTCTTCTCGAAGAGGGAAGATTCTTCGTAGTCCGGATGCTTTTTTTGGTTTTGTCCGCCCCGGCTGGATTTGGTAACGCTTGCATATTTCCGGCTGCATTCCAGTATTTATAAGTGAAGCATGAAACTGCCGGTAACCAGGAAGTTGTCTGATGAGGTGCCGGCAGGAATCAAAAGCTGAAAAGGTGGGTGCCGAAATGAAGGGTGAACGTCAGCAGCAGGATCAAATCCAAAAGAATGAGGAGCGCCCGTTAATGAATAGCGCAGATGAGCAGGTTCGTGATACAGACCTGACTCAAAAGGGGCTCGCAGTTCCATCCGCTGCAGCTGAAGTAGGCAGTGTACGCAGGGAAGCAGCACTGCCGTTAAACCGCACGTATTTCAAGCGTACCGGCTTGCAGCCCTCCTTTCTAGTGCTGCGTGACGGTCGGAACGAGCAACCGGCTCCGCGTCCGGAAGGCGGGGCTATGCCTGCGGGGCCTTGCCTGATCCGCAGCGAGGAATGGTTGCTCGCCCCGGAGCTGGCCAGCCTATATGACAGCTGGCTGGCCAGTGAGGACGGCCCGCCAGCAGAACGTGCGCTCCAGCGTATCTACTATCGGCTGCGGGCCGAAGCCGCTGAGCTGCTGGAGTCTCCGGACGGCGACTGGGCTGTCGTCGCCCTGTTGTCCCCGCCGGAGCTTGCGAGACGGCGGTCCCGGCTGGCTGCGCTTCAGGATGCGCAGCTGGAAGCGCTGTTCGCTGCGGTAGCGGAGCGGCAGCGCCAGGGCGGCGAATGCCGCCTGGATCTGCTGGCGCCGTCACCCGCCAGCGCCGCCGAATTCGCGGCACAGCGCGAATTCATCGAAGAAGTGGCCGATCAGACACTCGGCCACGCTTTTGCGGCGGCCTGCCGCATCGGGGCGCTGATTGCCCCCGATGCCGAGCGTGCCGCCGCCGGGGAAATCGCGCGTATCGCCGATTTCCTTGTGCTTGACGGCGCGGCGGAGGAAGCCGCGCCGGGGGAGAACGCCGCGCAAGACTTCGCCGCCGCGGCGAGCCAGGTCCTGGCCGCCGTGCGCCGCGTGCGGCCGGCGGCTGTGGTGTTCGCCGCCGGAGCTGCGGCGGCGCCGGCCTTGGCCGATCTGTATGAGATCGGCCTCAGCGGGATCTTTTGCAGCGCCGGTCAGCGGACCGAGGCGCTGCTGCGAGCGGCCTGCCTGACGTGGATCGCGCGGCAGGATAACATGGATACAGCTGCCGGAGGCGAGCTGTAGTAGAGCAAGAGCAGGTCCGGGCACCGTGGACCTGCTCTTTTGCGTTCAACGGTACAATAATGCTTACCTATAAATAGTCGCATTTATAGTACAACGCATTTAAAAAAACAAACATAACCAAGAAATAAGAGAGCCTACATAAGAAGAAGCATCGACGTGTAATTAACGGCATTTTTGTACCTTAAATCCTCCGCAGCTAAGGTTTATTGGAGATTAAGTGCAATATTGTACCTTAAATCTTCCAGAATACCCCGTATAACGTGCTTTTTCGAAAAATAAGATACAATAATGACCTTATTTTACTTTTTTGTCTATATAAAAGAAAAATAAGGTACAAAAATGCCGTTAGTTGAGGAGGGGCTCTCTCTTTTCACTATTAAGACGACTTAAGACAATTAATGAAGGGGGAAAATACTGCGTCTGGTGGTTGAAATCTGTCGAGAGTCTACGACCCGGTGCTATCTTTCCTATAGAAAGCGTTCAGGCGAGCGCTTTGCGCTTACAGCTCTGCTTCCGCTTCCACGTCCGCTCACCTTCGCTTTTTGTGAATTTCTTTTGTTGGGCTCATCTAGCGCTTTACTTATTTTGCGGAAGGGGGTATTATGACCTTAAGTTGCATTAAGGAAATATATTTGGACTATTGAAACAATGATTATCGTTCTCAATGGCGTTCTCATCATGACTTACTACAGAATGACAACCTGAATACAATTTCATATTCTCTTTAACATGCTGTCCCGGCTTAGCCGGGGCAGCATGTGTCATTTTAGGGGTCATAAGAATGGCTCTCATTCTCAGTGAGAGGCAGGCGCAAGCTTCCGAAGCAAGTTTTGTTGCGAAGGAATACAGGGAGATTATGCTCTACAAAACTAGGGGTATGCTCCCGAAGTCAGTTTTGTTGCGAAGGAATACAGGGAGATTATGCTCTACGAAACTTTTCAGGAAGGTGATTACTATGCAAGCAACTAAACATTTACCCCGTGAAGGGGCTTTATCCCGAGGCGCAAAGCCGCCTGGTTCACCACAGCCCCGGAGGTTCGATCCTCGCGCAATGCTGAGCAATACAGAAATGCAAGCGGCGCTGGGCAGCGGGCTGATCATGCTGCTGGCTTGGGCAGTAGGTGGCTGGTCGCAGATTCTCTCCATTATTCTGTACGTAATCTCGTATACGATCGGCGGCTGGGTCAAGGCCAAGGAGGGCGTGGAGACACTGGTCAAGGAGCGCGATCTTGACGTCAATTTGCTGATGATTGCCGCGGCGCTTGGTGCTGCGACCATTGGATACTGGAATGAAGGAGCGATGCTGATCTTCATCTTCGCCTTAAGCGGTGCGCTGGAGAGCTATACGATGGAGCGGAGCAAAAAAGACATTTCCTCACTCATGGCCTTGAAGCCAGCCACTGCGGTGCGGATTGAGCAGGGAGCTATGAACGAAGTCGATATTGAGCAGCTTTCTATCGGAGACTTGCTGCTGGTCCGCCCTGGCGAACTGATCCCTGCGGATGGCTTGGTCTGCCGGGGGGAATCGGCTGTCGATCAATCCTCTATTACAGGAGAGTCGCTGCCTGTAGAGAAGTCTTCCGGGCATGAGGTGTTTGCCGGTACGGTAAATGGGGAAGGCCCGCTTTATATTGAAGTGACCAAAGCTGCGGGGAACACTCTTTTTTCCAGAATCATCAAAATGGTAGAAGAAGCCGAGACCGAAGTGCCGGACTCGCAGCGTTTCATTAAACGTCTGGAGGCAGTGTATGCCCGAGTGGTTGTCGGAACAACCCTGGTTCTGATGCTGGCCCCTCCGTTTTTGTTGGATTGGAGCTGGAGCGATACTTTTTACAAAGCTATGGTGTTCCTGGTTGTGGCTTCACCGTGTGCATTGGTGTCCTCTATTATGCCTGCGATGCTGTCGGCCATTTCCAAAAGCGCACGCAAAGGTATCCTGTTCAAGGGCGGGTTGCACTTGGAGAATATGGCCCGGACCGCTGTTGTTGCTTTTGACAAGACGGGGACATTGACCGAGGGCGTGCCGCAGGTGACAGATTTCATTGCCGGAGAGGGATATGACGAGCGTGAACTGCTAATGGTTAGTGCTTCGATCGAGAATATGTCCCGCCATCCATTGGCGGAAGCGATTGTGCGCAAGGCCGAGGAAGAAGGATTGGTGCTGCGGAGTGTGCAGGATAGTAAATCCTTGACGGGATGGGGTATTGAAGGGACCGTTGACGGAAAAAGCTGGAGAATCGGCAAGTCCAATCTGCTGGATGAGCTGTCCTCATCCCCGGTCAGTGCTGATCTGGAACATTGGAAGTCTGCACGCCGCCGGCTGGAGGGTGAAGGCAAGACCGTGTCGCTAATTATGGACGGGGAGCAGATTGCGGGAATGATTGCTTTGCAAGATTCCTTGCGTCCACAAGCGAAGATAGCGGTTCGGAAGTTGCAACAGCTTGGGATCAAGGTGGCGATGCTCACAGGTGACCGGGCCGCAACGGCTGAGGCCATCGGGGCGAAGACGGGAGTGGACCTGATTTTTGCGGATCTGCTGCCTGAGGATAAAGTGGCCCATGTTAGGGCATTGCGCGAACAATACGGGCATGTGGTCATGGTCGGTGATGGCGTGAATGATGCGCCTGCACTGGCAACGGCAACGGTGGGTCTTGGGATGGGCATGAAGGGTAGCGGGGCTGCACTGGAGATTGCCGATGTCGTTCTGATGAACGACAACATCGAAGAGATTGCCTCGACAATTGCTTTGGCCCGGCGTTCTCAGCGTATTGTGAAGCAGAATATGATTTTTGCCGTGACGGTAATCGCCACACTTGTGATCAGCAACTTGATCCAAGGCATCGCACTCCCGCTGGGCGTCGTGGGTCATGAAGGCAGCACCATTCTGGTTATTCTGAACGGACTGCGGCTGCTGCGCTGAGATCAAGAGTGGATGAGATTTTAACCTTGTGAGTTGGATGGTTTAGCCAGCGCTGATCTGGACATGACTCCTAAATTGAATTTTGTAAAATGCCAACGAGGAGCACTGTTCAGCCTATTAATTTCAAGAAATTGAATTGTTCACAAAATAGTCCGCGAGGGAGGAGTCTGGCATATTGACAGATTCCTTTTCTTTTATCATAATAAGTACTACATTATAATTATTTTAAATAAGAACTGACGCTAATGCCGTCCGTCATAAGGAGGATATAGTCATGTATAAATCTATTATCGTGGGTACTGGACCTGCCGGATTGACTGCTGCAATTTATCTGGCCCGTGCCAACCTGAGCCCACTGGTTATCGAAGGACCGCAACCAGGCGGACAATTAACTACAACTACTGAAGTAGAGAACTTCCCGGGGTTCCCGGAAGGAATTATGGGTCCAGATCTTATGGACAATATGCGCAAACAGGCTGAACGTTTCGGTGCAGAATTCCGCACTGGATGGGTGAACAGCGTGGAACTGGGCGAGCGTCCGTTCAAGCTGAATGTGGAAGGTATGGGCGTTCTCGAGACGGATACCCTGATTCTATCCACAGGCGCAACAGCCAAATACCTCGGTATCCCTGGAGAACAGGATAATGTTGGACGGGGCGTTAGCACGTGCGCCACTTGTGACGGATTCTTTTTCCGTGGCAAAGAGATCGTGGTTGTCGGCGGCGGAGATTCCGCGCTGGAGGAAGCAGGCTTCCTGACCCGTTTTGCCTCGAAAGTAACGCTGGTGCATCGCCGGAATGAACTGCGTGCCTCCAAAATCATGCAGGACCGTGTCCGCGCTAACGCTAAAGTAGAGTGGGCATTGAACCGTAATCCGCTGGAAGTAACCTCTGGTGACAATGGCGTGAACGGATTGAAGGTTCTGAACAATGAGACCGGACAAGAAGAGATCATCGAAGCTAGCGGCGTGTTCGTGGCGATTGGCCACCACCCGAATACATCTTTCCTCGGCGGACAGATTACCACGGATAGCAACGGTTATATCGTGACTAATCCTGGTACCTCCGAAACAAACATCCCAGGCGTATTCGCTTGCGGCGATGTGCAGGATACTCGCTACAGACAAGCCATTACTGCAGCAGGCAGTGGTTGTATGGCCGCTATGGATGCTGAGAAATACATCGAGAGCCTGGAGCACAGCGCAGTAATTCTGTAACTTGGTACTTTACGCACTGCGGTGCTACAATAGATGATGTTATATTTGGTATAAAAGAGGGCTGTCGCCCCATATTGAACAGGAGGAGATCATACGATGGAAAACGTAATTGTGTACACATCCACCAACTGTCCGCATTGCCGTCAGGTAAAAAGCTTCCTCGGCGAGAAAGGCATTTCTTATGAGGAGCGCAACATTGAGCAGAATGATGATTTTGCTCAGCAGGTCTGGGATATGGGGATGAGAGCCGTGCCTGTAACTGTGATTGGCGATTTCAAAATCGTAGGCATGAACAAGCTCCAATTTGACAAGGCCTTGGCAACTTTATAATAGACGGGCCATTTGGCCGGAGAAAAAGCCGCTTCCGTTATGGAGGCGGCTTTTTTGCGGGCAACGAAATGCCAGTCGATGGAGCAGACGCAGCATGTTTTTTTACCCTATTAAAAGTTTCATTAGTTCATCTTAGTTGTTAGACCAAAACCATAATCATCTGAAAAACCACATATACGGCAACACCGCTGCCGATGAGCATGAATCCGGATTTTTTTCTGGACTGGAACAGGCGCAACACACCGAGACTGACTAAAGGCGCGATAATGAGCAAAAATAGCAGTACAGTGATGAACATTTGTGCCGAGATATCAGACGTATCCACATAGGTCATAGACGCTCTCTCCATTTCAGAAAAAAGGGTGATGGTGATAAATATCACACCGCGTACCCTTCATTATATAGGATTGAAATTGTTTTTACTGCACCTGAGACCAAAAAAAATAGGCGATTTTACGTCATTTTACAGCTATAAGTTTGGTTTATGCCGCTGATCGTAGTTCTTGCCTGAAGAGGTCCGAAGGGATCTCCTATAGCGTTACACGTGTATCTCCGAGAAAATGCATGACAGCGGCAAAAGCAGCGCCAATCATGGCTCCGCGGCTGCCCAGCTCGGAGAATACAATCTGGAGCTGCTGTTTGTGATAAGGCAGCGTTCTTTCTGCCACCACACGCTGCAATGGCTCGATCAGCCAGTCCCGGGCTACGGACAGTGTCCCCCCGATAACAATCAGCTCCGGGTTGAAGCTGTTGATCACGTTGGTCAGTCCAATGCCGAGCGCTTCGCCCATGACTGTGAAATGGCGTAGCGCATCTTCCTGGCCAATCTCCGCGTACCGGACCAGTTCCGGTGTAGTTCGCGCCGGGAGGTGGAGATCAGGCTGATCATAGGTTTTCTCCGAAGCGTATAATTCCCAGCAGCCGCGATTGCCACAGCTGCACGGCTGACCGTCCGCCTCGATGGACATATGTCCAGTCTCCCCGGCATAGCCCCGTGCGCCCTTGTACAACTCGCCGCCGATAATAATCCCGGACCCGATCCCCGCTCCGGCACTGATATAGAGCAGGTGGCGGATATCCCTTGCCGCACCGAAGTTCAGCTCCCCTTGTGCCCCGGCATTGGCTTCATTGTCGATAGTAACCGGAACGCCAAACTCCTCCTCCAGCAAAGTTCGCAGCTCTACCATTTCCCAGCCCAGGTTGGGGGCAAACAGGACTACGCCATTCTCGTCAACCATACCAGGAACGCCGGCGCCGATGCCGACGATCCCATAAGGGGTGTCGGGGGCTTTGGCGATCAGGCTCGCAATCATCCCCTTCATCTCGCCAAGCACATGTGGCAGATGGTGGTTGTCTAAGGGGGTATGGATTTCCTCCAGAATACCTCCGCCCAGATCACAGAGCACAGCCGAGATCTGTTTAACACCCAGCTCAATTCCGACAACGCTGCCAGCCATGCTGTTGAAGTGCAAGATCAGCGGCTTGCGGCCGCCGCTGGAGACCCCGGGTCCAGCTTCCGTGACTAGCTGCTCGTTGCATAGTTCAGCAACCAGATTGGATACGGTCGCTTTATTGAGCCCGGTCGCTTCCGAGACCTTGGCTCGGGAGATGGGGGAATGCTTGCGAATGGTATGAAGCACAATCGATTTATTTATCTTTTTGACCAACGCCTGGTCACCGGTTACCTTCACAAATCACACTTCCTTTTTAAGTACGTTCCCACGAATAACATGCCATTTAGTCTAAAACGATAGTCAGCAAAATGCAACTTCCACCACTTCCACCCGGCTAGAGGAGTCAAGAAATGCAGTTCGAACGGTCAGCATAGGATGGGATAAGCAGCAAAATAAAAAACTTTGTTTAACCAATATACAAAGTATAAAAGCTGTGTTAATATGATGCTGTAAACGCTTGCGAGCGAGCATAATTGATGAGGAGGATTACACAATGGCCTATTTTGAAACCGTGAATAAGATCGCCTATGAAGGCAGCCGTTCCACCAACCCTTATGCATTCAAATTCTATAATCCCGAGGAAATCGTAGCCGGCAAAACGATGGAGGAGCACCTGCGGTTTGCTATGGCATATTGGCACACATTGACTGCTGGCGGTTCCGATCCGTTCGGCGCAGAGACTGCTGTGCGGAGCTGGGATAAATTAAACGGTCTGGATAAAGCGAAGGCACGCGTAGAGGCAGCATTTGAATTTTTGGAGAAAATGAACCTGCCGTACTTCTGTTTCCACGATGTGGACATTGCACCGGAAGGGACTTCCCTTCGGGAATTCTATAGCAATCTGGATATCATTGTAGAACGGATCGAGCAGGGCATGAAGTCTTCTGGTAAAAAGCTGCTCTGGAACACAGCCAATATGTTCACCAACCCACGTTATATGCATGGTGCAGGTTCTACCTGCAACGCAGATGTCTTTGCCCATGCGGCGGCACAAGTGAAGAAGGGGCTGGAGATCGGCAAGCAGCTCGGTGCTGAGAACTACGTCTTCTGGGGCGGACGTGAAGGCTATGAGACGTTACTTAACACTGACCTCGGTCTTGAATTGGATAATATTGCGCGCTTGTTCGGCCTGGCTGTGGATTATGCTAAAGAGATTAGCTTTGACGCTCAGTTCCTGATTGAGCCGAAGCCGAAGGAGCCTACGAAGCATCAATATGACTTCGATGCGGCGACAACGATTTCTTTCTTGCAGAAATACGGCCTCGACAAGCATTTCAAGCTTAATTTGGAAGCGAACCACGCTACACTGGCTGGACATACCTTCGAGCATGAGCTGCGCGTAGCCCGCGTCAATGGCATGTTGGGATCGCTGGATGCGAACCAAGGAGATACCTTGCTGGGCTGGGATACTGATGAATTCCCGGTGAATATCTATGATGCTACACTGACTCTGTATGAGGTATTGAAAAATGATGGCTTGGGCCGTGGCGGCATTAATTTTGACGCGAAGGTTCGCCGTCCATCCTTCGAGCCGGAGGATCTGTTCCTGGCACATATTGCTGGAATGGACACCTATGCCAAGGGGCTAAAGGTAGCTGCTAAGCTGATCGAAGACCGCGTGTTCGACGACTTTATCGACAAGCGCTATAGCAGCTTCAAGGAAGGCGTCGGCGCTGATATTGTCTCCGGCAAAGCTACCTTGGCTTCGCTGGCTGAATACGCGCTGAACAATGAGAACCCGCGTCGCAACGAGTCGGGCCGTCAGGAACTGCTTAAGGCGACCCTGAACCAATATATTTTGGCGGAGTAGGAAGGGCTCGATCATCTGAGCGTGCTTATAAAATGCGGGCACCAAGCTATGATGGCAATAAGCGAGTGCCAGACCATGCTGGTAAGATGTGAGCATCAAGCCATACTGGCAAAATGCGAACACAAACCATGCTGGCGAAATGCGAACACCAAGCCATGCGGGTAAAACGCAAGTGCCAAGCCATACCGGCAAAATGCCAGCACACAAGCCATATTGCAACGGAGGTTGCTGAAGAGAGCATTCTTCGGCAGCCTCTTTTTATACCGTATCTTGATAGAATAAACTTATCTAATAGCAAACTAGGGGGATTATGATGAAATATGTAATTGGTGTCGACCTCGGGACCAGCGCAGTTAAGACCGTCCTGGTTAGCCCGCAGGGGACGGTGGTTTGTGAGCATTCGGAAGCTTACCCACTAAGCCGTCCTGAACCGGGTTGGAGTGAGCAGAATCCCGAGGATTGGGTGCAGGGGACGTTTAGGAGTCTACGCCGGTTAATGGAGAAATCGGAGGTAGATCCTTCTGCGGTAGATGGGCTTAGCTTCTCAGGACAAATGCATGGCCTGGTTCTGGTGGACGCTACAGGTCAGGTATTACGTCCGGCCATTCTGTGGAATGATACCCGGACTACCGCCGAGTGCCGTAAGATTGAAGCAACGCTAGGCGCGAAGCTGACCGAGATTGCGAGAAACCGCGCGCTGGAAGGTTTTACTTTGCCGAAGCTGCTCTGGGTGCAGAGTCATGAACCGGAGGTACTGTCCCAGGCTAGTCTGTTCTTGCTGCCAAAAGACTATGTGCGGTACCGGTTGACGGGAAATTATGCGATGGACTATTCCGATGCAGCCGGTACGCTTCTGTTGGATGTTGGTGCTAAAGAATGGAGCGCTGACATCGCCGGAGCCTTCGACCTGCCGCTGTCGCTCTGCCCTGAACTGGTCGAATCCTTCGACCTGACCGGTACCTTGCTGCCCGAGAGCGCGGCAGCTTGCGGACTTCTGCCCTCGACGAAAGTATTCGCCGGAGGAGCGGACAACGCCTGCGGAGCACTCGGAGCAGGCATTCTGGGCGAGGGGAAGACCATGTGCAGCATCGGGACCTCCGGGGTTGTTCTCTCCTATGAGAGCAACAAAGACTTGAATTTGGAGGGCAAGGTACATTTCTTCAACCATGGGGAGAAGGATGCCTATTACATTATGGGGGTCACCCTCGCAGCGGGGCACAGTCTTAATTGGTTTAAGGAAACTTTTGCCGCGGACTTAAGCTTCGACGAATTGTTGCAAGGGGTAGCCTCCATACCGGCAGGAAGCGGGGGGCTGCTGTTCACGCCTTACCTTGTCGGAGAACGGACTCCGCATCCCGACGCCACCATTCGAGGCAGCTTTATCGGAATGGATTCCGGGCATACACTGGATCATTTCACGCGTGCAGTGCTTGAAGGCATTACCTTTTCGCTGCGCGAGTCCATCGAGATTGTCCGGGAGTCTGGTAAGACAATTACCGAGGTTATTGCGATTGGCGGTGGAGCGAAGAACGAGACATGGCTGCAGATGCAGGCAGACATCTTCGGGGCGGACATCGTGAGATTGGAGAGTGAGCAAGGCCCAGCGATGGGGGCAGCAATGCTCGCTGCTTACGGCAGCGGCTGGTTCGCTTCACTTGGTGAATGTGGGGATGCCTTTATCCGCCGGGCAGAGGTATATACGCCACAGCCGCAGCAAGTCGAAACATATGACGGATTGTTCGTTCTCTATCAGGAAGTGTATGGGCAGACCCGCGAGCTCAACCGCCGCCTGGCTGCATACCGGCAATAATGAAATCTAACAGGTAAAATAAAAACGGCTATCAAAAAAGACCAACCAGAAATCTGTGGTTGACCTAATAAAACGAAGAGAATGTCCTAAAAGCCACAGGCTTAGGGACATTCTCTTTTTGCGTGATCCGCCCTAATGGGATGAATCGTGGTGATTGATGGGCGATGATTGATGAAGTGATTTCCCAACTGCAATTAATGGCATTTTTGAACTAGACTAAAAAGTGGACACGGTAAATCCAACCCATAGATAATAGAATAAACTCCAGAAGAGGTGGTAGCCGTGGCAGAACGGAAGCGA
>NZ_JBHVPB010000016.1:0-67424 GCF_042887565.1 Paenibacillus sp. NPDC057934
AACGTAAACTAAATAAGCTGCCTCCGGTAGAGTACCGGAAGCAGCTTATAGCCTAGGGTCTTTTTTCAATGTCTATAAAATGGGGTCTTGACCAGTATACCAGGACGGGTTATTTGCTTTCTCTATAAAGATACGTCTTAGCCAAAGCATTCAATAAACTTGGCTGCCAGCGAGGAGAGGTACTTGTCTTTCATCCAGATGGCAGCGACGCGGGTGCGCAGCGTCTCGCTGCGGATCTCTTTGTACAACAAATTGCTGTTGTTCACAAGTCCAAAGGCAGACTTGGGAATAATACCAATGCCTAACCCGGCGTTGGCCCAGAGTAGTGTGGTTCTGGCATCATCATTCATGCAAAAGAAGGAAGGTTCAAAGCCTTGGTCGATACAGGCTTCGCGGATTAACTGCTCGAACCGCCGATAAATGATCAGCGGCTTGTTCTGCAGCTCTCCAACCTCCATGGAGGATTGTCCCTTGCTCCAATCATAGTCCGGGGTCATCACGGCGATCATGGGTTCTGCACTGCTGTACTTGCATTCCAGGTTTGTAGTATTAAAGGGGGTGCGGACAATGCCGACCTCTACGATTCCTTTATTGAGTAGATCTATCACCATAAAAGTATTACCTTCATGAATTTCAAATTTGATACCGGCATACATTTTGTGGAATTCGCGCAGTCTATCCTGAAGCAGGGTTGCGCCAGAGGAGGAGACGGTTCCGACAGTAATGGTTCCCTTCATACCTTTAGCGAAGTCATTAATCTCCCGGGTGGTGGAGTCCGCCAGCTCCAGGATCTGCTGCGCCCGGTTTCGCAGAATGATGCCTGCATCCGTGAGCTGTACGCTACGGGGGCCACGTTCAAAGAGTTTGACGCCGAGCTCATCTTCAAGAAGCTTGAGTTGTTGGCTTAGAGGTGGCTGGGCCATCTGCAGCTTGCGTGCTGCTGAAGTGATTTGGCCTTCCTCGGCGATAGCCAAAAAGTATTTGAGCTGCCTGATGTCCATGGGAAACCTCCGGTTTGAGATATGTTAATCGTATCGCACTGATACGAATCAAATATTATTAATATGAAAAAAGATATGACATAATCATAACTGGTCTTATAGAAAAATCAAATACTTAAATACTTCTTAGGTTAGGTGTGGATTCCAGTGTTCAAAATTGCCGTGTATTTAAAACCGTATCGAAAAGAAGCTATCATCGGCCCTATCTTTAAGCTGCTGGAGGCGATCCTCGAGCTGCTGCTGCCAACTTTTGTTGCCCTGATTATCAATAATGGGATTGGGCATCAGGACAGCGGATATGTGTACCGGATGGGTGGGTTGATGCTCTTGATGTCGCTCCTCGGCTTCGGCTGCTCTATGATCTGCCAGTATTACGCTGCCCGCGCCTCACAGGGTTTTGGTACCACGCTCCGCAACAAGATGTTTCGTCATATCTCGTCATTGTCTTATGCCGAACTGGATACCTTCGGAACGCCTTCGTTGATCAACCGGATCACGAATGATGTTAATCAGCTACAGCTGGCCGTTGCCATGCTGATCCGCCTGGTGATCCGGGCACCGTTTATCTGCATCGGGGCGATTATCATGTCCATGATTCTCGACTTCCGGCTATCACTGATTCTGCTAGCGGCCACGCCCATATTCGGGATTATTCTATACTTGATTATCAGCCAGACATCTCCGCTATATCGACTGTACCAGAAGAAGCTGGATGGTTTGGCCCTGGTGCTGAGCGAGAATCTGTCTGGTTTGCGTGTTATTCGTGCGTTTGCCAAGAGCCGCCAGGAGCGCGCTCGTTTTGCAGAGTCCTCCGATGATTTGACGGCTACGGCGATTCGGGTTGGACGTATCTCTGCCTGGCTCGGACCGCTCACCACGTTAGTGGTGAACGCAGCGATCATAGCTATCCTGTGGGCCGGGGGCTTTCACATCGATAGCGGCCGTCTCTCGCAAGGGGAAATTATTGCTTTTATCAACTATGTTACGCAGATTCTACTGGCCCTGATTGTGGTCTCCAATCTGGTGATCATCTTCACCAAGGCATCGTCTTCAGCCAGTCGGATCAATGAAGTGTTGGCGGTAACTCCATCGGTAAAAGACACCGGTCTTAACGAGCCTGCCGGTCACCAGGAGGTACCCAAGATTGCCTTCGATCAGGTGTCCTTCGGATACAGCAGTACCGGCGAGCTGGCGCTGAATAATATCTCTGCGGTCATTAACCGGGGAGAGACGGTGGGACTGATCGGCAGTACTGGTTCGGGAAAATCTACTTTTGTGAACCTGATTCCCCGTTTCTATGATGCAGTAGAGGGCAGCATCACTGTGGATGGCCTGGATGTCAAAGAGTATCCGCTCTCCAGGCTGCGCGAGAAGATCGCGATTGTTCCGCAGAAAGCATTGCTATTCACGGGCACCATTGCGGATAATATCCGCTGGGGCAACGGAGAGGCAACGGAAGAGGAGGTCCTGCGGGCAGCTGAAGTCGCTCAGGCGGCTGAATTTATTCACAAGCTGCCGGAAGGACTGAATACGAAGGTATCCAGAGGAGGGATGAACCTGTCCGGAGGACAGAAACAGCGTCTGACCATCGCACGTGCCGTCATCCGTAAACCACAGGTGCTGATTCTGGACGACTCGTCAAGCGCGCTTGATTTTGCCACAGATGCAGCACTGCGTAAGGCGTTGAAAGAATACAGCCGGGAAATGACCGTGCTTGTGGTGTCCCAGCGGGTAAGCACAGTACGGCAATCGGATAAAATTATCGTATTTGAGGAGGGGCGGATTGCCGGCATAGGAAGTCATGAAGAACTGATGGACAGCTGTGCAGAGTATAAAGAAATTTGCCTGTCCCAGTTATCGAGTGAGGAGTCTGGACAATGAAAAGAAACAATACGTGGAAGAGACTCATCGTCTATACATCCCAGTACCGAAGCCTGATGATTCTTGCAGTCATCTGTGCCATTCTCAGCGTGGTGGCGAGCTTGATAGGACCTCTCCTGATTGGTAAGGCGATTGACTTTATGATCGGTCCGGGAAAAGTAGATTTTCCGGCCATCCTGCGCCTGCTGCTTATTCTTGGTGCTATCTATCTCATCGGCAGTCTCTTCGGATGGCTGCTTACTGCGCTAATGAACCGGATCGCTTACCGAACCATCAATGATATGCGGCGTGAGCTGTTTGACAAGCTGAACGTCTTGCCGCTGAAATTTCATGATAATCATCCGCAAGGTGATAGCATCAGCCGTTTTGTCAACGACATGGATGCTGTCTCGGACGGATTGCAGCAAGGTTTCTCTACACTTCTGACTGGCGTGGTTACGATTGCGGGAGCGATTGGGCTGATGCTCTATATCAGTCCGCTCATGACCCTGGTGGTGCTCTTGTCCGCTCCGGCTTCGTATTTTGCAGCGCGTTTTATTACGACCCGTTCGCAGCAGATGTTCCGGGATCAGGCTAAAATTCTTGGTGGGCTGAACGGTTATGTGGAAGAGCTGGTTGGCGGGCAGAAGGTTGTTCAAGCTTATCAGTATGAAGAGCGTGCTTTTGCAGCGTTTGCTGAGCAGAATGAAGCGCTGTACCAGACAGGTGTAAAATCACAGTTCTATGGTTCACTATCGAATCCAACCACCCGACTGGTAAATAATCTGACATTCTCGGTTATAGCGATGATCGGCAGTGTCATGGTCATTATGAACCACCTGACGGTAGGAGATCTATCCAGCTTCTTGATTTATTCGAATTTGTTCGCCAAGCCGTTCAACGAGATCACCGGAGTGATCACACAGTTGCAAGCAGCAACGGCCTCGGCGCAGCGTATCTTCGCGATTATGGATTTGGCACCAGAGAAACCAGATGCCGAAGGGGCTGTGGAGCTTAAAACCAGCCGGGGAACGATCACGTTCGATCAAGTGCGCTTTGCTTATGAACCGGAACGGCCACTCATTACCGGTTTCAGCCTGGAAGTGAAGCCGGGAACCCGGGTGGCAATTGTAGGGCAGACGGGGGCAGGGAAGACGACGCTGGTCAACCTGCTGATGCGCTTCTATGATGTCGACAGCGGGATCATTGCGATTGATGGAGTGGACATTAACACGATCACCCGGGACAGTCTGCGCCGCAATTTCGGGATGGTGCTGCAGGAGACCTGGCTGTTCGGTGGGACCATCCACGAGAACATTGCCTACGGCAAGCCTGAGGCCAGTCATGAAGAGGTGGTTGCTGCGGCTAAGGCTGCTAACGCGCATGGTTTCATCAAGCGTCTGCCGGAAGGGTATGAGACCCGGATCAGTGGCTCCGGGGACAATCTGTCACAGGGTCAGAAGCAGCTGCTGACGATTGCCCGGGTCATGCTGGTGGATCCGCCTATGCTGATTCTAGATGAGGCGACCAGTAGCATTGACACACTGACTGAGGTTCGGATCCAAAAAGCGTTCCTGAAGATGATTGCCGGGCGAACCAGCTTTGTGATCGCTCACCGGTTGTCGACGATCCGGGAGTCGGATCTCATCCTCTATATGAAGGACGGCGATATCGTGGAGAGCGGCACTCATGATGAATTGCTGGCGAGCGGAGGCTATTACGCCAACTTATATAATAGCCAATTTGCCGCTGTGTAGCCTTTTGACTGTCTAATGTTAAAAAGCGTCCACTCCCTAATGTAGTATTGGGAGTGGACGCTTTTTTATGTTCTCTTCGAAGTCTCAATTCCATTCGGGAAGTGATTTCAGCTCTTTCAATTCCCTTAGATTCTTGCGATATTCGTTAGGGCTGCAGCCGTTATCTAGCTTAAACAACTTCGAGAAATGGGAATAGTTCGAATATCCGACCTTGCTGGCGATGGTGTAGACCGACTGCCGGGTGGTTTCCAGAAGATGCTTGGCAGCGGCTAGACGGGTCTGGATGATATAATTGCCAAGTGAAACCCCTGTCTCCTTCTTGAAGAGTCGGGCCAGATAATCCGGATTGAGATAGACAATCTCTGCGAGGCTGTTGCGTGTCAGATCGTTGCCGCAGTGGGTTTGGATATAATGGGTGATCTCTTGCACGACTGACTTAGGCTGCTCGGCAAAATTGCGGTATTCCGCCGCAGTATTGACCAGATAGCCAATATATTGCTGCATATCCTCAATCGAATTCAGGGAGTGTATGAACAGCTGATCTCCGGCTCTGCCCATGTACAGCTTATGTGCTTCGATCTCCTTGCTCTTAAGATGGGCGTATACGAGCTGGACAATGTCCAACCGCAGCAAGCTGAGCACCGAAGTGTTGACGATCTGGCCCTGAATGAGCTCATGCAGATAGCTTAAGGTCAGCTCCAGAAACTCGGTGTAGTTGTTCTCATTCAGTAGCTGCTCCAGCAGGATCAGATTGGGCGGGGTGTAGATCGCCTCAGATTTGCGGTAGTGTTCCAGTAGAAAGGTCTGGTTGCGGTGCTTGATCATTTCCTCATTCATCACCAGCAGCTCCTGAATCTCCTTGCGGATCGCCCCGAGCGTCAGAGATTTGCCAATATTGCAGCAGGCGTCGCATTTCAGGAATTTGTTAGCCTGGGCAATGAAGCCGGAGCAGTGGCCTTCGAGCATTCCGGGATCAGGACTACAGTTCCATTTCAGAATAATCATCCAGTTATAATCCTTAATCTCAGTGATCGCTTCCACTTGAAAGAGGGGATGCTGAAACAATTCATGGATCACATTTAGCAGAGCATAGTCGAACAGGTTCTTGTCTTCCTTGCCCAAACTTCGGTCATATGGAAACAGATTGACCAGCAAGGGGAGGAACAGATCACAGGACTGATAGGGAAGGTTCTGCTCAGCCAGATAAGGAGCTAGATTGGTAGGGTCCGCCGGATAAGATTTTCCAGTAATCAGCCTGCGCCAGCTATGTTCAATCATCTTGCTTCTGTTTTTCTGCCATAGCACGCCCTCGCGGATTGCTTTTTCGTTATTTTGCTGCTCCTTGGCCTTGGCAACAGCTTTATAGATAATCAAGGTCAGCTTGTCGAATTCAATCGGCTTCAGGAAATAATCGAAGCTTTGCAGCTCTATCGCTTTCTGCGCGTAATTGAAGTCGGCATAATTCGTTAGGAAAATCGTCTGGATGCTGTACTGCTCGGAACGAATCCAGGCAAGCAGCTCCAGCCCGCTTCCTTGAGGCATTTCGATATCACAGATTAGAATGTGCACCGGATGTTGAAGCAGAATTTCACGTGCTTGTGCCACATTGTAAGCGGTATAAATATGATCAATAGACAAAGCGGGCCAATCAATTCTTTTCTTCAGTGCGGTAATTACAAAATAATCATCATCCACAAGCAAAGCATTCATCGGCAAACTCCCTCCTCGTCAGCTTCGTGTTTGCGGTACTTTGGGAAGTAGGATGGTTACGCAGGCTCCGCCGCTCAGCATATTGGAGAAATGGACCTCCGCCTGTCGTCCGTATAGCAGCTCCAGCCTTTGCTGGGTATTCGTGATCCCGATTCGGTGTCCATCGGTTTGATCTAGTAGGTCTCCCCGCGACAGCTTCTCCAGGATTTCCGGCGGAAAGCCCGGCCCGGTATCGGTGATCCGGATACAAGCCTTGTCACCTGCTTCCACATTATATGGGGTAAACACCGTCAGCCTGATTTGCAGCTCCTGATCTCTTGAGACCGCATACTTTACGGAGTTCTCAATGAAGGTCTGAAGCACCAGCGGCGGAATCTGCAATCCTTCCATGCTTAGAGGACGTTCGATATGATAAGAGAACGCATTCCGGTAACGTGATTTCTGAATATCCAGATAGATCCGCACATGCTCGATTTCATCCTCCAGCCGTACGAAGTTTTCTCCGCTCTGAAAAATGTACCTAAAATACTTAGATGTAGCCATCGACATTTCTTCAATTTCTTCATACATTTGAATTTGGGCCATGCTGTAAATACTGGTCAGACAATTCAGGAAAAAATGAGGTTTGATTTGCATTTTCATGTAATCGAGCCGAATCTTCTGCTTCTCGAGCTCCTGTTCGTACATCTCGATTTTGAACTTTTTTAGCTGATCCACAAGCTGCTTAAACTGTCCGTTGGCCTGCTCCAACTCGATAATTGTGCTGCTCTCGAAATCTGCCGGTTCGCCCTCCGCATTGATGCGCCCCAAATTCTCCGAGAAGCTCTGAATGGGACTTAGAACCTTGCGCATGAACAGCATCATTACAGCGCTCAGGGTGAAGATTAGCAGGAAAAACAGGACGAGAATCAGCAGCTGGGCAATCATGATTTTCTCGAAGGTGCCGAATTTAATGACCATCTTGACGCTTAATGAGGCGTTGGCAAAATCGCTGACCACCGTAGTCCGCGACTGGATCAGGTCAAGAAAGGATGGCTTAGGTTCTTCCTGCAACGCGGGTTCCTGTCCTTTTTCATAATCTGGACCGGAGACGATCGTGCCGTGCTTATAGACCAGGGAGGCATAGCCGTCAGCGCCCAGGTTCATTTGCTGTAGAGGAGCAATCAGGTCATTCGCAGAGATGAGTCCCACCAGGTAGCGGTCATGATAAGGCACAAAGCTAATAATGAAATACTTGCCATTGGCGAGAATAGGGGTCCACTTGGCATAGAATTTGTCGTAGACTCCTTTGTTCTCAGTCAGAGAGAGAATCTGTCTTTTGACTTCCAAATAGTCACTGTAGGAGAGGGTCATCGGCGCACAGTTCAGAAAGAAGTTATGTTTCTCCAGATAAAAGAAGAAGTTGTACCCCTGACCGTAGTTTCTTTGCAGCTCGGCAAAACGCATACGCAGCTTCTCGTTCGCCTCCCGGAAGTCAATGCTTTCCACGGGGGAGTCACTCATGGTCTTGAAGTTATCATCATTGGCTAATGCCCAGCCCATAAAATGGCTGATGTAATTAAAATCATAGTTAATACGGTTGATATACAGCTCGGCGGTGTCTTGCAAATAACGGGTGGACTGTTGCTTGACTATAGAGATGGAGGCAATGCTGATCGCGAGGTCCACAACTAATGCGATAAAGGAAATGACTAGCATAATTCGTACGTAATATTTGATGGAATACGACTTGCTCGGTTTGTGTTTTGCCATAGGCCAGGAGCGTTGTCCTTTCTGGATTCCATAGTAATGAATGCGTTTTATATGGTAATAAAAACATTATAAGACTTTCATTTTAAAAAAACATGGCTAAAAATACGCTTTTAACGGTAAAGTCCGGAAAGAACATGGAAAAGTCTGGATATCAATATGCTTCTGCCACGCGTCAGGGGAAAGAGAGATTTTAAAGGGAAAATGGAGCTGGAAATGTCCGAATAGCGGTCCTATGAGGTCCGATATTGTTACGCTGGGACCGCTATACTGAAGTTGTTCAATCGATTGAGCAGCAAGGGTGGAGGAAAGCTTAGGCTACATCTTTTGGGGAAGGGAATGGATTCATATGCCATCCGGTCAATTCAGTACAGGACGGACATGGGCACAGATCAGGCGCAACTGGGGGCTCTATGTACTACTTTTTCCCGCTGTGATACTGACCCTGCTGTTCGCCTACACTCCGATGTACGGGGTTCTCATTGCGTTCAAGGATTACAGCCCGGCTTCTGGAATAGGAGGTAGCCCTTGGGCGGGGCTCAAATATTTTGAGAAGTTCTTTAACTCCTATCAATTCTCCGCAACGCTGAAGAACACGCTGATAATCAGTCTTTACAGCATGGTGACCTTCCCGATTCCGATCATGCTGGCGTTGATGGTTAACCAGATGCGGCCGAACCGGTTCAGACGTTTTTTTCAAACCGTATCTTACATGCCGCATTTTATCTCGACGGTCGTTATGGTGGGCTTGATGCTGATCTTGTTCTCTCCCAGCACGGGCCTGGTCGGTAATCTCTACAATCTGTTTGGTGGAGATCCTCCTGATTTGATGGGATCGTCCGCATTGTTCAGCAGCGTGTATGTCTGGTCCGATGTGTGGCAGCATGTCGGCTGGGACAGTATTATCTTCATCGCCGCACTTTCAGCGGTGGACCCTAGTTTATATAAAGCTGCGACCGTGGACGGGGCCAGCCGCTGGCACAAAATCCGGTACATTGACATTCCCATGCTGATGCCAACAGCGGTGACGCTGCTAATTCTGCGGGTCGGCGGACTGCTGGGTGTCGGATTCGAGAAGGTGTACCTGATGCAGAATGATCTAAACTTACCAGCCAGCGAGATTCTGTCTACCTATGTTTACAAAATAGGGCTACTTAGCAGCCAATACAGCTTCTCGTCAGCAATCAATCTATTCAATACCATCATCAACTTTATTCTGCTGATTCTTGTGAACCAGATATCCAAGAAAGTTAGCGAAAACAGTCTATGGTAGGAAGGGGGTGCACAAGATGAGTGTATTGGAACCTGCAGCCCAGCAGCAGCGGAGCATCAGAAACCGATCCTCTGACTGGATCATGGAGTTTGGCGTTTACATTGTTGCGGTGCTGTTCCTTGTACTGCTGATCTACCCGCTGTATTTTATTGTAATCGCTTCATTTAGTGATCCGTCCGCCGTAGCGAACGGCAAGGTATGGTTATTTCCCAGCGGCTTCACATTGGATGGGTATAAGGAACTGCTGAAGCATGGAAACATCTGGATCGGCTATAGAAATACCATACTCTACACAGTAGTCGGCACAGCAATCGGGCTGGTTGTCAATGTCTCAGCGGCGTATGCATTATCTCGTAGAGACCTTGTCGGACGCAAGTTCCTGTCTCTGTTCTTCATCTTTACAATGTTCTTCAACGGGGGACTGATTCCAACCTTTCTAACGATTCGGGATTTCCATTTGTACGACACATTTCTCGTAATGGTCCTGCCTTTTTCCGTAGTCGTGTTCAATATCATCGTAGCCAGGACCTTCTTCCAATCCAGCATTCCCGGTGATTTGTGGGAGGCGGCCCAGATCGACGGCTGTGGCAACCTCCGGTACTTCGCTCTGGTTGTCCTGCCGCTGTCCAAAGCAATCATAGCCGTGCTGGCGCTCTGGATTGCCGTAGGTTATTGGAATTCCTTTTTTAACGCGCTGATCTATCTGAAGAACCCGAATCTGTATCCGCTGCAGCTGATCCTGCGCAACATTCTGATCACCAACCAAATGCAGTCGGGGATTGGAACCGGTGAAGCTGCGCAAATTGCCCTGCGACTCGCCAGTATGATGCGTTATTCCGTCATTATTGTAGCTACCGTGCCGATCATGTGCATTTATCCATTTGTGCAAAAGTACTTTAACCAGGGGGTGATGATCGGCGCCGTGAAGGAATAGATAAGAACTTCTTATAACAATGAAACGGGGGATGATGTGATGAATAAATCTACCAAAGGTTCGGTTAAAAAAATAGCAACGATGATGCTTGCGGCTACATTACTGTTTGGACTCACAGCATGTGGGGGAGGAAATGACAATACTGCGGCTAAAACGCCAGGCAGTTTCAACAAGGAAGGCCTGCCGATTGTGACAGAGCCGGTGACCCTGAAGGTTCTGACGATGCGCTGGGGCAATATGGGTGATACCTTCACTAATAACCAGTGGCTCAAGGATCTGGAGAAGAACACGAATGTTAAAATCGAATGGCAAGTCGTATCCTCCAACGACTGGGCCGAACAGAAATCCATCATGCTGGCCAGTGGTACGCTGCCGGACATCATTATAGGCAACCAAACGTTCTCTGATTCGGATATCGTGAATAACCTGAGTTATTTCCGCCCGCTGGATGATTATATCGCCCAATATATGCCTAACCTTAAGGCGGCTATGGAAGAGACACCAGAGCTTAGAAAGATCAGCACTTATCCCGATGGGAAAATATACTCTTTGCCAACTAGGCTGCCGGCCCGGCCGCAGAGCAAGAATCAGCCTGTCATCAACAAGGCATGGCTTGACAAATTGGGACTGAAGGTCCCTGACACCATTGATGATCTTCACAATGTATTGAAAGCTTTTAAGGAGCAGGACCCGAACGGAAACGGCAAGAATGACGAGATTCCTTTTACGGAGAATGGACTGGGGGATTTTCTTACACCTTTCGGCATCACAGACATTAATTTAAACAGCATGATGGTCAGAGATGGCAAGCCGCTCTTCATCCCGACATCTGAGGAATATAAAGAAGGCCTCAAATGGGCACATCAATTATACAGCGAGGGCTTAATTGACAAAGAACTGTACACGCAAGACAACAGCATGACATCAGCCAAACAGCAGAATGCGGACGCCGCTATCGTTGGCTTCACGTATCAATGGACGCCGGATGCCGTATTCGGCAAATGGAAGGATCAATATATTGCGATCCCACCGCTCACTGGTCCAGATGGGAAGAAGTATCAGCCTGGAGATCCGAGTGGTCTGAGCTATAACCGCAACGAGATGCTGATTACAACATCTTGCAAAAATCCGGAGATCGCCGCTCGTTGGGCGGACCAGTTCTATACGAATGAAGCCAGCATCCAGAATTTCTGGGGCGCAATCGGTACCGTGATCAAGAAGAATGACGATGGCACGTATACCCTGATGGACCCGCCGGCTGGTACCAGCGCCGATGCCTGGTATTGGGAGCAATCGCTGCGTGATTTCGGTCCCAAATATGTAAGCCCTTCGTTCGAGAAGGACATCGTCTTGAATCCCGAAACTGGGGATGGATTGAAGCAGGAACTCGACAAGCTTGGCAACAAATTCGTGACGACGCCGTTCCCGAACGTAATGTACACCGCAGAAGAGTTCAAAGAGTTGCCGACGCTCACGACCGATATTGACAGCTACGTGTCCACCATGCGCGCTCAGTGGGTGATCAAAGGCGGAATCGACGACACCTGGGATATTTACATCAAGAAGCTGGGCGACATGGGCCTAGAGCAATTGATTAAAATCCGGACAGACGCTTACGAACGCTATATGAGTGTAAAGTAAGTTTCCTGTAGGTGATAATGGTAGCGCAGAAATAGGAAGGGAAATACTACGGGTGATATTGTAAGCACAGAAATAAGTTTTTTTGAAAAAAGGGAGGTCCCTTGCCGCAGATGGCAGGGGACCTCCCTTTGAGTTGTGCAGCTATCTGGCCAGCCAGCCGCCGTCAACGGCCAAAACATGGCCGTTCATATAGTCGGAAGCGGCCGAGGCCAGGAAGACAGCCGGACCTTTAATATCGTCCGGCGATCCCCAGCGCCCTGCAGGGATGCGTTCCAGAATGGATTCAGCCCGTTTCTCGTCGGCCCGAATTGGCGCAGTATTGTCTGTAGCCATGTAGCCCGGGGCGATAGCGTTGATGTTGATCCCATGACGTGCCCATTCATTGGCCAACGCCTTGGTCAGACCGGCGACGCCATGCTTGCTGGCGGTATAGCCCGGAACAGTGATGCCGCCTTGGTAGGAGAGCATGGAGCAGATATTAATGATTTTGCCGGATTTACGTTCCAGGAAGTGACGGCCGGCAATTTGCGAGAGCAGAAAGACCGTATGCAAGTTCAGGTCGATAACATCGAACCAGTCTTGTTTACTGTGCTGCTCCGCGGGAGCCCGGCGGATGATCCCTGCATTATTGACGAGAATATCGACATGCCCGGTAAGGGTCAGGGCTTCGTCAAAAATAGCTTGAAGCTCACTGTGCTGACTAAGGTCGGCCTCGATTCCCAGCGTCTTAACACCGTGGGCTGCGGCAGCTTCCAGTGTATGGTCACTAGAATTGAATGAGACCGAGACGATATCCGCGCCTGCTTCGGCTAAGCCGAGCGCGATGCCTTGACCGAGTCCACGGGCTCCTCCCGTAACGAGAGCTGTTTTGCCGGATAAGCTGAATAAGGATGACATATGGATTACACTCCTTTTAAGCCTCTGAAGGTAGTTAATACCTAGGTATTAATTCTGTGATCCGCACTCCAGGGAGACCCCGGCGCTCCGAAACTGCTGTGCAGACTCCTTAGGGAGGCCACTATCAGTAAGTATGAGATCTACTTCCTCCAGTGAGGCGAACGTACGGAGTGCGGTGTTGCCGAATTTGTGATGGTCAACCACCGCGATTACTTGACGGGCTGTAGCGACCAGGGCTTGTTTGAATTCGATTAAATCTCCGGTATAGATCGACAGACCGTGTTCGAGATGAACGGCGGTTGCCGAGAGAAAGGCTTTTTGAATATTCAGCTTCTGCACATAGGCGACGGCTTCCGGACCAGCCAGCATATTGCGGACACGGTACCCTCCGGGAACGACGAGACGGATGTGCTCCTTGGGAGCCAGTTCGCCGATGATATGCACATCATTGGTGATGACGGTCAATGGTCGATTGTCGAGCCGCCGGGCGATCTCAAGCGTTGTGCTGCCTCCGTCCAGCGCGATGATATCATCCTCTTCGATGTGGGCCAGTGCACGCTGCGCGATCTCGCTTTTCTCCTCGGCGTATTTGTCGAGCGGCTCACGGGACGGCAGAATACCGAACTGATCGCTCTGTGCCAGCACGGCACCACCGTGCACACGGACAATCAGCCCTTGCTCCTCCAATCGGGTTAGGTCCTCACGTATCGTTTTACCTGTGACCTGGAGCTTGTCACTCAGTTCATTGACGGTTACATCCTTTTGGTTCAGCAGAACCTCCATAATCATCTCATGCCGTCGTATCGGGTTCATCCTAGTGCCTCAGCTTTCCGTAAATGTAGTGATTCTATTGTAATTCTTTTATGGATACGGGGTCCATATCATCATATCTTTTATTATCTCCGGCCATGCTCCAGATAAAAGTATAATTGCTTGTGCCAACGCCGCTGTGGATCGACCAGCTTGGAGAGATGACCGCTTGCTCGTTGCTCATAACAATATGACGGGTTTCGTCTGGCTCACCCATGAGGTGGAACACCGCTGCGTCTTCCGGGAGTCCAAAATAGAAATAAGCCTCCATCCGGCGTGGATGAATATGGGCAGGCATCGTGTTCCACATATTTCCGGGCTTGAGTTCGGTCATGCCCATGACCAGTTGCGCACTTTGAACACCATTGGTGTGAATGAAGCGATAAATGGTGCGTTCGTTGGAATTCTTGATATCCCCCAGAGCGCTGGAGTCGGCCTCCGCCAGAGTGGTCTTGGCAGTGGGGTAGGATTGATGGGCCGGAGCGGAGTTCAGATAGAACTTGGCCGGCTGGGCGCTGTCGTTGCTTTTGAAGCTAACCTCTTTAGAGCCCTGGCCTACGTACAGACACTCCTTTGTGCCCAGATCATAGGAGGTTCCGTCTACGGTCACCGTCCCTGCTCCCCCGACATTAATTACACCAAGCTCACGGCGTTCCAGGAAATATCCGACACCAAGCTCCTTTAAATCTGTTGTCAGTTGCACTTCTTGGGTCACTGGTTGCGCGCCGCCAATGATCATGCGATCCTCATGGGTCAGCACCAGCTTTAGCTCATCGGGAACGAAGAGAACCGGAATGTGGAATTCTTTGCGCAGGCGTTCAGTATCGAACTGTTTAACTTCCTGAGGATGGGATGCGTAACGTCTTTCCATGGTGTGATCATTCTCCTTTTGAATAAAAATTGGTTTCTATATGTTCAAATTACTCCATTTACGTTCATTTATCAAGTAATAATACCTTTTAGGTTCATTTGTTTGATGTTGGACAATGGGATAGGGGAAGAACTATTGACAATCTTTCGTAGCGCTGTTATTTTTAACGCATAGTTATTAAAATGTCTTTATAAAGTTACTTTATATATTCTAAAGATGATTATAATGAACTGCCATTACAAGATTATTTAGAGTCCTTTTGAATGCAGCATGGTCAGTAGTTGTATATGGATGAAGATAAAGGAGGTCCTGGAATATATGCTATCACACAACTGCAACGATAACGGAGAGGAGCAATCGGGGTGGACGGAAGAGGATTGGCATTGTTGGCGAGAGCATGGATATTTTCTGCTGCGGCGGGCCGTCCCGAAATTTTATATTCTGCGTCTTCTTTCCTTGATGCCAACTGAAGCTGACAGACAAACGGCCTTATGGAATAAGGATCTATCAGCAATTCGATCTCATCCGTACATGTGGGATATTCTGCTGCGTTACAGGGTATATGAAGCTTTTTCCGGACTGTGGAAGCAGCCGGGATTATGGTTGAATCTCGAAGGGTTGAGAATTAGGGGGGGAGAGGCACAGCGATGTTCCGTGCAGAGTCCGAAAATAGAGGGTTGTATTTCTTTGAACGCCCAGCAGTTGAAGTTTTATTATGCTGACCACTCTGGCAGAAGGCTTGAAATAGCTTTGGAGGTGGGGGATTTACTGATATATGCCAGTGAGAAGCTGGAATTGGTTAGTCAGACTGCGGATCTGCTGCCAGTGACCATGGTTCCAGTGAACATGGTTCCATTGCATGATAGTGATGAGGATAGCAGGCGCGGGCGGATTCTGTTTTGGAAAGAGATTGATCAATCAGGACAACACGGAAGGGTAGTTCTTAACGAACTGGGTGAACGATTGCTGGGATTGTCCCCCTGGTGATCTGGCTGAATAGAGTGTTTTGAAAGCGAATGTCTTTTAGGCTGAGAAAGCCAGATTGAAAATTATGGAGGGAACGACGATGTGGATACTAACAGGAATAGTGCTCTTGATCGTACTGTGTGGTTCGGTACTGGGGCTGGCGGCGATACCGATCAAGATGCATCAGCGGCAGATGCCACTTGTCGCTAAGGGCGACAAAGGAAATAACACAGCTGATAGAACAGCCGAGGGGCGAGATCCCTTTCATTCACTATTTGATGTTTATGGGGCTTGACGCACTTGTACCGTAAAAGAAGCTCTCCTTAGGCACACTTTTTCCTCGCAGCATTCCAATTTTCATAATCTTTATTGTATATAGGTGGAGACAATACTTAAAATAAAAGGTATTATCCTAGTAGGCAATAGGGAAATATAGGATGAACTGTCGCCTTGGACTATGGCCTAAACTATAAAGAAAACGAATGCGGAGGAATGAACGGTGTCAGAGACTGAATTTCGCGTGGAAAAAGACTTTCTGGGCAGTAAACAGGTAGAAAAGCACGCCTATTACGGTATTCAGACGCTGCGTGCGGTCGAGAATTTTCCGATTACCGGCTATCGGGTGCATGGTGAATTAATCAAAGCGATGGGGATCGTGAAGAAAGCCGCAGCACTGGCCAATATGGAAGTGGGCCGACTGTACAAAGGACTCGGAGAAGTGATTGTACAAGCCGCAGGGGAGATCATTGATGGCGGTTGGCATGACCAATTTATTGTGGACCCTATTCAGGGAGGCGCGGGTACTTCATTGAACATGAATGCCAACGAGGTGATCGCTAACCGTGCTCTGGAGCTGCTGGGCAAGGAGAAGGGTGATTATCTGCAGCTCAGCCCGAACTCCCATGTTAACATGGCTCAGTCTACGAATGACGCCTTCCCTACGGCGATACATATTGCCACACTGTCACTGCTGGAACAACTGCTGGCCACCATGCGGAGTATGCATGAAGTATTTCTGCAGAAAGCCCAGGAGTTCGATCCGGTGATCAAAATGGGTCGTACACATCTCCAGGATGCTGTACCGATCCGTCTCGGCCAGGAATTCGAAGCCTACAGCAGAGTGCTGGAGCGCGACATCAAGCGCATCGAGCATTCCCGGCATCATTTATATGAAGTGAACATGGGGGCAACAGCGGTGGGCACCGGGCTGAATGCCGATCCTGATTATATCGTGCAGGTGGTCCGTCATTTGGCCGAGATCAGCGGCTTCCCGCTTGTGACTGCAGACCATCTGGTGGATGCCACCCAGAATACAGATGCATACACAGAAGTGTCGGCGACACTGAAGGTGTGCATGATGAACATGTCCAAAATCGCCAATGATCTGCGGCTGATGGCCTCTGGTCCGCGTTCCGGATTCAACGAAATCTCGCTTCCAGCTCGTCAGCCCGGCTCCTCGATCATGCCGGGCAAGGTCAATCCGGTTATGGCAGAGGTTATCAATCAGGTCGCCTTCCAGGTTATTGGAAACGATCACACGATTTGTCTGGCCTCCCAAGCGGGACAATTGGAGCTGAACGTTATGGAGCCCGTGTTGGTCTTCAACCTGATCCAGTCCATTAGCATTATGAACAACTCGTTCCGGGTCTTCACGGATTATTGTCTGGCTGGAATTGAAGCGAACAAGGAGAAGCTGGAGCAGGAAGTGGAGCGCAGTGTCGGCATTATCACCGCCGTCAATCCGCACCTGGGTTATGAGGTCGTCTCCCGAATTGCACGTGAGGCCATCTTGACCGGGGAATCTGTACGGGAACTGTGTCTTAAGTACAATGTACTGACTGAAGAAGAGCTGAACATGATCCTTGATCCTTATGAAATGACCCATCCGGGAATTGCGGGAGCATCGCTGCTGCATAGAGAGTAGAATTTGCCGAAAAGCGAAAGTACGGACAGCAGCGCAGCGGAACATCGAGGCGGCAAACGTTCCTCTTTCGCTTTTTCGGCGTTATGGGGTATTAAAGTCGGAGCAGCGTAGCTATATTTCCGCCCATGACAGCTTCAGCTATATGGCGGTCCTTGGCGACTTTCCTCATCGCGTCTATGGACAGTTGTAAGTCACCATAAGGCAGATCGACCCCGAAAAGGCATTTATTTGGCAGCTCGTTGACAGCGGTCTTGAGGATGAGTGTTGAGTAGTACGCGGAGGTGTCAAGGTACAAGTTGGGAATCTCTCGCACAAGCTCGATCGTGTGCAACCAGTGGACACCGCCCAGATGCCCGATAATCACCGGAACATCATGATACCGGCGCGCCAGCTCGGCAATCTCGCGGATGTCTGATCGTACCAGCGGGTGAAAAGCGTGAATCCAGATCGGCAGACCTCCAAGGTGTCTGGAAGCTTCGAACACAGAAGTTAATGCACCGATCCCGCCGCTGGGCAGTGTGAATTCTCCAAATCCGGCGCAGCATTCAGGGATCGTAATCTTTTCTATATGCTGTAGCGTGTCCTCCAGGCTTAAGCCTACTGGAATAGAAGCAAAGCCAATGAACCGGGAGGGATGCTGCGAAACGACCTGGTGTAACTCCTGTATAGCCTGATGCCTGGCGTCAATTAACGTATTTCTGCGGCCGGACAGAATTTCATCTAATACAAGCATCTCTTTCTTGATGTCTGCGGCGTTATTCGCTTTCTCAGGATGAATCAGGGTGGAGAACAGAATGGTTTTATCAACGCCTGCCTGATTCATCCACTCAATATGAGACTCTACAGGTAAAATAACATGGGAATGACCGTCAATCATCATGATTTCTTCATCCTTTGCCGACCAGATTTGAGTTTACGGCTCGCCTCTCATTATAATGAGCCTGTAGAGATTGAACAGAGTGTACTTTTAAGTAAGATACTCACCTGAAGGAAAGTGAAGAGTATGCCAGAGAAGTTGTGTTATGTGAGCAACAAGGAGCCGTTCGAGTATACGCTTGGTATTATAAGCGGCAAGTGGAAGATGAAGAACATCTATCTGCTGTCTTGCAGTGGTACGGTGAGGTATGGTGTTCTCATGAAAAATATAGACGGGATTACTCACAAAATGCTCAGTACCCAACTCGATGAGCTGGAGGCAGAGGAGATCATTGCCCGTGTGGAATACCCGCAGATTCCGCCCAAGGTGGAATACTCCCTCACCCGCAAAGGTGAGAGTCTGATCCCGATTGTTACAGCAATGTGCGAATGGGGGGCCCAGCAGCGATCTTGATGCACAGGTTTCTATTCTAAAAAAGAGGTGACGGCATGGATTATCGTACAGAAAGGGATACACTTGGAGAAGTGCAGGTACCAGCAGATAAATACTGGGGTGCTCAGACACAGCGCAGCCTACAGAATTTTAAAATCGGTAGCGAAAAAATGCCCCGCGCCCTAATCTATGCACTGGCGCTGATCAAGAAAGCGGCGGCACAGGCCAACGCGGAGCTTGGCGTGTTGGACACTACCAAGACGCAAGCGATTGTACAGGCGGCGGACGAGATTCTGGCCGGCAACTTTGACGAACATTTTCCACTTGCGGTGTGGCAGACGGGCAGCGGTACTCAGACTAATATGAACGTTAATGAGGTTATCGCCCGCCGGGGGAATGAAATTCTGATGTCCAGCGGGGCTTCGGTCTTGATTCATCCCAATGATGATGTGAACAAAAGCCAAAGTTCCAATGATACTTTCCCTACAGCGATGCACATTGCCGCATATCTTGCCGTAGAGCGGCAGGTGCTTCCTGCGATCCGGCAGCTAGCGGCTACGTTAAATGGAAAAGCGGAATCGTTCAAAGACCTTATCAAGATCGGGCGGACTCATCTGCAGGATGCAACCCCCATCACCCTTGGTCAAGAAATCAGCGCCTGGGTGGCTATGCTCGAGAAGTGCGAGCAGTTCATTGAAGTCAGCTCGAAGTCGCTGCTGGAGCTGGCGATCGGCGGAACCGCAGTGGGCACAGGCATCAATGCCCACCCAGAGTTTGGTGACAGGGCAGCGGCAGGGATTGCCGCAGAGCTGTCCGGCGAATTTACTTCCGCCGCCAACAAGTTCCATGCACTGACGAGCCACGATCAACTCGTGCATGTGCATGGCGCATTGAAGGCGTTGTCCGGCGATCTTATGAAGATCGCCAACGATGTCCGCTGGCTGGCGAGCGGCCCGCGCAGCGGCATCGGCGAGATCAGCATCCCGGAGAATGAGCCGGGCAGCTCCATTATGCCGGGTAAGGTCAACCCGACACAGAGTGAAGCGATGACGATGGTGGTGTGTCAGGTATTCGGCAACGATGTGACCATTGGTATGGCTTCCAGTCAGGGGAATTTCCAGCTGAATGTGTTCAAGCCGGTTATCATTCACAGCTTCCTGCAATCGTGCCAGCTTCTCGCCGACACGATGATTTCGTTTGACGAGCATTGTGCGCGCGGAATCGAACCTAATGTGATCACGATTGAACGGAATCTGCATCATTCCCTGATGCTGGTCACCGCACTGAATCCGCATATCGGCTATGAGAATGCGGCTAAGATCGCCAAGCTTGCGCACAAAGAAGGGCTTACCCTTAAGGAAGCCGCCGTGCAACTGAATCTGCTGACCGAAGAGCAGTTTGACAGCATGGTCAAACCGGAGGATATGATTTAACATAGATCACTCTATCAGACTTCTGATTAAGAAAATTAAATTTACTGTGAAAAGTGAGGGTGCTTTTTCCCTCGCTTTTTTCATGATTAGGAATAGCCTACTTGTTCTACTTTATATAATGTATGCTCAATCGTTGGGCAGAGATCGGCATCTGCTTTGTGAGATTTAACTCGAAAGTATAAACTTTCCAAAAAGTTCTTTATATTATTTTTTTGCTTAGAGGTAGAAAGAAATTCCGAGTTGTTCTTCACATCACCAAAACGTTGAATCCATTGCTCCACCTCAGTCTGACTAAGCAATTTTCTATTTAAAATACTAATAATGGAATTTACCATTCTCTTATCCTCCCCATCAGAGTAAATCCGATCGGTTATGGTTATCTTGTCGTAAACCAAATCGAGGATGGTTAGGAGGTCATTTTTATCCAGTTCAGAACACTGAGCCAGATCGTCTAAAGCATCTGCTGCATGGGCCATGGCATGAGCCCGGCCTTTTTCTTGGTCATACCCTCGGTAATCCCGCTCTTCTTGTACATTGTAAAATACTTTCTCTTTTATCTGATGAATTTGCTCTCTTGAGAGAAATGGTGATTCTCTATGCCGTATGAGGAAGAGCGGTATGACAAGCATAGAGAAAGATCGAGTAAAAACAGAGTCTGTATATGTGTCACCAAGCTTAAACAGCAAATGGTTGTTATCCAAAACAATGGGGAGAATTTGTTCTAGTTCGTTCGCAGTTAAAGCATTACTTGGAATCCAATGTGATAAGGTTGTATAAATTAGTCCATCACGTAGCTCAGCATCCAAAGCACCGATGTTATGTATCATTTCTTGTACCAACTGGAATGTATCGGGAGGTGCTTGGTAAGCATTTTCTTTTATTAGCATCAATTTTTCTTTTAAGTTCATTTTACACACTCCGTATAGGAATTTTTCCAAACGACTTTTAAGAGTTTTTACTGATTATGCGGCCTTATTCTTAGCCTTTCTTTTCTTAATTATAAGGTACAGATGTTAATAGGTGGAATATTTTTGATTTTATTGATTGCCCGGAAGCTACATACTTCCTATAATGAGTACAAACTGGGAAGAAATCTGCTGGCAATCCCGTTTGATGAGATCAGCCCTGAGCATGAAGGATACAATGAGATTGCTGGAAATTTTCTGTTTAAAGTGGCTAAGGAGCGGGAGATTGACCCGCGGTTGTAATCATAACTAAGTTAATGATTAGGGAGAATTATGAGTACTATATATATCCATGTTCGGCATTGGTTATTTTGGTATGATGTTTATGGTTTTTGTGGAAAAAGCAATAATGACGAAATTACCCTGTTTAGGGATGAGAACAAAAATGATTTTTTAGGCTATTTTGATCTCTCAACCGAGGCTGGTCTTCTGGGAGTGCAAAATGAACTTGATCTGTCGGATGAAGGTAATAAAGAGTTTTACGATGAAATTAATCAGTTCATTCAAGGTGATCATACCATAGCTTATAGTTATATTTATCCAAGGGACGAGGAGGATCTGACAGATCAAGTGGATCACTTCGCTCCAACTAATCACAAGGGACATAAGCCGGTTTATATCTATATGTGGTCAAAATTATCAAAGCACTGGGATGTTTCCGAGATCGAGAAAAGCGTCAAAATCCTCGCTAAATATTTTTTAAGTATGGAAATACAGGCGATAGTGTGGCTGGAAGTTCCGACTTACGAAGAAGCTCAGATCTCATATGAGCAGGATTACGCCCCTTATATCTAAAGTAAGTAAAAGATTACGCAAAAGTAAACCTCAAACATGTAAAGCTTACTACCGAAATGAGGAATTGACTTGCTAAACAGTATCGAAGTTAGAAAAATGAAAAGTCTGTACTGCGAAGACGAACACTTTTGTATCGTAATTGATAATATTCCACTAGATATTTTACTGCACACAAGCTACCCAGAAGATGAGTTTCAAGGGTTGATTCCCACTATATTAGATTGGGTAGATGAACCTAGAGAGCGGTCATTTTTATTGAGTCGTTATCATTCAATGCAACAGGTTGAGATGCTCCCGATATTGATGTGTCCGGATGATTGTGACTTATCTTGTACATTAATCATTGCTGAAGTAGTGAGAATGGATGATATGACAGTTAAATGGAATAGGATTGGTCGTGACCGGAGTACAAGAAAAGACATGATTGATAGTTATGAATGCATAGGAACAAGTGTTGAATGGCTTGGAAAAATACCGAGTATGAGGTTCAACCAATCAGAGTATCATGCTCAATTAAATAAGCTATTAGGATGATATCGAATGGCGTGCCAAAAGGCACGTCATTTTAATTGTTATTCATAATTTTGCACCAAAATTGAACCCTCTCATTTATATGATCAAGTCAGACACAATGTAAATGAATTTCTACTGCATCTTCATCATCAGGCGATCACCACTGAACGGTGGAGAGAATGTACCATATAAGCGTTAAACGGCGATAGACTGAGGAGGTTGATCCTTATATTCGGATTTTGAAATAATGTCATGTACGGCCTTGAGATGTGCCACTCGAAAAAAGGGGGGGGTTACTCCAAATGGGGATTGTTGACAAGAAAATGATATTTAATTAGTATCTAATTAGATAATTGACTAATTTGCGGGTATACAATCGCAAGAAAGGAGCATTCCACATGAGCGATCAAGATCAAGCATTTAAAGCGTCCGTTATACGCAACTTCTCCACAGCCGATGGACGGTTACAGAGCATTCCTGTACAGCGCAAGAAGAAGCTTATTATCCTGGAGTACCTGATTTTCAAGCTGGAGCCGGGACGTCCATATCCCGAGAAGGAAATAAATATGTTTATCAAAGGCTTTCATGAGGATTTTGCCACGATCCGCAGGGAATTTATTGTGCACGGATTCATGACCCGGGAGAACGAGGTGTATATGTTGGCCCCGCAGGACGACTGGGCGACATAGAGAGGGATTAGCCGTAGGCTGTTATAGTAGCGCAAGTTTAATAGGGAATTCCATGAGCGTAGAGAAGAGGGGCGGCTGGTACGTGCCGTTCTTCGGCTTCATTATGTTTGTTGCACTCGGTGTCGATAACAGCATCTTCCTGATGCCCCTTACCGTGAGAACCCATCAAACAGGGCGCAAGCGATTGTGGAAGCCTACAGGCACATCGGCAGTTAGGCGGTAAGCAAGCGGAGGAATAAGAGTTAGGTTATATGTGAGGTGTCCAAGTGGTCATGTTCATGACTATGGAGGCACCTCTTTTTTGCTCCGGCAGGAGTTTCACTATCTTGCTATTGTATTCCAAAATGCGTACAGACAGGTCTGGATAGGGGTATACTGTCAATAGAGGTGAGTGGAATGAAGAGCGGCATCAATAGCAGAACTGAGGGTAAAGTGAAGAGCAAGACTGAGAGAGGGACCGAGAATGAGAGGGTGAGCAAAGCTGTGAGCGGAACCATGCGTAAAATGGAGAGCCCAGCCGATAGCCAGACCGAGCACAAAATGGATGAGCTATTGACGGAAGAGAAATGGCAAGCCATTCTGTCTAATAACTCAGCGTGCGATGGCACTTTCTTCTATGCTGTGCGCACCACGGGCATCTTTTGTCGTCCATCCTGCAAATCGAAAGCCCCGAAGCGTGAGAATGTCGCTGTCTTCGCGGTAGCGGGGCAGGCGCTGGCTGCCGGATTCCGCCCCTGCAAACGTTGTAAGCCCACCGGGGAGCGGCTGCCGGATGCAGAATGGGTTGAACTTATGACCCGATATATGGATAATCACCTAGCTGAACCTGTAACTCTTGGGCATCTGGCCGAGGTATGCCATGGCAGTCCCTATCATTTGCACCGGACGTTCAAGAAGGTCACGGGTACCACCCCGGTGGATTATCTCCAGCAACAGAGGGTGGCTAAGGCCAAGCAATATCTACTTCATACGGAGCAAGGGGTAGCTGAGATCGGGCTGAGCGTTGGTCTACCCAACACCTCTTATTTTATAACCCTGTTCAAGAGAAAAACGGGCTACACGCCCTCTCAATTTCGCCAGCTTTACAAGTCAGAGACACAAGCTGGGGAAGAGTATATATCAACCAAGGAGGCATCCACATATGAGTAAAGAGACTTGTCCAGTTATCTATTGGACGTTGCTGGATTATAAAGAATGGCATTTTTATATCGCTGCTACAGAGAAGGGACTCTGTTATATGGGCTCCCAGGGGAAGCCATTCAGTGAGACGAGCACATGGGCCGCACGCCGGTTTCCGGGCAGTCCGCTCATAGAGGATGAGGCTCGGATGCGGCAATATGCAACCGAGATAAAAGAATATCTGGACGGGCAGCGGCAGGACTTTGTCTCTCCACAGGATCTGATTGGCACTCCCTTTCAGCTCGATGTATGGCGTGCACTATGCGAAATACCTTATGGAAGTACCTGGTCCTATTCGGATATTGCTGAGCATATCGGCCGTCCGTCCGCAGTACGTGCAGTGGGGACTGCGATTGGGGCCAACCCGGTACTGATTACAGTACCGTGCCACCGGGTGATCGGCAAGAATGGTAGTCTCACCGGCTTCCGGGGTGGACTGGAGATGAAGAAGCGGTTGCTAGAACTGGAGCAGGGGAAAGTTTCTCTTACCAAGTAACATAGAAATAATTTACACAATGTCCCATATCAATTATACTTCTAGTGTGTTTGTTAACTAGAGGATAAATTACAAATAAATGAGATGGGGATGGGATTTGAAAAAAGTGATAGTGTGTCTTTTTAGTGTAATCATGGTATTTGTCTTCGCCGGGTGTTCAAAGGGCACTCCGAAAGATTTTCGTGAAGCATCATGGGGATCAACTTTAGATAAAGTGATAGCTGGAGAAAAGAAAAAGGGAAATGAGAATCCCAAAGTTGAAGTGGATGGTAATAATACGACAGTCACATATAAAGGCATCATTGTTTCCGGAAAGAAAGCAGAAGCTAATTATAGTTTTGTAAATCAATTAGATAAGCCTCAAATGATACAGTTCTTGACTATATTTCCTGAAATGAAAGAGTTATTGAATAAATATCAAAGAAAAACTATTCCAATTGAAGAAATCTCCAAATTAGAAGAAAAATACGAAGCTGAGTTTAATATGCTTCCAGATTTTTTACCGTTAGACGAATACCGCCTAGAAAGTGCAAAGTATACATTTAGTGAATTAGACGCAGAAGAAGCGAAACAAATGATCAATGAATTAACCAAAAAATACGGAAAACCCGTGGTCGAAAAAGAGAATGCTATTGCGTGGGGAACTAACCGGGGTTCTATAAGCTTTTATCAGAATAAGTATGTGTTTTATCAATCTAGCTATGAGATAATGAATTCTTATATCAAGAAAAATCAGAGTAAAGGTAATCTTTAGCTGGGCGTGAGTTCGGTACTGTACTGGACTCACGCCTTTTAGTTTTACCTAATGAAAATGCTCAGTTATTAACTGTTATTTCTTTATAAAGCATTTAAATAATAGGTTTATTGCGTAAAGAAGTATTAGTATATTTGATCTTGAACCTCTTTTAAGCCTCAATATGACTTATCACCCACTTCTCCTACGTTACTAATAAAATTGATTAATATACTCTCTAAGTTCAGTCAGGTCTATATAATGAGGCAGTTTTGAAGCGAAAGACCCTAAGGTTGACGGGAGGATGCCAAGGCTTTAACCTATATAATAGTAGTAAGCACTAAAAAGGTTGTGATTGTGTGAATTACTTCTAGTAATCACCAAAAAATTACGAGTTCTCTTTTCATCACCTTAGAGTACTCGCTAAAATTATCTCGATGATATACAAGGGCGAGTACAAACGATATCCATTTATACGGCATAACACATGGAAATAAACTTAACTTATTGGAGGAACAGCGTGGCAAAAGCAAAGGTAGCAAAACGGCCAACGAGGGACGAGTTCGTGCTGGAGGAGCTCGGCAATCAGCTGGCAGAAGCCAAAATGGAAGAATCAGAAATTCTTTTGACCGTATGGGGGCAGGAAGAGCAGGTACGTGGTGTTATTGTAGACATGGACTCTCGAACTGGTAAAGTGCATCTCAGCTATCATGAGACTCTTATAAAAGTGCCTTTTATGGATATTATGCAAATCAATTATCCCAGGGACTAATACTCATGACTCGAACCCCAATTCTGCGATTGGGGTTCTTTACTGCCATGTGATATTTTTTTCGTGTCGAATAATCGAATATATGTATAAAATGCGAGGTGAACAGGATGGCTACGGAGCTTTTGTACAAGCAGCCTAAGACGCTGCTGAATAAAGGAACGGGCTTTCTGTCGGGTTATAGCCATTCCTTGAATCCATACACGGGTTGTTCTTTTGCTTGCTCATATTGTTATGTGCGCCAAATGCCGGTCTCGATCTTCCGTAAGGAAGACTGGGGCACCTGGGTGGACATCAAGCAGGGAGCCGCGGAGCTTTTACGCAAGGAACTGCTCCGAGCAAAGGCGAAGGGACCCGTCACTATTTTCATGTCCTCCAGTACAGATCCTTATCAGCCAGTTGAATACAAAGAACAGGTCACACGGTCGCTACTTGAGGTTATGGTGCAGGAACAGCCAGACTTTCTGCTACTGCAGACACGGAGTCCGCTTGTGCGGCGGGATATGGATTTGCTAAAGGAACTGGGGGATCACGTTAGAGTAAGCATGACGGTGGAGACCGATTTGGATGTGATTCGTAAGCGGTTTACACCGGCAGCACCACCGATTGGTGCTCGGCTTAAGACGTTGGAGTTGCTCAAGGAGGCAGGCATTCCCACACAAGTCGCAATTGCTCCGGTGCTTCCGAGTAGTCCCGCATTCCCGGAAAAGCTGAAAGAAGTGGTGGATCGGGTGTGTGTGGATGATTATTTTATGGGAGACGGCAGTGGGGGAAAACGTACACGGAATCTGGGGATTTACTCCTTATATGAAGAATCGAAGCTGCAGGAGTGGTACGACCCGTCTGCCTGGCGCATTGTGTATGAGCGGATGAAGTCGGTATTTTCCGAGAATGGGCTATATGTAAGCCAGGAAGGCTTCGAACCTTGATGGATCACAGGTGCAGGCGGTAAGATGTAAGGTAACAGAAGGAAAGGTTGATGATGATGCAAGCGGGTAAAACTAATGCCATGCGAATCCTCGACGCGCAGAAGATTTCGTATGAGGTGTTTACTTATGATCCTGAGGATGGGCAGATCCACGGTACGGCAGTAGCGGAGAAGATCGGTCAGCCTGCGGAGCAGGTCTTTAAGACCCTGGTATCGCATAGCGGACCTCATCTGTATGTGTTCGTGATCCCTGTGGGCGAGGAATTGGACTTGAAGAAGGCTGCCAAAGCTGCCGGGGAGAAAAAGATCGAAATGCTGCCAATGAAGGATTTGCTAAAGTGGACAGGCTATATCCGCGGCGGTTGCTCGCCGGTCGGCATGAAGAAGCTCTACCCCACCTTTATAGATGTAAGTGCTGAAACGGTGGAGACGATGGCGGTCAGTGCCGGAAGAGTGGGTACACAGATAGGAGTGGTCCCGCAGCAATTGGCTAACACGGTGTCCGCTGTTTTTGTGGAACTTGTTAAATAGGCTTTTACAGCCATTTCATCCCCCAGGCTTCTACGTGGAATAAGGCGGTTCCAAGTTCTCTTCCCTGTTCTGTCAAAGTATATTCCGTGCGGACAGGTCGCTCCGGGATGACATGGCGCTTCAGAATGCCGGATTCTTCAAGCTCCTTCAGTCGTTCATTCAGCATGCGTTTGCTGAGGACAGGGATAATGGCGTTCAACTCGTTGAACCGTTTCGGTCCTTCCATAAGTACATGGACGATCAGATTCACCCATTTTTTCCCGATGATATGGTAAGCACTTTCGACTTTGGTGTGTAATGGCTTGGGAGGCTCTTTCATTAGTTGGCTTCATCCTTTTAATGGTTATTATTAATATCTTTCTTACTATAACATAGTATAGTGAAATGAATAACTTCTGTAAATGTCGAAATGATGTTGACGAATGGACATTATCGTCGTATGATGTGTGATATAAAAGTTAAGAAGTAATTAATAGTAACCTCATAAATATATATTAACAACAGGAGGAATTAAAGTGGAATCATCAACTTTTGTGCTATTTGGCGCTACCGGAGACTTGGCAAAACGGAAAATTTATCCCGCTTTATATAACCTGTTCTTAGATGGTAAAATATCGACACCTTTATCCGTAATCGGACTCGGCAGACGGGAACTGTCAAATGAAGCGTTTCAGGCGCAGGTATTGAATTCCCTTCAAACCTTCTCCAGAAAACCGGCGGAAGATTCCGAAAAGCTGCGGACATTCATCCAGGCCTTTGAATATACGGTGCTGGACGTGGGCCGTCCGGAAGACTATGTGAAGCTGCTGGGACATGTCAAGGCTCGGGAGGAGGCGCTAGGGATTCCTGAGAACCGCATGTTCTACCTGTCCGTTGGTCCTGAATTCTTCGGTGAAATTGCCGCGAACATCAATTCCAGCGGTCTTGGCTCGACAGAGGGTTGGAAGCGCCTGGTGATTGAGAAACCGTTCGGTACGGATTTGGCATCGGCGAGAGTGCTGAATGAGAGCCTTTCGGCTGCTTTTAAAGAAGAAGAAATCTTCCGTATTGACCACTTCCTGGGCAAGCCGATGGTGCAGAATCTGGAAGTGCTTAAATATTCGAACCCAGTGCTGAGAGCTCTTTGGAAAAACCGTTATATCGCTAATGTGCAAATTACAGCGAGCGAAACGGTTGGGGTAGAAGAACGGGCTGGTTATTACGACAAATCAGGCGCGCTACGGGATATGTTCCAGAATCACATGCTCCAGCTGTTGATGATGACAGCCATGCAGCTTCCTAAAGGCAGTACGCCAGAAGATGTCAGCAACAAGAAGCGGTATGTGATGGAGTCGCTCCGTCCGTTGATGAAAGAGGATCTTGCGCGTGATGTTGTGCTGGGACAATATGCAGCCGGAGAAATCAAGGGCAACCCCGTGCCAGGCTATCTGAACGAACCGGGAATCGACTCCAGCTCGCGGAACGAGACCTACATTGCTGCCCGCCTTTGGATTGAAGACCCGATGTGGAATGAAGTTCCGATCTATATTCGGACCGGGAAGCGTATGAAAGAGAAGTCCACGCGAATTGTCATTGAATTCAAAGAACCACTTAATGATTATAACAATCTGAATAAAGGGAACACTGACCCTAACCTGTTGATTATTGATATCAGTCCGAATGAAGCGATTACTCTGCAGCTCAACACTAAAGATCCGCTTCGTACTGGCAAGCTGGAGCCTGTCCGCATCAATTATCAGCTAGGTAACCCGGAAATTCCGGAATCTTACGAGAACCTCATCTTCGACGCGCTGCGCGGCGACTCGACCTTCTTTGCCCATTGGGATGAAGTGGAATTGTCCTGGCAGTGGGTTCAGCCGATCCAAGAAGCGATGGAAGCAGGAATTCTTCCACTGCACAGCTATGCTGCTGGCTCTCACGGCCCTGCTGCGGCAGCTGAGCTGCTTGGCGATGACCACTGGTGGCTGGACGAGAATGAAGAACCGGAGGCTCAAGAGATTCAATCCGTACCGGCTGGTGTTCTGTAATCTCTAAATGCATCCAGGGGCTTCGGCCTCTGGATGTTCTTTTTCTATACACCTTTAAAAGGAAGTATTTGGACCATACATGATCATACACAGGAGGGAATTTAGATGAAAGTAGGATTAATTGGACTTGGGAAAATGGGTTTCAACCTTGGACAGAATCTGCTGGAGCACGGACATGAGGTAGCAGCGTTTGACCTAAATACACCAGCTGTGGAAGAGATGATAAAGAATGGTGCGGAAGGTGCAGCAAGTCTGGCAGAGCTTGTGGACAAACTACAACAGCCGCGCATTCTCTGGATCATGGTCCCTCATCCGGTCGTGGACAATGTGATCGCTGAATTGACTCCGCTGTTATCACAAGGTGATATCGTCATTGAAGCAGGGAACTCCCATTACAAACAGTCCATTAGCCGTTATGAGGCCCTGCGTCAGCATGGCATCAGCTTCATGGATGCTGGTACCTCGGGTGGGATGGAAGGTGCGCGAAACGGCGCCTGTTACATGATTGGTGGCGATCCGGAAGCATGGGCAATTGTCGAGCCGCTGTTCCGGGATACTTCCGTGGAGAACGGATACCTTTATGCCGGCAAATCCGGCAGCGGACATTTTCTGAAGATGGTGCATAACGGGATTGAATACGGGATGATGGCTGCCATCGGGGAAGGCTTCGAGGTTCTGGAGAAAAGCGGATTTGATTTCAACTTTGAACAGGTGGCTCGGGTATGGAACAATGGCTCCGTCATCCGTTCTTGGTTGATGGAGCTAGTGGAACGCGCCTTCTCCAAGGATGCCAAGCTGGAAGAGATCAAAGGCGTGATGCATTCCTCTGGTGAAGGTCGTTGGACGCTGGAAACTGCCTTTGATCTTCAGGCTGCTACACCGGTTATCGCTATGTCGCTCTTGATGCGTTACCGTTCGCTGGAGACCGATACCTTTACGGGCAAGGTGGTTGCGGCACTGCGCAACGAGTTCGGTGGTCATGCCGTAGAATCCCAGGATAAATAAATCGGCGATTCCTCCATCGGGTATCTTTTCCACAATCCGCGGATACTTTTCCTTGCAGCCGCCCTTGGAGAAACAATGATGACCTTACTCCATTTAAAATCCAAATGTGCGTTGGGTTGTAATGTTCCGTTCACTTTCAGTACAAATTAGGCCGATATACTAAAGTGATGATTTTCAGGGAAAACAATTGACTGAGGTGTGGTACAGCGTGACAACAATTATGGTGGCGGATGATGAGGCGCATATTCGGGAATTGGTTAGCCTTTTTCTGAAGGATGAAGGTATGGAAATTATAGAGGCAAGCAATGGCGCGGACGCCTGGAGCTATTACGAGAAACATGATGTCGATCTCGTAATTATAGATATTATGATGCCCGGTATGGATGGATGGGAACTGTGCAGACGGATCCGGGAGGCTGGGGACAGACCGGTCCTGATGATCACAGCTAAAGGTGAACCTGCCGACAAAATCAAGGGCTTTCGCCTTGGCACCGACGATTATCTGGTTAAGCCATTTGATCCGATGGAGATGGTCATGCGGGTTAAGGCGCTGCTGAAGCGATACGGCATTTCCACATCCCATACTATCAAGCTGGGTAGCATTACGTTAGACAAGAGGGGTTATCATGTCCTGCATGGCGCTACCGGTCAGTTGACTACGTTGCCGCTTAAGGAATTCGAGGTCCTGTGGAAGCTGGCAAGTTACCCGGGTCAAATCTTCACCCGTGATATGCTGATCCGCCAGATTTGGGGCTATGAGTATCTTGGAGATGAACGAACTGTAGATACACATATCAAACGGCTGCGGGACCGGTTCCAGCCGCATAGCGGAGATTTCCGAATTGTTACGCTGCGAGGTGTAGGTTACCGGTTGGAGGTTCTGCATGATTAAGTCGCTGTATGTACGGGTGGTACTGACCTTTTTGGGGGCTGTTATCCTGAGTATTTTCACAGCATCGCTATTGATAAATCACATATATATAGGACAAATCAAGAAAGCGTTACAGGATCACATGATATCCAGCGGGAAAATGATGATCAAGGCTTATGAGAAGGCAGAGGGAGGAGGAGACCTGGATTACCTGATGACAGGGATATCCTCCCTCCCGCAATATGCTGTACATATGTACGACAGCAAGGGGAATATACTGTATGTGAGCAATGAAGTTCAACAACGGCAGTTGGAGCTGGAAGCGGCCCATGTTCCGGAGGTTCTGCATGGGGGTGTTTTTCGCAGTGGAATTAATAAAGGCGAGGGCGGTATGACGGTCGGCCTTCCGCTGACTGTGAATGGCTCTCCCGGCGCATTATTCATCACACCAGAGGTCAATGAACTGGTGGGCATGATCGGGGGGTTCTTGAAAACCCAACTTCTCTTTATTCTGGGCTTCGGCAGTCTGTTCATTCTGATTGCGGCCAGGTATATTGTTCAGCCGCTCCGGCGGTTGACCCGTGCGACCCGGAGAATGTCCAGGGGAGATTTCAGTGTCAGTCTCAGCAGCAAGCGCAGTGATGAGATCGGCCAACTGACCCAAAGCTTTAATGTCATGGCCCGAGAATTGGGTATGCTCGAAGAAAACCGCAAGCGATTTGTTTCGGATGTATCCCATGAAATTCAATCTCCGTTGACATCAATTAAGGGGTTCACGCAGGCGCTTAAATACAAGCAGCTTGATGAACAGACCCGTATGCGGCTGCTGGATATCATTGAGGCTGAGAGCGACCGCCTGTCCAGGTTGAGTGGTGATTTACTGCAGTTATCGACGCTGGAATACGAGCATATGCAGCTGTCCCCGGGAAAGTTCTCACTGGATGAGCAGCTTCGTCAAGTGGTAATTGCTCTGGAACCTCAGTGGTCCGCCAAGGAGATGACGGTCAATCTGGATGTGCTTCCCGTAACCATCGAAGCGGATGAAGACCGGTTGAGTCAAATCTGGAGTAATTTGCTAAGCAACAGTATCAAACATACGAACAATGGAGGAACCATTGACATTAAAGTCTCTTTAAGTAGTGAACAGGTGGTGGTGGAGATCGCTGACACCGGATCAGGGATTCCTGAGGAGGAACTCCATCATATTTTCAAACCCTTCTATAAAGTGGATAAATCCAGAGAACGGAAAGTTGGCGGTAGCGGCCTCGGGTTATCCATCGTCAAGCGAATTGTCGACCTGCATAAGGGTCAAATTGAAGTCGCTAGTACACCGGGAAAAGGAACGACTGTATCTGTTCAACTCCCCCAATTCTACTACAAGCCCGAATTGTAATCCTCAGTTCACATTGAGGACAAATTCGGGCTTTATACTGTGGTCAGATAGAGGAGGAGAAGAAGAATGAACCTTTTGAGTAAAATCAGTTTAAAAAATTCAGTGGCTGTGCTGATCTTGTTTGCCCTTATTATGGGCTATGGCGTATATTCAGCGACACAGATCAAGCAACAGACTTTCCCGGATATCGAATTCCCTGCGGTATTTATCCAGGCAATTAATCCTGGAGCATCCACAGAGGAAATGGAGACAGGAGTTACAAAGCCAATTGAGGACAGCCTGAAGAACTTTGCCGGGTATGATTCCTTGACTAGTACTTCTACAGAGAACGCGTCCAGTATCTCGATCCAGTTTCCATTCGGTTCCGATATGGACAAATTGTCCACAGATATTGAGGCTTCGGTGGCAAAATTGAAGCTACCAGAGAATGCCAAGGTGAGTGTACAGCGCCTTTCGGCTGGCGCCATGCCAATCTACCAGGCGGCAATCTTCTCTAAAGGCAAAGACTCTGAAGAATTAACCCGGAAGCTTGAGGACGATGTCGTTCCGGCTTTGCAGAAGCTTGAAGGGGTCAGCTCGGTGACACTGAAGGGAGCAGCTTCGGACCAACTGCAAATTGTCGTCGACAAGGAGAAGGCTTCCAGACTAGGTGTCTCGCTGAGTTCTATCCAGACAGCCCTTCAGGGCTTAAATTATGCTTTGCCGCTGGGAAATGTAAACGAGGGTGAAACCACGATTCCGATCCGGCTCTCCGGCTCGGCCACCACCCTGCAGCAAATTAAAGATTTGCCGCTCGGCCCAGCCGGAGGCATGGCAGCTGCACCTGGTTCTTATGGCGGAGATGGGCAGCAGCAGCCGAGAGGAGTTGCCGGAGGTGGCCAGGTGGCCACGACGCCTGCTGCGATCAAGCTCTCCGATATTGCAACGGTAACCAGTTCTGCGCAAGTCGATGAAATTACACGTTACAACGGAGAACCGAGCTTTGTGCTGGAAGTAGTCAAGACCCAGGACGCCAATACAGCTGATGTAGGCGATGCGGTTCAAAGCTTGCTGGATTCCTACAAGAGCGATCATATAGAAGCTCATGTGATTTCGAACCAGGGAGAGGAAATCAAGGAGTCGGTTAATTCATTGATTCGGGAAGGATTGTACGGGGCCTTGTTCTGTATCATTATTATCTTCCTGTTCCTGCGTAATGTACGGGCGACACTTATCTCCATCCTGTCCCTGCCAATCTCCATTTTCGCCACGATCGCTGTGATGAATCAAATGGGATATACCTTGAATATTATGACACTGGGTGGGATTGCCGTATCTATAGGACGTATAGTCGATGATAGTATCGTGGTCATTGAGAATATTTATAGATGGCGTCAAGAGAAAGGCACTTCATTGAAGAGCAAGGACTTAACTTACCGGGCTACCAAAGAAGTGATCAGCCCAGTGCTGTCCTCGACGATAGCCACAGTGGTTGTATTTGCACCGCTCGGCTTCGTTAACGGCGTGATTGGGGAGTTCTTCCGTCCGTTCTCTCTTGCCGTCGTGATCTCTATTGTGGCGAGTCTGCTGGTCGCTGTGATGCTTATTCCAGTACTCGGTGCCTCTTTCTTCAAAAAGGTAAAGCCGCATAAGAGCGAAAGCAGACTTACGGGTGTATACGAGCGTCTAATTAATGCTGCACTGAAACGCAAGTGGCTGGTGATGATTCTTTCCCTGGTACTCCTGGCTGGCTCGCTAAGCTCCATTCCTTTGCTGGGCGTTGCGTTCCTGCCGGCCGATTCTGTGCCAACGGCTTCAATACAACTGACGCTTCCAGCCGGAAGTGGCACAGAGCAAGGCGATCAGGTTAGCAAAAAGGTAGAGAGTTATGTCAAAGATCTTAACGGAGTGACGAATTACCAGGTCGCTGTTGGCGGCTCCGCAGGTAATCCGATGCGATCCTCAGGTAGTACGGCTAACCGGGCAACGGTGACAGCGCAATTTTCGAAGGATATTGATATGGAGGCTGTCATTGACAAAGCCAAGGCTGACCTGCCGGCACTAGTGGAGAATGTCATTCCCGGCACGACAGTGACAGTCAAGGCAGGCGAGCAGCAGGGTCTGCCTAGCGGCAACAATATTGATGTCAGCTTGTATTCAGACAATATGGATGATTTGTCCAAGGCCTCCAAGCAAGTAGAGGACCTGATGGGGCAAAACAGTAATCTCAAGGATGTTACGAACAATATGAACGAGGTTACTCCGAAATGGGAGCTTACGCTCAATCAACAAGGAATAGATGAGAAAGTCAGTCCTTATGTGCTTATGCAGGCAGTATCAGAGCAACTCAAGCCTGTCCATGCAGGGAGCTATACGCTGGACAACAAGGAACAGACGGTCACGCTGTCCTATCGCCAGCAGATTACCTCGCTTGCGGCGTTGAAGAGCATTCCGGTACCTACGGCAGGCGGAATTCGTACTTTAGGCGATGTAGCCGATGTCTCCGTCCGTGATGCCCTGGTTACTGTCAATCATAACGATGTCAAGACCTATGCCAAAGTTTCAGGGACCGTCAAAGGAGACAACACTTCTGTCGTCACCCGTGAGGTGCAAAAGGATATTGCAGCCCTGTCCTTACCTGATGGCGTTGAAGTCAGTTATGGCGGTGGTATGGCGATGATGCAGGAGGGCTTTACGAACCTTGGTATTGCAATGGCGGCAGCGGTTGGGCTTGTGTTTCTGGTCATGAGCATCACCTTCGGCGGCGTAGTTACTCCGCTGATTATCCTGTCCTCCCTGATCTTCATTCCGGTCGGTTCTCTGGGGGCATTGCTGGTTACAGGGCAGGCCTTGTCCATGAGCGGAATGATAGGCATGCTGATGCTGGTCGGTATTGTTGTAACAAATGCAGTAGTGCTGCTAGACCGTGTGGAGAAAAATCGCAAGAGTGGCCAGCCTATCACCGAAGCTATTGTCGAGGCTTGCAAAACACGGCTTAGACCGATCCTGATGACCGCCCTGGCGACAATGCTGGCCCTGTTACCGCTGGCATTGTCCGGTTCCTCCACGAGTCTAATCTCTGGCGGCCTGGCAGTGACAGTGATCGGCGGTTTGTTCACTTCAACCTTGCTTACGCTGATTGTGGTTCCGGTCCTCTACGAGATCGTGTGGAAGAAGCGGAAAGTCAAAGAAGTCGAGAACTTTTAATAAAACAACATGTTATCTATTCAAACGGTAATACTTAATAAAAAGATGCATAGAGAGGAGGCGGCATATGTTCAGAGGACTCAAAGAGCGGTTGTTGTTTCTGTATAAATTCCTGCAAGCCCCGTTATCGACAGGGAATATTGTTCCCAGTTCGCGCAGGTTGGCGCAAGCGCTGCTTGCGCCCATTCCGTGGGAGCGGGTGAACACTCTGGCAGAGCTTGGAGCAGGTACAGGCGCGGTTACCCGACATCTGCCGTCGGCACAGCAGCCTATGCAAGTTCTTCTGTTTGAGAAAGATCAGGAACTGAGGCGCAGTCTAAAACTGCGCTTTCCTGATTATCGTTGTTACCCGGACAGCTCCCGGCTACGGCTGGCGTTGCATAACGGAAAGCTGGAGAAGCTAGATTGCATTGTGAGCGGTCTTCCGTTCTGGAGTATGGGCGGCGAGAAGAGGACGCAACTGCTGTCACAAATTTCTGCCTCTTTAAAGGATGAAGGAATGTTCGTGGTCTTCAGTTATTATTTTAAGCAGATACAAAAAGACCTGAAGCCATTCTTCGATATCCAGAGTACTACGTTCGTCGCGTTGAATTTCCCACCGGCGGTAGTCTACGTCTGCCGTAAAAAGGCGAATACAGAACATAAAAAGAATGTCCAATGGCTATCGGTGGTCGCTGCCAAAGGCTCCCGGGTGCTGCTGGAAAGATAACGATTTGTTGAAAAGAAAAGTAATTAGAGAGTAATGTCAGAGAAGGGCCGTTTCCCGCAGAGGAGACGGCCCTTCTTTTTGATCCTAATACAGCAGTTCAATATTATCTCTGGATAGACGCTCCAGCCATGCTTCTGATGGTCTGCGATCTGTGATCAGATAGTCGATGTTGCTCAGCTCGATGAGCTTCGAGAAGGCGGTTTTGTCAAACTTGGTGTGATCGGCAAGCAAAATGACTTTGTCAGCCTGGCGCAGCATGTATTTCTTGAGCTCACATTCCGGTTCGTTAGAGTCCGTAACACCTTTGTCAAGATCAATGGCCTTACAGCTGATTACAGCTGTATCCACATTGTAGCGCTGGATGGTGTCATGAGCGACCGGACCGACCAGCGAGAGGGAGCGATAACGTAGCGATCCTCCGGTGGAGATAATGTTCATTCCTGAATTGGCGAAATCGTGCAGAATATTAACGGAATTCGTAATGATGGTCAGATTGCTTTTCGTCTCGAGCAGTTTCAGGAATTCAAAGGCTGTAGAACTGGGGTCTACCATCAGTGTGTCACCATCGTTAATGAGATCGAGCGCCTTCAGAGCGATGTTTCGCTTGATTTCTGTGTTCAGAGCATTCCGGGTGACAAAAGGCAAATCTTCATTCGTATGGCGATTCAGCATCGCGCCCCCATAAGTGCGGCTCACGATACCGTCTTTCTCCAGCTTCTCCAGATCCCTGCGGATCGTCTCTTCTGTGACCTCAAACATTCGGCTTAAATCCGAGACCAGGACACGTTTGTCCTGATGAACAAGATCAATGATTTTTTTGCGTCGTTCGGCTGCCAACATAATAATCACCTTTTCAACAGTATAGTTATTTATGATAGGGGGATATTCTGTGGTTTGCAACAAACGAAGAAGAATAGCTTGCTAATTACGGTATGAATTGCTTGAAAATGACTAAAAACAAATATAAACAACATTATTAATATTTAATTTGTTGACAATAAAGAATAGTGCACATACGATTAAATCATTAAAGGACAAAGAGGGAGAGAAACAAACGATGAGCACATCTATGGTAAGAAATAACGGATATATTGCTATTGTCGAGGCTCCATTTATCCAGGAAATGACAGAGATTACCCATCATATGTGGCAGTTAGGCTGGGATGAGCTGAACAGTGGAAATATCAGCTACCTACTGGATGAAGAAGAGGTTGGAAAATATATTAATATTAACGAGCCCTTGCGCACCATCCCGCTCACTTTTCCGGTACAGGAACTGGCAGGTCGTTACTTTATCGTGACCGGTTCGGGAAAATTCTTCAGAAATGTAATCAAGAACCCGGAAGCCTGCCTCGGCGTACTGCGTGTAAGCTTAGATGGCAATAGTGTTGAAATTCTATGGGGGCTGCGGGACGAGGCTGTGCCCACCAGTGAGCTGGCCTCTCATTTCATGAGTCATATCGAAAGGTTAAAGGTTGACCCGAGTCACCGTGTCGTTCTTCACACCCATGCCACGAATGTGATCGCCATGACCTTCACACATGATCTGGATGAACGAAAATTCACCAAGACCTTATGGGAGATGTGTACAGAATGTATCGTTGTGTTCCCTGACGGTGTGAGTGTGATTCCTTGGATGGTACCAGGCAGCAGCGAAATCGGACGTGAAACAGCGAAGAAAATGAAGGATCACCGCGTTGTTATCTGGCCGCACCATGGCATATTCGGCACAGGATCAACAATGGATACAGCCTTTGGGTTGATTGAAACGGTTGAAAAAGCTGCGGCGATATATAACCTTATTGGTGGAAGGGAAATCACACAGAGAATCACCGATCAGCAGCTGGCTGATCTTGCCAAGGCTTTCGGCCAAGTGCCGAAACCGGGGATTCTGAACGTTTAGAATCGAAGACATTTTTTCGTTCCAAAAGAATGAAACTAGGACTTTTACGATAAAATAAGTTATCCGGCAAAGCCGGGCATCTGCAGAGGAAGCTGCGTTGCCCGGCTTTTGATTTGAGCATTCACTTTGAAATTAGCATAGTAATTCGGTAGGTTATAACGGATAAGTTGCAATTTGCCCCAAATAGCGCGATAATATGCTTACAAAAAGTAATTACATTAAAATATGGAGGTTACTCATGACTACTAAATTATTGTTCGAACCTGTTACAGCAGGTAACCTGGAACTGACTAACCGAATTGTAATGGCACCGATGACTAGAGCGTTCTCTCCGGACGGAATTCCAGGTGATGATGTTGCGGCTTACTACCGTCGGCGGGCAGAGGGCGGAGTCGGTCTGATCGTTACCGAAGGGACGGCGATTAATCATCCGTCTGCTGTCAGCAGTCCGCGTATCCCGAACTTCCATGGGGAAGCAGCACTCAAGGGCTGGGCAAAGGTTGCTGCTGAAGTCCATGCAGCTGGTGGCAAGATCATCCCGCAGCTCTGGCATGTGGGGTTGGAACGCCAGATTGGCGCGCTGCCGAACCCTGAGGCCTTGCCGGTTGGACCGTCAGGCCTTAATCTGGCCGGAGAGCAGGTTACAGAGCCGCTAACCACAGCTGAGATCGAAGGACTGGTAGCTGCCTATGCTCAAGCTGCTGCTGACGCCAAGGCGGCTGGATTTGACGGGATCGAGCTGCACGGGGCACATGGCTATTTGATCGACCAATTCTTCTGGGAGCGGACCAACAAGCGCACCGACCGCTACGGCGGCGATCTAGTAGGCCGCACAACGTTTGCGGTTGAGGTTATTGAGGCTTGCCGCCGCGCAGTTGGCCCGGATTTCCCAATTGTGCTGCGTTTCTCGCAGTGGAAAGCGGGCAATTATTCCGCCAAGCTGGTGGATACGCCGGAGGAACTGGAGCGTTTCCTGGCTCCACTTGTACAAGCTGGTGTTGATATTTTCCACTGCTCGACACGTCGCTTCTGGCTGCCAGAGTTCGAAGGCTCTGAACTGAACCTGGCAGGATGGACGAAGAAGATCACAGGTAAGCCGACCATCACTGTAGGCTCCGTAGGTCTTGACAGTGACTTCCTGATCCCGGATAAGGAGAAGAGTGATGAGGATAATCTGGACCGTCTGCTGGAACGGCTGGAGCGAGAGGAATTTGATCTTGTTGCCGTGGGTAGAGCACTAATTAGTGATCCGGCTTGGCCAAATAAGGTACAAGAAGGCAGAACAGATGAGATTCTCCCATACACTCAACAGTCCACTAGCACCTTATACTAAGTAACGTCGATTGTTCCAACGATTTTCAGGTATTATTTGGTTTTAAATAAAGAGTATGCTTCTGCGCAGATCAGTCTAGTTTATGATGAATTCATGCATTTATCATGACTGGCAAAGGAGCTACTTATTTGAGTCATTTATCTACTGATCGTTTGCATGATGTTGAGATTCGTAATTTTCAGGAAGCAGATATGCCGCTGCTGGAGGGATTGTTCCGCTCTGTGACGGTAAAGGAACATGCTGTCTTCTGGTGGGTCGGGGAACCAGCGAACTGGGGCAATGTGTTTTGCGCGTTCCGGCAAGGTGTGATGATCGCCAAGGGACAGGTGAGCATCGTTAATATTGTGCCGTCCGGACATCTACCCGAAGCTCGCCATTCGATCTATATGAACCTTAAGGCTGTGCCGGAATGGGAGCATGATTTTGAATTGCTGGACCATCTCTACATGCAGCTGTATGCCAGGGCATTGGAACTGAAGGCGACGCTACCGGCCGAATATTCGACGTTTTTGTGTGTGGGTAATGATTCGGAAGAGCAAGCCAATAATCAATTTTTCAAAGAACGGCACAGCTTTCGCCATCTGAACAGTCTGTTCAGTATGAACCGTGATTTGGGATTGCCTCTGACCGAACTGACGCTGCCGACAGGGCTGGAAATGAAGCACTGGCAGATGGCAACAGCACAAGAGGAAGAGGATTATTTGAGGCTGGAGGCCGAGGTATGGCCGGATACGCCACTAGGCAGCAACCGATTGATTGAGTACAAGCGTAATGACCTGTGGACGGCGCTGGTGGTCCGTGAAGGGGAGACAATCGTAGCCAGCCTGATGGTGTGGCGTGAGGATAATTACGGGTACATTGAGGATGTGTTTGTACGCGAGCCGTGGCGAAAGCAGGGAGTGGCCAAATATTTACTGACGCAAGCGCTGATGTATTCCGGGTCCCATGGATTGTCCTCGGTCCGATTGATGGTATTAACAAACAACCCATCTGCACTGAAATTGTATGAGTCGCTGGGCTTCACCGCAAGACAAGAGGAGACTCGATTCTGTCTGGATCTGGAGTAGGCTGAAACGAAATGGATATGAGAAGAAGGTGTTCGCAGTGTTTTTACTGCTGGACACCTTTTTTAATACTACCCGCTTGGACGGTTTAAGTCTTCAACCCGGTAAACTAATGATAGGATGCGTTGGATGGTGGGTTATCTTTGTGTCTAATCGTATATTAAGAGCAGAAATATAGAATGAAGTAATAATGGACGATAAAGTGACTTTCTGGGTTTTTGTGCATACCATAAGGTATGAGTGAATGTATAAAATTGGAACGCAAGGTTGTGATTCGATATGTCAATGCCCAACATTCCGGATATTAAACCAAACATTATTCTTAACCGCAAAGATGTCATCAACCTATTGCTAACCTCCATCGCACTTGAGGAGATTGGATTTTCCCATATTATTAATGCGGAAGCTGAGAAAATACAGCATATGTTGAAAGACAACTGCCTCACCTTGGATGATGCGCTGCGGGTTAATGACAGTGTGGAGCATATGCTGCGCGGAATTGTGGCTAATCAGATTCTGTTGCAGTTCAAATTAAGCGATGTTTTGAAGCTCGAACGAAGTTATAGACTCTCCTTCACCGAGGAAGAGTGTGAAATTGAAGAAGAGGAAGAATAGTATTGTCCCGTCAGAGGAAGGAGAGTTGCAGCGTGAGAACGAGAATAGTTGATGACCCAACTACATACGGGAAAGCTATTAGCAGCCAGCAGGAGGCTTTGGATCGTGAAAAAGAAGCGCTAGCTGCGCTGATGTCGGCGCTGGCGGATGAGGTGAGTCATTTCACGAATGAGCGGAGGCGCCGTATGGAGGTTAACTCCGCTGAGATCATTCTCTACAATGATTCCCTCCTTCGGACAGTGGATTCTTTTTGTATGATGGGCTGGATGATGCTGAAGAAGGAACAGGCCCTGCATCAGGTTAAGGCGCTTGAGGAGGTGTTATCCTGATGCTGTTATTCAAGTGGCAGGGCCGTTGATGATGCCACATTCTGATTCGAGTTACATGGGGGCTATTGATAGGCTAAGCGATTCCCTTGCCCGGCTGATGGTTTGGGAAACAAGGCGAATATGTACAGGCCAAGGCGATAATGAACTGGAAGGACAATGGGCTGCCTTGCTCTCTCGTATTGCCGAAATGTCCGGATTCTCCTGCCGGATCCAGCGGACTTCGTCCGAAATTGCTATACGTAACGCTGCAAAGGGAGAGGTCTTTCCAGCATGGATTGCAACGTTGAACACTAGCATCCTTCAGTTTCCATTTAGCAATACATTTCACCGTCTAGCTGCACAGGAAGAGCTTCGCCAGATCGGATATTATTACAGTGGTTCCTATAGTCAAGAGATGGCACTGAAGAACAAGCACAGAGACCGTAAGCTACCGATGCCGTTCCTGAATCAGGAGTTGTTCCCTAAATGGCATAACTGGGAATGGCCGAAAGAAGCACGCAGTATTAATAATGAAATAAGAAGCTGAAGCTGTTCCAGGGCGAAGGTTGGCCCATGGGGCAGCTTTTCTTCATGTTCAACGAATTTTGATCTATGGACCCTGTGTGCTGCCACGATTTTTTGTCCACAAACAATAAGAATACCCCCAGAGTTGTAGCTATCCGGGAGTATTCTTACCGTAGTCTTTTAGCTGAGACGAATGATGGTTAATGTGGCACCTGGTGCTTGAAGGCCGACTGATAGCGTAGAGGTTACATTGAGCTGGATAGTGGCTCCAGCAGGAACAGTGGTGATTGTTTCCGCAGCCAGAACTGTAGTGGCAAGGGATGCTGTAGCGGTGGCTGCGAGAGCTACACCGTTCAACAGGATGCGTGAAGAGGTGAGCAGAGAAGCCGTCATATTGATTCGGTAGCTAATGAAATAGCTACCCGCATTAACGATCGTCAAGGTGTCATTTGCACCGTTGATGGTGATGCCTGCAGGAATGTTCTGGTTATCCGGGAACGTGGCATTGCCTGAGCCCAGAAGCACAGCAATCGTACCTGAAGCATTTTGCGCAAATGCGTAGTTGGCAGTTACGTTAGGACCTGTGAAACCGGTAGGACCTATTGGACCTGCGGGTCCTGTTGGTCCAAGGTTACCTGTGGCTCCAATGGTTCCAGTTGAACCAGTAGGTCCTGCAGGTCCAGCTGGTCCGGCACTGCCGGTAGCTCCTCGTGCTGCCAACTGAGTGTAGTTAGGGGAGACATCCGGTGTGCCCACAGGTGGTGCACTTGTGACGATATAAGTGCCGCCGTTGTATGTGACCACCTGGCCGACAAGATATCCCGGAGCAAGCGCGGCGTTGTAAGTAACGATCCCGGTCAATCCTACACCTGTTGGCCCCGTAGGTCCAGTAAGTCCTGTCGGTCCGGTAGCCCCAGTGGCACCCACAGCGCCTATGCTGCCAGTAGCTCCACGTGCGGCAATCAGTGTATAGTCTGCTGATGCACCAGGCAGACCAGTAGGCGGAGCATTAGTAACGATAAAGGTGCTGCCGTTGTAACTGACGACCTGGCCAACAGGATATCCCGGAGCGAGCGCGGCATTATAGGTTACTACGCCCGTGAGTCCCACACCTGTGGCCCCTACGGGTCCGGTTGGGCCGGTAATGCCTGTAGGTCCGCTTGCACCAGTAGGTCCAGCGAGTCCAGTTGCGCCTGCTGCACCACCGGCAGCAATCAGAGTATAGTCTGGGGAAGTATCCGGTGTGCCTACAGGAGGCACTGTGTTGACGATATAACTGCTGCCATTGTAGTAAACAACCTGATTGAGAATGTAGCCTGGAGCAAGGAATGGATCAAAAGGAACGATGCCGCTTAAGCCAGCTCCGATCGGACCCGTAGCGCCAGTAGGTCCAGCGAGTCCGGTTGCCCCCGTTGGCCCCGCTGGTCCGGTAGCTCCAGTAGGCCCGGCAGAACCAGTGGGCCCAACTGGACCCCCAGCAGGCCCTGTGGGTCCAGCCGGTCCGGTTGGGCCTACAAGAGTAGGAGCCTGTAGTATTCCCTCCATTTTGGATTGGAGGAACATCTGGTTGCGGGCTGTACTGTCTAGCGTAGACCGAACACTCTGGTTAACAGAAAGCAGATCGGCAATGGTTGCTGGCGGCCCTGTCAGGCCGGGCAGGGTTCCGAGCACATACTGAAGCTTTTCGCCTTCAGCATTCAGAATGTGGCTCATCCCCAGTTCTTCCATAGCTATGGAAGATAAAATCAGGTTTACAGCATCGTCTCTTGTGATAGTCACGCTTGGAGTAATGTTAGGAATATTCGGTTGAGACATGTAATCAGATCACCTCTGAGTTTATTTGATTTGTACACCATACATACTATGTTGTTTACCAAATAGTGGAACATAGGCGGTGCATTAAATCCCAGGGATGTAATGCTGTTATCAGAAATTTATGGAAACTAAATAGGACATAGATGGAATGAACTACATCCTTGTGATATAATTTTTTATTAGCAAAGAATTATGGCAATCTACCCATTCTTTATGAAGAAGCTTCATTAAATAAAGGACGTGACAAGATGACTAAGGGGAGTCAACCCTCACCGGACATAACATCCGGCAAGAGTGTCAAGGATTATTCCAAATACTTTGATTTTAGCGATGCCAAGCTCATTAGTGAGGAAGAGGGTAAAACCACTTACCGTATCAAGGGCAGAAATGTACAGATTAACAGCCAGCCTGATTACAGGGAAGGTAAGCGCCGCGGCAAGGAAGAGATCGAGGTTCATTACGAATTTGCGATTCCCGATGAAATGTCCGGTTTCGGTGTGGGCAAGTTCTATCATATAACAACCTACGGCTGCCAAATGAACGAGCATGATACCGAGACGATGAAAGGTATGCTGGAGCAGATGGGATACCGTAGTATTGAGGACCGCACGAAAGCGGATCTGATTTTATTGAATACTTGTGCAATCCGTGAGAACGCCGAAGACAAGGTCTTCGGGGAACTTGGACATCTCAAGCATCTGAAGACTGAGAATCCCGATCTGCTGCTGGGTGTCTGTGGTTGTATGTCACAGGAGGAAGGCGTGGTCAACCGGATTATGTCCAAGCATGGCTTTGTGGATATGATTTTTGGAACACATAATATCCATCGTCTGCCTCAACTGATCAAGGAAGCGGTATTCAGTAAAGAACTAGTTATCGAAGTATGGTCCAAAGAAGGCGATATTATCGAAAACCTGCCCAAGAAACGGGAGGGCATGCGGGCCTGGGTGAACATCATGTATGGTTGCGACAAGTTCTGCACCTATTGCATTGTGCCGTATACCCGGGGTAAGGAGCGAAGCCGTCGTCCAGAGGATGTAATTGCCGAAGTGCGGGATCTGGCCCGTCAAGGCTTCAAGGAAGTGACCTTGTTAGGACAAAATGTGAACGCATACGGGAAGGATTTCACCGATATCGACTACACCTTCGGTGATCTCATGGACGACATGCGACGTATTGATATCCCGCGCATCCGCTTTATGACCTCTCATCCGCGTGATTTTGACGACAAACTGGTTGAAGTGCTGGGCAAAGGTGGTAACCTGTCGGAACATATCCATCTACCGGTGCAATCAGGAAGTACGGCGGTGCTGAAGAAAATGAGTCGCAAATATTCCCGTGAAGTCTATCTGGAGCTGGTCCGCAAGATCAAGGCTGCCGTACCGGGTGCCGTGCTGACTACTGATATTATCGTTGGTTTCCCGGGCGAAACCGATGAACAATTCGAAGAAACCCTGTCCCTCGTGCGCGAGGTAGGTTATGATATGGCTTATACCTTCATTTATTCTCCACGTGAAGGGACGCCGGCCGCCGCCATGGAGGACAATGTACCGATGGAGGTTAAGAGCGAGCGCTTGCAGCGACTGAATGCTCTCATTAAAGAGAACAGCCGCATCAGCAATGACCGTATGCTGGGTGAAGTGGTCGAGGTATTGGTAGAGGGTGAGAGCAAGAACAATGCCAACGTGCTATCTGGACGGACTCGCAGCAACAAACTGGTGCATTTTGAAGGATCTCAGGAGCTGATTGGGACCTTTGTGCAAGTGCGTATTACCGATACCAAGACTTGGTATATCAAAGGAGATTGTGTGGCGGAGGCTATGGCCGTCAATTAATTATATAGAAATGGAGCGATTGCCAGTGAGTCAGGAACAAGGACGTTTGAACAACTACGGGATGCCGACTTATGATACCCGTGATTTAATCGTACGCGAAGATATTATGGGCAAGGCCAAGGAACTCGCTTCATTGATTTCTACCAGTGAGGAAGTGCAGCATTTCCAACAGGCTGAGAAGAAGATTCAGAATCATGAGCGCGTACAAGGATTGATTGCACAGATTAAGAAGAAGCAGAAGGAAATTGTTGCCTTCGAGAGCTTCCGGAATAAAGAAATGGTAGCGAAGATTGAAGCGGAGATTGCAACTCTTCAGGATGAGATTGATGGTATTCCGGTGGTGAATGAGTTTCAGCAAAGCCAAAGCGATATCAATTATCTGCTTCAACTAGTCATATCGGTCATCCGGGATACCGTCTCGGATAAAATCAATGTGGAAGCGGGCACTGAAGCGCCTCCGTCCACCTGCGGAGATTAAAGGACAGCAGACACGGGGCGGATGAGAATCCGTCCCGTTTTTGATATGAAGCATTGCTTTTCGAACTGAAGGTTTGGTACATTAAAAGATACGAACAGCAAAAAAGCTGCGGCAAAGGATGGATATATCGTGAGCGAGAACGGGGAACAAACCTATAACGCCAAAAAATACCGCACTCCGGACGGTGTTCCGGCCGACATTGTGATGTTTACATTGACGAAGCGCGAGCGGAAGACCGTGACGAAGACCCTTCCCCTACGTGAATTAAAAGTCATGCTGATTAGGCGGAAAAAGTGGCCGTGTGCCGGGATGTGGGCGCTGCCGGGCGGCTTCTGCCAAGAGGATGAATCCATATATGCGGCTGCAACACGCGAGCTCAAGGAAGAAACCGGCGTGGACGGCGGACATCTGGAGTACTTAGGCGTGTACAGCACACCGGGCCGTGATCCGCGCGGCTGGATCATCAGCCATGCCTTCTTCGCTTTGGTGGAGGAGTGGATGCTGGAGCAAAGACAAGCCTCCGACGATGCCGGTGAAGTAGGGCTTTTCACACTGCAAGAAGCACTGGAAGAGCTGGAGCTGGCTTTTGACCACCATGACATTATTACGGATGCCTACTTGCGGATTCAGCAGCAAATGCTGCAGACTACCATTGCAAGGCAGTTTCTGCCGCGGCACTTCACACTGAGTGAACTGTATCAGGTTATTCAAACTGTGGTGCCTGAGTTCAAGGAGCCCAATTTTATCCGTAAAATAACATCAACCCGTAGCCGCCAGGGAATTCTCCAGGAGGTTAGGGATGAAGAGGGCAATTCGCTGAGTTCCAATCAATATTCGCAGCGTCCGGCTCAACTGTATATGTTTACTGACCATGAGCCGTTATTGTCTATCTATACCTGATCCTGATGTAACTGGTGTCTTACAATAAACAAGGGGGTAATACTCATGAGGGGATTAATCGTGATTGATTTCACGAATGATTTTGTGGATGGCAGTCTGCCAGTAGGTCAGCCGGCAATTGATATCGCGCCAAGAATTAGTCAGTTAACAGAAGAGTTTGTAAAGAACGGCGACTATGTGGTCATGGCTGTGGACCTTCATGACGAGAATGATGAGTATCATCCCGAGTCCAAGCTGTTCCCGCCGCATAACCTGCGTGGAAGCAGAGGACGTGAATTGTATGGCAAGCTAAAACAGGTGTATGAGGACAACAAGGAGTCTATCTATTGGATGGACAAAACGCGCTATAGTTCATTCAGTGGCACGAACCTGGAGCATAAGTTGCGGGAACGCGGGATTACCGAGCTCCATTTGATTGGGGTATGCACAGATATTTGTGTATTGCATACAGCAGTAGATGCGTATAATAAAGGCTTTAAGATCGTTGTGCACGAGGATGGGGTCGCCAGCTTCAATGCAGCAGGCCATGCCTGGGCACTGGGCCACTTTACAGGAAGTCTCGGGGCAAAGGTTGTCAACGGAGAATAGAACAGCAGCGAGACTAGGAGATGAGGATTTGAGAAGAGAACTTGCCCTTCATACGGATAAGTACCAAATCAATATGATGTATGCCCACTGGGTCAACGGAAGTCATAAGCGCAAAGCGGTATTCGAAGCCTATTTCCGCAAACTGCCGTTTGGAAACGGCTTTGCCGTATTTGCAGGACTGGAGCGTATTGCCGGCTATATCGCCGGACTGCGCTTCACGGAGGAAGATATCCGTTATCTGTCGGAGCAGGAGGAGAACTACGCGCCTGCTTTTCTGGAGGAGCTATTGCAATTTCATTTTCAGGGCACGATCCATTCGATGAAAGAAGGCGCGCTTGTCTTTCCTGACGAGCCGCTGCTACGGGTCGAAGGGACGATCATGGAGACTCAACTGGTAGAAACGGCCATATTGAACTTTATGAACTACCAGACGCTGATCGCCACCAAGGCATCGCGCATCAAACAGGTTGCTCCTGACGACATCTTGCTGGAGTTCGGCACGCGGCGGGCCCAGGAAGCGGATGCTGCAGTCTGGGGTGCCCGGGCGGCTTATGTCGCGGGCTTTGATGCCACTTCTAATATGCTGGCCGGTAAGCTATTCGGTATTCCCACGAAGGGGACGCATGCCCATTCCTGGGTGCAGAGCTTTGGTAGCGAGCAGGAGGCTTTCGATGCATACGCGAAGGTCATGCCTGATGGGGTTACACTGCTGGTAGATACCTTCGATACCTTGCGCAGTGGGGTGCCAAATGCTATAAATACGGCCAAGATGCTGGAATCTCAGGGCAAACGGATGAACGCGATTCGTCTGGACAGTGGTGACTTAGCATATCTATCCCGGCAAGCCCGCAAGATGCTGGATGATGCCGGTTTACCATATGTGAAGATTGTCGCTTCCAATGATCTCGATGAAAATACGATCATGAACTTGAAGTCCCAAGGTGCGGAGATCGATACCTGGGGAGTCGGTACTCAACTGATTACTGCCTCCGACCAGCCTTCACTGGGTGGGGTCTACAAGCTGGTGGAGATCGAATCGGCGAGCGGGGAGATGATCCCGACGATCAAAATCTCCTCCAATCCCGAGAAGGTCTCCACACCGGGCAAGAAGGACGTGTTCCGTATTATCGGGACGAACGGTAAAGCATTGGCCGATTATATCAGCTTCCCTGAAGAGGAAATTCCGCGGAACGGAGCACGCCTGAAGTTGTTCAATCCGCTGCATCCTTATATGAAGAAACATGTGGACCGCTATGAGGCGCTGCCGATGCTGGAGCCGATTTTTGTGAATGGCTTCCAGGTGTATAAGCTGCCTGATCTGGAAGAAATCCGCCGGTATCACCGGGAGCAACTGGATCTGTTCTGGCCGGAATATCTACGCAAGCTGAACCCCGAGGTCTATCGGGTAAATCTCAGCCAGCAGGTATGGAGCCGCAAGCAGCAGTTGATCGCTGAGCATATGCAGGCGGATATGGAATAAGGTACTATGGGGTTGTCCCGATAGCCATTTTTATGGCTGAGGGACAGCCCCTTTTCTAGTTGTTGAGATCATTGTGATTATCGGAGCGAGCACCGTAGGAAGCTGGCAAAGACATCGCGCAGGAGGCTTTCGTCAGTTGGAAAAAATCAAACACAAAAACAGAGCAACGATTCCCCCAACAAGGGATAGCCACTGCTCTGTTTTTGTTTTTCAATATACTATGTTCTTTTTTTGAATTTCACGAAAGACCAGACGATCAAGAACACTAGGAACGCCAGACAAGCGCCGATGCTGATACGATTCTTCGTATCAAACAGAAACATACTCGCAATCACGATCAGGCAGGTAACCGTCAGGGTGGTGATATACGGGAACCCCCACACTTTAAAGCTAGGCTCCTGAGGATATTTTCTGCGCAGTTTGAGCTGGGCTAGAGTGATCGAGATCCATACTAATAGCACCACAAAGCCTGGAACGGCCATCAGCAAGGCGAATAATCTGTCCTGTGCAAAATAAGCAAGCATCGAACCGATTCCAAGTACAGCGGCGCAAAGTTTTAGGCTGTTCAGCGGTACGCCTCGCGAGGTGGTACGCGCCAGAGCTTTCGGTGCTTCTCCTTGGGAAGCCATGGAATGCAGCATCCGGGTCGCTCCGTAAATTCCTGAATTGGCCGCTGACAGTACGGCGGTGATCAGGATAAAGTTCATCACATGAGCGGAACCTTTCAGACCCGTGGAGGCCAGCACCTGCACAAAGGGACTTGTCTGATCGTTCAGCTGATTCCATGGCATAAGACCGCAGATCACCAGGATCGGCAGGGTATAGAACAGTACCACACGCAGAATAAGATTTTTGACCACCTTGGGCAGTACTTTTTCCGCATCCTTCGTTTCGGTCAATGTCAGTCCGATCAGCTCAGAACCGCCGTAGGCGAACATTACAACGAGCAGCGCGGAGAAAATCGAGGTCCAGCCATTCGGCAGAAATCCGCCATAATCCGTAAAGTTATGCAGATAAGGAGCACCTTCCGCCATAGGCAGAAGCCCGAACACCAGCGCGCCGCCGAGAATGATGAAGATCAGGATCATTGCGATTTTGATGCCGGCCAGCCAGAACTCCGCTTCTCCATAACCACCGACACTCATCATGTTAATACCAATAATCAAAGCCCCGCTTGCTAGACTGAGCAGCCACAGCGGTACATCAGGCAGCCAATATTGCAGGAAGCTTCCTGCAGCCAGTATCTCAATGACGCAAACCGTCAGCCACATGAAGCAGTACATCCAGCCCACGATGAAAGAAAGCCGTTCTCCAAACGCCTCGCGGATAAAATCCTTCATATTTCTGTTCGGGTAGACGGTAGCCATCTCAGCAATCGCACCCATGACCACTAGCAGGAGCAGCCCCCCTAAGGCGTAGGACAAAACAATTCCCGGCCCGGCAATACCGATGGTCTCGGAACTCCCTTTGAAAATCCCCGTGCCGATTACACCACCCATGGCCATAAAGCTGATATGCCTTGGCAGCAATTTTTTCTGTAATTCGGCTTCATTTGACTTCACGATCCATGCACCCAACCCTCTATACAATATTTGCAGCAAGATTATAGTGTATCCTGAATCTCTTTCCTTGAAAAGTACAAATCACACGTTTGGGCAGGTTTTGCTAACAGAAAATTGTCACACTGGGCAACCCTATGGTACGCATCACTGTGATTTTTATCATCCATTATGTGATGAATTTAACATCTTAATTTTTAATATTGTTGCTAAAGTAAGGATGACAGATACGGTTCACATTAAAATTTCCAAACCATGGAAAAATGCAAGATTTGTCACTTCGCGGCAAATGGAATCAAGTTATAATCTTTGAAACAGTCAAAAGGATACTATTCTTATGAGAACCTTGAAAGGGGTTATGTCGGTGGTACAGTTACCTAAAGTAAACGACCTCGGTTTTTTTGAGATTCGTCTGGAGTCTATTGGAGGCCTGGGAGCGAATCTAGCTGGTAAAATGCTCGCTGAAGCAGGTGTTGTCGGGGCCGGAATGAATGGGGTGAGCTTCTCATCCTATGGTTCGGAGAAAAAAGGCTCTCCCGTAAAAGCACACATTCGTTTCTGTGATCTGAATACGCCCATCCGTGATACTTCCCCTGTGGAGCGTCCCCATGTTGTCGGTGTTTTTCATGAAGCGCTGGCGAAGACCATTAACGTTACAAGCGGAATTTATGAGCATAGCACGGTGCTGGTCAACTCGGCCAAGTCGCCGGAAGAACTGAAGTCATCCATGAATATGATGGCAGGAACTATTGCTGTAGTAGATGCGACCAGCATTGCGCTGGACGAGAAGAATCGTGTGAATATGGCGATGCTGGGCGCGCTGTTCCGGATGTGTGATTTTCTGGACCCGGAGATTATGAAAGACGTCATTGAGAAATCATTAGGCAAAAAATATCCGCAAGCCGTGCACTCGGCAATCATAACGTTTGAGCGTGGCTTTAATGAAGTGAAGTTTATGCATTTCCCACTGCCGGAAGGTGCAGAGATGCCTCAGTTCGTCCGTTCCGACATTTCGGCCCTGGGATACGATACTCAAACCATCGGGGGCACAATCATCAATGCGGGCAGTACTTTTTTGAAGGATCTCAGCATCTCCCGTTCCGGGCATTTGCCTCACTTTAAAGCGGAGGACTGTATTCACTGTGCTCAGTGTGACACCGTCTGTCCCGATTTATGCTTCGTATGGGATGAATTGCCGGATAAGAAGGGACGTCCGCAGATGTTCCTGCAGGGGATCGATTATCAATACTGCAAGGGTTGCCTGAAATGCGTCGAAGCCTGTCCTACCACCGCTTTGTCTGGTGAACGGGAGGAAGAGGGTTACGCAGAGAGTCATTCGGTCCGTCAGCATTTGGATCTCGTCACCCAAGCTTAAACTTAGAAGGAAAGGTGGAATACACATGGCAATCGACTATGAAAAAGAACTAAGCTCTACTAAGGTGGAGCAGAAATTCCTATATGAATCCGGCAATGAAATGGCTGCCTATGCCGCCCATCAGATCAATTATCATGTCATGGGCTATTTCCCTATCTCGCCATCTACGGAGGTCGCTCAGTTTCTTGACACGATGAAAGCCAGCGGACAACATGATATCCTGCTGATTCCTTCAGATGGTGAACATAGCTCAGCTGGGATCTGCTACGGGGCTTCAACCGCGGGTGGCCGGGTGTTTAACGCAACGAGTGCCCAAGGCTATATGTTTATGCTGGAGCAAATGCCGGTTCAAGCCGGTACCCGGATGCCAATGGTCATGAACCTGATCTGTCGCTCTATTTCCGGGCCACTAAACATTCACGGCGACCACTCAGACTTGTATTTTGCCCTGAATACAGGCTGGCCGATTCTGATGTGCCGTGATCCGCAGTCTGTCTACGACATGAACCTGATGGCACTGAAGCTGGCGGAGCATGCTAAAGTCCGGCTTCCAGTGATGGTGGCGTCGGACGGTTATTTTACTTCTCACCAGAAGCGTCGTGTGCAGGCTTTTGCCCACCGTAGCGATGTGCATAACTTCGTAGGCGAGCAGCCACCAGCGGGCTTCACCGATACCCTTGACCGCAACAATCCAGTCACCGTCGGTCCTTACATGAACGAACCCGACTACATCAACAACCGTTACCAGCAGTCAGTGGCTATGTATAATGCCGGGGAAGTCTTCGAAGAAATCGCCAAGGAATTCGGCGAGCTGACCGGACGTCATTACCCGATGATTGAAGAATACCGGATGGAAGACGCCGAAGTGGCGGTGTTCCTGATGAATTCCGCTTCAGAGATCATCAAGGATGTCGTGGACCAGCTTCGCCTGCAAGGGATTAAGGCTGGAGCGATCTCGCCGAATATGATCCGCCCCTTCCCGCAGAAACAGATTGCGGAAGCACTGAAGCATGTGAAGGCTATCACCGTCGGCGATCGTGCGGATTCTGTCGGCGGACATGGCGGCAATATGGTGAACGAGATCAAGGCTGCGCTGTTCACATATGGCAACACAACGACCAAAGTCATCAGCCGTATTTATGGCTTGGGTGGCAAGGATTTTTATGCAGAGGATGGACACAGCTTCTTCAAGCTGGCCCTGGATGCCGTAGCGGCAGATCGGGTGGAAGTGCCGTTTGACTATTATGGTCACAATCCGGGTGCGCCGGAGAAGGCGCCGCAGCGACTACTGAAGCCGATGGATTTCGACGCACTAAAGACCGGGCTTATTACGGTAAAACAGGATGAAGCAACAGGCAAGCTAAGTGTGCGGATTCCGCCGCTACGCAACTTGACGAAGAAGCCAAAACGCCTGGCTCCAGGCCATGGGGCGTGTCCAGGCTGTGGGATTTTCTCGGGACTAGAGACCTTTTTCAAAGGCATCGAAGGCGATATTGTAGCTCTGTATCATACTGGCTGTGCAATGGTTACTACAACAGGGTATCCATATTCAGCGCATAAATCGACGTTCATCCATAACTTGTTTCAGAATGGTGCAGCGACGCTGTCCGGTGTCGTGGAGATGTTCTGGGAACGCAAACGCCGCGGGGAACTGGATGGCCTTGGCCTGAAGGATGACTTTACCTTTGTGATGGTCACCGGCGACGGTGGCATGGATATTGGGATGGGACCTGCTATCGGTGCGGCACTGCGCGGACATAAGATGATTATTGTAGAGTACGACAACGAAGGCTACATGAACACAGGCGCGCAGCAATCCTACTCCACGCCGCTAGGTCATCGCACCTCGACTTCAAGCATCGGCAAGAACCAGCAAGGCAAGGTTACACAGCATAAGGATACTGCGCAAATTATGGCGGCGACCAATATTCCATATGTGTTCACAGGATCTGAAGCCTATCCGCAGGATTTAGTGAAAAAAGCAGCCAAGGCCCAGTGGTACGCTCAGAACGAAGGCCTGGTCTACGGCAAAATCCTGATCGCCTGCCCGCTCAACTGGATGTCCGACGACAAGGAAGGCACGAACATTGTGTCCCTGGCCGTGGAATCCTGCTTCTTCCCGCTCTACGAAGTGGAGCACGGGATTACGAATATTACGTACAATCCGGAGGATAAGAATAAGCGCTTACCGCTCACCGACTGGCTCAAGACCATGGGCAAAACCCGCCATCTCCTGAAGCCGGAGAACGAGCCCGCCCTGCACAGCTTCGAGGACGAAGTCCAGCGCCGCTGGAGCCGGCTTAAAGCGAAGCATGAGCATCCGGATTTGTAGAATTATTTTATGAAAATATAAGACGTGAAACTGGGGCTGCCCCTGTAGTTGGCTAGATGACTATGGGGGTGGCTTTGTTTTGGGAAAGTTGGCTATTAAGTAGTTAGGAATAAATTTAATTTCGACAACTTTCGCTATATATAGATGTTGGAAAATAGGATATTATTTCAAAGGTGTTTCAATGTATTTCATGTAAATTGTAGGAAGAGCGCTCGATTAACGTTATAACTATCTGAAAAGGAGGTGTTATATTAAATTGAAAGCATTTAGCTGAGTGAAGGACTAGATGCCAATAGGAATATAACTCAGATGTCAAACCTATTAGAAGTGAGAGTGCTGAATTAGTGAGGAAATTAATAACACTTGTTTAATATGGAGAAATGGAGCAAGCCTTGGTTACATAGCATCAATCCAAAGTTTTGATCCCAGTTAGTGGAAATAATCATTTAAGGTTATATAGTGGAACAGGAGATCTGAAATCTTACATATACATATTATCATCCCCAATTAAGGTAACCAAAGGGGAATTATACGAAATTCGTTTTGAAGTAGGGGGAGAAGAGGGGCATATTTAGATGTTGACGAAGTAGCTGTGACTTCTATTGATACTAACGGAAGTTTTGAAAATAATCTGAACCCAAATGAACCCGCTGAATTTTGGGGAAGTAGTTGGATAAATGGCGATAGTAAAGAAGGGGGAGTATCTATCCGTGGCTATGAACCAATCGATGGAGCATATCATTTACGGTTATACAATGGAGTAAGAGATGAAAAAGCGTATGCATATACGTTATCAGATCCGATTCCTGTTACTTCAGGACAGAAATACGACATTAGTGCCTTTATGAGATATACCTTACCTATAGGTTCAGCAGAGTTCAATATCATTGAGTTTGACCTTGATGGGAAATTAATTTCACAAAGTGGAAGAAACATCAATAGCGGGGATGGGAGTGGCATTGTCATTCTAATTTAGTGATTCCAAAATGGAATACCAGTTATATTAGAATCCGCTTGGCAGTAGGGGGAAAGAACAAGCATATCTTGATGTAGACCATGTTTGGGTAAAACCGTTATCTAACTCAGAGAATTGGATACAAGACAAGCCTAATCAAATCCTTTATTTATATGATTTGGCTGGGCGATTAAAATATATCCTTCATACAGATGGCCGTATTACTATGCTTATATACAACAAAAATGGTTTTTATGGATTTACAAATATATTTAAGCTCAATTTATATAATTGTACGATAATGAGCCAATTAATTCTAATCTATTGGGAGATATGTAAACATATTTAATGAATTTAGTAATCAGAATAACTAAAGGAGAGATTATTTTGAGAAAAGGAATACTAATGAGAATTCAAAATCTTAAAAAAAAGTACATAATCCCAATAATTGCTTTAACGTTACTGACGATGATTTATCCTTCTCTAGCGTTGTCTATGAAATATACTTATACAGATTCAGGACAACTAGCCTTAGTAAAGGTTTCTGAAGGGAATTACATAAACTACCAGTATGACAAAAATGGGAATCTACTTATTAAGAAAAAATTGATATGTGAAGGATCGGAGTATAAATTAATAAATTTGAACAGTAATAAGGTTCTAGAAGCGTTCAAAGGCCATACCTCCAGTGGAACAAGGGTGCAAATCAACACGGATAATGGCTCTGATGCACAGAGATGGTTATTCTGCAAAGTAGCGAATGAAACCTACAAATTAATCAATATAAATAGTGGGAAAGTTCTTGATGTAACTGGCGGTGGAACAGTAGACGGCGTACCTACACAATTATGGGATGACAACGGAACAGAAGCTCAACAATGGAAACGTGTGGATAATGGCTTGGGAGTGTACACATTGGTTAACAAACACAGCAATAAAGCTTTAGATGTGTTTGGTGGAAGAACTGAGGATGGAACGCCGGTACAAATATGGACGGATAATGGGACTGAGGCTCAAAAATGGAGGATTACACCAGTTCTCCCGAATGGATATCAAGTTCAATTGATACACGTAGGGAGTGGGATGGCTTTGGATGTGACTGGTGGTAACATTGCAGATGGTACCAAAGTTCAATTATGGAAAATTAACAATACTAATTCTCAAAAATGGAATGTATACGATCTTGGCAACAATAAGTATAAATTAATCAATACTAACAGTGGTAAAGCACTTGAAACTGAAGGAGGTAAAACTTTAAATGGTACGTCGATTCAGATATGGTCAGATAATGGGACAGCTTCTCAACATTGGTTATTGCAAAAAAATGAGGATGGTTCATTCACTTTGATGAATACCAACAGCAATAAAGCGCTGGACGTACCTGGTGGAAATGGAATTGAAGGGCAATCACTACAGTTATGGGAATACAATGGTACAACTTCGCAAAGATGGCTTATGATTTTAGAATAGCTTAATTTTAATGCTGATTATAAGAAATGATTGAACGCATTCCAACAATTCCAGTTTCTATTACAGTTCGTCCTTCAGTAATGGAGGGGGTGGAAAAGCTACGATGTAAATTTGAATGTAGTTGCTGACGATCCTAATTATTGATTTATTTACCTATTTTGTATGTTTATTCTTATGTGGGAGCTATATTAAATGAGATATTATAGAATATTTCCGTTATTTGATGTAGTGATCAGGTGAATAAACAATATTGTGCTTAATTGAAAGAGGGTTAATCTATGAAAAAGCGTAAAAATTTCGAAGTTAAATATATTTCTTTGTTTGTAGCCTTATTCTTTATTCTGGTACCCAATAATATAAGTTCTGCTGAGAGTACATATTCCTATGATCAGAATGGGAGATTGTTACAACAAAAAAATTCTACGGGAGAAACAGTTAAATACGAGTATGATAAAAACGGAAATCTTCTTACAAAATTCTTTGGAGAGCCTTTCTTTGACTATTCCTCTTCCTATGGATCAGAACAAGGGAAAGACAACTGGTACTACCAAATTTGGAATGGAACAAAATACGAAGATATGACATGGGATGCTACAAACTCAAGATGGAAGGGCAAAAACGATTGGGATCTTATTACCAAAGAGTGGATGCATCCAGATGGAAATGACGTGGCACTAAAGTGGAGTGCACCTCAGAGTGGATCTGTTCGAATAACGGGGAGTGTATCCAAGCACCCTGTGAACCTTGAAGGAGACGGTGTACGTGTAAAGGTAATGAAAAATAATACACAGATCTGGCCAGTATCTGGATGGCAAACAATACAAGGAAATGATGCTGTAGGTGTAACCTTGAACTTAGATGTAAATGTAAGTGGAGGGGATGCCATTTATTTCATAGTCAATCAGAACGGACACATTGGATCAGATGCGACAAGATGGAATCCAATAATTAGTTATATTGAGAGAGCTTCTTCAGCCTATGGATCAGAACAAGGGAAAGACAATTGGTACTATCAAATCTGGAATGGGACAAAATATGAAGATATGACATGGGATGCTGCAAATTTAAGATGGAAGGGCAAAAACGATTGGGATCTTATAACTAAAGAGTGGATGCATCCAGACGGAAATGACGTGGCACTAAAGTGGAGTGCGCCTCAGAGTGGATCCGTTCGCATAGCGGGGAATGTATCCAAGCACTCTGTGAACCTTGAAGGAGACGGTGTGCGTGTAAAGGTAATGAAAAATAATACACAAATCTGGCCAGCGTCTGGATGGCAGACAATACAAGGGAAAGATGCTATAGGTGTAACCCTGAACTTAAATGTAAATGTAAATAAAGGAGACTCTATTTATTTCATAGTCAATCAGAACGGACACATTGGGTCGGATGCGACAAAATGGAATCCAGTAATTAGTTATATTGAGAGAGCATCCTCAGCCTATGGATCAGAACAAGGGAAAGACAACTGGTACTATCAAATATGGAATGGAACAAAATATGAGGATATGACATGGGATGTTGCAAATTCAAGATGGAAGGGAAAAAACAATTGGGATCTTATCACCAAAGAGTGGATGCATCCAGACGGAAATGACGTGGCACTAAAGTGGAGTGCGCCTCAAAGCGGATCTGTTCGAGTAGCGGGGAGTGTATCCAAGCACCCTGTGAATCTTGAAGGGGACGGTGTACGTGTAAAAGTGATGAAGAATAATACCCAAATCTGGCCTGTGTCTGGATGGCAGACGATACAAGGAAACGATGCCATAGGTGTAGCCTTGAACTTAACTGTAAATGTAAATAAAGGGGACGCCATTTATTTCGTAGTTAATCAGAATGGGGATTTTGGGTGGGATGCGACAAGATGGAATCCGACAATTTTTTATCAAGATAAACAGTTAGGCAATAATTTAATTCTTAACTCTAACTTTGAAAATATGGATCTTAATAATAGTGCTAAAGCTGCTTCATGGGATATGGAGGTTAATCAAAATACAAGATTCGAACTGACCAAAGACAGTGCGACAGGTGCAACGAGTGTGGGACAGTAACTTAGGAAAAGGTCAATTTTCTGGAATAAGCCAATTAATACATGTGACTGGTGGAGAGTTATATTCAGCAAGTACAAATAAAAGAAATAAAAGAATCCAGTGTGCAGTTGTATATTGATTTTATGGATACCCAGAACAGGATTGTAGGGGCTCATATTACAGAGAATAGTGCCACTGGGGAGTATGTGACTTTGAATATTAGGGAGAGCATTCCTGGGACTGCAACAACAGCCCGAGTCTACATTATTTTACGCTCGAAAAGTGCAGGAGCAATGGGTAATGTTGTTGTAGATAATGCCAGATTTGAGTATGTTACTAAGTGAAGTTTTAGATGAGGAAATGATGGGAAACGTAGATATAAAACGTCCTTCTATAGATCAACCCAATCGTAATTTGATTAAGTTTTGGGAATTGTAGACTAGAATGGGCGTGCATAGAAAAGTAAGACGATTATATTAATAGAGGATACTTGTAATAGTGAGAGTAAGTATAGCGATATTCACATTGATGCTCATATTTTTATTTAGAAGGTAATTATGTACATGCAGAACCCATTAAAGTCGAGGCTCTAAAAAATAACTCTACATATTATCAATATGTGGAAGGAACCAGCTGGTTGAACTATATCATGTCTTCACAAGATGTTACTTATTTTCGGTATGATTCTAATGGAAATAATCTTAGTAAGGTAAATTCGAAACATCAACCAGTATTTGCTTCACCTCAATTAAGTAATTGAGAGGCGTTTAAAATGGGTGATGACAATTTATCGACCGTCTGGTCCAGTGGAATTCATTATAGTTTGAACGCTGTAGAATGGGCTGCAATAGATTTTGGTGATAATCATTTAATTAGTGAAATTACTTTGACTCCGCGGCAAACTTTAAGTTTTCCAAAGGATTTCAAGATCCAGTACCGTAATGATACTATGACTTAGTTGGATATACCTGATCAATCGTACACTAATTACGTGAATAATGGATCGGTTCAACGCTTTACTTTTGATAGTTCTGTTATAGCCAGGTATATACAGGTTTATGCTACAAAGCTTGGTAAAGTTGATGTTGGAAATTATCTCTTTCAATTAATTGAAGTTAATTCCATTCTTACTAATATCGCGGCTTCGTCGAATTTAAAAGGATGGCCTGTCAGTCATGTATTAGACAATAACACCTCTTCCAATTGTTCAAGCCAGGGAAATAGTAGTGAGTCAGGTACGGAGTGGGTTGTCTTCAATTTAGAGAATATTGAGACCGTTGGCGGTATCAGATTAACACCAAGAGGCACTCTCGAATTTCCCAAATATTTTATCTAATGATATAAATTGGAGTGGCATTCCTAACCAATCTTATACCAACTATGTGAATAACGGATTAGAGAAGACCTTTAAATTTACAAGTCCAGTTGAGGCGAAATTCATACTTGTCTATGCGACTAAACTTGGCATGGATGATAGGGGGGCTATTTCCAATTAACTGGGTTTAAAGTTATCTCATCGTAGGTGATGAACAACCATTCATTTATTTCAACGTTAAAAAACTATATCCTTATTAAGGAGAACCTTGTGAAATCTAACATTTTTAAGAGCAAAATATTAATCTTACTATTATCTATTTCAGTCATCCTAGGTAATTTTCCGATCGACATCTCATCGGCTCAAGGTTTGGTTACGAATGAAGAGGCTACTCCAGTTAAAATACATCCCCGCGAAACTTCTTATCCTGAACCGATCCCAACCATTGCACCTACTGAATCAAATAATCGAGAGGATAGTTTTAATAAAAGCCCAATTTCTCCTGTTCAAACTAGAGAACTTTCTTCGAGCAAATCCTCATTGTTAGACGCACAAGATGTGCGTGTTAATTCTGCCCCGGCTCTGAAAATCATGGAAGATTCTAGTATTAGAATATTTTCTGAGCAATATGCCGCTCATTTTGGGGAGAAGGAACCTGTACTAAGTAAAGATCAGGTTAAGGAATTATTCTCAATGGGTGCGGAGTATATTGATATCTATGCAATTTCACTTCTACAGGATCTGTATCAGATACAACCCAAAGAACTGTTAACGCGTAAGCAGGCTAACAATCTTTCTTGACTAGATCTAGAAAAAATGCTTGACCAAGAGGCAGTGGATCGGGCAAGAGAGAATAATGTTAAGGAAGACGTATATGGAAAAGAAGCTCTTCAATTTCCGAGGTCTAATTTAACTCCATTTGCTATAAAGCCTACCGTTTCCGACACTGTCTATGAACAGAATGATGAAAACAATGGGGGAAAGGAGGCAATGGTTTCCTTCGCTACATTGAGTGCAACCATAAGCGACATTATTCAAGACAACACGATGGCCCAAATCAATCAAACCTTTAAGGAACAATACTCGGATCATTATGGTACTGCTGAGACTATCGATCCGGTTACAGGATCGCTTTCGTGGAAGGATAACCAAATCAGTCTTCCCGGTAGAGACGGACTTGATCTTAATATTGGCGTAATTTATAACTCAAACCAGACAAGTAGTGAAGCAAAGCACCTTATTATTTTTATGATGAAGGATACGCTTATAACGCTGTATCTGATTATAATTATGCATATAAGAAATACTATTTAGGTCGTGGTTGGTCCTTTCGATTTCCATCCATTGAAAAAGACGAATATACTATGGACGTTTTTTATTATCATGATGGTGAGGGAGGGGTCTATCATTCCAAGGAACTAAGAAATGATTATTATACTTTTAAATTAGAAAATTATCAGAAAGATGATATTTTAATTAAATATGATTATTGGAGTAGAACCTATGTAGTTGAACATGCTGATAAAAAGCAGGAATATTACAATTCTCAAGGTGAGTTGACTAAAATTGTTGACCGATTCGGGAATGAAATTCAGTTTAATTATGCAAATGTAGAAGATGCACACTCTTGGATCGGATCTCATCGTCTTCTTGAGAGTATTCATGATTCAATGGGTAGAAGGATCGCTTTTACTTATTCTCATCCAAATTTAAATAGCTATAAAGATGAGACCATTACGTTGACTCTTTTTAATGAAAATAATCAAGTGATCCAGAGGGTCATTTACACAAAGAATGGTAATACTTTTTTTGGGGGAGATGCACCGGTACTAAAGAAAATTGAAATAGAGAATGGTGATACAACATCATTTGAATATTCACCTTCAAAATTATTTTTTGATTTTTTTGATACTATTGGTTTAGCTTCCCCTGGCTGGAGATATGAGTATCCTTTAACCAATATAAAATATAATAATACATCCGAGACAAGTTACCTGTATGAGAGCGCCAGACACTCTATGAAAGATAGATCATATATTGATGAAAACCGTGTAAAAGAAAGATATGATGTGATCAATAAGAGTGGTATTACTGAAGAAAAAGTAAATCGCACAAGTTATACATATGAAGGAGAGTATACCGCGTACTTCTTACAACCTCCTCCTGGACCTGATCTTCCAGCAGGATACCGTTTCTCTACTTCAGTTAATACTTTAGATAAAACAGGCCAAGTGCTGAAAAGCACAACATCGACTTTTAATAATCAGAGAATTACAGAGTCCATCGAAACTAAAATACTTAGTGGTCCCCAATCGGGTGAACGAAAGAGTGAGTTATACTCAAATTTCCATCCCAATTTTAAATATACTCCAAGGACAATTGAGCAACGGGATTACAGTAGTGACGGGGATAATAGTCCCAATCAGTTGTTTACAGAAATAGAATATGACGATCAAGGGTATGTGATTGCGAAAACTGCACCTTTGAATCCAGCACAGCGAGCGAATACATCTTTAAAAGAGAAATATACTACCAGATACAGCTATGAGCCCAGATTCCATTTCTTATCCTCGCAGGCATGGTATCAAAATGAAGCTGACCCTGCGCCCAAAGTGGAGAACTACAGTTATACGGATCAAGGAAGAATGCAAAGCACAGTCAATGCATTGGGGGAAGTTAGTAGTTATACGTATGAAAAGGCTTCGGATGGAACAGGGAAATTGTGGAAGGCAACGGAAGAGAAGATTGCAGCAGGAAAGGTCTTTTCCAAAACGACCACCACGTACGGAACTGAAACGAAGTACGCTTATCCCACAAGCCAAGAGTTGTTTTTCAATAATGGTCAGAGTGGTCAGCAAATTGTGCTGAAGAAGATGGCTTATGATGTGGGCACGGGGCGTGTACTGAGCGAAAGTGTTGGTAGTGATGGCAATAACCAAACAACCTATTATGAATACGATGGAATCGGAAGACTGAAGAAAGTTACCTATCCAACCTTTACTAACCTAAATGGAGAAGCGTACAACGAAACTCAGGAGTATCAGTATGCTGATAATCAAGTTTCAACTAATTTTGATGCAATCAACGCGGGCACTCGTTCCCTTGCGGTAGATGATATCAAGACATTGACTCAGCTATCTACAGGGAGCACAATAAAAACCCATGGCATCACCTACTATAATGGTTTAGGACAATTGTTGCTAGAAAAACGCTATGATGAAAACCAAGGGAAATATACCAATACTCAGTACCACTATGATGAATGGCAACGTCCTGTATATTCTGTCGATGCCGCTGGGAATTTCATTACGGTTGGATATGATGCTTGGGATCAACAAAATCGAATGACTGATGCTTATGGAAATCAAAGTGTTTTAGATAGTAATACTAAGCTTAAAAAAAGCACTAGTTATCTAATTTCAGGGGATACTGGTGAGAAGCTGAATTATGCGGAACAAAGCTATGATCAGTGGGGAAACCTGCTCTCTAAGCTTACCTATAAAGATTGGCCGAATCAATCACAGCCTATCAATGAAACCTATAAGTATGATATTTTGGGTAACATGATCGCTTATACGGATCCGAAAAGGAACGTGAATGACGAGGGAGTTACTATCACCCATCGTTTTGATCCGCTGAAACGGCTCATTTCAGTCAAGGATGCATTAAATCAAACCACGAGTTATAGCTATGATGGTAATGGGAAAATTACAAACGTCAATGTGCAAGCTAAAGGGGGAACCTCCCAAGTTCTAAACAGCAAGGTCTATAATGAACTGGGACAGTTAAGCGAGAAGAAGGATGCTATCTCCAATAGTGAGAGCATACTGTATAACTCGCTGGGTCTGGCTGTGAGCAAAACGGACCGAAACGGGACCAAATACGGCTATCAATACGATGAGCGTCAGCAACTTATGTCTGTTCAATTGAATGGACTGATCGATAACGTCGCTCAAAGTCAGGAGATTCGCTCTATTTTTGGTGGAAATGGCCTGCGTACGCGAGTGACACAACAGTTTAAAAATGGAATTGAAGAATCAACAAAATCATTGACGGTAGATCCTCTAGGAAGGACAAGAGAAAATCTTTCAAAAGTAGGCAATCACTACGCGAATATTTTGAACAACATTGATAGTATTGACCGTATCACACAGATCAACGATGTATATCTTGGCTTTTACACGAATTATCAATATGATCGAACCCGCCTAGATAAAGTACAAACCAACGGGAATGCAGCACAAAATAGCGATGTATCGACCAATGTCCAGTACCGCTATTATGCAAATGGTCTGGTTCAATCTATCACATATCCAGCGTTAACAGATGGTAGTATCTTGCGCACGGAATACACTTACAATAAAGCGCTGAATTGGGTGGGAAGTGTAACCAATAAGAAGAACGAGAAGGTCCTGTCGGCGTTTAGTTATGGGTATGACAATAACGGAAATATTACCTCCGTGACGGAAACACGAAATGGAAACACTCAAACCACCACTTATGGATATGATGGACTGAACCGATTAATAAAGACGGCACGTGGAGGTTCGTCGGTCGATCAGGATTTGTACACGTATGATGTGAAAGGAAACCGCCTAACGCTGGAGAGCAGCAAGGACACTACAAATCTGTTTCAGGATACGAGCTACAGTTATGACTTACAGAACACGCTAACTTCGCTGACGAAAGGAAGTAGCAAAACAGACTTCACGTACTATGCAGATGGGTTGCGGTTCAAGAAAGTAACAGGAAATAATCAGACCCAGTACAACTACAATTTTAATGGTGAAGTGATTACGGAAGAGAAGCTTAGTGGAAGTAATATCATCCAAAAGTCCAACTACGTACGAGGGGATCGAGTACTAGTAAAGAAAGATAAAACCGCAGGTAAAGATTACTACTACCTCTACAACGGGCACGGCGATGTGGTGCAGATCGTTGACACCAGTGGAAATCCGATGAACAGCTATACTTATGACGAATGGGGGAATATCACCAGCCAAATTGAAGGGATATCAAATCCGTTTAAATACACTGGTGAGGTGTATGACGAAGAGACAGGGCTTTACTATCTCCGAGCGAGGTATTATGATCCGAGTATCGGGCGGTTTTTAAATGAGGATACGTATGAAGGGCAGATTGATAATCCGCTGAGTTTGAATTTGTATACGTATGTGGTTAATAATCCACTGATTTATAGTGACCCGAGTGGAAATGACCATCAATATAGTCAAAATCAATACAATTTTTTGATGGGATTATTAGAAAAGGGTTCCCTATCACAAGCAAGATGGGCTAATCAACAATTAAAAGATGGAAGATTATATATTGATAAAGCTAATCCTAGAGAGGTTCTGACCTTGTCGGAAGCAATAAGGGCAGATGCCAATGCTAGAGAAGACTACACATCAGAATTTATTATGGATACTGTTATTGGTGCTGGTGTAGATGGAATTGTAATAAAAAGTGGAAGTTCACTAGGGAAAGCCCTGATCTCAAAAGTTGGAAGGCTATTCACTAGAGAATCAGCTGTTGAAGTGGGTTTCATGGGAGGAAAGGCAGCGGAACAATACTTAGCAAGTACGCTGGGTTCTACTCAAACCCAGAAATTTTTTAGGACAACACTAGGAAGAAGATTTGTAGATGTTATGGATAATAGTGGTATAGCACATGAAAGTAAAGTTGGTGCTGTTTCATTGTCGGCTTTCGTCAAAAATCAAATATTGAAGGATGCTGAGTTAATAAGAACGGGAGAAATAAATGGTGCAGTTTGGCATTTTTATAAAAGCGGTGTAACAGGACAAGTAGGACCAAATCAATCAGTAATAAACTTTTTAAATGCTAATGGTATAAAATATGTAATTGAACAGGTATTTAAATAAAGGAGATGAGTTGAATGTATCCACTGATGCAACCTCCGCTTGTTATTGAGGAATATTCAAAATTAACAAAGAAAGAAGCACAGCAACATTTTGATTGGTTTATTTCTCAAATCCCTCAACGAATAGAGATATTGAAAAAACACTCTCAAGTGAATCTTAATCGAAGCCCTGAATCACTAATTCACATATGGGAATGGTTTCACAATAAAATTGAAATTGTTGATAAAACTGCTGAAGAATTAGAAGAAGAATTTAGGAGTACAAAGGATTGGCTAAAGAATTATATCCTTGTTCGTAAGATGAGCATGGTGTCACTCTCTATTATTTTAGATATTGCTATATATTTTGGAGAGGTAATTAGAGAGAATAATAGAGGCGTTTATTGGGAGGTTTTATTCAAACCTAAATCATATGTAAGTGTGAATCGCCCTATATTAGGCGGTTTTAGAGCTAAATCAATGGATGTTGTTCAAATTACTTCAAACAAGGCTATCCTTATCCAAGAAGGAGATAGTAACACTAACGCACTATACGATATTTATAATATTTGGACTAATGATTTTATCTAGAAACTAGGAATGTAAATATCTAAAAGCTACATGTACCCCACTCTTGAGATATGACTAAGAAAACCACATGCGAGTGAACTGCACCCCATTTGTTAGACACCATCTAACATTGGAGGTGCAGTTTTTCTGTGACTAAGTTTAGTATAGATGAAAAATTACAAGCAATAAT
>NZ_JBHVPB010000017.1:0-67144 GCF_042887565.1 Paenibacillus sp. NPDC057934
TCATTTTGAAACATCTGACGAGAATTAAAAATTCTCATTTTGAATTCACTTTCGTGAATTCGATACTCACTCGTTGTTCAGTTTTCAAAGATCAATTTCTCGCTCGTCCGCTGCTTAATGTCTCAGCAGCGACCTTTATAATATATCATACTGTTGTGCTTTTTGGCAAGTGTTTTTTTCAAAAAGTTTTTTTCGTTTTTCTTGCCTGCGTTCTCCTTTTTAATAACCAAAAGGGGCGCGAGATATAATTTATCACGGCGCCCCCGTTTTAGTCAAGCTATTATTTTATATTTTTTAACTTGCCTTGAATTCTTACTATAACCTTTCTTTTTTCAATGCTTGAACTGAGAGGACTTCCCGCCCCAAGCATACTTGGACAGCTCTTTCTGGGGAGCGAAACGCGCATACATACGAAATACTGTTTTGTATCTGTTGGCGATAGCATGCCTAATATTCTGATCCAAGCGTTGATCGCTTAAGTCCAACAGCATCTCATCAAGCTCTTTTCGCAAAACATAATCCAGTTCCTTGCACTCCTTCTCGTTGAACAACATCCCCAACATATGCTTGGCCTCCTTCGCAAGGGTTTCATTTTGCAATTACCTCAAATTACAGAAACTGATGGCTATGGAAAAGTAGTTCATTGGACGGTATGGCACACTTTAAGTTGCTTACCTTTTATTTACCCACTTTCCTCAAATACATGACTCTAATGTTATGCTCATTTCCCAGATATTTTATGATAAAAGAGAAAATGTAATTGTGCTTTCAATAATAGCTGCGACAAACAGGAGGATGACGATCCATATGGATGCCGTTAATGTCTGTCTCATAAAGAAAGACCAATCTTCTCCCCTCGTCCCGCTCCTCTCAGCTCTTCTGAAGATACTAGCGACAACCTTAGCTCCAAATTGCAGTCCAAAAGCACAAGCAATAATAATAGCGGGAATCTCAATAATCCCGTGCGGCAACAATCCTTTCACAATCAACGAGAACAAATCTTGGCCTTGAAGTGCCGACAAATGCACAATATAGCCGATTACTGCACCATTGATTAGCAGGAATAACGCCGGCAGTATGCCAAACAATGCTCCTAGAAAGATAATAACGACACCTTTAATACTGTTGTTTAAAAATATAAACACAAAGAAGCTCCATTGGGGGTTAGACGATTCCTTTAGTGTTCCGCTAATTGTTCTGAGACCCTCCAGTTGCTGCATAAGTAGTTTTTCCAAACCTTCTGTGCCGATCCAGCCGAACACTATACCCAAGGCGAACAGCAGCAGTGAGAACAACAATGCCTTTTGGATAGATTTAAGATCTTTGGCAAAAGTGAAGAACGATAGCATAGATACCTCCTGATATTAGTGATCTCCCTATCCCGAGGGTCATAACATGACGGTACGAGCATACATTTAGAACAAACAAGCATTTACTGGGGAGAGGAGCGCTGTCATTTATGAATTCTTTTTATGTATTTAGCGGCAAGAAGATCAAAAGGTTCTTTTACATCTTCGCTGCTGCGCTGCTTGCTGCCGGTGTAGTGTATGTCGAGAGGGGGAATATTACGGTGTTTTCACAAGCCGCCCCCCCTTCCGCGATCTACAGTGTACCGACGGAGAAGAAGCTGATTGCCCTGACGTTTGATATTAGCTGGGGAGAGAAAAGGCCTGGACCAATTCTCAAGGTGCTGGAAGACAAAAAGGTAGATAAGGCAACCTTCTTCCTGTCCTCGCCGTGGAGTAAAACTCACACTGATATTGTAACAAACATCAAGGATGCAGGCTATGAGATTGGCAGTCATGGACACAAGCACGTCAATTACAGTCAACTTAGCAACGAGGAAATTCGCACACAAATTAGTACCGCTCACACCGTATTGACCGAGTTGACAGGGAAAGAACCAAATCTGATCCGTATGCCCAATGGCGACTTTGACAAAAGAGTGCTTCAGGTGGCCACCGATCTCGGTTACAAAGTGATTCAATGGGACACCGATTCCTTGGACTGGAAAAACATCGGCGTGGATAATATCGTTAAACGTGTGACGACAAAAGCTCATCCGGGAGATATCGTGCTTCTGCATGCCAGCGACTCTTGTAAGCAGACTCACGAGGCCCTCCCAAGAATTATTGATGAGCTGCGCGCCCAAGGTTATGAATTCGTTACCGTATCCGAGCTTCTCAGCCAAAGCAGCACTGAGGGCAAGGAAGTCCGGGATTCTGCTTGGCTGAATGACCGGCTGGAGGATGCAGCCGGCATGTAATACCTGAATTGCCTTCCCTGTGGTACCGCTGATTGCACAAGAGGCCTATCCATTCCTCAAATCTTAACGATGTGGAGAAATGAGCTCCGAGATATTGGGTGTGGGGGTGTCCAGTTTCGGATAACTCAGATCAAGCCCCTCCAGCGTCTTCACTACAATGGATAGAGCCAAATAATTGCGGTACCACCGGTGATTGGCAGGAATCCAGTACCACGGTGCTTTTTCTATACTGCTCTCCCGGAAAACATCTTCGTACGCCTTCTGGTAATTATCCCAATACTCCCGCTCCTGCAGATCACTAACATCAAATTTCCAGTGCTTCTTGGGATCATGGAGACGCTCCTGGATCTTCTCCATCTGCTTCTCCTTGGATATATGCAAAAAGAGCTTGACGATAGTCGTCCCCTCTTCAGCGAGCATTTCCTCAAACTGGCGAATATATCGAAAACGGCGCTTCAACTCCTCTTTGCTCAGATCGCCGTGTACACGGGGAACCAGCACATCCTCATAATGCGAGCGATTGAAGGCAGAGATGTAGCCCTTAGGTGGTGTCTTCTGATGGACTCTCCACAAGAAATCATGCGCCGCTTCATCCAGAGTAGGTTTCTTAAAGCTGGTGACTGTGAAGCCTTGGGGATTGAGTCCCGAGAAAATATGTTTGACTGTTCCGTCCTTCCCGCTGGAATCCATGCCTTGCAGTATCACGAGCAGTGAATGTTTCTTTTGGGCAAAAAGAATGTCCTGCAGTTCTGCAAGCCGCTCTTTCAGCCGCTCCGTCTCCACGCTTGCCTCTTCCTTCGACTTGAACGTTCCTTTCTCACCCGGATCCAATTTGCTTAGCGAGATTTCGTTTGTGTCTTTTATCATATAGCGCTTGATGCCCATATATTCCCCTCCCCATTAAGATGAATTCGCAATAAAAGCGTCTTTCTGAGATTACCCTCCAGTGTCCGTTTTTAACCGTTCTTCCCACATAAAATAAAAATCCTCGCCTCCTTGCACAATAAGGAAACGAGGAATTCAGCATATTCTCCTTCAGGCAGCCTGGGGCTTCAAAACACGGTGAAGCATCAAGATTTGGAAGGCATTGCAGGCTATCAAAGGAACAATAATAAATACAGTGGCACTGTCAACGCCAATGCGAAGCACGCCGATGGTTTCTACGATAGTAATCGCTGTCATAAAGAAAAAAGTGGGGATCCAGGCAGAGAAGTTCGTACTCCGCACCTTAAAGTAAGTTACTAAAATAGCGGATAGCAGAATCAAAATCCCTAAGAACAGGTCTGAGGTTACGTTTCGCTCCCCGCCCACGACAGAGCGCAAGAAGACGAGTTCCAGCAAGGCGAGCACGGCCAGCACCAGTTGTATGTACTGCCAGACTTTTCGCGGAAATACGCCAATGCCCATGTAGTTCAGAATCAGATAGGCGAAAAAGCCAAGCTGAGAATAGACGCTAACCAGCATTCCATATCCCAATAAAATAAGCGGGTACAGCAGAAAGTCTGCCGTACTTTTAAAATCAATCTTGCCATTCACTGCCTGCAGTGCAAGACCGGTAATGACAGCCCCGGCCGCTCCGATAAGCAGCGTAGTCCAAAATAAATAAAACCACTTTTTAATGCTCAGCCAGTTCACCCCCCTCATGTCAGATTTATTTTACCAAGGTTACCGGCAAAAAACCATTGCTGAGTGACATTAAATGTATTCTCAAGCGGCATACTACATATCAAAATCCTACAAAGGAGGGCAGTGCCAATGAAATGGAGGACGATGGGTTTCGCCAGTTTAACATTGAGCTTGGTCCTGACCTTGACGGCCTGTGGAGGCGAACAAAGCAGTTCTTCCTCAGGACAAGGCGGATACAAGGAAATGAAGACCATGGTTGTTGATATATTAAAAAGTGATGATGGGAAAAAGGCGGTCGAAGAGGCTCTTTCAAGTCCCAGCTCAGGTGGCGGTGAAGGTGGCGGGAGCGGAATGAGTATGAAAATGGTTCCGCTTCAGACCACAGAACAAATTCGCGTGGCAGTCAAGGACACACTGACCGCGCCGGAGTACAAAAAGGAACTTGAGAAGATCATGACAGACCCGAAGTTTGCGGGTGAATTCGCCAAAGCGATTAACGCACAAAGCAAAGAACTTCATCAACAGCTGATCAAGGACCCCACGTACCAGAAATCGGTTGGGGAAATTATGAAGTCTCCAGAAATGACGAAGATGTATCTGGATCTCACCAAAACCCCAGACTACCGCAAGCAAACGATGACGATTATGCAGGATGCGATGCAGAATCCCCTGTTCCGGATGGAAGTGCTCAATCTTCTGAAGAGCGTGGTTCAGGAAGAGCTTCAGCCGAAGGCTCAGAAGAAGGAAGGCGGAGGGCAAGGCGAAGGTGGAAAGCAAGATGGTGGTGGGGGCGGAGGGGACGACTCCGGATCTTAAATAATGCACAACAAAGAGGCCCTTCCCCCGCAAAACGGAGAAATGGCCTCTTTTTCTTTTTTAATGAGATGCAGTTTTATTCTTGCTCATATTTAGCGATCAGCTTGTCCGCCACTTCGGCAAATAACAAGGCTGCCGTTGTCTCTTCTTTATATATCGAAGGGGAGAAGTCCGGCTCTGAAATATGATTATCCGGTGCCCCGAGTGGAATTTGAGCCAAAAGCTCTGTATGTAGAGTCTCCGCCAGTCTGGCACCGCCACCACGTCCGAAGATATATTCCTTCTGTCCACAGGCCGAGCATTCGTAATAGGACATATTCTCAATGACCCCGATAACCTCATGATCCGTCTGCAAAGCCATAGCGCCCGCTCTAGCGGCTACAAAGGCCGCAGTGGCATGTGGAGTGGTTACGATGATCTCTTTGCTCTGCGGAAGCATCTGATGCACGTCCAGGGCCACATCACCTGTTCCTGGAGGAAGATCCAGCAACATATAGTCTAATTCTCCCCAGCCTACATCGCTGACGAATTGACGCAGCATCTTGCCAAGCATCGGCCCACGCCAAATGACAGGGCTGTTCTCACGGATGAAGAAGCCCATGGACATCACTTTTACACCAAAACGCTCCACAGGAATGATTGTCCCTTCTTCGACGACCGGACCTTCCTCAATGCCCATCATATCTGGGACACTGAAGCCATAGATATCGGCGTCAATCAGGCCTACCTTCTTACCTTTACGGGCCAAGGCTACCGCCAAGTTGACTGTGACGGTTGATTTTCCTACACCGCCTTTGCCACTCGCTACAGCAATAAACTTCACACCTGATTCCGGACTGATCAGTTCATGATCATCAAGACCGGCAGCATGGCCTTTTTTCAGCTTAGCCTCTTTCTCCGCTTCGGACTCCTCGAAACTTCCACCTCTATGGAGCGAGCGCTCATAGTCTGTGGCGTCCCTAAGCCGGATATGCACGTTCCCAGCCCCGCCTTTCTCCAGCAAATCACGCACCTGCTGTTCCAACTCTATGCGTCTTTGCTCTTCTGAATCCAGACAGACAATGGACAGTGAGACACGATCCTCTTTAATCATAATATCGCGAATTAATTGCAGTTCGATAAGGCTTTTTCCGGTTTCCGGGTCTTTAATGTTCTGCAAAAGTTCCTGAATTTGTTCCCTGGTCAGCATGGAAAGCACCTCAGTTTCACTTCCGGACAGAATTGCTCCGGTGTTTTTGTCTTATTATAGCATTACCTTTCTATGGAAGAGTAGTCCTTGCCCGGCTGCTCCGATGCGTATCGGAGGATTCCCCGGTATATACTGGTCGCTACCTTGCGCTGATAAACATCATCCCCAAGAAGCAACGATTCCTGTGGATGCGATAGAAACCCTACTTCTACCAGCACAGACGGCATCTTCAGCGCCTTCAGCAGATACACCGTATTAACTGTCTTGGCCACACGATCCGTATTCTCCAGTGTATTTCTCAGCTCGGCCTGTACGAAATCTGCTAGTGGCTTGTTATCCTGGTTATTGGGATAGTAAAAGGTTTGTGCTCCGCTCCAGCGGTTGGAGGGAATGCTGTTCATATGAACGCTGATAAACAGGTCCACCCGCTTCTCTTCAATCGTTCTGACCCGTCGCTTAAGGTCCTCTGTCTTGCGCTTCGCATAACCCTTTGTATCATTCTGTGCCAAGTCGTAATCGCCCTCACGGGTCATCACTACAATAGCACCGGCCTGCTGTAGATAATCACGTAGATAGAGAGAAACGGACAGATTGATATCCTTCTCAATCAACCCTTCTCGACTGACAGCACCGCCATCCGGTCCCCCGTGGCCGGCATCTACAGCGATAACTTTGCCAGACAGAGGCAGACTCCAATAATTCGTTGTTTTCGCTGTAGGCATGTCATAGGCGATGATTCCAATCATCAATGCCAGTAAGGCCATACCGAGCATGCCTTTTTTGATACTGCTCCATGAGATCCAGACCGAGACTTTACTCTGCTTTCGGCCAGACATAACAAAGACCCCCTCGTCCCGATAGATTCTACTCATCTATATGGGACAAGAGGGTCAATTATTACTAGCTTTGGATTTATCGAACAGAGGCTTCCGGTGACATCCCTTCAATTAACACCTGTGCGACCTCTGGGCGGGTGAATTCTGGTGGTGGGCAAGTGCCCTCACGCAGCAATCCCCGCACTTTGGTGCCAGACAAGGTTAAATGATCTTCTTCTGGATGCGGGCAAGTTTTGTTCGAAGCCATATTGCCGCATTTTTTGCAGAAAAAACTATGTTCAAAGAATAATGGCGTTATTCCAAGCTCATCAGCGGTAAAGTTCGTAAAGATTTCCTGTGCTTCGTAGGTGCCATAATAATCTCCGACCCCGGCATGATCGCGTCCAACAATGAAATGGGTACAACCGTAGTTTTTACGCACCATGGCATGGAAAATCGCTTCCCGTGGCCCTGCGTAACGCATGGCAGCCGGAAACACACCAAGAAAAGTACGATCTTCCGGATAATAATTCTCCAAAAGAACCAAATAACTTTTCATGCGGACATTGGCCGGAACATCATCCGACTTGGTCTCTCCAACTAGCGGATTCAGGAACAACGCGTCTACAACCTCCATAGCGCACTTCTGGATGTACTCATGAGCGCGGTGCACCGGATTGCGTGTCTGAAAGCCTACAACCGTTCTCCAGCCCTTATCCACAAAGATTTTACGGGTCTCCGAAGGGTCGAAATAGAATTCTCCGAACTTCGCCGGTTGTGGACGATTCAAAACAGTAATGGGTCCGCCAACATAAGTGGAGGGACGCGCTAATAACTTGCTCACACCCGGATGTTCGGGGTCCGTTGTCTTGAAGACATGCTGTGCTTCTACAATCTGATCCACATTATATAGGCTCTCAACATCCAGCACTCCATAAATCACGCCATCTTCCTGCCCAACCAGCGTGACCTGCTCTCCTACACTAAGGCCGGCTGCAACTTCTTCTTCCACAGCCAGTGTTATCGGAATACTCCATACCGTACCATCCGCCAGGCGCATATCTTGAACAACGGAATGGTAGTCCTGCTCATTCAGAAAGCCCGTAAGCGGCGAAAAAGCACCCACTGCTATAAGATCAAGATCAGAGATTGTCCAAGTGTTAATGGCGATGGATTTGTTATGCACTGAGGCTTGTAGCAGTCGCTCCCGCTCTGCCCCTTCAGCTATTCTTTGAACCAGTGTTCCGCCATGCGGAAGTATTGAAGTCATCTATACTCTCCCTTTCCGTGTTGTGGCGGCAGTATGCCTTATTTGTGCAACCCGCATTCGGTTTTCTCCGATCCTGACCAACGTCCCGCACGCGGGTCTTCACCAGGCATAACCTGTCGTGTGCAATACTCACAACCGATACTCGGGTAATTCTGATCATGCAGTGGATTATAGAGCACATTATTCTCACGAATGTAGTTCCAGACATCTTCACTTGTCCAGTCAGCAATGGGATTGAATTTGACAAGGCCGAACTTATAATCATATTCGACTTTTTTGGCATTGGCACGTGTAGGTGCCTGATCGCGTCTGATTCCTGTTATCCAGGCTTCATACTGAGACAAAATTCGCGTAAGCGGTTCAACTTTACGGATACCACAACATTGATTGGGATCTGTACTCCATAGCGCATCACCGTACTGAAGTGCTTGTTCCTGCGGAGTGATTTGTGGAGCTACACGGACAAACTCCAAGCCGTATTTCTCTGACATCACGTCTCTGGTTTCATAAGTTTCTTTGAAATGAAAATCGGTATCGAGGTAAAACACATCTGTAGAAGGGCTGACTTTTTGGAGCATATCCACCAAAACCACATCTTCTGCACCAAAGCTGCAGGCAAACGTTATATTAGGAAAGGTGTCTACTGCCCAGCGAATAATTTCCTCGGGAGAGGCATTTTCCAATTCATCAGCCTTGATCTTGGTCAAATCTTCCTTCTCAAGCAGATTCATATTTAATTCCCCCATCCTTATAGAAAAACCTTATTAATCCCAACTATTTTTATATGGAATAGTATATAACTTTCCCTGAAGATGTCAATAAAATTGGATGAAATAAACATTTGCCCAGCGAATAATAATATAAAAAGAAGACCCATCTCCATAGGAAAAGGGTCTTCTTGTATAAATATTAACGTTTCGAGAACTGAGGAGCACGACGAGCTGCTTTAAGGCCGTATTTCTTACGTTCCTTCATACGTGGGTCACGAGTCAGGAAGCCGGCTTTCTTCAGCGATGGACGGAACTCAGGATCAGCTTTCAGCAACGCACGGGAAATTCCGTGACGGATTGCGCCAGCTTGACCAGAGATACCGCCACCATGAGCCAGTACGATTACATCGTAGCTGTTCAAGGTTTCAGTCAGGTTCAAAGGTTGTTTTACGATCAGTTTGAGTGTTTCCAAACCGAAATATTCGTTGATATCGCGTTTGTTAATGACAATGCGTCCTTCACCCGGTACAAGGCGAACACGTGCTACCGAATGTTTACGACGACCTGTCCCATAGTATTGTACTTGTGCCATGAAACTGTCCTCCCTTATTCTTATCCGCGAAGTTCGTAAACTTCAGGTTTTTGTGCTGCATGTGGATGCTCAGCGCCTGCATAGACTTTCAATCTCAACTTCATCTGATTGCCTTGACGAGTCTTAGGAATCATACCGTGAACAGCAGATTCAAGAACACGCTCAGGTTTAGTCTTAAGCAACTCTCCAGCTGTAGTAACTTTCAAGCCGCCCGGGTGCATCGAGTGACGGTAGTACTTTTTGTTCTCCAATTTCTTACCAGTCAATTCGATCTTCTCAGCGTTGATAACAACTACGAAATCTCCTGTATCAACATGTGGAGTGAATTGCGGTTTGTGTTTGCCACGGATCAAAGCAGCGGCTTCGCTTGCCAAACGACCAAGTGTTTTGCCTTCGGCATCAATGATGTGCCAATTGCGTTCAACTTCGTTTGGTTTCGCCATATAGGTGGTACGCATGAATGTTTCCTCCTTGTTCTCGTACGAAAATCATCTGTTTCGTATATCTTGTTTCTCATTGAATTACAATTGTGAATGTTAGTGTAAAGCAGACTTAGTTGGTGTAATCTTGATCGGGGCTGTGGGATAGCCATCAAGAAAACACAACTTTTATTCTACAGTATAAGCACCACAAGTGCAAGTGAAACTTAGGTTTCAATCAGCTTTTTTATAATCGGCCTCTTCATATTCTACGCTCCACAGCGTAAGCCCTTTAGCCACAGCTGTAGGGCCTGCTGCACCACGATCACAGGCTGCCAGAATATGTGCTACTTTATCCGCAGGGCATTTCCCTTGTCCCACATTGATCAGCGTTCCCATAATAATACGGACCATATGCTGCAAGAAACCACTCCCGGTAATAAAAACATGAATAACTCCCTGATCCCTTGGATTCAGCCTGCACATACTTCTGTCTACCTCCATATGCGCCTCATAGATCGTTCGAACATGGGATGTCTTCGTCGAATGCCGTGAAGCAAAGGAAGTAAAGTCATGTGTACCCAGAAGGTAGGCCAAACCCTGCTGCATAGCAGTTACGTCCAGAATGCCTGGATGATGCAGCTGCCAGCGTCTCTGAAAAGGATCTGGGAACTGATTCGCGTTAATCGTATACCGGTAGGTCTTGCGCTTTGCGCTTCTCCGGGAATGGAACGACAGCGGAACTTCTCTCGCTTCCGTAACCACAATATCCTGCGGTAATCTCGCATTCAGGGCCAGACACCAGCGTTCCAGCGGGATTTTCGAGGAGGTGATGAAATTGAACGGCTGGCCGTATGCATGTACTCCGGCATCCGTGCGCCCTGAAGCGTGTATCTTGAGGTCTTCGCCCGTCAAATGGAGTATAGCCTCTTCCAACCGATCTTGAATCGTATTGCCCTGTGGCTGGGTCTGAAAGCCATCATAAGTCGTTCCGTCATAATTGACCTTCATCAATAGATTGCGCATTCCATTCTCCTTTACAAAAAAAAGAGCCCCTGCGGGAGCTCCTTCTACTCTAACAAGGCGATTCCCGCGGTTAGTTGTACGGCAGGGCCTATAAGCCCCTGCTGCACAATAACACTGATCTTTCCCATGAACCATTTTCCGAGGAAAATGATCTCTGGGGTTACCGGAAATCAAAACCTCCGTTACTACGCGCGGTCTACCAGCTCAAGGTAAACCATTGGCGCAGCATCGCCACGGCGAGGTCCCAGTTTCATGATACGAGTGTATCCACCTGGACGCTCTGTGTAACGAGGAGCAATATCAGAGAACAACTTTTGGATTGCATCTTGTTCGCCATCTACAGTCTCGCGACGCACAAATGCAGCTACTTGACGGCGAGCATGAAGATCGCCCTTTTTCGCTTTAGTGATTAGTTTCTCAGCGATGGAACGAACTTCCTTCGCCTTGGCTTCCGTTGTTTGGATACGCTCATACAAGAACAGATCCGTTACCAAGTCACGAAACAAAGCTTTACGCGCACTGGAATCACGGCCCAATTTTTGGTATGCCATTATATTCCCTCCTTTACTATAGCAATCTGATCGCTATTCTTCTGTACGGAGTCCTAAACCGAGTTCCTCAAGCTTTTCCTGAACTTCTTCTAAAGATTTACGACCAAGGTTACGCACCTTCATCATATCTTCTTCCGTCTTCGTGGTAAGCTCCTGCACGGTGTTGATACCGGCGCGTTTGAGGCAGTTGTAGGAACGGACAGAAAGATCAAGCTCTTCGATTGTCATCTCAAGCACTTTTTCTTTTTTGTCTTCTTCTTTTTCAACCATAATTTCGGCGTCTTTCGCTTCATCCGTAAGTCCTACGAACAATACGAGGTGCTCGTTCAAAATTTTGGCTCCGAGGCTTACAGCCTCTTCCGGTCTGATGCTACCATCTGTCCAGATCTCAAGCGTCAATTTGTCATAGTTGGTTACTTGCCCAACACGAGTGTTGTCAATGACGTAGTTAACGCGTGAGATAGGCGTGTAGATGGAGTCAACCGGGATAACGCCGATTGGCTGGTCTTCGCGTTTGTTCCGGTCCGCTTGGACATAGCCACGACCACGGCCTGCAAAAATTCGCATGTGAAGTCTCGCACCAGGTCCCAGCGTTGCAATATGAAGATCCGGGTTCAGGATCTCAACGTCGCTGTCCGCACGGATATCACCTGCGGTCACGACGCCTTCCCCTTCAGCATCAATCTCGAACACTTTCTCCTCATCGGAATGAATCTTCAGGGAGAGAGCTTTCAGGTTCAAAATGATTTCCGTCACATCTTCCATTACGCCAGGAATGGTGGAGAACTCATGCAGAACACCGTCAATTTGGACCGAAGTCACTGCGGCTCCCGGAAGGGAGGACAGCAGTATCCGGCGAAGCGAGTTCCCCAGAGTCGTGCCATATCCACGTTCCAGCGGTTCAACTACGAATTTCCCATAGGTTCCTTCTTCATTGGCTTCTACGGTCTCAATTTTCGGCTTTTCAATTTCTATCACGAGTGTACCCCTCCTTCAAACGTCGCTCCTATATGAAACTGTCACCCATCAGGTGCATCATGTAGTATGCCTAAACACCTATTATTAGCAGATGCGTCAGAATTATACCACAATCACGATACTGATTTCACTATACGCGGCGGCGTTTTGGCGGACGGCATCCATTGTGAGGAACTGGAGTAACGTCTTTAATGAGGTTAACTTCAAGACCAGCGGCTTGAAGGGAACGGATGGCTGCTTCGCGGCCCGCGCCCGGTCCTTTAACCATAACTTCAACGGATTTCATGCCGTGTTCCATAGCGGCTTTCGCTGCTGTCTCGGCTGCCATTTGCGCTGCATATGGAGTCGATTTACGGGAACCTCTGAATCCTTGGCCGCCGGAGCTAGCCCAGGAAATTGCATTACCGTGAGGATCCGTGATGGTAACGATGGTGTTGTTGAACGTGGAACGAATGTGTGCCACGCCACTCTCGATATTTTTACGGTCGCGACGTTTGGTACGTACGACTTTTTTCGGTTTAGCCATTGTCTCTTATCCCCCCTTATTATTTCTTTTTGTTTGCTACCGTACGACGCGGGCCTTTCCGGGTACGGGCATTCGTTTTAGTGCGTTGACCGCGAACAGGCAATCCACGACGGTGACGAACACCGCGGTAACAGCCGATCTCAGTAAGACGCTTAATATTTAAGGAAATTTCACGACGAAGGTCACCTTCAACCTTAACGGACTTGTCGATCGTTTCACGCAGTTTGCTGACTTCATCTTCCGTCAAATCACGGACACGTGTATTAGCGCTAATGCCTGTTTCATTAAGAATTTTCTGGGAAGTCGTTTTACCGATTCCGAAAATATAAGTCAAGGCGATCTCAACGCGTTTGTCACGTGGCAAATCCACTCCAGCTATACGAGCCATTTTACGCTACACCCCCTTCTTAACCTTGTTTTTGTTTGTGTTTCGGATTTTCGCAAATTACCATAACAGTCCCTTTGCGGCGGATGACTTTGCATTTCTCGCAAATGGGCTTTACAGAAGGTCTTACCTTCATGCTAATTACCTCCTCAAAGTTTTGCGAAGCAAAACTTTTTTCGTAGTTCCCATCTATTTACGGTAAGTTATACGACCTTTAGTCAAATCATAAGGCGATAACTGCACGACCACTTTGTCTCCGGTCAATATACGGATAAAGTGCATCCGCAATTTACCGGATACATGGGCAAGTATTTGATGACCGTTTTCCAGTTCAACCTTAAATGTTGCATTAGGCAACGGCTCAATGACCGTACCTTCCACCTCAATGACATCTTCCTTAGCCACAGTTAGTCTCCTTTCTCTTTCGCGCTTATTCCTTCGGGATCACCATACTTCGTCACTGCAAAACGCAGCTTTCCGTTGGTCACCCTTCCGGTCTCTTTCAAACTGTCCACAACCTCACTGCTGATGAAAGGTATGAGCTCCAGATGAAGAATATTCTTCTTCTTCGGCACGTCAAACTTGCGTTTGTCCCCATCGGCAATGTATACAAATCTGCTGTCAACAACTGCGATAACAATGGCAGCCTCTCCGGCATCCTTGCCTTTGAGAATTCTCACCAATTGACCAACCTGCGGGCTGCTCCCAGTACTCAAATGAAGATCACCTACGCATTCAGTTTTGTGAAAATTTCCATGCCGTCCGGAGTAACTGCTACTGTATGCTCAAAATGAGCACACAATGAACCGTCTACCGTAACGACCGTCCAGTTATCTTCCAGCGTTTTGACATACCGTTCACCCACGTTTACCATCGGCTCAATCGCCAGCACCATGCCAGGTTTAAGCCTTGGTCCGCGGTCCGCTACGCCATAATTCGGAATTTGCGGTTCTTCATGCAGTTCTGCCCCAATGCCATGACCAACATACTCGCGTACCACCGAAAACCCGGCTTCTTCAATGTATTTCTGTATGGCGTGGGAGATTGTAAACAAGCGCACATCCGGCTTAACTAACGCCAGTCCTGCGTACAGGGAGCCCTCCGTAACGTCCAGCAAACGCTGAGCCTCTTCGGAAATGCTGCCCACCCCGTAGGTCCAGGCGGAATCACCGTGATAACCGCGGTACTCTGCGCCGATATCCAGCGTAATGATATCGCCTTCGATCAGCTTGCGTTTACCCGGAAATCCATGCACCAATTGTTCATTGACTGAAGCGCAAATGCTGGCAGGAAAACCGTTGTAACCTTTGAAAGACGGCACAGCACCTTGACTGCGAATGTATTGATCGGCGATTCTGTCGAGCTCTCCGCTTGTAATCCCTGGCTCAATGGCCTGTGATATCAAACGGTGACTCTCGGCAACAATTCGACCAGCTTCCCTCATAAAGGCAAGTTCCTGTTCGGACTTACATATGATCATTACACTAACCTCGCAGTAAAGACACTATTTCGGAAGAAACGACATCGATTTCGTTTTCCCCGTTCACCTGACGCAAAAGACCTTTATTCTCATAAAACGTGAGCAGAGGCGCTGTCTTGTTGTCGTACTCATCCAGACGCTTTCCTACACTCTCTTCGTTGTCATCCGGACGTTGATATAGCTCGCCGCCATCAATGTCACAAATGCCTTCTTGCTTTGGCGGGTTGAAGATCAGATGATAGGATGCTCCACACACACTGCAAATTCGGCGTCCCGTAAGACGTGCCATAAGCAGGCCGCGGTCAACATTCAAGTTGATCACATGATCTAAGGAAGTGTTCAAACGACTCAGGATTCCATCCAGCGCTTCCGCTTGCGAAAGGGTTCTTGGAAAACCGTCCAATAAAAAACCTTTTTCGCAATCGGACTGCTGAAGTCGTTCTTCCACAATTCCAATGGTCACATCATCTGGTACAAGCAAACCCTGATCGATATAGGACTTGGCCTTAAGTCCCACTGGAGTTTCCTGCTTGATTGCCAAGCGAAAGGCGTCTCCAGTTGAGATATGAGGAATACCAAGTTCCTTCACGACCACAGCTGCTTGTGTTCCCTTGCCTGCCCCAGGAGGGCCCATGAATAAAAAGTTCACGATTTCTCTCTCCCTCCAAAGTTCGCCACCAAGCAAGAAACAGCACAATAGGTGCCGGGAAGTCTTCGTTTCTTAAGCCTCACCGGAACCTATCGCCTATTTATTGATGAAGCCTTTGTAATGGCGTTTGATCAAATGGCTCTCAATCTGTTTCATTGTATCCAATGCCACCCCGATCACGATCAGAATCGATGTACCACCGATTTGAACCGAATCAGGCAACCCGGAGATCTTCCCGAAGAATACAGGAAGTACGGAAATCAGAGCCAGGAACAACGCGCCTGACATAGTCAGACGGGACATTACCTTGGTCAAATATTTCTCCGTAGCTTTACCAGGACGAATTCCCGGAATGTATCCACCATTCTTCTTCATGTTGTCAGCCATCTGCTGTGGGTTCATCTGAACGAACGTATAGAAGAACGTAAATCCGATGATCATCACAATATACAGAACCATGCCGAGGGGCTCATTAAACTTCAGGTTGCCAGCAACCCATTTTGCCCACTCATGTGTTGACCAGAAGCTAGAGATTACAACTGGAAATTGCAGTAGGGATACAGCGAAAATGACAGGGATAACGCCCGCTGCGTTAATCTTCAACGGAATATGCGTGTTCTGTCCACCATACATCTTGTTGCCGACTACGCGTTTGGCATATTGTACAGGAATTTTCCGTATACCTTGTTGTACAAAGATTACTCCTGCAACAATAGCCACAAGCACGATCACAACAATCACGACTTTAAGAATATTCAGGAACATCTGATCCGGCTGAATAAAGCTGGACTGAGCCGTAGCTGCTATATGTCCCGGAACGCCTGCGACGATTCCCGCAAAAATCAGGATCGAGATCCCGTTTCCGATACCCTTTTCAGTGATTTGTTCACCTAGCCACATCAGGAAGGAAGTACCCGCCGTCAATATGATGGCAACCAGCAAGTAATCGGCAAACGTTGCATTCGGCATCATCTCAGTACCATAAATCCGGTTAAACCCGATAGACGTGGCAAAACCTTGGATCAAAGCTAATACTACAGTACCATAACGCGTAATTTGCGCCAGTTGCTTTTTCCCGTGCTCCCCTTGTTTTGCCCACTCAGCAAACTTAGGAACAACATCCATCGACAATAACTGCACGATGATGGATGCTGTGATGTACGGGTAAATACTGATCGCAAATATTGAGAAGTTCTTGAGCGCTCCTCCAGAGAAGGTGTTCAAAAGACTCATCAACGCTTCGCCTGTCTGATTAGCCGACTGCAAAACATCCTTGTTTACACCTGGAACCGGTACATACGATCCAATACGGTAGATGATCAAAACGAACAGGGTGAATAGGATCTTTTTGCGCAAATCTTCAACATGCCATATATTCTTAAGCGTCTTGAACATTAGATCACCTCGGTTTTACCGCCGGCAGCCTGGATTTTCTCTACCGCAGATTGAGAGAACTTATTTGCTTGTACAGTCAATTTAACGGATAGTTCACCGTTGCCGAGGATTTTGATACCGCTCTTGGAGTTCTTGACAACGCCTGTTTCCAGCAACAACGCAGGAGTTACTTCTGTTCCTTCTGCGAAGTTGTTCAGATCTTCAAGGTTCACAATCGCATACTCTTTACGGGTAGGATTGATGAAACCACGTTTAGGCAGACGACGGTAGAGTGGGTTTTGACCACCCTCGAAGCCCGGACGAACACCACCGCCGGAACGGGAGTTTTGACCCTTATGACCGCGACCGGAAGTTTTACCGTTACCGCTACTAGGACCGCGACCAACGCGGTTGCGTTCTTTACGGGATCCTGGAGCAGGAGCAAGTTCATGTAACTTCATCGTTTGCACCTCCTTATTGTTGTTAATTTATTACGAAGGATTTAGCCTTCGATTTCAGTAACAGATACCAAGTGGCTCACTTTGTTGATCATTCCGCGAATTGCGGGATTGTCATTGTGAACCACTGTCGAATTGAGTTTACGCAGGCCGAGCGTCTTAACTGTAACACGTTGTGTTTCAGGACGTCCAATTACGCTGCGTACGAGGGTAATCTGCAATTTTGCCATTGACGTTCCCCTCCTTAACCGCGCAGTTCTTCGACAGATTTGCCGCGAAGTTTCGCGACCTCTTCAATGCGCTTCAGACGGGAAAGACCCTCCAAAGTTGCATTGACCATATTCATGGAGTTCGAAGAACCCAAAGATTTTGTCAAGATGTCGCCAACGCCTGCCAATTCCAATACCGCACGAACTGGTCCGCCAGCGATAACGCCCGTACCTTCGGATGCTGGTTTCAGCAACACGCGTCCTGCGCCGAAGTGACCAGTAACCAAGTGAGGAATCGAAGTTCCTACGATTGGAATGTGAATCAGGTTTTTCTTAGCATCTTCAATGCCTTTGCGGATGGCTTCCGGAACTTCGCCGGCTTTACCGATACCCGCTCCGACGTAGCCGTTGCCATCGCCCACAACAACCAATGCACTAAAGCTGAAACGGCGTCCGCCTTTTACAACTTTAGCAACCCGGTTAATGTGTACAACTCTTTCTGTCAGCTCTAAACTGTTCGGATCTACACGCAAGTCGTTAACCTCCTTTTAAGAATTATTCTAGAATTCAAGACCAGCTTCGCGAGCTGCATCAGCCAATGCTTGAATCCGTCCATGGTACAAGTATCCACCGCGGTCAAATACAACCACTGCGTGACCTTTAGCTTTAGCGCGCTCAGCGACCAATTGGCCTACTTTGCTTGCAGCTTCAACGCTGCCGCCATTACCGATGCTACCGCTCAGTTCTTTATCAAGTGTAGAGGCAGATACGATAGTAACGCCTGTAACATCATCAATCAATTGAGCGTAAATGTGTTTCGAAGAACGGAACACATTCAAACGTGGACGCTCAGTAGTACCCTGAATTTTCTTACGAACACGCAGGTGTCTTTTGAGACGAGCCTTGTTTTTGTCCTCTTTTGTAATCATGCTTCCCTTTCACTCCCTTCAGTTTGCCGTAAACAGCTTCACTTTAAGATGCACGGGGTATCTTACAATTAAGATTGGGCCGATTATTTCTTCTTACCGGCTTTACCTTCCTTGCGGATGATACGCTCGCCTTCATATTTAATACCTTTACCTTTATACGGTTCAGGTTCACGTACGGAACGGATTTTGGCAGCATAAGCGCCTACGCGTTCTTTGTCGATACCTTTAACGATGATCTTCGTGTTCGCAGGAACTTCGAACTCGATGCCCGCTTCCGGTGTAATTTCAACCGGGTGGGAGTAACCAACGTTCAGAACGATTTTATCTCCGGATTTGCTTGCACGATATCCGACCCCAACCAGTTCCAGAGATTTCGAGAAACCTTCAGTCACACCACTCACCATGTTGTTGACAACGGAGCGGGTTGTGCCGTGAAGTGAACGATGCAATTTGTTATCCGACGGGCGAACAACAGTGATTTCGTTATTTTCAACCGTAATCTTCATGTCTTTATGAAGCTCACGAGTCAAAGTGCCTTTAGGGCCTTTTACTGTAATAACGGCGTTGTCCAAAGTGACATCTACACCGCTAGGTACTGCGATTGGTTTGCGACCAATACGAGACATGTGTTGCACCTCCTTATCTTGTGACGTTTATTACCAAACGTAGCAGACAACTTCTCCGCCCGATTTAGATTGACGAGCTTCTTTGTCGGTCATAACTCCCTTGGATGTGGAGATAATCGCGATTCCAAGGCCGCCGAGTACACGAGGAACTTCATTGCTCTTCGTGTAAACGCGAAGGCCTGGCTTACTGATTCTTTTCAAGCCAGAAATAACACGCTCTTGGCTAGGGCCGTATTTCAAGAAGATACGGATAATCCCTTGTTTGCTATCCTCAACGAATTCAGCATCACGAATGAAGCCTTCACGCTTCAAGATGTCCGCGATTTGTTTTTTCATTGTAGAAGCAGGCATTTCTACTGTCTCGTGACGCACAATGTTAGCGTTACGAATACGAGTAAGCATATCTGCGATAGGATCAGACATAGTCATGTGTGTAAACCTCCTTCCCGTTTATAAACTTCTTACCAACTTGCTTTTTTCACGCCAGGGATCTGGCCTTTATAAGCTAATTCACGGAAACAAATTCTGCAAATTTTGAACTTTTGCAGTACCGAATGTGGACGACCGCAACGCTCGCAGCGTGTATATGCACGCACTTTAAACTTAGGCTCACGTTGTTGTTTAACTTTCATTGAAGTTTTTGCCACTTAGCCTGACACCTCCTAAACATTTTCGGAGAAATGGATTAACCGACTTTATTTTGCGAAAGGTGCTCCCAGTTGCGTAAGCAACTCACGGGATTCCTCATCCGTCTTTGCCGTCGTTACGATAACGATGTCCATACCGCGGACTTTATCCACTTTGTCATATTCGATCTCGGGGAAGATCAATTGTTCTTTAAGACCAAGCGTGTAGTTACCACGGCCATCAAAAGCCTTAGTGGAAATACCACGGAAGTCACGTACGCGTGGAAGCGTTACGTTGAACAATTTGTCCAGGAAGTAATACATACGCTCACCGCGAAGTGTTACTTTAACCCCAATCGGCATATTTTCGCGCAGTTTAAAACCGGCGATGGATTTTTTAGCTTTAGTGATAACTGGCTTTTGACCAGCGATCAATTGCATATCGTTAACTGCTGCATCAAGTACTTTCGAGTTTTGAACAGCGTCACCCACACCCATGTTGATGACAATCTTCTCGATCTTAGGTACTTGCATAACAGTCGAATAGTTAAACTTCTGCATCAAAGCAGGTGTAATTTCGTTCAGAAAACGTTCTTTCATTCTTGCTGCCATGAAGATTTAACCTCCTTTCCTTAAGGGTGATTAGTCGATAATCTCTCCGGATCTCTTAGCAACCCGTACCTTTTTACCGTTATCCAATACTTTGTAACCGATGCGGGTTACTTTACCACTCTTCGGATCAATGTGCATTACGTTGGACACATGGATCGAAGCTTCCTGCTCAATGATTCCACCTTGTGGATTCAACTGGTTCGGCTTTTGGTGTTTTTTCACCAAGTTTACGCCTTCTACCAGGACTCGGTTTTGGCGAGGATAAGCAGCGATGACACGGCCTTTTTTACCTTTGTCTTTCCCGCTGATCACAAGCACCACGTCGTCTTTTTTCACGTGCAGTTTATTGTTATGGGATTCCAGAACTTTTTTCACTCTAGGCATTTATTACACCTCCTATGACTAACCTTCGGTTTTATTAGAACCGTGTGTATTAGATAACTTCCGGTGCCAAGGAAACGATCTTCATGTAGTCTTTATCGCGAAGTTCGCGAGCAACTGGTCCGAAGATACGCGTTCCGCGTGGGCTTCTGTCGTCTTTAACAACAACAGCTGCGTTTTCGTCGAAAGAGATGTAAGATCCGTCTTTACGACGTACCGAACGTTTAGTGCGAACAACTACCGCTCTAACTACATCACCCTTTTTGACAACGCCGCCTGGTGTTGCTTGTTTTACCGAGCAAACGATCAGATCGCCAATTGCTGCTGTACGGCGTCCAGTACCACCCAGTACGCGGATACACATCAGTTCCTTCGCACCAGAGTTGTCAGCCACATGCAAACGTGTAAATGGTTGAATCATTATATTTTCCTCCTTCCGGAAAGGCTTTGTTAGCTATCTTAGATAATAATCGCTTTTTCTACCACTTCAACCAGTCTCCAACGTTTGTCCTTAGACAATGGACGAGTTTCCATGACTTTAACGACATCACCAATCTTAGCTACATTCGATTCATCATGTGCTTTGAATTTCTTCGTAGACTTGATGCGTTTGTGATACAAATTGTGCTTCTTATAGGTTTCAACAGCAATTACGATGGTTTTATCCATTTTGTCGCTGACTACTTTACCAACCAGCACTTTACGTGCATTACGCTCTTCACTCATAGTTAGCCTCCTTCCTGAATTCGGATACTATATCCGCCCTCACTTAACTAATCCCAAGTACTCTTTGATGGATAATGGTTTTAGCACGAGCTATTTCCTTACGCACATCACGAATCCGAGTCGGGTTGTCCAGTTGGCCAGTTGCCAATTGAAAACGGAGATTGAAAAGCTCTTCCTTGAATCCGGCGATCTTTTGTTCAATCTCGGCAGTGGTTAAGTTGCGAAGTTCATTAGCTTTCATTTGCTTCACCACCCACTTCTTCACGTTTCACAAACTTAGTCTTAACAGGCAGTTTGTGAGCGGCAAGACGCATAGCTTCACGAGCGATTTCTTCCGAAACGCCTCCGAGTTCGAACATAATCTTGCCCGGTTTAACTACGGCTACCCATTTCTCAACGTTACCTTTACCACTACCCATACGAACCTCAAGAGGCTTTTGAGTAATTGGCTTATCCGGGAAAATCTTAATCCACACTTGACCGCCACGTTTGATGTAACGTGTCATTGCGATACGTGCAGCTTCGATTTGACGGTTAGTGATCCAAGATGGCTCCAGAGCTTGCAGACCGTATTCGCCGAAGTTCAGCGTGGTGCCGCCTTTTGCCATACCCTTCATGTGACCGCGTTGTTGCTTGCGGTGTTTAACGCGTTTTGGTACCAACATGATTAGTTGCCTCCTTCCTGAGCAGCTTGTTTCTTAGCTGGGGGAAGAACTTCTCCACGGTAGATCCATACTTTTACGCCGATACGGCCGTAAGTTGTATGTGCTTCAGCCGTTCCGTAATCGATATCGGCACGAAGCGTATGAAGTGGAACTGTTCCTTCGCTATAACCTTCTGAACGGGCAATCTCAGCGCCGCCAAGACGTCCGCCAACTTGTGTTTTAATCCCTTTTGCACCGGAACGCATAGTTCTTTGAATTGCTTGTTTCAACGCACGACGGAACGATACGCGACGCTCCAATTGTTGTGCAATGCTTTCAGCAACCAGAATTGCATCCAATTCAGGGTGTTTGATTTCATTGATGTTGATGTGTACTTTCTTACCGCTGGCAATAGTAGTAACTGCGCTACGAAGAATTTCTACTTCTGCGCCGCCCTTACCGATAACCATACCTGGCTTAGCAGTATGAATTGTTACGTTCACACGGTTTGCCGCTCTTTCAATCTCGATGCGGGAAACAGCGGAATCTTTCAATTTGCCTTTAAGGTATTCACGGATTTTGACGTCTTCCATTAAAAGAGTACCGAAATCTTTACCTGCATACCATTTAGATTCCCAATCGCGAATAATACCGACCCGGAGTCCGACTGGATTTACCTTTTGACCCACACGTTATCCCTCCCTTATTTCTCAGATACCACCAAAGTAATGTGGCTTGTGCGTTTATTGATCCGGCTAGCGCGGCCCATGGCGCGTGGACGGAAACGTTTCATAGTAGGACCCTGGTTAACGAAAACTTCGCTAACGAACAAACTGTTCACGTCCAAAGAATAGTTGTGCTCAGCATTCGCAATTGCCGAGTTAAGCAACTTCTCAACCACTGGAGAAGCCGACTTAGGAGTGTGGCGAAGAATTGCAATCGCTTCTCCAACTTGTTTACCGCGAATCAAGTCAACAACCAATTTCGCTTTACGAGCAGAAATGCGCACCGATCTAGCATGTGCTTTTGCTTCCATTGTTTTCCCTCCTCTCGAACGAAGAACTTAATTATCTTCTTGTTTTCTTATCGTCACCCGCATGGCCTTTGTAAGTACGTGTTGGCGCGAACTCGCCCAACTTGTGACCTACCATATCTTCCGTTACGTATACTGGCACGTGTTTGCGGCCGTCATATACACCAAACGTATGTCCGATAAACTGAGGGAAAATAGTTGAGCGACGGGACCAGGTTTTTACTACGACTTTCTTGTCTGCCGCGTTCAGTTCCTCAACTTTTTTCAGCAGGTAGCCATCGATGAATGGCCCCTTTTTTAAACTGCGACCCATATATGAATCCTCCCTTCATCCGGTTCTTCAAACCGCGAAACGACGCTTCGCGCTAATCTTGATGCCAGAAGCGTCTTATTTCGTGCGGCGGCGAACGATATATTTATCAGATGCCTTGTTTTTCTTACGCGTTTTGTAACCAAGGGTTGGTTTACCCCAAGGAGACATAGGCGATTTCCGTCCGATTGGAGCGCGGCCTTCACCACCACCGTGTGGGTGATCGTTCGGGTTCATTACAACACCGCGTACTTCAGGACGTTGGCCAAGCCAGCGACTACGTCCAGCTTTACCGATTTTGATCAATTCGTGATCTTCGTTACCTACGGAACCGATCGTTGCGCGGCAAACGCTCAGGATCTTACGAACTTCACCGGAGTTCAAGCGAACGGATACGTACTTTTCTTCTTTACCCAGCAATTGAGCTTCTGTACCAGCAGCACGAACCAATTGTCCGCCTTTACCTGGTTTCAACTCAATGTTGTGGATAACTGTACCAACCGGAATGTTTTCCAGTGGAAGGGTGTTACCAATTTTGATGTCGGCTTTAGGACCGGACTCAATCTTATCCCCAACTTTAAGGCCTTTAGGAGCGATGATGTAGCGTTTCTCTCCATCAGCATAGTGGATCAAAGCAATATTGGATGTACGGTTCGGGTCATACTCGATTGTAGCAACGCTACCAGGTATACCGTCTTTCGTACGTTTGAAGTCGATGATACGGTATTTACGTTTGTGTCCGCCGCCGTGGTGACGAACCGTAATTTTACCTTGGTTGTTGCGGCCCGCTTTTTTGCTCAGTGGCGCAAGCAACGATTTCTCTGGCTGGTTTGTTGTGATTTCTTCAAACGTAGACACGGACATTGCGCGTCTGGCCGGAGAGGTCGGTTTGTACTTTTTGATTGGCACGATATTTCCCTCCTTACTTTAAGAGTATTATTCTACCGCTTCAAAGAATTCGAGCGGCTTGCTGTCTGGGCTCAGCTTAACGATGGCTTTTTTCCACTCTGGAGTATATCCGGAGTATTTACCATAACGTTTCAGTTTACCAGGTACACGCATTGTGTTCACACTAACTACTTTAACTTTGAAAATAGCCTCGACGGCTTTTTTGATTTCGGTCTTGTTAGCACGAATATCCACTTCAAAAGCGTATTTCAATTCGCTCATGTATTCGGATGTGCGTTCCGTAATCACCGGACGTTTGATAATATCACGAGGATCTTTCATTACGCGAACACCTCCTCTACCTTCAGAACTGCTTCCTTGGTGATGATCAGTTTGTCGTACGACAGTACGTCAAGAACATTGATGCCATCAGCCGCTACGAATTTCACCCCAGGGATGTTACGAGCGGAAAGAGCTACGTTATCGTTGTAGCTGTCAGCTACGATCAACGCTTTGCGATCTACCTTCAGGTTGTTCAGAATAGCTGCGAATTCTTTCGTTTTCGGAGCATTCAATGTCAAGCTATCCAATACGATAATGTCTTTATCGAGAACTTTCGAAGACAATGCGGATTTAATAGCCAAACGGCGAACTTTCTTAGGCAGTTTCCAGGAATAGCTGCGAGGAGTTGGTCCGAAGACTACGCCGCCGCCTTTCCATTGTGGAGAACGAATGGAGCCTTGACGAGCACGACCTGTACCTTTTTGTTTCCAAGGTTTACGTCCGCCGCCACGTACTTCAGAACGTCCTTTAACTTTGTGTGTTCCACGGCGAAGGGAAGCTCTTTGCAGCAATACAGCTTCATGCAGCACGTGCACGTTCGGTTCAATACCGAATACTGTTTCGCTCAATTCAACTTCGCCAACTTCGTTACCACTGATATTAAAAAGTGTTACTTTTGGCATTTCATGTTCCTCCTTTCTTCAGGAATTATTTCTTAACGGTTTGTTTCACTTTCACAAAGCTGTTTTTAGGGCCCGGAATCGCGCCTTTAACCAGCAATACGTTACGTTCTACATCCACTCTGATGATCTCAAGTTTTTGAACCGTCACAGTTGTGTAGCCCATGTGACCCGGAAGGCGTTTGCCCTTAGGAACACGGTTAGCTTGGATCGAACCCATGGAACCTGGTCTTCTGTGGTAACGGGAACCGTGAGCCATTGGTCCGCGGCTTTGTCCCCAACGTTTGATAACGCCTTGGAAACCTTTACCCTTGGTTGTACCGGTTACGTCAACAAATTCGCCTTCTGCGAAAATGTCAGCCTTAAGCTCTTGTCCAACCTCGAGTGCCCCGAGATCAACACCGCGAATTTCGCGAACGTAGCGCTTAGGTGTTGCATTTGCCTTTTTGGCGTGACCTTGTTCAGGCTTGTTGGAGCGACTTTCCTTCTTGTCGGAAAAGCCCAACTGCACTGCTTCATATCCGTCGATATTCAGGTCTTTCTTTTGCAGTACCACACAAGGTCCAGCTTCGATAACAGTAACAGGAATTACGTTACCTTCCGCAGTAAACACTTGAGTCATACCGAGTTTTTTTCCCAAGATACCTTTCATGTTGACACCTCATTTCTTTTCCTAAGTTCGTAAAGTAAGTATTACAATTTGATTTCGATATCTACACCGGACGGCAGATCCAAGCGCATCAAGGCGTCCACAGTTTGTGGTGTTGGGTTCACAATATCGATCAAACGTTTGTGAGTCCGTTGTTCAAACTGTTCACGGGAATCCTTGTACTTGTGCACCGCACGGAGAATAGTAATGATTTGCTTCTCAGTTGGCAGCGGGATCGGCCCGGATACACCAGCACCCGAACGTTTTGCTGTTTCAACGATTTTCTCTGCGGATTGATCAAGAATTCTGTGGTCGTATGCTTTCAAGCGAATACGAATTTTTTGCTTTGCCATTTTAGTCCCTCCTTCTATCGCCCAATTTGGTATCGGACATACTCCGTGAAAATTTTCCGACGTTCGTCCCCATGGCAAAGGGGCCGGGTGTGTCAGTAACCTCTCACATCATCGCAACGTCTCAGAACAACATTTATTATTATATAGAATAGGCGGATACTTTGCAAGCGAAAATAAAAAAACGCGCATAAATTTCTCATGCAGCGTTAATTTTGGTCATAAAACTTGTTTCTTCTATATATATGTTAAAGATTTTCCGTAGTTGATTTAAAAAACACTGCCGAGGACGCGGACTGGGCCGTTGTGGACCCGATTCCTTCAATCGTCTGGATTAGAGTTCTTATTTCCTCTTCTACCGTAACAATCTCCTGAGTACTGCTCTGCATGGCTTCCACAATCTCAGAGAAGAGTCGACTGGTCTCCATGGATTTCTGCTTACCACTTTTAGTGAGTTCCTGTACTTTACGGATCTCCTCTACCACCTGCTGACTGAGAAGGCCGGACTTGCTCGTCAGCTCCCCAATCAATACCACTGTGCTCTTGGTATCTTCCGCAAGCCGGCTGACCTCCTGTGCGACTACAGAGAAGCCTCTTCCATGCTCACCAGCCCTAGCCGCCTCAATAGTAGCATTGAGTGAAAGAATCTTCGTTTGATCGGCAATCTCCTGTACCGCAGCCACAATCTTTTGGATCTGCTTAGAGGAACTGGATAGCTCATTCACCGACAGCTCCATCGCCTCACTCCGCTCAAAAATATAGTTAATCCGTTCTGTGAGATCACTCAAATGCTCTCGCCCATCCTGCGCCATCTCCTGTGACTCCTGGGCAGAAGCAGCTGTACGCTTGAATGTATCATTAACTTCATTACTGCTAGCCACCAGCTGCTCTACAGCAGCGTTAGTATCAATACTGAGATCTACCAGTTCACCACTGAACTCAGCTATTTTCTGTTTCAATTCATTTTTAACGGTCTGATAGTGTATTTCTTTCTCCCGGTTGTTCTCTTTCTCGTATGCTTCCAGCACTAGTTGCTGTTCCAGATTCAATAGTTTAGTCACAGTCTGGATAAAGGCCACTCGTTCCTGGTCGTTGCTTGCTTCATTGTGGATAACAGTGATAAATACATTTTGGAGGTTCTGAAAAGCGGATAAGTACCATTTGGGCTCCAGCCCAACTCTTTTGTGGATGTTTGCAATATGGAGGCGTTTGGCAATATATTCTTCATTAACATTGCCGTCGAAGATTTCGATGATGTGGTCGCGCAGCGTATTTTTCAGCCGCTCAATACTACTGTGCTCTTTAATGATGGCCTCTAACTTACGGACGCCTAACACTGAGTTGTAAAAATGATCAATGATGTATTCAATATTGCGTTCGAGAATCGGCTTAACCTTATGTAACTGAGATAAATCTTCTTGTGTAAGATGAATCATTCTCATCTGCTCATTAAGCTCCTCATGCCCTTGGAGACTGTGATAATCCCCGTTAGTAGGCAATAAGGGAGCAGCATCATGTATAGAATTTATATCGGGAGGTTTCGCAGTGTTGCTTCGTGAAGCTAAAGTGTGCATAAAAGAAAACGGACATTTCCCCATAATAACACTCCCCAAATTCCTATCATTTTACAGCGATTTATTCTCTCATATTACCTTATCCATCAATAGACTGTAAAGAATTTTAAATAGTTTTCTTGTAGATATATGTTGAAATAAATCAAATAAAAGAGAATTTTATTTCATTTCATGTCGAAATATGTATTTATATATCTTATTTTGCTTGTCTAGAATATTTACTACTCGTCCGTATCTCGCTCATTCTAATTAGGGCATCCAAGTCTAAAATCTCAATCACACGTCTACGTATCGTAATCCATTTCCACTTAGCAAATTGATTGAGCTTTCGACTTAGTGTTTCTGCGGTTGTTCCGATCATTGCTGCGATTTCTTTTTTGGATGCCGGCAAAAGAATCTTCATTGAATAACCTCCATGAGCCTGAACTACTGCATCCTTTGAATAGAAATACATGAGGATTTTGGCCAGTCGCTGTTCTACTTCTAGCATATGCATCGCACCAGCCCAATCTTCCGCATATTGAAGCAGCTCATTCATCGACAGTAAGAAGTTATACGCTAGTGTCGCATTGCCAGCCAATAAAGGGAGAAACTGTTCTCTATGTAAGCAGCATACCGTACCCTCTTCCAGCATTTCAGCATTCACATAGCTCTCTGTGTTCTTCAGCATAGAGAACTGACCGCAATAATCGCCTGGAAACAGAAAGCGCAAAATATGCTCCTTTCCATCCCTGCTGCTTTGAGTAAGCTTAATCATTCCCGAGTGCAACACAAATAAAGAATCCGATGGCTCACCTTCAACGCATACCAGACTCCCCTTTCTATAGTACTTCGATTCAGTAATCCCCTCTATAAGTGCTACTTCTACATCCCTTAGACCTTTAAATACCGGCACAAGCTGAACACAGGAAGATAAAGAACAACTAGAACAGGACATTTTATCCCCTCCTTTATAGTGCTACTCCTACCATAACAAAGGGTTATCTTCATCCCTGTGATCCCCCTCACGGTAATTTTGAACAATTGATCTATATCAAGGACTCCATTCCTTTTGGTTGTCACAATAGACATATAACAAGAAGATTATCAGGAGGGAATACTTATGCTGCAATACACCTTTGAGGATATGAAGAGAATGGAGCGGGCCGAACTAGGCAATATGGTTCCACTAGAGCTTTTTCGCACAATACGCCTGATCGGACTAAACCAGGGACTCCCTATGGGAGGCAAGGCAACAACACTGACGATTGGTCGCAAAATCGGCGAAAGTTTGCCTGTACAAAATTTAGACGAGCTGCTGCAGCTGTTTGAGGAATTGAAAATTGGCATTCCGCGCATTGTTTACAAGGATACTCACAAGATAAATATCGCTGTGGATGACTGTTTTTGCAAAGGACTACCGGTACTGGAGGAAACAATGGTCTGTGACTTAGAAGGGGCAATTCTCGAGGGGGCTATGTCCAAAATTATGGGACGAAAAACGCCGGTCAGAGAGATCAAGTGTAACGTCAGTGGTCATGAACACTGTGAGTATGAGATCAGACTTTACCAAACCAACCTGTAAAGAAAGGAAGATCATCTATGCATAAGTTGTTATTATCCGAAGCTATTCAATACCAGGAGGGCCGCTTTACGAAAAGAATTCTCTTTCAAGAAGGCGAAAGTGTCGTATTCGTTCTAAATTTCTTGCCTGGACAACAATTGCCCACCCATACGCATCCAGAAACTGATGTCTACATTCTGATGCTTGATGGCAGTGGGACAGTCACTGTGGACGGAGACGATAAGGAGATCATCAAAGGCGAAGTTATCCACATTGGTGGAAAGGAAGCATTTTCTTTTCATAACAGTGGAGAAATACCGGCGAGTCTACATGTTGTATTATGTAAAGTTCCAGATCCATCCTATCTATGAATATATAAAAAACAGAGGACCTTCATGAGAAGATCCTCTGTTCCTATGTTCAGGAACTATCCTAATGGATAGAGCCTAATTATTTTTGAATGGATGCTACAGCGCCGGCGCCAACTGTACGTCCGCCTTCACGAATGGAGAATTTAGTACCTTCTTCAATCGCGATTGGGGAGATCAGGGATACCGTTACAGTGATGTTATCACCAGGCATAACCATTTCAGTACCTTCTGGCAGGTTGATGATACCAGTTACGTCAGTTGTACGGAAGTAGAACTGTGGACGGTAACCAGTGAAGAAAGGCTTGTGACGGCCACCTTCTTCTTTTGTCAGAACGTAGATTTGAGCAGTGAACTCAGTGTGTGGCTTAACGGAGTTTGGCTTAGCCAATACTTGGCCACGCTCGATGTTGTTACGGTCTACACCACGAAGCAATGCTCCGATGTTGTCGCCCGCTTGAGCGGAATCCAGCAATTTACGGAACATTTCAACGCCCGTAACTACGGATTTCTTAGTTTCTTCGTGAATACCAACGATTTCGATTTCTTCGCCCACTTTAACTGTTCCGCGTTCTACGCGACCAGTTGCCACAGTACCGCGGCCAGTGATGGAGAATACGTCCTCGACAGGCATCAAGAAAGGCTTGTCAGTTTGACGCTCTGGAAGTGGAATGTACTCATCGATGATGTTGAACATTTCAACAACTTTTTGAGCCCATTCGCCTTCTGGGTTTTGTAGAGCTTCACGAGCGGAACCACGGATGATTGGAGTGTCGTCGCCTGGGAAGTCATACTCGCTCAGCAAGTCGCGAACTTCCATTTCAACCAATTCCAACAACTCTTCGTCTTCAACCATATCACACTTGTTCAAGAAGACAACGATGTAAGGAACGCCTACTTGGCGGGACAACAGGATGTGCTCGCGAGTTTGTGGCATAGGGCCGTCAGCTGCGGATACAACCAGGATCGCTCCGTCCATTTGCGCTGCGCCAGTGATCATGTTTTTAACATAGTCGGCGTGACCAGGGCAGTCTACGTGTGCGTAGTGACGAGCAGGAGTTTCATATTCAACGTGAGCTGTGGAGATAGTGATACCACGCTCGCGCTCTTCAGGAGCTTTGTCGATTTGGTCGAATGCTACAGCAGCACCACCGTAAGTTTTGGACAATACAGTAGTGATTGCAGCAGTCAGAGTCGTTTTACCATGGTCGACGTGACCAATAGTACCGATGTTAACGTGCGGTTTGTTACGTTCAAACTTTGCCTTTGCCATTTGAACAGTTCCTCCTTAATATGGTTTCCTTTTTATTAGAGCCGTCCGCCTACAAGTATATCTAGATGACTGATTAGTTTACCGGACGGCAAGTTAAAACGGGTAATTATTCTCCGCCTTTGTTCTTAACGACGATCTCTTCCGCAATGGATTTAGGAACTTCTTCATAGTGAGAAAGCTCCATTGAGAATACGCCGCGTCCTTGAGTACCGGAACGGAGAGTTGTGGAGTATCCGAACATTTCGGAAAGAGGTACCTTCGCACGAATAATTTGAGCACCACCACGGGAATCCATACCTTCGATCCGTCCACGGCGGGAGTTCAACATACCCATTACGTCGCCCATGTATTCCTCAGGAACAGTTACTTCCACTTTCATGATTGGCTCAAGCAAGATAGGTTTACACTTATCTTTAGCTGCTTTAAGCGCCATCGAACCGGCAATTTTAAATGCCATTTCGTTGGAGTCAACATCATGATAAGAACCATCAACGATGGTAGCCTTAACGTCTACAAGCGGGAAGCCTGCAAGTACGCCGTTTTTCATTTGCTCTTCAATACCGGCAAGTGCAGGAGCGATGTATTCTCTTGGTACAGAACCACCGACAACTTTACTTTCGAATTGGCTGCCAGTACCCGGCTCGAGAGGTTCAAATTCAACCCATACGTGACCATACTGACCGCGACCGCCGGATTGGCGAACGAATTTACCTTCAACGCGTGCTGGAGCTTTGAATGTTTCACGGTAAGCAACCTGTGGTTTACCCACGTTGGTTTCTACCTTGAATTCGCGGCGCATACGGTCGATGATAATATCCAAGTGAAGCTCACCCATACCTGCCAGGATAGTTTGACCTGTTTCTTCGTCAGTGTGAGCGCGAAGAGTAGGATCCTCTTCTGTCAACTTACCGAGAGCAACACCCAATTTATCTTGGTCAGCTTTGGTTTTTGGTTCAACTGCGATTTCGATAACCGGATCAGGGAAGTTCATGGACTCCAAGATTACCGGATGTTTCTCATCACATAGTGTATCACCTGTACTTGTGTCTTTCAAACCAACGGCTGCCGCGATATCACCGGAGTATACAATGGAGATTTCTTGGCGGCTGTTCGCATGCATTTGCAAGATACGGCCGATACGTTCGCGCTTGTTCTTAGTAGCGTTAACTACATAAGAACCGGACTCCAGAACACCGGAGTACACGCGGAAGAATGTAAGTTTACCAACATAAGGGTCTGTCATGATTTTAAATGCCAGAGCTGAGAACGGCTCTTCATCCGAAGAATGACGAACAGCTTCAGTTCCATCTTCAAGATGACCTGTGATAGCAGGTACATCAACTGGAGAAGGCAAGTAATCAACAACAGCATCCAGCATAAGCTGAATACCTTTGTTTCGGTAGGAAGAACCCGCAATTACAGGGAAAATCTTAACTTCAACTACGCCTTTGCGAATTGCAGCTTTGATTTCCGGAATTGTAATTTCTTCGCCTTCCAGATACTTCATAGTCAGATCTTCGTCAAGTTCAGCAACTTTCTCGATCAACTCGGTACGCAGTTCCTCAACTTTAGCCAAATATTCTTCCGGAATATCCGTTACTTCGATGTTTTGGCCCAGATCATCTTTGAACATGTGTGCTTTTTGCTCAACTAGGTCGATAATACCAGTGAAATCACTTTCTGCACCAATTGGCAATTGAATAGCAACTGCATTGGCTTGAAGGCGATCACGCATAGTTTCGATTACGTTAAGGAAGTCTGCACCGATAATGTCCATTTTGTTAACATATGCGATCCGTGGAACGTTATAACGGTCAGCCTGTCTCCATACGGTTTCAGACTGAGGCTCAACGCCCTCTTTCGCACTAAATACGCCTACTGCCCCATCCAATACACGCAGGGAACGTTCAACTTCAACAGTGAAGTCAACGTGCCCTGGGGTATCAATGATATTGATGCGGTGACCTTTCCACGCAGCAGTCGTAGCAGCGGAAGTAATCGTGATTCCGCGCTCTTGTTCTTGTTCCATCCAGTCCATTGTAGCTGCACCCTCGTGAACTTCACCGATTTTGTGCGTACGGCCTGTATAGAAAAGAATCCGCTCAGTGGTAGTAGTCTTACCAGCATCAATATGCGCCATGATCCCGATATTACGTGTATTTTTTAAGGAGAACTCTCTTGCCATGGAATGGATCTCCTTCCAAAATAGAAGTTATTTGATTGACTAAAATCCTACCAACGGTAGTGAGCAAACGCTTTGTTCGCTTCAGCCATTTTGTGCGTGTCTTCGCGTTTCTTAACAGAAGCGCCTGTGTTGTTGGAAGCGTCGATGATCTCAGCCGCCAAACGCTCTTCCATAGTCTTCTCACCGCGGTTACGTGAATAGTTCACGAGCCAACGTAATCCCAAAGCAGTACGTCTTTCTGGCTTAACCTCGATAGGTACTTGGTAGTTCGCACCGCCGACACGACGAGCTTTGACTTCCAAAACCGGCATGATATTCTTGATGGCAGCTTCGAAAACTTCCATCGGCTCTTTACCCGTACGTTCTTGAATCAGCTTGAACGAATTGTACAGAATGCTTTGAGCGACACCTCTTTTACCATCCAGCATAATGCGGTTGATCAAACGAGTAACCAACTTGCTATTATACAATGGATCTGGCAGTACGTCTCTCTTAGTAACTGGACCTTTGCGTGGCATGGATATCCCCCTTTCTTAAATGGTTCTTACTCAAGTTTTAATCTTATTTCTTCACTTTAGGACGTTTTGCACCATACTTGGAGCGAGCTTGCATACGGTTAGCTACGCCAGCTGTATCCAGTGCACCACGAACGATGTGATAACGAACTCCCGCAAGGTCTTTAACTTTACCTCCGCGCAGCAATACAACGCTGTGCTCTTGAAGGTTATGTCCGATACCTGGAATGTAAGCAGTCACCTCAAGACGGTTCGTCAAACGAACACGGGCATACTTACGAAGTGCGGAGTTTGGTTTACGTGGAGTCATTGTGCCTACACGAGTGCACACACCGCGTTTTTGCGGGGCGCTCAAATTTGTAGTCTCACGCTTCAGGGCGTTATACCCTTTTTGAAGAGCAGGAGATTTGGATTTGTCGATTTTGGCTTGACGGCCTTTACGAACCAATTGATTAATTGTTGGCATGTTGTGCCACCCCCTTCCTGAATTGATAACCTTCTTATGAACTTAAGTCCACAGACCCAGGTGGTTCATAAAAAGACAAATGAAAAGTCCTTGCTGCCGAAGTACACCCCGGTACAAAAACATTTCTAGATGCTTGCTATTGTTTTAAGACGGCTGCCATCGCAGCGCCCACTTCTATTCCGCAGGCCTTGCCCAAATTTAGCATCGTATCTACATAAGTGACCTTGACACCTTGTTTGTTACAAAGCATAACAATCCTGGAAGTAAGCCGTTGATCTCCGTCCTCTGCCACATATACTTCTGCGGCCTGGCCCATCTCCACCGCTTTGACGGTTTGCTTGGTACCGATCTTGACCTGAGCATCCTGTAATCCTCTATCTTCAGTCATGAAAGATCATTACCTCCAATGAACAAGAATAACAAGACTACTCACGCACCTTAGACATATTAGCATTATCAGAAGGCCCTGTCAAGAAAATCAGCAATAAATTTATAAATCCATATCAGGCAATCGCGTCACGTCTAACCAAGTAGAAGTGACGCGAATACACTGACAATGGTTGTTCTATTACTCAGCAGGAACTGTCTCTAGAGACTCTAGTTCTTCCTTAGCATTTGGATCAGAAAGTTTTACATTGCGGTAACGATTCATACCTGTACCGGCAGGAATCAGCTTACCGATGATAACATTTTCTTTCAAGCCGAGGAGTTTATCCACTTTTCCTTTGATGGCTGCATCTGTAAGCACGCGTGTTGTTTCTTGGAAAGACGCGGCAGACAGGAAGGAGTCTGTCTCAAGGGACGCCTTGGTAATACCGAGCAGTACCGGTTTGGCAACTGCAGGCTCATTACCCGACAGGATAGCTTCTTTGTTCGCTGCTTCGTATTCATGGATGTCCGCAAACGCACCTGGCAGGAGATTGGTATCCCCGGCATCAATGATGCGGATTTTGCGTAGCATTTGTTTGATCATTACTTCAATGTGCTTATCGTTGATCTCAACGCCCTGGTTACGGTATACACGCTGTACTTCTTGCAGAATGTAGTTCTGTACCCCGCGGATCCCTTTGATACGCAGCATTTCTTTAGGGTCAATCGAACCGTCTGTCAGCTCATCGCCAGCTTCAATCTCCTGGCCTTCGCTCACGCGCAGCCGTGATCCGTAAGTAATGGAGTAAGTTTTGGATTCCGCTTCACCTTGAACTTCGATTTCACGACGGTCTTTGGTTTCACGAATTTCCTTGATTACACCATCAATTTCACTGATTGTCGCCTGACCTTTAGGGTTACGGGCTTCAAACAGCTCCTGGATACGCGGCAAACCTTGTGTGATATCGTCTCCCGCAACGCCCCCGGTATGGAACGTACGCATGGTAAGCTGTGTTCCTGGTTCCCCGATGGATTGTGCTGCGATGATACCAACCGCTTCCCCGATTTCCACGTGCTTACCTGTTGCCAGGTTACGTCCGTAACACTTCTTGCAGACACCGTGACGGGCACGGCAGCTCAGAACAGAACGGATTTGCAGTTTGGTTACGCCAGCATTAACGATCGCTTCCGCTTTGTCGGAATCAATCAGGTCATTGCGGTGTACGATGATTTCGCCTGTTTCTGGATGACGAACAGTTTCGAAGCAATAACGACCTTCAATACGGTCGTACAGATCCTCGATAACTTCCTTACCATCCTGAATGCGGCTAACAGTGAACCCTTTATCTGTACCACAATCTTCTTCGCGAACGATAACGTCTTGTGCTACGTCAACGAGACGACGAGTCAAGTAACCGGAGTCCGCTGTACGCAGCGCTGTATCGGCCAGACCTTTACGCGCTCCGTGCGTGGAGATAAAGTACTCCAAGACGGTAAGACCTTCACGGAAGTTCGCTTTGATTGGGAGTTCAAAAATTCGTCCGGATGGTGTCGCCATCAGTCCGCGCATACCACCAAGCTGGGTGATCTGCGATTTGTTACCCCGTGCCTTCGAATCAACCATGAGCATAATGGAGTTGTAACGGTCCATTGATTTCAGGAGGATATTCGTAAGCTCGTCTTTAGTCTTCGACCAGATCTCAATGACACGGTCATACCGTTCGTCATTGGTGATCAAACCGCGACGGTATTGGTTCGCAACTACATCAACCTTGGCGTCGGATTCCTTCAGAATTTGTGCTTTTTCCTCAGGTACAACAACGTCCGACACGGCAACCGTTACACCGGAACGAGTGGAGTATGTGAAGCCAAGCTGCTTGATCTTATCCAGAATCACAGATGTTTTGGTCGTATGATAAGTCTCAAAACAACGAGCGATGATAAGCCCAAGATATTCTTTACCTACAGCACCGGCATCTGGAGCATTCATGATGCGCTCGAGGACGTCGGCACCTTTTTCATAGATGAAATAATTTTCAGGCGTACCATGAAGCAAGTTTGTTTTGGTTGCTTCGTTAATATAAGGGAAGCTGCTCGGATAGATTTCGTTAAAGATAATCTTTCCGACAGTTGTAATCATCAACGCATTTTGTTGTTCTTCAGTAAAGCATGTTTTGTTAAGTGCCTTAACTGGAATAGCAACACGCGCATGCAGACCTGCAGTTCCACGTTGGTAAGCCGAAACAGCTTCGTTTACGGTACGCAGAATCATACCGCTACCCTTTTCTTCCTTGTTGTCCATGGTCAGGTAATAAGTACCAAGAACCATATCCTGGGAAGGGGTAACAACCGGTTTACCGTCTTTAGGGTTAAGAATGTTACCGGATGCCAGCATGAGAATGCGGGCTTCGGCTTGAGCTTCTGCTGACAGAGGCACGTGTACCGCCATTTGGTCACCGTCGAAGTCGGCGTTATAAGCCGTACATACGAGCGGGTGAAGACGGATAGCATGACCTTCTACCAGAATCGGTTCAAATGCCTGGATTCCGAGACGGTGAAGCGTAGGGGCACGGTTAAGTAGAACCGGGTGCTCTCTGATTACTTCTTCAAGCACATCCCATACTTCAGGACTAACACGCTCAACTTTACGTTTTGCGCTCTTTATGTTGTGGGCAAGCCCTTTATTAACCAATTCTTTCATGACAAACGGCTTGAACAATTCCAGTGCCATTTTCTTAGGTAGGCCGCATTGGTACATTTTGAGGTACGGTCCTACGACGATAACGGAACGTCCAGAGTAGTCAACCCGTTTACCGAGCAAGTTCTGACGGAAACGTCCTTGTTTACCTTTCAGCATGTGGCTGAGGGATTTAAGTGGACGGTTACCAGGACCGGTTACCGGACGGCCACGACGACCATTGTCGATCAAGGCGTCAACAGCTTCCTGGAGCATCCGTTTTTCGTTCTGCACGATAATATCAGGAGCACCGAGATCAAGCAGTCTCTTCAGACGGTTGTTCCGGTTAATTACACGGCGATACAAATCATTCAAGTCAGACGTAGCAAAACGGCCACCATCCAATTGAACCATTGGGCGAAGCTCCGGTGGAATAACCGGAAGCACATCCATGATCATCCAATCAGGTTTGTTGCCGGAGTTGCGGAAAGCCTCGATAACTTCCAGGCGTTTGATAGCCCGGTTGCGGCGTTGGCCTTGAGCCGTACGCAGCTCTTCTTTGAGGAATTCCAGTTCCTTGTCAATGTCGATATCTTGAAGAAGCTTTTTGACAGCTTCTGCACCCATACCGGCTTGGAACCCGTAGCCGTATTTCTCACGGTAGCTGCGGTATTCTTTTTCAGACAGCAGTTGCTTCTTCTCAAGCGGAGTTTCGCCTGGATCAGTTACAACATAGGAAGCGAAATAGATAATCTCTTCCAGGGATCTTGGAGACATGTCCAGTGCCAGGCCCATCCGGCTAGGAATACCTTTGAAGTACCAGATATGCGATACAGGAGCTGCTAATTCGATATGCCCCATACGTTCACGACGTACTTTCGCACGTGTAACTTCTACGCCACAACGGTCACAGACGACACCCTTATAACGGACGCGTTTGTATTTACCGCAATGACATTCCCAGTCTTTTTGGGGTCCAAAGATACGCTCACAAAAAAGACCCTCTTTTTCCGGTTTCAATGTACGATAGTTAATGGTTTCCGGTTTTTTAACTTCTCCGCGGGACCAAGAACGAATTTTTTCCGGAGATGCGAGTCCGATTTTCATAAATTCAAAATTGTTAACGTCCAACAAGGAGCAACCCTCCTTAACCTAATCCTGATTTAGTACCGCTGGCCCTCCCTTGATCATGACAATCAAAAGAGGGCGCGGTTCTTTTGTAATGGAATTCCAACGTTTCGGGATCTATTAATCTACTCCGACTTCTGAGCCTTCCAAATTGAGGCTGAGCTTGTCGCCTGACGTATCGTCCTCATCATCCAGTTCTTTCATCTCGATCTCCTGCTCATCACCGCTCAGGATTTTAACATCCATACCCAGTGACTGCAGCTCCTTGATCAATACTTTGAATGACTCAGGAACGCCCGGTTCAGGAACGTTCTCGCCTTTGACGATGGATTCGTACGTTTTCACACGGCCGACCACGTCATCGGATTTCACAGTCAGAATTTCTTGCAAGGTATAAGCGGCGCCGTAAGCTTCAAGCGCCCACACTTCCATCTCCCCGAAGCGCTGACCACCAAACTGAGCTTTACCACCCAGAGGCTGTTGCGTAACGAGAGAGTAAGGTCCAGTAGAACGAGCGTGAATCTTATCATCAACCATGTGCGCCAGTTTGATCATGTGCATGACGCCAACCGTAACTTCACGTTCGAAGCGTTCACCAGTCCGGCCATCATACAGAATGGTCTTACCATTACGCTGCATGCCTGCTTCTTCCATAGTGTCGAAGACGTCATTCTCACGCGCACCGTCGAATACCGGTGTAGCGATGTGAATACCAAGACGCATAGCAGCCATACCGATATGCACTTCAAGCACCTGTCCGATGTTCATCCGTGATGGAACGCCCAGCGGGTTGAGGACAACCTGTACTGGAGTACCGTCCGGCAGGAACGGCATGTCTTCTTCTGGCAGGATACGGGCAACGACACCCTTGTTACCGTGACGTCCGGCCATCTTGTCGCCTTCAGAAATCTTACGTTTCTGAGCGATGTACACACGAACCAGTTGATTCACACCCGGTGGCAGCTCATCGCCGTTCTCGCGTGTAAATACTTTAACGTCAACAATAATACCATCACTACCGTGAGGAACACGCAAGCTTGTATCACGCACTTCACGAGCTTTCTCACCAAAGATTGCATGTAGCAGGCGTTCTTCAGCTGTAAGCTCCGTTACACCCTTAGGTGTTACTTTACCCACAAGAATGTCGCCAGCGCTGATTTCCGCACCGATGCGGATGATGCCGCGCTCGTCAAGATTGCGCAATGCTTCTTCCCCAACGTTTGGAATATCACGCGTAATTTCTTCAGGTCCGAGCTTCGTGTCACGGGCTTCCGACTCGTATTCCTCGATATGAATCGAAGTGTATACATCCTCTTTAACCAGCTTTTCACTCAGCAAGATCGCATCCTCGTAGTTGTAACCTTCCCAAGTCATGAACGCAACGACTACGTTGCGACCAAGAGCCAATTCGCCCATTTCTGTGGAAGGTCCGTCTGCCAGGATATCACCTTTCTTAACCACGTCGCCTCTCTTAGCTAGCGGACGTTGATTAATGCAGGTACCTTGGTTCGAACGCATGAATTTGTGTAATTTATATTTAACGATATCGCCTTTAACTTCTTTGCCTTCGACACTCTCGACACGGCGCAGCCAAATTTCATTGGCAGAAGAACGTTCGATGATACCGTCATATTTGGAAACGATACATACGCCAGAATCCTTGGCAGATTTATGCTCCATTCCTGTACCCACGAGTGGGGCCTTAGGAATAAGCAGTGGAACTGCCTGACGTTGCATGTTGGATCCCATCAGTGCGCGGTTGGAGTCATCGTTCTCAAGGAACGGAATGAGCGCCGTAGCGACCGATACAACCTGCTTAGGTGATACGTCCATGTAATCGACACGATCACTAGGCATGGATGTAATGTTATCCGAATCTTTGTTGTAACGAACGATAACCATCTCTTCTTTGAAAGAACCATCTTCCTCCAAGAGAACGTTAGCCTGTGCGACAACGTAGTTGTCCTCTTCGTCCGCAGTCAGGTAATCAATTTGCTCAGTAACCTTACCTGTCTTCGGATCAACCCAACGGTACGGAGCTTCAATAAATCCGTATTCGTTGATACGAGCGAAGGTGGACAAGGAGTTGATCAAACCGATGTTCGGACCTTCCGGCGTTTCGATTGGACACATCCGGCCATAGTGACTGTGATGGACGTCGCGAACCTCAAAGCCTGCGCGTTCCCGCGTAAGACCGCCGGGTCCGAGTGCGGAGAGACGACGTTTGTGTGTCAACTCTGCAAGCGGGTTGGTCTGGTCCATAAACTGGGACAGCTGGGAGCTACCAAAGAACTCTTTAATCGATGCGATAACCGGACGAATATTGATAAGCGCCTGTGGTGTAATCGCATTAGCATCCTGAATGGACATTCTCTCACGCACTACGCGTTCCATACGGGACAACCCGATACGGAACTGGTTTTGCAAGAGCTCTCCCACAGAACGCAAACGACGGTTACCCAAGTGGTCGATATCATCCGTATTGCCGATACCATGCAGCAAATTAATAAAATAGCTGATTGAGGAAATAATATCAGCCGGAGTAATATTCTTGACCGCTTTATCAATGTTACCATTGGCAATCAGTTTGATTACCCGACCTTCTTCAATCGGCGAATATACGTCGATCGTTTGAAGCGGGATATCTTCACTATCAAGCACTCCGCCAGTTACGCGGTAGTTCTTGTGGGCAACATCTTTCTCAAAATGCGGAATCAGTTCATCAAGCAGACGACGGTCTACCATTTGTCCTGCTTCAGCTAGGATTTCGCCAGTGGACTCATCCACCAAAGGCTGTGCCAGACGCTGATTGAACAGACGGTTCTTGATGTGCAGCTTTTTGTTGATTTTGTAACGACCTACATTAGCTAGGTCATAACGTTTTGGATCAAAGAAACGTGCAACCAGCAAACTCTTGGCATTATCAAGAGTAGGTGGCTCGCCCGGACGAAGACGCTCATAAATTTCGATAAGCGCTTTTTCCGTAGAATCCGTATTGTCTTTATCCAGCGTATTGCGAATATATTCATCATTACCAAGCAATTCCAGAATCTCAGCATCACTGCCGAAACCCAGTGCACGCAGAAGCACGGTAACTGGAATTTTACGAGTCCGGTCAATCCGGACATACATAATATCCTTAGCGTCGGTCTCAAGCTCCAGCCATGCACCACGGTTAGGAATTACTGTAGCGGTGTAGGTTTTTTTGGCGTTCTTATCTACTTTTGTGCTGAAATAGACGCTTGGAGAGCGAACCAACTGGCTGACAATTACCCGTTCTGCACCATTGATAATGAAAGTGCCGGTCTCCGTCATCAGCGGGAAATCCCCCATGAACACTTCCTGCTCTTTGACCTCACCGGTCTCCTTATTGATGAGACGCACCTTTACCCGAAGAGGAGCCGCATACGTTACGTCCCGCTCTTTAGCGTCATCAACCGTGTATTTCGGTTCACCCAGGCTGTAATCAATGAACTCGAGTACCAAATTACCTGTGAAATCCTGGATCGGCGAGATGTCCTGAAACATTTCCCGCAATCCCTCTTCCAAAAACCAATCATACGATTTTTGTTGGATCTCGATCAGGTTCGGGACCTCGAGAACCTCGTTAATTCTCGCATAGCTTCGCCGAGTGCGTCGACCATACTGAACAAGATGTCCTGCCAACTTTACTCACCCCTCATGTCTACTCACTTAAAAATTGATTGCGAACCCTTGTTTGGAACCGTATAATGGAACCATACCAGCAGGATCCAGCCCTAAATAAAGAAAAGCCCTTATCGAAAATCTTCGAATAAAGAGCGCATTTATTTACGGCGAAAATACTCCTTATCCAGTAGATTTGCCCAAAACGTACATATTATACGTCAGCAAGCAACAGTTTATGCATTTTGCCTCCACATCCTCGGCTTCGAAATACTACCACAGACAATGAAGTACACTTTCGCAAAAACACGCCGTACGGCATGCGCTTGCCGGCCGACAATATATCACTTGACATTTCAGCAAACTAAAGACATGGAGCCTATCTTAATACTGACATTTTATAATAATACCACTATCAGTATCTCATGTCAACGACTAAATGCCTTTTATTTTTGAGCCCGCAGAATTCGGTAGCCCTTCTCTTTCCCCACTTCTTCTACGAGTGAGAATAAACTCTCCAGCTTGGCCACTGCCGACGGTGAACCTTGTTTCTTCTGAATGACCACCCATAAGCTTCCGCCTACTTTCAGGTGCTCACAAGCTTCTTCAAAGATTTGATGAACTACGGCTTTTCCCGCCCGAATCGGGGGATTGGTAAGGATCACATCGAATTCCTGGCCCTTCAATACGCTGAGCACGTCGCTTTCCATTACCGTAACATTCCTTATCCCGTTCTGCTGTGCATTCTCGCGCGCCAGTTCAACTGCACGGCTGTTGATATCGATCATTGTCACATGCCCCGCTGGGGCAAGATGAGCTGCGCTGATTCCAATAGGTCCATACCCGCAGCCGACATCGAGCACAGCCGAACCATCCGGGATTTCCATCATTTCAATCAGTACGCGGCTACCATAATCAATATCACCTTTGGAGAAAACACCGGCATCACTAGTAAAGCTGAGGTTCTTCCCTCTGAGAACGGTATTAATCGTACGTCTGTTATGACGTACTTCGGGCTGCTGCGAATAATAATGCTGCGACATGTCGCTCCTCCCTTTTCCTTAAACCATTGAATATAAAGACACTCCCTATTCATACAGCAAACCCCTTGAACATGTTCAAGGGGTCTTTGTAAGCCGGAAGAAATGACTTCGCTTCCGATTGCTGTACCTGTTGCTTTAATACTATTTTACTTCTACTACTGCGCCAGCTTCTTCCAATTTTGCTTTGGTAGCTTCTGCATCTTCTTTGCTTACTTTTTCTTTGATTGCTTTTGGTGCGTTGTCTACAAGGTCTTTAGCTTCTTTCAAGCCAAGGCCTGTGATTTCGCGAACGATTTTGATAACGTTGATTTTGGAAGCACCAGCGCTATTCAAGATTACGTCGAATTCGCTTTGCTCTTCAGCAACTGCTGCTGCTGCGCCGCCAACAACTACTGGAGCTGCTGCAGTTACGCCGAATTCGTCTTCAATTGCTTTAACCAGGTCGTTCAGTTCCAATACGCTCATGCCTTTAATTGCTTCCAAGATTGCTTCTTTACTCATGATTGAACCTCCATTTTATATTTAAATTTGTTTGTGTTAATGAATTACATTGCAAAGAGCAAAGGCTTACGCGCTTTGTTCTTCTTTCTCAGCGACAGCTTTAACTGCAAGTGCGAAGTTACGCACTGGAGCTTGAAGCACGCTAAGCAGCATGGACAGCAAACCATCGCGGGATGGAAGCTCTGCCAGTGCCTTAATTTGGTCCGCGTCGATGACACGTCCTTCTACTACGCCGCCTTTCAATTTCAAAGCGTCGTTTTTCTTGGCGAATTCGTTCAAGATCTTAGCCGGAGCTACTGCATCAGTTTCACTGAATGCGATCGCTGTAGGACCAGTCAGAACTTCGTCCAACTCAGTCAATTCAGCCGCTGCAGTTGCACGACGAAGCAATGTGTTCTTCAGGACTTGAAAGTCAACGCCAGCTTCACGAAGCTGCTTACGCAGTTCAGTCACTTGGGCAACGTTCAAACCGCGGTAGTCCGCAACAACAGTAGTTACGCTACCTTTAAACTTAGCAGTAACAACATCTACTGCATCTTGTTTAGCTTGAATTACTTTTGCATTTGCCAATGTATACACCTCCTGAAAATTTATGTGACGGCGTTCCATCCGAAGAATCCACGCCGTTCCTACGCAGGCATTAGAAAAGCCTCCGCAGAATCACGAAGGCTTGATAAAATGATAGCTACACGGCATGCCGGGCAACTTCTTATTTCTATCACAACACCTCGGTAGGAAATTAAGCCTTAGGGCACCTACTGTCTACGGTAAGCATATTCAAGTTCAAAAATGATACCTTAGTTCGTCACAACTGTTATAGAATATCAAAGATGACTGCAAGAGTCAATCCCTAATTATCTGAAAACAGTAGTGTTTACACGAGCGCTTGGTCCCATAGTGGAAGAAATCGAGATGCCTTTCAGGTATACACCTTTAGCAGCAGCCGGTTTCGCACGGTTCAAAGCGTCGATAAGAGCTTTAAGGTTGTCATTCAATTTTGCTTCGTCAAAGGACACTTTGCCGATTGGCGCGTGAATTTGACCAGCTTTATCGAGACGGTATTCAATTTTACCGGCTTTGATTTCTTGCACAGCCTTGGTAACATCGAATGTAACTGTACCTGCTTTAGGGTTAGGCATAAGGCCTTTACCACCGAGCAGACGTCCCAGTTTACCGACTTCACTCATCATGTCAGGTGTAGCTACGCAGACATCGAATTCAAACCAGCCTTGTTGGATTTTGTTGATCATATCTTGATCGCCTACAAAATCAGCACCAGCAGCTTCCGCTTCCTTCGCTTTTTCACCTTTTGCAAATACAAGCACGCGTTGTGTTTTACCTGTGCCATGAGGCAGGACAACAACACCACGAACAGCTTGGTCTTGTTTACGCGGGTCTACGCCCAGACGTACTGCTGCTTCAACGGTTTCGTCGAATTTTGCAGTCGCAGCCTTTTTCACAAGCTCTACAGCTTCTGAAGGCTCGTAAGTCGCTTCGCTGTTAATCAGCTTAGCAGCTTCTTGGTATTTCTTACCGTGTTTAGCCATGAAATGTTCCTCCTTTGTGGTAATAGCGGAATTTCCTCCCACATATTGCGGTCATAATCGACCAATGCATCGAATACTTATTAGTCTTCGATTGTGATACCCATACTGCGGGCAGTACCTTCAACCATAAGCATAGCAGCTTCTACGGAAGCAGCGTTAAGGTCGGGCATTTTTTGCTCAGCGATTTCACGAACCGCTGCGCGGCCCAGCTTAGCAACTTTCTTCTTGTTTGGTTCACCGGATCCTTTTTCTACTTTCGCAGCGATGCGAAGCAGAACGGCAGCCGGAGGAGTTTTGGTGATGAATGTAAAGGAACGGTCTTCAAATACTGAAATTTCAACCGGGATGATCAGGCCAGCCTGGTCAGCAGTACGAGCGTTGAATTCCTTACAGAATGCCATGATGTTGACACCCGCTTGACCAAGCGCCGGACCTACTGGTGGCGCAGGGTTCGCTTTCCCTGCAGGAATTTGCAGTTTCACCATTTTAATAACTTTTTTAGCCATGAGTGACACCTCCTTGCGTCAATAGTGGTCTTCGAACGCACTTAGCGCTCTCCCACAAGAAACCCTTGCGTTTTGTTATATTTTCTCCACTTGAGTGAAATCCAACTCCAGCGGGGTTTCCCGTCCAAACATGTTAACGTGTACCTTGATCTTGCTCTTGTCAGCCAAAATTTCTTCCACGGAGCCCACAAAATTCGCAAAGGGACCAACCATAATACGTACGGATTCCTTGATTTCGAAATCAATCTTCGTCTTAGGTTCAACCATGCCCATATGCTTCAGAATTTGTTCTACCTCTTCTGGAAGCAGTGGTGTAGGTTTGGAACCCGAGCCTGTCGAACCAACAAATCCAGTAACGCCCGGTGTATTGCGAACAACATACCAGGAATCATCAGTCTGAACCATTTCCACCAAAACATATCCGGGGTAAACTTTACGCATGACAGTTTTTTTCTTGCCATCCTTGTTCACCAGTTCTTCTTCCATAGGAACAAGAACACGGAATATTTTGTCTTCCATGCCCATGGACTCAACGCGCTTTTCCAAATTGGCTTTGACCTTATTCTCATACCCAGAATAGGTATGAACGACATACCATCTTTTTTCCATACCAAGCCACCTGGAACCTCTCTAAATAATCGCTTCAATCACAGCGGAAATACCGATGTCCAGAACCCAGAAGTAAACAGCGATAACTATAATTGTACCGACAACGATCAATGTATAGTTCTTCAATTCCTTACGACTAGGCCAGCGAACTTTTTTGAGTTCACTCCAGCTCTCAGTGAAAAAGGAAAACAACGACTTGAAACTACGTTTCACGCCGACTACACCTCCCAAAGACTATCTGGTTTCGCGATGAGGAGTTTGCGAGTTACAATACTTGCAAAATTTCTTCATCTCCATGCGGTCGGGGTGATTTCGCTTGTTTTTGGTTGTCGCATAGTTTCTTTGTTTGCAACTTGTACAAGCCAAAGTGATAATTACCCGCATGATGTGCACCTCCCGAAGACGTCCTTCTAACGGTAAAATTAGAAGACGCAAAATTGATCCTAAAAAATGCCGCGAATTTAGGCCTACCTAAAACACTTTAGCATAATGTCAAGGCCTGTGTCAACGAAAGAATTGCCCTATTGCACTGGGTATTTCCGGGTGTTATCGTCACGTGTTGTACCCTGCCTTTAGTCTTGTCTTTTCCACTGGTTTTCGCTGTCATCCTTATCATTATGGAGCATTCCGACTGTGAATAAACCTGTTTGCACGGCGTTCTATCATTTTGCTGCAAAAGCTAAGAATCTTCCGTTCCGGAAACTATATCAGAATAATCATCCGAAAATTAAGAATCCACTAAAAAAAGACTCGTTTACCCGAGTCTCTCCTGTCCATTATATCATCAATTGTCACGCACTTCCAGATATCTTTCCAATTTGCGCTTCACCCGCTGCAAAGCATTGTCAATAGACTTCACATGTCGCTTCAAGTCCTCGGCAATTTCCTGATAGGAACGGCCATCCAGATAGAGCATCAGCACTTTACGCTCCAGATCACTAAGGATCTCCGCCATCTTGTCTTCCAGCCCGATGAATTCCTCCTGATTAATAATCAGCTCTTCGGGATCAAGCACCTGAGACCCACAGATCACATCCATCAGTGTCCGGTCAGAATCCTCATCATAAATGGGCTTGTCCAAAGAAACATAGGAATTGAGCGGAATATGCTTCTGACGAGTTGCCGTCTTGATCGCAGTAATAATCTGTCTTGTGATGCACAGCTCTGCAAAAGCTTTGAAAGAAGACAGCTTGTCTCCCTTGAAATCACGAATGGCCTTGTACAAGCCGATCATGCCTTCCTGGACAATATCTTCGCGGTCAGCCCCGATCAAAAAGTAGGAACGCGCTTTAGCACGTACAAAATTACGGTATTTGTTAATTAAATGCTCCAATGCGCCACTGTCGCCACCACGGAAAGCCTCGACAATATCTTCATCGCTTATGAAATCATACTCGGACAGCATTATTTCCTTGAGGTCGACACTCACCAAGAATCCCCCCGGCTGCAACGCAAGACACATCGTTACTTCGCAAAATATACGATCAGTATATATTATGTTACCTAAAAACGTCAACCGAAGTTTCCCCAAAAACAATCATGAATAGCATAATATGGGTTTGCAATGACATTTCCGGGTCAATTTCCGTATTTTTTCATTGCCGCCGCCAATTCTCTAGCCTGCTGCGCACATCAGGGGGCAATTTATCCTCCAGCGAATGCCGTATTGAACCTGTACTTCCCGGCTCTATAGCTTTCTTGACTTCCTTCTGATTATCTTCCACTTCAATCCGTAATTCCCTTGCCGAAATTCGAAGTGCCCCTTGCGCAAAAATAACATGCTGTTCCACAAAATCACTGGTGGCCACATAAATCTGCCGGCGGCGATGACTATATTCCCCCACCAACCGTTCGATACATTCATCGGCGGTTTCCTTCTCCTTCGTGAAATAGACCTGAACTTTGCCCTGCACAAACGACCGCCCCAGCCCTGGAACGCGGTATGCATCAAAAACGGCGATGACCCGGCGGCCCGAATATGCCTGATAATCTGCCAGCAGATCCAGAAGTCGGTCGCGCGCTTCCTGCATACCCTTCTTCGACAATGCCGCAAGATCCGGCCAGCCGCCAATCATGTTATATCCGTCTACTAGTAGCACATCGCGCCAGTCGGCCATAGCTATCCCTGCTGACGCCGGCGGCGCAGCGCTTCGTACATCACTACGCCCGCAGCAACGGACGCGTTAAGAGAATTTATTTTTCCGGACATCGGCAGTTTGAGCAACACATCGCATTTTTCCCGAATCAGACGACCCATCCCCTTGTTCTCATTGCCGATTACAACAGCTACCGGTCCTGTGAAAATATCAGAAGCATACAGATCCTGGTCTGTATCGACATCTGTACCCACTACCCATATCCCCTGTTCCTTCAGGCGATCGATAGTCTGTCCAAGATTAGTGACACGCGCTACTGGAACATATTCCACCGCACCGGCTGAAGTTTTGGAAACCGTCGCTGTAATTTGCGCAGAACGGCGCTTCGGTACAATAACACCATGAACGCCGGTGCAATCTGCAGTACGCAGAATGGAACCGAGGTTATGAGGATCTTCGATCTCGTCTAGCAAAATGAGAAAAGGAGCTTCTCCTTTGGCTGCCGCCACAGCCAGTAAGTCATCAACCTCTACATACGCAAACGGTGCCGCTTGTGCTACTACACCCTGATGCTGCACACCCGGAGCCAATTGGTCCAGCTTACGCTTGTCCACATGTTGAATCACAATGCCCGCTTTACGGGCTTCAGCCACGATTGGCGCGGTCAGATGCTTTTGTGCCGTTTCAGAAATCCATATTTTATTCAAAGTACGGCCTGCACGCAGCGCCTCTAGCACAGAATGCTTTCCGGCCAATATTTCTTCTTCTGTCTTCAATTCTTCCATTTTTGTTGCCTCCTGTTTGTGGTCATTCCTAATTAGATCATGGCCGGTTCTGCATAAACTCTATGCCGGTGTGCACAATTTCCTGTAATCTTGCCTGCTGTCCCGTATAGTATAAATACCCGATCAAACATTCAAAAGCCGTAGCATGACGGTATTCCAACACATTAGCATTCTTTGGGATCGTTCCCGACTTTGCATTCCGCCCTTGGCGGGCAATATTCTGCTCTTCTTCATTCAGCACCGGCTCCAGATGAGCAAGAATGGCACACTGCGCCTTGGCCGACACCAGCCCCGTTGCCGTACGATGCAAATGATTCGGCCGCAGATTCGGCAGAGATACGAGGTACTGCCGGACGGCAACCTCATAAATAGCGTCACCTACGTACGCTAGTACGACAGGTGAGAGGAGCCGCGCCGGCTTAGATGGATCATACGGAAACCATCCTTCAAAGTTCATCGTTTCTTCATTGCTCATTTACGCCGCCACCGCATTCCCTGCGGAGTGTCTTCAAGAAGAATTCCCATCGCACTCAGCTCATCGCGAATTTCATCGGAACGAGCCCAGTTCTTATTCGTGCGCGCCTCTACCCGTTCAGCAATTAGCCGCTCAACTTCCTCGCCCGCTACTTCTTCCTCTTCAGCTTCAGACGTCAAGATCAGCACCTTGTTCATCTCATCAAAAGCCTTCAGCAGCGCAGACAGATCGGCAGCAGAAGCGTGATTATCCGTCAAGGTTAGGTTCGCCAGACTCACCCAATCGAATACAGCCGTAATCGCGTCCGGCGTATTGAAGTCATCCTGCATCTTAGCATGGAATACCGCCAGAATACCGTCAATCTTATCGTTGATTTCTTTACTTACGGCAGCTCCGTCAGCAGTTCCGGCTAGTTCCAAGCGATGCTTCACATTGCTCACCGCACCGGAAATCCGCTCCACACTTTTCTCTGCCGAGGCCAACGCATCCGTCGAGAAGTTCAGCGGGTTGCGGTAGTGTGTCGAAAGCATGAAGTAACGGATCGTTCCCGCTTTGAAGCGCTCACGGATATCCTTTACCAAGAGACCATTTCCGAGTGATTTCGACATTTTCTCGTCTCCGATATTGAGGAAACCATTATGCATCCAATAATTAGACAGCGGCTTGTCGGTTAGCGCCTCAGTCTGTGCGCATTCGCACTCATGGTGCGGGAACTGCAGATCCTGTCCACCACCGTGGATATCCATAGTGTCACCAAGAAACTCACGGGCCATAGCTGAGCACTCAATGTGCCAGCCCGGGCGTCCTGCTCCCCATGGACTCTCCCAATATACTTCTCCAGGCTTCGCCGCTTTCCAGAGTACAAAATCCTCTGGTTTCTCCTTGCGGGCATCTACTTCTACCCGAATCCCGAATTGCAGTTCCTCCAGGTTCTGACGCGACAACTTACCGTAGTCCTTGAACTTAGCCGTCCGGTAGAACACATCCCCGCCACTTTCATAGGCATAGCCCTTATCCTCAAGATCCTTAATGAACCCAATAATGATCCCCATACTATCCGTTACTCGCGGATTCAAGGTGGCCGGCTTGACATCCAGCCCTTTGAGATCCTCATAGTAAGCTGCTATAAACATTTCCGCTACTTCAGCCACCGTAATGTTCATCTCTTCTGCCTTGCGGATCATCTTGTCATCGACATCTGTAAAGTTCGTAACATACCGAACCTCGTTACCTAGCTGCTCCAGATAATTGCGAACCGTGTCGAATACGATAACCGGGCGGGCATTACCGATATGCATATATCCGTATACAGTAGGACCGCATACGTACATTTTCACCTTGCCCGGTTCCTGCGGTACAAACTGTTCCTTACTGCGCGTCATAGTGTTGTAAATTTGCAAAGCCATCTTATTCCAATCCCTTCTGTTATCGCCGGTTCCCCTTTTGAATACCGGTAAACTTAAATTTCATAATCGCCAATGTACTGCTGGCTTTCGAGACGCCGCTGCTCGGCCTTCTGTTTGTCTTCTGTACCGCCCAATTGCTCTCTTATTTCTTCAATCTCCTTCTGCAAAAAGCGGAGTGAATCGACAAGCGGATCTGGCATTTTCGTATGATCAAGCCGATCAGATACCCGTTCCCCGTTGCGTTTGACCACACGTCCCGGATTTCCTACAACCGTGCTATTGTTAGGCACTTCGCGCAGGACGACCGCATTGGAGCCTATATTAGAATTGTCGCCGATTCGAAAGGATCCTAATACCTTTGCACCGGAACCAATGACTACATTATTACCTATTGTAGGATGGCGTTTGCCCTTTTCCTTACCTGTTCCCCCCAGCGTGACCCCTTGATAAATGATGACATCATCACCAATCTCACAGGTCTCGCCGATTACAATGCCCATGCCGTGGTCAATAAATAGCCTGTTGCCGATAACAGCCCCGGGATGAATTTCCACGCCGGTCATAAATCTGCTAAATTGCGACACTATGCGCGCGAGTGTATAAAAATGACGCTTAAAAAAATAATGAGCGAGCCGATGACCCCAAATAGCGTGCAGACCTGCATAGGTGAAGACAACCTCAAACCAGCTTCGGGCTGCGGGATCATTGTCAAAAACAGCCCGAATGTCCGACTTGATATGCTTAAACATCGCGCTCCCCTTCTCTTGGCTTCCTTGCCTCCTGCTTACAGGTCTGCGCGGAAGATAATGTCTTCTGGAACAACAACCTGTCTGTCTCTCTATAATAAAAAGCTTCTATAAGACACACGCGGAAATGTCCCAATTCCTTCAATAACCCTCTGCTCCAGCATATGCCGCATTACCTGCTTTGACTGTCCGTACGCAAACAATCATTTCCTACTGCCATTATGGAAAATCAATAAAAAACGCCCCTGCAGCATAATGCTGCAGAGACGTTAAGACGCGGTTCCACTCTGCTTGGACGAGTTCTCGACTGCCGTGAATATCATTGCAGCAGGTTCTCCGTCCCCCTTGGCGTCCATAACGGGGACGTGCCGGCGCAACCTAACGAACCCTTGCAAAAGGACGCTCAGCCGTGCAGCTCACAGGCGCATGTTCCGTGGCAGACAAATGAATAACTCTCAGCCTGAAAAGGTTGAACTCTTCGCGGTTATTCTCTCTGGCAATTGCCTTATTGCACGTACTTTTCCTGATCACAGCTATTATAGTATTCTTCTATCTTAGCGAAAAGATGAAGGACTGACAAGGGGCAGTCCGCAATCGCCCAGCAACGCTTAGGCTCCTTTAATCTGCAATTTCAAGCGTTCAATGACCCGATTTTGACCCAGCAGGGCAATCGTGGCATTGAGATCACGGCCATGTGTTTGTCCAGTCAATGCGACACGGATCGGCATGAACAGCGCTTTGCCCTTATTTCCGGTCTCCTTCTGTACCTCCTTGATCAAAACAGCGATATGAGCTGCATTGAACTCGGAGGCACCTTCAATCTTCGCCAAGAATGCAGATAGCACTACAGGGACCGTATCTTCCGCCAGTACCTGAGCGGCTTCCGCTTCCAGCTCCAGGTCACTGCGGAAGAACAACTCTGACAGGCCTACAATATCGGAAGCCGACACTAGTTGTTCCTGATAGAGGGCTACCAGGCTTTCTGCCCAAGCCTGCTCTTCTTCGTTAAGTTCGGCAGGAAGTCTTCCCGCTTGCTGCAGATGAGGAATGGCCAGCGCGGCAATCCGCTTCGGATCGGCATTTTTAATATAATGGTTGTTCAAGTGGGCCAGCTTGTTTGTATCGAAAACAGCTGGACTCTTGGACAGTCTGTCCGACGTAAAGATACGGATGAGTTCTTCCTGGCTATAGATTTCCTCTTCCCCTTCCGGCGACCAGCCGAGCAGAGAAATGAAATTGAACATCGCTTCCGGCAAATATCCGAGCCCGTCATACTGCTCAATGAACTGAATAACCGATTCATCGCGCTTGCTGAGCTTCTTGTGGTTCTCGCCAACAATCAATGTCATATGCCCGAATAACGGCGGTTCCCAGCCCAGTGCCTCATAGATCATCAGCTGGCGTGGCGTGTTGGAGATATGGTCTTCTCCGCGCAGCACATGCGAGATTTTCATTAGATAGTCGTCCACCGCAACCGCGAAGTTGTAAGTTGGAATTCCGTCTTTTTTCACAATAACAAAGTCGCCCATTTCCTTCGTATTGAAAGAAATACTGCCTTTAACGATATCATCAAAAGTGTACGTCCGGTCTTCCGGCACCCGGAAGCGGATGCTCGCTACACGTCCCTCGGCTTCAAACGCAAGGCGTTGCTCCTCGGTCAGATCACGGTGCTTGCCGGAATAGCGCGGAGTCTCGCCCCGAGCCGTCTGCTCTTCGCGTTCTGCTTCCAGCTCCTCTTCCGTGCAATAGCAGCGATAAGCCAGTCCACGGTCCAGCAAGTCCTGCCAGTGAACACGGTACAGATCCAGCCGCTCTGTTTGGCGGTAAGGTCCGTACTCGCCACCCACATCAATACTTTCATCCCACTCAATACCGAGCCACTTCAAGTATTTCAGCTGGCTTTCCTCGCCTCCGGCGATATTGCGTTTCACGTCCGTATCTTCGATCCGGATAATGAATTTCCCGCCCTTGTTGCGGGCGTACAAATAATTAAATAACGCCGTTCTGGCGTTTCCGATATGTAAATGTCCCGTAGGGCTCGGTGCGTAGCGCACCCGGATTTCATCCGCCATTTCAATCCCTCCGCTCATGTTGTTAAAAATTAAATTCTCTGGTTCAGCCATCTCATGATGATATCACATCTTTAAGCAGACAGACAATAGATTGCGCTGCTATCCCCTCGCCGCGTCCGGCAAAGCCGAGCTGCTCCGTAGTGGTTGCTTTAACGTTGACCTGAGTGCTCTCTGCACCCAGTGTACGCGCGATAATTTCCGTCATTTGTGGAATATACGGTGCCATCTTCGGCTTTTGGGCAATAATAGTGGAATCAATGTTCCCAAGCTTGTAGCCCCGCTCCCGCGCAAGCGCCCACACCTGTTCCAGCAGTTTCAAGCTATCCGCGTCTTTGAAAGCCGGATCAGTATCCGGAAAATGACGGCCAATATCCCCCAGCCCCAGTGCGCCCAGAATGGCGTCGCTGACCGCGTGCAGCAGCACGTCGGCATCGGAGTGGCCCAGCAGCCCCTTTTCATATGGGATGGTCACTCCACCGATAATACACGGCCTGCCTTCCACCAACTGATGCACATCAAACCCTTGTCCTACAGCAATCATTTGTCTCCCTCTCCCCTGGTTCTTTCTGTGAATTCCGCAAAATCAAGATCTTCACGCGTCGTAATCTTAATATTCCTGTAGCTGCCCTCTACTACAGACACAGCAATACCGGCGCGTTCGGCCAGACTGGAATCATCCGTACCGAGAAATCCATCCTGCTCTGCCGCTTCATAGGCCATCAGCAAATCAGACAGACGAAAAGTCTGCGGGGTCTGAATCGCCCACAGACTTCGCCGATCCGGTGTAGACACTACGGTCCCCCCGCTGTCCACCTGCTTGATCGTATCCTTGACCGGCACAGCTAACACAGCAGCTCCGCTCTGAAGTGCCTGCTGGTAACAGGCCTCAATCTCGCTAGGATGCACGAACGGCCGGACACCGTCATGAACCATTACCCATTCGGTGTTCAGTTGCAGTAGTCCACGGTACACTGAATGCTGTCGCTCGGAGCCGCCTGGAACAATCGCCTTAACCTTGTCCAGCTTATAGGATGCAGTCCATTCCCGGCATCGCTCCATATCCTCAGCCCCGGTAACGAGGACGATCTCGGAGATCCGCTCATGCCGCTGGAACACCTCCAGCGTATGTACAGCAATCGGTTTGCCCTCCAGCAGCAAGTACTGCTTGCTTTCTGCCGTCCCCATCCGTGTTCCTTTGCCTGCCGCCACAATCACGACGCCCACACTGTTTGACATTCCCTAAGCTCCTGTCTTTCACGTATACCCCCATCATAACGTGTTTGACCGGCATTTCCAACCCATTTCAGAGCTTGTACAGGTGATGTTCAGACTTATTGTGCCTTCTCCAGCAGCTTCGGCTTGGCAAAGATCATCCGGCCGGCCGAGGTCTGAAGAACACTGGTCACCAGAACTTCCATCGTCGTACCAATATATTCACGTCCGCCTTCTACGACAATCATCGTTCCATCATCGAGATAAGCCACTCCCTGACCATGCTCCTTGCCATCCTTGATGACTTGGACAATAATCTCTTCTCCGGGAAGCACGACTGGCTTCACTGCGTTAGCAAGATCATTGATATTAAGCACGGATACCCCCTGCAACTCACACACTTTGTTCAAGTTAAAATCGTTGGTGACAACTTTGCCGCGCAGCACCTTGGCTAGCTTGACCAGCTTGCTGTCCACCTCGGAGATCTCTTCGAAATCGCCCTCATAGATCAGGACTTTAACATCCAGCTCTTTTTGGATTTTGTTCAAAATGTCTAGTCCACGTCGTCCGCGGTTACGCTTCAGCAGATCGGAAGAGTCGGCAATATGCTGCAGTTCCTCCAGGACAAATTCAGGAATGACAATTGTTCCTTCAATAAATCCGGTCTTGCAGATATCGGCAATCCTTCCGTCGATGATTACACTGGTGTCCAGAATCTTATGTTCCTCCAGCCCGCGGCCTTCTGGCTCGTCCGCTTGCCCGAAGCGACCACTGGTCCACAACTTGGCCAGTTCCTGCTTTTTCTCCAGCCCGATCCGCATTCCCATATACCCCAAGGCAATCGTAGCAGCTACCTGAAGCAGTTGTCCGCCCTTTCCCAGCCAACCCATAGCTGGATGTAACAGAATTGACAGCACCAGACCTCCGGTCAAACCAGCGGCTCCTGCAGCAAGCTCATTCATGGGCACACGTGAGCAGAACTGAACCGCCTCCCGTAGCTTTGCACCTCCCCATTCTGCGCTCAATGTTCCCGCAATCAGAAAAATAATGGCTCCCAGCACCGCGAATAAAATGCTTCCCTCCACCGGCAGACTATCTGCCAGTCTCCCTGCACCTATAGGAAAACTTTTTTCTGCCGCATGATATAACGAATAACCGCCCCAGCCCCCGCATATTGCAACGAAGGACAAAATCAATTTTTTCCACATAACTTGCGCACCTCCTTCTATATTCATCCTAAAATGATGTATTCCTCACCAGTATGTTCCAATTTTTAGGACGATAATCGCGGGTGCCGTTATTTTTTCTGCGCAATAGATTTATATAGGACGATTGCAACGGGAGGTCTTACTTCCGGGTTGAAAATAGTGGATGCCCTGGCATATAATGAACTCAATTACGAACCCAGGGGTGAATGGAAATGAGCGCACTAAGTTTACAGGCCTTTCAGGATCAAGTCTCCGAACTGCTGCTCCGTCACCGTAGTCTGCTGGATGTGCTGTCCAAGAACGGACAGAGCAGTGCATCCGTCAACCGCGCCGTTGTCAAAGCCATTACAGAATGCGGTTGCATTCAGCTGCATGCCACGAAACAGGTTTTTGAGCCCGGTTCCGGGCTAGAACATGCAAAAGAGCTCGCCGGTACCCACGTAGAGGGCCAGTTGTGTGAGAATTGCCGGGAGGTAATCGGCTCCGAACTCGGCCGTGAGTTGTTTTACATGTCCGCCCTCTGCAATTTACTTGATATCAATATGGACGAGGTTGTAGAAAAGGAATCACAAAAATGTGCTACGTTGGGATTGTTCAATCTATCCTAGACTCAAGTAATTGGGCTGCTTTTCACTTTTCTTTGTAATTCATGTTTCGAAACACCGCCATTTTATAAGGTTCCGCATATAAAAAGAAAACGGGTACCGCCTTCATTAGACGGTATCCGTTTTTTGTATTCACAAAGAAAAGGCTCTGCTGTCCTCACAGGACTGCAAAGCCTTTCTCATATCGCCAAATTCTACTTAGTAACTGTAAGCTCCTGCTGTTAGCCGTTCTTGGAATGATACACTTTGTCTTCAGAACGTCTTCTGCGGCGGTGGCGGCGTCTTGCTGTCAACCGATCGAGATTCTGCTTAAAGCCGTATAGCGCATAAAGACCCAACAGTACGAAGATCAGTTTAGCAATTTGTTCAGGGAAAATCACGGCCACGACCACGGCCACGACAATCACCAGCGGCGCGCCAATCATTGCTTTCTTAGGCAGACCAATCTTTTTGAAATTCGGGTATTTCACCGTACTTACCATTAGATAAGATAAGAGCAGAGTCGCCACAATCATGAATCCAGGGGACACATCTTTATGGAAAAGCGCCAATGTGGCGACAACGCCACCAGCGGCAGGTATTGGCAAACCGATAAAATAGCCGGGAACTCCCGGGCGTACGTTAAAACGGGCTAGGCGAAGTGCGCCGAACACCGGGAAAATAGCAGTAACCGTCCAACCTAATGCCGAATTGAGGTCCTGCAAACTCGTCATATACATAATCAACGCGGGAGCAACCCCGAACGATACGATATCCGACAATGAATCGAGCTCCTTGCCGAATTCACTCTCACACTTGAGGGCACGAGCCACACGGCCATCCAGACCGTCAAGTAACATTGCAATAATAACCATGATCGCAGCCATACTAACCTTTCCATCCAGCGCCATCATGATCCCAAACATTCCGAGCATCAGGTTACCAATGGTAAACAGACTCGGAATTGATTTTTGTATCAAATTCTTCACCTCTACATTCTAACTTTGAGCCTCTGCATCACTAATATTACGTGATTGTATGATATTTACATTTGTCTGTCAATAAGCACTTGTTTCTGTAAACGTTTTAACCCATCCTGAATATTGCGGGCTCGCACCTCACCAATTCCGTCAACTTCGTCCAATTCTGCGATGCTGGCCGTCATTAAATTAGGGAGCATCTCGAAGCGCTCCACCAGATTGTGAATGATCACATTCGGCAGTCGCGGAATTTTGTTAAGCAGGCGGTAACCGCGCGGTGTCACCACTTCTTCCGAAGCAACAGCTGTGGAGGAATAACCCAACAGACGGGCGATATGGTTATCGTCCATCAGTTCATCGTCCGACGCCCGTTTAAGCCCGGCAATAATTTCGCGGATCTTTTCCTCTTGTTCTTCCCTTGCATAGTCTCTGTACAAAAGCCATGCTTCTTCCTCTGTATTTCCGACCAGTTCTTCCATCTGCATGCTAATCAAGCGGCCTTCATTGCCCAATTCATTGATGTAGCGTTTGATTTCCATTTTAATTCGGAGCACCATCTCCACCCGTTGGATAACCCCAACCACTTCCGCTACTGTCACAATCCCCTCATATTCGGAAGCGGACAGGTTGGTCAGACCTTGAGTCAGAACTGCTCTGTACTTCTCCAGTGTCTGAATGGCTTGATTGGCTTTCGCAAGAATAGCGCCGATCTCCTTCAGGGCATAACGGATAGAGCCTTGGTACAGCGTAATAATGTTTCGGCGCTGGGAGATGGAGACCACCAGTTTCCCCGTTTGCTTGGCTACGCGCTCAGCTGTCCGGTGGCGGATTCCTGTCTCAATGGAGGAGATCGAGGAGTCCGGGATTAGCTGTGTGTTGGCATACAGTATCCGCTTAAGATCCTCGCTTAGGATAATGGCCCCGTCCATCTTGGCCAGCTCATACAAATAGTTTGGCGAAAAATCGCAATTAATGGAAAATCCGCCGTCTACAACTGCCATTACCTCTGGACTGTATCCAACGACGATAAGCGCGCCGGTCTTGGCTCGTAGTACGTTCTCCAGCCCTTCCCGGAAAGGTGTACCAGGTGCCGCCAGTCTGAGCAGATCATTCATATTATCTGATAGGTTTTCTTTCATGTCCCTGTGCCCCCTAATCTAACGCGACCGATAGTGCCTCTGCTACGGTGCTGACGCCAATAATCTGAATATCCTGCGGGTGCTTCCAGCCCTTCATGCTCTTCTCAGGCATGATGACCCGCCGGAAGCCAAGTTTTGCAGCTTCCTTAACACGTGTTTCCGCACGCGACACACCTCTCACCTCACCGGTAAGACCAACCTCCCCGAAGAACACATCATACGGTTTAGTCGAAATATCCCGAAAACTGGAGGCGATGCTGACTGCCACGGCGAGATCAATCGCTGGCTCATCCAGCTTCACGCCACCGGCTACATTGAGATAGGCATCCTGATTCTGTAAGAACATGCCCATCCGTTTCTCCAGCACGGCGATGATCAGCGCCATCCGCTGGTGATCCATCCCCGTACACATTCGCCGCGGTGACGGAAAGTGTGTTGCTGCGACAAGGGCTTGCAGCTCTACAAGCACCGGCCGGGTGCCCTCCATGCTGGCCACGACTGTCGATCCTGCTACCCCAAGCGGGCGTTCTGACAGGAAAAGTTCGGAAGGATTCTCGACCTCAACGAGTCCCCCCTCGCCCATTTCGAAGATGCCAATCTCATTGGTAGAACCAAAGCGGTTCTTGACCGCCCGGAGTAGCCGGTACGTATGATGGCGTTCCCCTTCGAAATACAGCACGCAATCCACCATGTGTTCCAGCATTCGCGGTCCGGCGATGGCGCCCTCCTTGGTGACATGCCCTACAAGCACTGTGGCAATCCCGCGGATTTTGGCGATTCGCATGAATCTTGTCGTACATTCCCGAACCTGTGTCACACTGCCGGGGGCACTCGTGACTTCAGGCAAAAATACGGTCTGAATGGAGTCAATGACAAGGAACTGCGGCTGGATCTGCTCTATGGCTTCCTCGATGCTTTCCATGTTGGTCTCACACAGCACGTATAGCTCACCTGACAACGCCCCGAGGCGATCCGCACGCAGACGGGTCTGGCGCACCGATTCCTCACCAGAGATATACAGCACGCGCAGCCCCTGCGTCGTTAATGCATGTGAGGTCTGAAGCAGTAACGTGGATTTCCCGATGCCGGGATCGCCGCCCACCAGCACCAGTGAGCCGGGCACAATGCCGCCCCCCAGGACACGGTTGAGTTCGCCAATGCCTGTCAGGATACGCGGCTCCTTGTCACTTTCTATATTTATGATCGACTGCGCTTTTTCTTTACTATGAAAAATAGGGGCGCTCATGCCCTGGGTTTTGACTACGCTTTCTGTTTCCTCCACCATGGAGTTCCATGCCTGGCAGCCCGGGCATTTCCCAAACCATTTGGGTGATTCATACCCGCATTCGGTGCAGTAAAACTTTGTTTTCGCTTTGGCCATGACGTCTCCTTACTGTCGGAACTTTTGTTAAAAACAGAATATTTCCTGCCAATAAAAGTTTACCATTTCTGCCCCTTGAACGAAAGGCCATTCCGGGAGCGATTTGCACCTGTTTGTCGTTAGGATGGGCGAGTTTCCTAAAAAGAATGCTTTCGAGCAAGCAGAAACTGCTTTATCGTCCTCTAAGGGACGTTATCCGTTTTATCGAGAAATATAAGGATGATTGATATCGTAAAACATATAAATCCTTATATTTAAAAAAAGCCCTCAATTCTCTTATCGGAGAATTGAGGGCTTTTGGATAACAATTCTTATTCAGCTTCTACTTCTTTTTCCAAAGACAGGCTTTCCGGCTTGGCTTCCCGGTTAACTACAAGCTCGTTATCAACCTCATCAATGGTCAACGAATCGCCTTTTTGGATATTGCCTTTCAGCAATTCCTCGGACAAACGGTCCTCAATATGTTTTTGGATCGCCCGGCGAAGTGGTCGAGCACCAAAGGCAGGATCATATCCTTCTTTGGCCAGGAACGCCTTGGCCTTATCTGTAAGGACAAAGTCGACGTCATATTCACGCAGCCGCTTGCGCAACTCGTCAGCCATTAAGGTCACGATCTCGGCAATATGTTTCTCTTCCAGAGAGTGGAAGACGATGATCTCATCAATCCGGTTCAGGAATTCAGGGCGGAAGCTCTTCTTCAGTTCTTCCATAACCTTGCCCTTCATATTGCTGTAATCTGCTCCTGCATCTTGTACAGCGGTGAAGCCAAGCGTCGAATTCTTCTTGATCGCCTGTGCTCCAACGTTGGAGGTCAGAATGATCAGTGTGTTACGGAAGTCGACTACACGGCCCTTAGAGTCAGTCAGACGACCATCTTCAAGCACTTGCAGCAGAATGTTGAATACTTCCGGATGCGCCTTCTCGATCTCATCCAGCAGGACGACAGAGTAAGGTTTGCGGCGTACTTTTTCAGTCAATTGTCCGCCTTCTTCATATCCTACATATCCTGGAGGCGCTCCAACCAGACGGGACGTAGAATGCTTCTCCATGTACTCCGACATGTCGATCCGGATCACTGCGTTCTCGTCGCCAAACATCGCTTCAGCGAGTGCACGAGCCAACTCTGTCTTACCTACACCGGTTGGTCCAAGGAAGATAAAGGAGCCCATTGGACGTTTCGGATCCTTAAGGCCCGCACGCGCCCGGCGGAGTGCCCGGCTGACAGCCTTAACCGCTTCATCCTGGCCGATCACACGTTCATGAAGCAGAGCTTCCATGTTCAGCAGGCGATTAGTCTCTTCTTCCTTCAGCTTGCTGACCGGAATACCAGTCCAGCTAGCCACAACCTGTGCGATATCCTCAGGGGTAACCTCAGAATCGGTACGGCCTTGTTTCTCTTTCCACTGATTCTTAGTGGTATCCAATTCCTCGCGGATTTTCTGTTCAGTGTCACGCAGCGCAGCCGCTTTCTCGAACTCCTGGCTTTGCACCGCAGCATCCTTCTCTTTACGGATATCATCCAGGCGGCTTTCCAGTTCCTTCAGATTCGGCGGAATCGTGTAGGAATTGAGTCTTACCTTCGAGCCTGCTTCGTCGATCAGGTCGATCGCTTTGTCCGGCAGGAACCGATCTGGAATGTAACGGTCAGACAACTTAACAGCTTCTACAATTGCTTGATCCGTAATCTTCACACGGTGGTGAGCTTCATAACGGTCACGCAGTCCGAACAGGATCTGTACAGCTTCCTCTGGAGAAGGCTGATCCACCGTAATCGGCTGGAAGCGGCGCTCCAAGGCAGCATCTTTTTCAATATATTTGCGATATTCATCCAGCGTCGTAGCCCCGATGCACTGCAACTCTCCACGGGCTAAAGCCGGTTTTAAGATGTTGGAGGCATCAATGGCACCTTCCGCACCACCTGCACCAATGAGAGTATGCAACTCGTCAATGAAGAGCACGATGTTACCCGCTTGACGAATCTCGTCCATAATTTTCTTCAGGCGGTCTTCGAACTCACCGCGGTATTTTGTACCGGCCACTACGGAACCCATATCCAGGGTCATAACACGTTTGTCACGCAGAGTCTCGGGAATTTCGTTGTTAATGATCTTCTGTGCCAGTCCTTCGGCAATAGCTGTCTTACCAACCCCTGGTTCACCAATCAGCACCGGGTTGTTCTTGGTACGACGGCTGAGTACCTGAATTACGCGCTCAATCTCTTTGCTCCGGCCGATAACAGGGTCAAGGTTGCCATCTTTGGCATAAGCCGTCAAATCACGGGCCAGACCATCCAGCGTTGGTGTGCTGACATTGGCTGGAGTACCGGTGTGGCTGGAAGCCGCCTCACTGCTGCCCAGAAGCTGCAGTACTTGCTGGCGAGCCTTGTTCAAGCTAATGCCCAGGTTGTTGAGTACGCGAGCAGCTACGCCCTCTCCTTCACGGATAAGTCCGAGCAGGATATGCTCTGTGCCGACATACGTGTGACCCAGCTTGCGGGCTTCGTCCATCGACAGTTCGATAACTTTCTTGGCGCGAGGAGTATAAGCAATGTTCGTAGGCTGCTCTTGGCCTCTGCCAATCAGTGTTTCCACTTCGTCCTGAATCTTCTCAAGACCCAGACCCAAACCGATTAATGCTTTTGCGGCAATGCCATCGCCTTCGCGAATAAGCCCAAGCAAAATATGTTCTGTCCCAATATTGTTGTGTCCCAAACGAACGGCTTCTTCCTGAGCCAAAGCAAGCACTTTTTGTGCGCGTTCCGTAAATCTTCCAAACATCATATCTCCTGCACCTCCATGAATATTAAATATCTATAATTAATGTTGTGGTCCCAATGTTTCGCGGAGCAGCTTCGCCCGATACATATCGCGTTCGGTAGATGTCATCTCGTCGCCAAACATTTTCTGCAAAAATCCAGGCTGTGTCTTGACATTCAGCTCGTTGAGCACGGAGAGCGATGGCCCTTCCAGGATACCTAAATCAACACCAAGCCGGACATCTGACAGACGTTGAGCGGATTCCTTGAGTTCCATCACTGCTGCGTAGGATAAAATACCGTAAGAACGCATCACCCGGTCGGTTATCCGTAGCGCTGAATCGGCCAGCAGACGCTCACGGGCATTTCGTTCATGCTCGATAATCTGAGTCACTACGCTATGCAGGTTCTCAATGATCTCACTTTCAGTTTGTCCAAGGGTAATTTGATTGGAGATCTGAAAGATGTTCCCTACTGCTTCGCTGCCTTCACCGTAAATTCCTCTTACGGTCAATCCCACCTGATTCACAGCCGAGAGAATACGATTAATCTGATGCGTCATGACGAGAGCTGGCAAATGCAGCATCACGGATGCCCTAAGACCTGTTCCAACATTTGTTGGACAGCTTGTGAGGTATCCTCTTTTATCATCAAAAGCGTAATTGACTGAAGCCTCAAAGATATCGTCAATGGCTGCGGCACGTTCCCATGCTTCCTTGACATGGAGTCCGGGGAAAAGACACTGGATCCGCAGATGATCCTCTTCGTTGATCATAATGCTGACCGACTCGTCGTCGTTCAGAATCACGGCCCCACCGCGAGAATCATTAGCCAGATTGGGACTAATGAGATGCTTCTCCACAAGTACCTTCTTATCCAGTTCCTCCAGATCATCCAGCCTCAATAGCTGAAAAGCGCCAAAGTCTGCTGCAGCCTCTCCCTGAAACACAGGACTAAGCTGTTCCAATACCTCTTCCGACTGCTCAAGCGATGCAAGCAGAGGAAAAGGGAGATGCTGCAAATTGCGGGCGATTCGCATACGACTGCTGATGACAATCTCGGAATGGTCACCGTCGCTGCGCATCCAGTCACTAAGTGCTTTTTCGGTAAAACGGAGACTTGACATGTCATATCCCCCCTATATATCAAAGACTTTACTCTTGTGCGATTTCTTTTTCAAGTTCACGAATCTGATCCCGCAAATGAGCCGCGGTTTCGAACTCTTCCTGAGCGATGCTCTGCTGCAACTGCAGCTTCAGTTCGTCGATTTGACGTCTGAAAACAATCCGTGCTCCAGCGCGTTTCGGAATCTTGCCCACATGCGCTGTGCTACCATGCACACGCTTGAACAGCGGGTCCAGGGCACTGTTGAAATACTTGTAACAAGAGCTGCAGCCGAAGCGGCCAAGTTTACTGAACTGGGAGTACGTCATTCCACAGTTCTCACACTGCAGACTCTGTGTGTTTCGCGAAGCGGCGGTTTTCTCTTTGCCGGCTCCCTCCAGATCAAGCAGACCGGAAAGGAGACTGTGAATGGAGAAACCTCCGGCTGTCCCCGGAATCAGTTCTCCCTTTTCACGCGCACAGCTCTCGCAAATATGAAATTCCGTCTTCTCTCCATTTACGATTTTGGTAAAATGGAGCGTTGCCGGCTTGGCGCCACATTCCTGGCATAACATAAGGTAAAGTCCCTCCCTTAGGATTGACGTTTATTTGCCCAATAAAGAGATTAGCATGGCCTTCATAAGCTTGGCACGAATCTCATCCCGGTACGGAAGCTTAACCGTCAGGCATTCCCGGGAAATGGCAGCACGCATCAGGCATGCTTCCCGCTGGGTTAGAAAACGGGCTTCCTCCAGCTGATAAATTAGCCCTTCGGCAGTATTTTGATCAATTCCGGCCCCAATCGTATGATTCAGATGGGTATGCAAGGCCACATTCTGAGGCAACTCAAAACGCTGAATCCGGATATAACCGCCACCTCCGCGCTTGCTCTCCACGATGTACCCTTTTTGAAGAGTAAAGCGTGTACTGATGACATAGTTGATCTGTGACGGCACGCATGAGAACTGGTCCGCCAGGTCATTTCGCTGGATTTCCACCGTACCTTCGGGACTTTCATGCAAAATATTCTTCAGATATTGTTCGATAATATCGGAGATATTACGCATCACTCATCCTCCAGTATTCCAATCTTGATGTTGCAATATCGCCATTGAAAGCGGGTCAACAGTCCGATTAAAGCGGTCTTTAAAAAACTTACCCAACTACAAAACAGCGAATCCTAGCCGTCGTAGTCACTTCATGGTACGGTACAGACACTATAGTGTGACCTTAGCGCTCGAAACTACATACCCTGTAAGTCAGTGGAAAGTTCAAAATACCTCTTATTTCAGCTTGCGTTGACTTTGACTTTCTTTGACTTTTTTAATATTATAACATATTTTTTTGCAATGCCAAGTGGCTACTCTTATTTTTCACAAAATGTGATCATTGTATTCGAAGCTCGAGCTTAAAATCATACGATCTTGAGGTGTAAAAAGCCCCTTCACAGCGATTGCCATGAAAGAGCTAGAGTTTTATATGAATGATTAGGATCAGAAAAAGTCAAACAAAGCTGTCTTCTGTGCCGGGATGATATCCTCCAGCCACTGTACTCCTATTTCACTTCCGGTCAACCTACCTACCTTGGCCATTTCCACGGGACGTTTGTACCCTAGCAGTAGTATCGTCAAAGTTCCAATATCGAGGACCACATCACCTTGTGTACCCTCTCCTTCAATCTTTTCCAGAGATGCCGTCCCTTGGTCTGTAATCTGCCATTCCCAAAGTCCATGATTCCACGGCGCATGCTGATCCTCAATGAATACCTTCAGTTGACCAGAAGAAGCTAGTCCACTGAAAGAATACTCCTCTATAAAAGACTTGGCATTCACAATGCGGCCCATAAAATAAGGATGATTCTCCTGGGTAATTCGAGGATCTGGCAGCAGGAAAGGCAGAATATCATCACTTGGAACAAGCTTTAGCGCTGCCCCAGTCACCATGGAGTCATGATTAGCCAGGAAGGTCCATAGTGCTTGACGCGAAGCTTCATTCAAATATACAAACTCCCTGATGACCAGTTCTCTATTCTCTAACTTATATAGGATATACCCTTCTGGATCACCTTCTGGCGAATAAAAGACCGCATGATGTGTATTCTCATTCAGAACGGAGTGTTCCCACCAGTCTTTGCTTCGAAGGAGAGTTCCGTTATATCGCGAGGCAAAACGCTCATATAATGGTTCAAGCTGCTCAAGGTCCACCCGCACATCGCGGCGAACAATTCCTTTAACATCGATTTTTCGAGGAAACTTCGAGACAGGAATAGTATAATTCTTCGTTTCACAATAAATCTCCCAGCCAAATTTACGATAGAACGGGATTAGGAAGGGATGCAAAAAGGATAAGGTTTGCCCTGCTTCATTCATGGTCTCCAGCGTATGTGACAACAGTTTGGCTACAAGTCCTTGTCTACGGTTCTCCGGCCATGTAGATACACCGGCAATTCCCCCCATAGATACGGTACGGCCTTGTAAGTTGACCTGGAGTGGGAGCAGCGTCAGCATGGCGCTAAGCGTTCCGTCCTCAAAAATCCCCCAAATTCGTTCCGGTTTGAATCTTTCTCGAGCCTTGTCTTTGTCTTCGGTGGAAAGTTTATACTGAAAAGCATATTGGGATAAGCTTAAGCTATCCTCAAATTCAGTGGAATTCAATTGCCTGATCTCCATTAACTCACCTCATCTGTACAATAATCGATCTAATGTGAGTATACAGGCATCCAACTTTCATTGCTAATTCAAAGATAAAAATAAGAGTATATCAACAACTTATCCACAGACACAAACCTCAAAGTTTGCTCTCCAACGACTAAGCTTCATCAATCCCAAGAGTTATCCCCGAATTACCGGATTTTATCCACATATTCAATTTTTTATCCACAAAAACCGTGTATTACTCAGCTTTTTACTTGACGACCCTATATAAATGTGCATTGTATCCACATAAATGTGATGATCTATCTTAGGATATTGTGTCCACATGTGCGTAAGTTTTCTGTCTTTTCCTGAAATTATCCACAACATTTCCACAGGTCTGCACAACGCAAAAAACCATTGTTGAAATACTCAACAATGGTTTGAATTGCTTGGCGGCGTCCTACTCTCCCAGGACCCTTCGGTCCAAGTACCATCGGCGCTGGAGGGCTTAACGGTCGTGTTCGGGATGGGTACGCGTGGA
>NZ_JBHVPB010000018.1:0-62525 GCF_042887565.1 Paenibacillus sp. NPDC057934
CCAGGATCAAACTCTCCAAATTGGTATTTAGAAAGAGCGATTGCTCATTTTGAAACATCTGACGAGAATTAAAAATTCTCATTTTGAATTCACTTGCGTGAATTCGATACTCACTCGTTGTTCAGTTTTCAAAGATCAAGCTGTTCTCGTTGTCCGCTTAATGTCTCAGCAGCAACTCTTATACTATATCATGTCCGACGTTTTAATGTCAAGCTCTTTTTTTTAATTTCTTTTTTCGAGCTCGGCATCGTTTGTTTCTCGGCCGGAATTAGAATATACCATGTATAGAAGACCATTGCAAGTGTTTTTTTGAAAATTAATTGATTTAATAGAACAAGAGCCAACGAGAACCCTCTGTGGAGGTTCCCTTGGCTCTTGTCGCTTTACCTATAAGACAGCACTTACTCCGCAGTACGGTTGCGCATATGTGGGAACAACAGCACATCACGAATGGATGCAGAGTTGGTCAGAAGCATAATCAGACGGTCTACACCGATGCCGAGTCCACCAGTAGGTGGCATCCCGTGTTCCAACGCACGGATGAAGTCATCGTCCATCTCATGCGCCTCATCGTTGCCTTGCTCCTTCTCATGAAGCTGCGCTTCAAACCGCTGGCGCTGGTCAATCGGGTCATTCAGCTCACTGAAGGCGTTGGCATGCTCACGAGCTACGATGAACAACTCAAAACGATCGGTAAACCGCGGATCAACATCATTCTTCTTCGCCAGAGGAGAAATCTCTACTGGATGTCCCATAACAAAAGTAGGCTGAATCAGCGTTTCTTCTACAAATTGCTCAAAGAACGCATTAAGGATATGTCCGAAGGTCATATGCTTCTCAACAGGCACACGGTGCTCCTTCGCCAATTGCTGAGCTTCCTCATCAGTCATTTGCACGCCAAAGTCAACACCAGTTACTTCTTTAACAGCGTCAACCATGGAGACACGGCGCCAGCCAGGGGACAGATCCACTTCTTGCCCTTGGTAGTTAACCTTCTGAGTTCCAAGCACCTCTTGTGCGATATGAGCAATCAGGTTCTCCGTCAGGTTCATAATATCCTGGTAGTCCGCATAGGCTTCGTACAGCTCAATCATCGTAAACTCCGGGTTGTGACGCGTAGAGATCCCTTCGTTACGATAGACACGGCCGATTTCATATACTTTTTCCAAACCACCGACAATCAGGCGCTTCAGATGCAGTTCAATGGCGATCCGCATGTAAAGCTGCATGTCGAGCGTATTATGGTGAGTAATGAAAGGACGAGCAGCGGCGCCGCCAGCAATGGCATGAAGGGTCGGCGTTTCGACTTCAAGATAACCGAGAGAATCGAGATAACGACGCATAGATTGAATGATTTTAGAACGGGCAATGAAGGTCTGCTGAACTTCCGGGTTAATGATCAGATCGACATAGCGCTGACGATAACGCAATTCTACATCTTTTAGACCATGATATTTCTCGGGTAGCGGCAACAGGGACTTCGACAAAACTTCAAGATCCTTCACCTTAATGGAGGTCTCACCTGTTTTGGTTTTGAACACAGTACCTTTTATACCGATAATGTCGCCCAGATCCAGAATATTGAATGCTGCATATTGGGTCTCAGGAATGCTATCCTGACGCACATAGATTTGTATTTTGCCGGAAAGGTCCTGAATATGCGCAAAGCTGGCTTTCCCCATCTTGCGTTTACCCATAATACGACCTGCTACGCTGACCTGGATATTCTTCTCTTCCAGCTCTTCCTGTGTGAAGCTATCGTATTCCTTCAGCAAATCACCTGCATTGGCGTTACGCTCGTACTTTTTACCGAAAGGATCGATTCCCAGTCCCCGCAGCTCGTCCAATTTGGCCCGTCGGATCTGCAGCAGCTCGCTAAGCTCATTCTCCTGAATCTGATCGTTGTTCAATTCTTCAGTCATGCCTTTCATCCCCTCTAAACTCATTAATGTCATATACACAAGAAGAAACGGCGCCGCCCTTCAGCCTTTGTGAGGACAGTCCCGTTCCAGCTTAGGAAACCATATGTGGTTCTGTATTGCCGGTTGATGTTGAAAAAAGCTTCCCTAAGGAAGCTTTCCTAAACATGTTCCCGCGTCTGCAGCCCGGTTCAGCCAAACCAGTGTTTGCCGCAGCAATACTATGTCAGACGGCAAGCGTCCGTGCTTACTTCATTCGGATATCAAGAATTTTATATTGAATAACGCCTGCAGGTACACTTACATCTACAACGGTGCCTTGCTTCTTGCCGATGATAGCTTTGCCCACAGGGCTTTCGTTGGAAATCTTGTTATTGAGTGGATCGGATTCAGCCGTGCCGACGATTGTATATTCCATTACATCGCCATACTCCATATCCTCTACACTTACGGTAACACCAATGCTTACAACATCTGTAACGATCTCGTCGCTATTGATAATACGCGCGTTACGAAGCATTTTCTCCAAAGTGATGACGCGTCCTTCGATAAACGCCTGCTCGTTCTTTGCGTCTTCGTACTCCGAGTTCTCGCTGATATCTCCGTAGCCAATCGCCACTTTGATCCGCTCGGCCACTTCGCGGCGTTTTACGGATTTGAGGTTCTCCAGCTCTTCTTCCAGACGCTTCAGTCCGTCCGGGGTAAGGATGACTTCTTTATCGCTCATCTCAACCGATTCTCCTGTCGTATACATTTATTGAAAACACCATAACTATATGCGAATCTGAAGGGTTAAGAACCCTCCTTGCTGCATTGATCTAACTGTAACGGCGATTTTATACTGAGAAATTATATTGGAACCGCTACAAAATGTCAATGATGGCACATATAATGTTGTGGGTATTCAAATCATGCACGCTTAACAAAGGTTACACTGCGGAAAGAGTCGCTTCAATGCCTGGGCCGCTGTTATCTCCCTCATAATTCAACTGTTCGACAAAATCATTCAAAATCTTCACCATTTCATCACGTCTTGTCTCTTCCATGATGACGTCCTTCACCCGTGCAGCGGCCTTCAAGCCTTTCAAATACCAGGCAAGATGCTTACGCATTTCACGCACGGCTACAGCTTCGCCTTTGAGCGCGATCAGACGGTCCATATGGAGAGTAGCCACCTTGATCTTCTCTTCCGCTCCTGGCTCAGGCATCAGTTCACCAGTACTCAAATACTGTATAGTACGATACAGCATCCATGGATTACCTAGCGCCCCACGACCGATCATGACACCGTCACAGCCGGTTTGATCCAGCATGGCCCGCGCATCTTCTGGCGTGTTTACGTCACCGTTGCCGATCACGGGAATCGACACAGCTTCCTTGGCCATTTTGATATAGTTCCAATCTGCACGTCCGGTGTAGAGCTGCTCCCGAGTACGACCATGCACACTGACCGCTTGACCTCCAGCACGTTCCACTGCACGCGCATTCTCTTCTACAAAAATATGCTCGCTATCCCAGCCGATCCGCATTTTAACTGTAACTGGTTTCTCCACGACCTCTACAACCGCAGATACCATCTCGTAGATCTTATCCGGATTCAAGAGCCAACGGGCACCTGCATCACACTTGGTTACTTTAGGAACAGGGCAGCCCATATTAATGTCGATGATATCGGCATTGGTTTCCTTGTCGACTACTTTAGCCGCTTCCACCAGTGAAGCGCGGTCTCCCCCAACAATTTGCAGGCTTAGCGGTTTCTCTCGCTCGTCCACGAACAACATTTCGCGTGTACGCTTATTGCCGTGGATGATCGCCTTATCGCTTACCATCTCCGCACACACCAGCCCCGTACCAAACTCTTTGGCAATCAGACGAAAAGCAGGGTTACATACGCCGGCCATAGGTGCCAGAACAACCTGATTCTTCATCTCGATGTCGCCAATCTTCAACATTTCTTTCACTCCTTAGTTCTTTGGAGTTACGATGGGTCGGAAAGTTCTTGAACTGTGACTCCTAAAACATTCGCAATTTTATTTAAAATTTGATCTTCTAATCGTCTATTACCACGTTCGACTGCGCCCAGCACAGCCAAAGATATTCCCGTACTATCGGCCAATTCCTGTTGAGTAAAGCCCTTCAGCTTACGGAATGCCCTGACCCGCCTTCCCATACGCTTGTTGTCCACAGCCGAATTCCTTCCTTTCCGTCTACATCTTGGAGCGCTTCTGTGACCCTGGCACGGAGTCCTGAGGGTTCTTGCTCTGGAACGATGTCATTCAGCGGAAAAAGCACAAACGCGCGCTCCAGCATACGAGGATGGGGCAGCGTCAGCTTCGGAGTATCGAAGGTCTCCCCTTCGACCCACAACAAATCAAGATCTACTGTTCTTGGGCCATTAAGGATATCGCGGGTACGGCCGAGCTGATTCTCAATCTCGAGCATAACGTCCAGCAACATCTCCGGTGCAAGGGTTGTGCGGAGCGCAGCTGCCATATTCAAAAACTGCGGCTGATCGAGATAACCGACCGGCTCTGTCTCATACACGCCCGAACTACGAACGACTTGAACTCCATCATGACTGTCCAGCCGATGCAAGGCTTCCTTCAAGGTTCCCTCACGGTCACCCAAATTAGCCCCTAAAGCAATATAAGCCTCTGATTCCTCAGAGGTGGAATGGTTATTCATGGTTCGACTCTCACTTTCTGGTTCTGCGCAGCTCTACGGTCACTCCCTGAAAATGAATGTCGAACGGCGGATGCGGCTTGGTAACTTTGACCGTTACCGCATTGATAATAGTATAAGTGTCCAGTACATGTGATGCAATACATTCACCCAAAGCTTCAATCAGCTTGAAGGACTTGGTTTCGACAATATTTTTAACCAAATCATGCACTTCGGCATAATTTACTGTTTGTGTGAGATCGTCATTCAGACCTGCATTCTGCAGCTCCATATCGAACTCCAGATCAATATAGTAACGTTGACCTAACTTTCGTTCTTCTTCAAAAACTCCATGGTACCCATAGTATTCCATTCGGTGCAGTTTCATTTTATCCATCTAACAGCCGCCCTTCCAAGTATCAATTATTCCTGCACCACGGGTGGTGCAGCGTATAGCATGGCATCGCACATCTTCACTGTACGCTTGATAAGAGCCACGTCGTGCACCCGCACAAACTGACAGCCTTGGGCTATTCCGAAAGCTACTGTAGCAGCAGTTCCCTCCAAAACATCGTCCGGTGGCAAATCTAGCACAGTACGGATGAATTTTTTGCGCGAAGTACCCAGCAGCAGCGGGTAACCTAATCCGGTCAAAGTATCGAGAGCCGCCATTGCCTTCAGATTCTCATCATGATCCTTCGCAAAACCGATTCCGGGATCAAGGATTATTCGTTCCGGTTTGACACCTGAATGAATAGCGAGATGTACACTCTCTTTTAAATCCTCACACATATTCATAATGAAATCCGTGTAATTGCGATCCTGACGGTTGTGCATCAAAATTATCGGGCAGTCTGCTTCTGCGGCCACACTGGCCATCGCTGGATCGGCTTTGCCTCCCCATACATCATTAATGATGTGCGCACCTGCTAGGAGTGCCTGGCGTGCCACTTCAGCCTTATAGGTATCTATCGACAACGGCAGGTGGGGTGCGGCACGGTGGATGCTTTCGATGACTGGAAGGACCCGTTCCAATTCCTCTTCCAGACTAACCGGTTTATGGCCGGGACGTGTCGATTCTCCACCGATATCGATAATGTCTGCACCATCGGCAGCCATTCGTAGCGCATGATCAACCGCCTTCTCCGGCTCATTCCAGAGCCCGCCATCGGAGAAAGAATCCGGGGTGATATTGAGAATCCCCATTACCAGTGTCCGCTGCCCCAAGGCCAGTTCCGTATCGCCACAGCGGTAGGTCCGTTTGTAAATTACAGGTTTCATTGTCTCGCCCCCGTTCTCTCTTTGTATAAACGAATCAGTTCTTCAGTAATGGCTCCGCAGCTTCCGCTGCCGACGGTGTGACGCTCATCTTGTTTCCACAATGAAGTGACTGGGACAAGCTCCTGCACGGAGTTGGTCAGAAACACCTCGTCCGCAACACTTAAGCGCTCCCATTCATATTGTCCTTCCTCAATTGCCAATCCGGCACCAGAAGCCAGCTCCAATACCATTTCCCGGGTAATGCCTGGAAGAATGCCTGTAGAGAGTGAAGGCGTATATAGCACATTGTGATGAACAAAAAATAGATTGCTGACTATCCCCTCAGCCAGGTACCCATCAGCAGTAAGCATCAGGCCTTCGGCCCCTTCACTAGAAGAGACATATCCCGAAAGCTCACGCTTGGCCAAGATATTATTCATATAATGCAAAGACTTGAAGCGCAGCGCCCCTTCCGGTGTGTTCCGGCGGTGGGACAATAACTGTAGTGGCTTGCCTGCGGTATAGAGCTTATCTGATAGTTTCGGCAATTCCTTGATATACAGAAGGTGATTAGGCTGACTGTAGTCTCCCGCAGGCAATCCCAGAATATCCTCACCTGCAGTTACTGTGTAGCGGATATAAGCCTCTTGCAGACCGTTCTTGTTCATTACCCGCTTGATCCACTCCAATAGACGCCCCCGCTCCTGTTCAAAAGGAATCCCCAGTTCCCGGCAACCTGATGCCAGCCGTTGCAAATGCCGCTCCAGCAAGAAAGGGACTCCATCATAGGTCCGGAAGGTCTCGAACAACCCCATACCGTACAAAAAGCCGTGATCCAGAGCAGAAACCACGGCTTCCTTGGCGTCAACTACGCCATTATTGATCCCTATATAGTTCATGCCGTTTCTCCGGCTCTCCGTTTCAGGAAATTGCGTAGCATGGTGTGACCATGATTCGTAATAATGGATTCCGGATGGAATTGTACACCTTCGATCGGGTACTCTTTATGGCGCAGAGCCATGATCTCGCCCTCTTCAGTCTCAGCAGTAATCTCCAAACAGTCCGGCAGGGTCTCCCGCTCTACGATCAGCGAGTGGTAGCGTGTTGCTGTGAACGGTGATTCCAGTCCTTCAAACACCGAGGTACCGTGATGGTGGATCGGAGAGGTCTTGCCATGCATTAGACGTTCAGCACGTATGACGTTGCCTCCGAAGGCTTGCCCGATTGCCTGATGGCCCAGACACACTCCGAAGATCGGAATGATCCCCTTGAAATGCTGCAGCACTTCCAAGCTGATACCTGCCTCATTTGGAGTACAGGGTCCCGGAGAAATCAAGATGTGGTCCGGAGCCAGCTTTTCAATCTCCTCAATGCTAATCTCGTCGTTGCGGGATACCTTCACCTCTTCGCCCAGTTCTCCCAAATACTGTACCAGGTTATACGTAAAGGAATCATAATTGTCGATGACCAAGATCATAATGTTGCTCCCCCTTCGGCGCCGCTGGAAGCCTGCAATTCTTGCGTGTGTTCACTACAAAGAACTGCTGTGACTATCGCTTTGGCTTTATTGTGACATTCCCGGTATTCACGGTACGGATCGGAGTCGATCACGATTCCCGCGCCCGTCTGAATGTATCCGATACCGTTCTGCACAGCTAGTGTACGTATAATAATATTTAATTCCATATTGCCGTTATAGTCAATCCAGCCCATAGACCCAGTATATGGACCACGCCGGACAGGCTCTAGCTCCTCGATGATCTCCATAGTGCGCACCTTGGGCGCGCCGGTGATCGTTCCGCCCGGGAAAAGGGCTGCGATGACGTCATAGGCATCCTTGCCAGGAGCGATGGTGCCTTCTACCTGCGAGACCAGGTGCATGACATGAGAGTAGCGCTCCACAGTCATCAGCTCGGGCACATGGACCGAGCCGTAAGCAGCGACACGTCCGATGTCGTTGCGCTCCAGGTCGACGAGCATGATATGCTCGGCGCGTTCTTTCTCGCTCCCGCGCAGCTCCGCCTCCATGGCGGCATCTTCAGCGGGAGTGAGTCCACGCCGCCGGGTGCCGGCGATGGGGCGTGCGCTGACGCTGTCCCCGTGCAGCTTGACGAGCAGCTCGGGCGAAGCGCTGGACAGCGCAAAGCCAGGAGAGCGCAGCAGCCCCATGTATGGGGACGGGTTAAGTCTGCGCAGCCACTCGTAGATATCCTCTGGCTGCGATTTCAGCGCTGCTTCCTGACGCAGCGACAGGTTCACCTGGAATACATCGCCCTTGCGGATGTATTCCTGAACGTCCAGCACAGCCTGCTGGAACTGTTCATTGGTAAAGGCCGAGGACATACCTGGCCATTCTCCTGTAGCACCAGCATAGATTTTGGCGACTTCGGCGCTGTCATCCATTAGTCCCGCTGCGGATGTGATCATCTCCCACTGAGTCAGCATTCGCTCCGCACGGCCCAGCGCATCATTGTATAGCTGCTCCAATTCATCTGACTGAGGCAAGCCCTTCTCTGCCAGTGGCACATGCACTGCACAATAGAGCATGTCCGCTTCATGGTCATAAATCCATACTTCCTCCATTCTCATGAAGAGGTAATCAGGAAACCCGGGATCGTCTTCCGCCAAAGATGGCAAACGTTCCAGTGAACGGACCACATCATAACCGAGAAACCCGAGGCAGCCTCCCGTAAATGGCGGAATGCCCTCAAGAGGCAGGCGTGGGGAGGTGTAGCCCGACATCCAGTGCTGCAGCACCTCCAGTGGCTGACCCTCCAGTACGCTGGCCGCTGGTTGCGCTGAGCTCCCCGATCCCAGATCGGTTGCTTTCGCCGAAGGGTCGATCACTTTAGCGGAATCGCCTTTTCCTTGGAGCACGGAAGCAGGCGTGAGACCGAGGTATGTGTATCTGCCACCTTTACCGCTTTCCAGCAAGACAGAGTAAGGAGACGCCAATTCCCATGCAGCCTTCCAAGATGCAGGCAACCTCCCGGACTTTTGTTGTGATTGTATAAGTAATGGCAGGGTGCTCCAGCCTTCATTCGCCCACTGCTCCCACCACTGCCGTGTCGTTAAGATTTCCAAAGCCATCCTCCTAAAAGTTTTGTGAGAAATACTTCATTGAACTTTCTACGTAACAAAACTTGCTTCGTAAGCACCCACTTAAGTTTTGTGAGAAATACTTCATTGAACTTTCTACGTAAGAAAACTACTTTGTAAGCATCCGCTTAAGTTTTGTTGCTAATACTTCTTATAGTCATTATTAATTATCTTTATATTGCCTGTCAGTATACTGTACATTTGGCCCTTTTGAAAAGAGCGCACAGCAAAATAACTTCGCCAAATGCACACCATAGGTAAGAAACGGCTTAGTACAAGGCAGAAATGACAAGAAAATGATCGTATTAAAATATTAAAAAGAGCCTTCGCCTCCACCAGATGGTGGGACGAAGGCTCTGAAGCGTCTGAACAGACACAGTTAATTAAACTTCGAAATTATAGAGCGGTGTGCTCAGGTAACGTTCGCCGTTACTTGGGATCACAGCGACTACCTTTTTACCAGCACCCAGTTCCTTGGCGATCTTGATCGCAGCAAATACTGCTGCACCAGATGAAATACCGGACAGAATGCCTTCTTCCTTCGCTACACGACGCGCTGTTTCGAAGGCTTCTTCGTTCTCAACATGAACGATTTCATCATAAACATCCTGGTTGAGGATTTCAGGGATGAAGTTCGCACCGATCCCTTGGATCTTGTGTGGGCCCGGTTTGCCGCCAGCCAGGATCGGCGAAGCCGCAGGCTCTACCGCATAGATTTTCACACCCGGATATTGGCTCTTCAACACTTCGCCAGCACCAGTGATCGTACCGCCAGTTCCAATCCCTGCAACGAATGCATCCAGCGGTCCGCCGATGGACTCAATCGCTTCCACGATCTCAGGTCCTGTAGTTTCGCGGTGAATCTTCACATTCGCCTTGTTCTTGAACTGCTCTGCAATGAAATAGCTTGGGTTCTCGGCCAGAATCTCTTCTGCCTTCTTAACCGCACCATTCATACCTTCTGATCCCGGAGTCAGCACCAGTTCCGCTCCGTAAGCACGCAGCAGATTCCGACGCTCCAAGCTCATGGTCTCAGGCATCACAATAACAACCTTGTACCCTTTAGCAGCAGCCACAAGAGCCAGACCGATACCGGTGTTACCGCTGGTCGCTTCCACAATAGTGTCACCCGGTTTCAGACGGCCTTCCTTCTCAGCCTCTTCCACAATGCTTATTGCAATGCGGTCCTTCACGCTGGAGCCCGGGTTCTGATATTCCAGCTTCACATAGATTTCAGCTGCTCCTTCCGGTACAATGCGGTTCAGACGAACTAGTGGAGTTCCTCCGATAAGTTCTGTAACATTGTTGACGACTTTAGCCATGAGCAAAAACCTCCTTGGAATGGTAAATGAATATTAGTACAATGAATTATTTCCGACTAAATCAGTAGGTTTTCAATAATCTCATATTATCAATGTTCCAGACTATTGTCAATATTTATTAAAGTTGCATATTTGACACGCAGATCGCTCTCAACTTGGTGCAGGGACGGGGCCTGCTCCAACGCCAGTTCCTGACGTACCTGTGATCTTATCTCTTCTGTATCCGGTACTGGGCGCTCAATTTTGTGTTCCAACCGGATTACAGCGTAACCCTCATCCGTCTGAAGCGGACCAGCAATGTCCCCGATATCCAGTCCTGCCGCTGTACTCAGTAGTTCCTTGGGCCAGAACGGATCATCTTCCTCTACAGTTCCCAAATTTCCACCTTGCAAGCGGCTTTCTACGTCAATAGACAATTCCTTCGCCAAAACGGCGAAATCTTCGCCCTTCTCCAAACGGTCCATGACCCGCTGTGCCTTCTTGTAGGTGGACACCTCAATCATAGAGAGCTGCATTTCCCGCTTGGGACGATAGCGATCTTCGTTCTGCTCCAGATAGCTGTCAATATCGGAATCATTAATCGTTATTCCAACGGTGGCTACAGCCTGAAGCGTTAGCTGGTACACAGTCTCTTCGCGCACTTCATTACGGGATAGCCCCAACTCAGACTGCATCTGGGCGTAGTACTGCTCTTCCGATGGATAACCGGCAATGATGCGTTCCAGCTCTCGTTTGACTTCCGTATCGGTTACCCGGATCCCCAGGGTCTGCGCTTCTTTGCCAACAACGATGTGATTGAGCATTTCCAATAATACCTCGTCGCCGTGTTTCTTTTTCAACTCAGCGATCCATTGCCGCTCGGTGATCTCTTGTCCACCCGCCGCCGCAACATCTGGAGATTCCGGATCCGCTTCGCTTCCTTCAAGAACGGCCATGGCACGCAGACTCCAAATTAGCAGCCCTCCACATACCAAGGTCGCAGCAGCTAATAGAACAACGGCATTGCGCAGAGCGCGTTCCTGTCTTGTCATCATCTGCCCGCCCTACGATGTCGCTTGATCCAGGATCGCCTGCATTTCTTCTTTATTAAATTGGTAAGCTTCATTACAGAAATGGCATACTACTTCAGCCTGCTCATCCTCTTCAATTAGACGCTCCAGTTCATGCTGACCCAGACTGATCAAGGTCTGCTCCACCCGTTCACGCGAACATTGGCAGGCGAAATGAACATCCAGTTCATCCAGCAGCACAGCGTCCGGCAAAAGCCAACGCATCATCTCTTCTGGTTCCAAGCCCTGCTCCAGCAATGCTGTAACGGAAGGCATAGCCCCCAGCTTTTGCTCAATCTCTGTGATCTCCGCATCCGTAAGACCCGGCAGCAGTTGAATGATAAAACCTCCGGCAACAATGACGGAGTTGTCCGTATCCACTAATACACCTAAGCCTACAGCCGCCGGTGTTTGCTCGGAAACCGCGAAATAATAGGTGAAATCATCACCAAGTTCTCCGGAGATAATCGGGACACTGCCAAGGTATGGCTCCTTCATTCCCAAATCCTTGATGACCTCAATGAATCCTTCAGTTCCAACAGCACCCGCAACATCGAGTTTGCCCACACTATTGCTCGGCAGATGAACGTGAGGATTGTGCACATATCCCCGAACTTCTCCCAGAGCGTTGGACTCTGCCAATACTCGACCTAGTGGCCCATTACCTTTAACATTAATATTAAGTCTCTCCTGGCCCTTGAGCATGGCTCCCATCATGGACGCAGCAGTAACGGTGCGCCCCAGAGCGGCTGTAGCCACCGGAAATGTATCGTGTCTACGCCGCAGCTCTTCAACCAATTCTGTCGTGCGGACTGCAAACGCTCTTACTCTCCCGTCAAATGCCGTTCCCCGGACAAGCCGATCCTTCTTATTTTCCATTGGGTGCATACTCCTCCTATCATTTATTCTGACTAACCTCTATAGGCAATCTTATTTATTGCGTTCGTATACAATGCGTAGCCCTTCAAGCGTGAGCAGCGGATTAATCTCATCAATGCATTCCGTCTCTCCGGCGATAAGCGGGGCTAGCCCACCTGTCGCAATAACCTTCAGTTCCGGCGCGTTCATTTCGATCTTGATACGTTTTACAATCCCTTCAACCTGACCCGCATATCCAAAAATGATTCCAGCCTGCATCGCATGAACTGTATTGCGGCCAATCACCTTTTTCGGCTTCTCCAATTCGATGCGAGGCAGCTTGGAAGCCCGCTGGTACAGCGCTTCAGTAGAAATACCTAGACCAGGGACAATGGCACCGCCAAGATAATTGGCATCGCCATCAATGCAATCAAACGTGGTCGCAGTCCCGAAATCGACGACTACGAGCGGACATTTATACTGTTCAATAGCTGCAACAGCGTTCACGATCCGATCTGCTCCCACCTCACGAGGGTTTTCATACCGCAGATTAAGTCCTGTCTTAATCCCAGGTCCCACCAGCAAGGGGTCTTTACCGATATATTTTACACACATATCAACGATCGTCTGAACCAGTGGAGGAACCACTGAGGATATAATGACACCTTCTACATCTTTGACCGAGATATCCGACATATGAAACAAATTGTGTATCAGCACACCATATTCGTCCACAGTGGATTGACGAGCGGTGCTCAGCCGAAAGTGGTGCAACAGCTCGCGCTTTTTATATACACCGAGAACAATATTAGTATTACCGATATCAACAGCCAGCATCATGAGATAGGACCCTCCTTCTTGGCGTTAAGGTCCAGGCTGATATCCAGAGAGGAAAAAGAATATGTTAGGCGGCCAACTGAAATTACGTCGACACCCGTTTCGGCCATTCCCCGTAGGGTCTCCAGCGACACATTGCCTGAGGCTTCAGTTCGCACATGTGGCGCCTTGGCTTTGATTCTGGCTACAGCTTCTTTCATCATATCAGTAGACATATTATCCAACATAATGATATCGGCTCCAGCAGCCAGTGCTTCTTCCACCTGCTCCAGGTTCTCCGTCTCGACCTCGATGGTCATCGTATGTGGAATATTATTCCTAGCGCGGTCGATTGCCTGCCGAATTCCACCGGCACCTTTAATATGGTTGTCTTTGATCATTACCGCATCATACAATCCAAAACGGTGGTTCGCTCCTCCGCCTACACGGACTGCATATTTCTCCAGCATCCGGTGGCCCGGAGTCGTCTTGCGTGTATCGACAAGTCGGGTTGAGAGGCCTTCGAGCTCCTGCACAAAAGAAGACGTACGTGTAGCAACCCCAGATAACCGCTGCATCAAGTTAAGAGCGAGTCTTTCACCTGTCAGGATGGCGTGTGTACTGCCCTCTACTTCGGCGATTACAGTGCCCTTCTCCAACTTCTGACCTTCCTGGACATGGGCAGTAAACGTCAGTGACGGATCTACTACCTGGAATACCAGTTCCGCCACAGGCAGGCCGCAAATGACACCGCTCTCCTTGGCATGTATTATACCCTTCGATTCATGACCAGCAGGAATTGTAGTCTGGGTAGTAATATCACCCGAACCCACATCTTCACGCAGCCATGACTTGATGGATTGTACCAGTTCTTCATTATATCCGTTAAACATCATCGCTTAATTCCTCCACTATTCCCAGCTCACGAGTCTGAAGCAGATGTTTGCGCCACTCCTCATCATTGCGCTGCGGATAATCCTCACGGTAATGCGCCCCGCGACTTTCTTGCCGAACAAGCGCCGATTCTGTGATCAGCAGGCAGCAGGTCAGCATGTTGGCAAATTCGTATTCCTCACGCTTAGACAGTGATGCCCCAAAGATCGGCACCTGCCGCTTCAGCTCTTCCAATCCTTTAGATAGCATTTCCTCATTACGCCGAAGTCCGGCATAGCGAACCATCACTTTTTGCAGCTTCAAACGGCGTTCTACTATAGCCTGGGTCGGGGCTTCCGTACGTCCTTCCTGGATGCTAACGGCATTCACATCACGTCCCAGGGGTGGCAGTTCACGAACCCGGTCAATAATCCGCCGCCCGAACACAACTGCTTCGGACAGGGAATTGCTCGCCAAGCGGTTCGCTCCATGCAGACCCGTGGAAGACACTTCACCACAGGCAAACAGGCGGGAAATATTACTTTCCCCGTTCAGATCGGTCTTGATGCCCCCCATCATATAATGCGCAGCTGGAGCCACCGGAATCCAATCTGAGGTAATATCCAGTCCGTAGCTCATGCAAGTCTCATATATGGTCGGAAAACGATGTCTCACCATCTCTGCCGACTCATGGGTAATATCCAAATAGACAAAAGTCGATTTGGTCAGCTCCATCTCGCTGACAATCGCCCGAGCAACAATATCACGTGGTGCTAGTTCAAGCAACTCATGATATCGCTCCATGAAGCGTTCACCATTGATATTACGCAGCACTGCACCTTCCCCACGAACCGCCTCAGAGATTAGGAACCGAGGGGCGCCTGGGTAACTGAGCGCTGTAGGATGAAACTGAATGAACTCCATATCCCGCATGTGCGCACCTGCCCGATATGCAATCGCCACACCATCACCAGTAGCAACCTCAGGGTTGGTCGTGTAACGGAATAACTGACCGGCCCCGCCGGTACACAGTATTGTTGCGTCCCCTTGCAGGAATAACTTTCCGCCATCTGGCTGCTGCAACAGCACGCCGACACATTCCCCGTCCTCAGTAATGAGATCTATGACATAATGATCATCCCATACCTCAATATTCTTATGCTCCGCCACCTGCTGACCCAAGGCCCTTACGATCTCATAGCCGGTTGCGTCTCCGTTGGCATGGAGAATACGTCGATGACTGTGCGCCCCTTCCTGAGTCAGTGCCAGAACACCATCTTCCTTATCGAACAATGTACCAAGCCGAATCAACTCATGCACACCTTCTGGACCCTCATTGACGAGGACATCCACAGCAGCAGAAGAGCAGAGGCCTACTCCCGCCATTAAGGTATCTTGGCGGTGGTAGGCCGGGGAATCATCATCGGAAATAACTGCAGCAATCCCACCCTGTGCATAGCGGGTATTACTCTCCATCAGCGACTTCTTAGTAAGCATAATGACACGCCGGTCTTCACTGGCTTTAATTGCTGTGAATAATCCGGCAATTCCGGAACCTATGACGATGCAATCCGTTTTTACAGTTGGAATATCCCGGAGATCAAAATCAACCAAATATTGTGGAATCATGACCGCTCACCTGTTTCAACGAAAGAGTAGCGCATGCTACTTGACTAGTAGCATGCGCTCTAAGGAAGTTCTGGCTTTGTCGGCGATAGCGGGTGGAACGTAAATTTGCGGTTTCATCGTTTCCAGGCATTTCACCAGTTTTTTGAGATTATTAACCTTCATATTAGGGCATACAAGAAATTTTGTGGCAAAATGGAACTCTTTATCAGGGCTATCCTTACGGAGCTGATACCCGGTACCATCTTCGGTGCCGACAATAAACTGCTTGCGATCCGACTTGCGGCAGTATTCCAGAATCGAGGTGGTGCTACCAACATAATCCCCCATGGCTACAACTTCAGGGCGGCATTCTGGATGAACCACGAACTCGGCCTCAGGATATTTGGCTCTCATCTCCACTACATCCTTGACGGTCAACATGTCGTGGGTATTGCAGTAGCCTTCCCAAATGATCAGCTTCTTGCCGGTTTGATCTTGAACATATTGTCCAAGGTTCTTATCGGGTACCCAGATGATTTCTTCGGCATCCAGCGATTCAATCACCTTCACCGCATTCGCGGAGGTACAGCAAATATCCGTCTCTGCCTTGATTTCTGCGGACGAATTGATATAAGTAACGACTTTAGCATTGGGGTGTTGTGCCTTCAACTTGCGAAGACCTTCCACATTGACCATATCAGCCATTGGGCAGCCAGCGCGTTCATCAGGAATAATTACTGTCTTGTTAGGCGCCAAAATTTTAGCACTTTCTCCCATGAAATGCACACCACAGAACACAATCACATCTGCATCAGTCTCCGCTGCCTTTTGAGCCAGCAAAAACGAGTCACCCCGGAAATCAGCAACCTCCTGAATTTCATCCCGTTGATAGTAATGCGCCAAAATGATTGCGTTTCGTTCTTTCTTAAGCTGTTCGAGACGTATACGAAGTTCACGATTCTGTTCCTGCTTGCGCTCCAGCGCCAAAGCTTCCACGGTCTGTACTCCCCCTTATGTCTTCGCGGCTTGAGGCCGGCACGTTCATGTCAAATTGGATCATATAAAAAGTAAGTAATATTAATCACTAATGTACACAACGTTAAAGCCCCTGTCAATGTAACCGGAAAGACAGTCAACGACTTCTTTTCTAGAGTGTAGACGCAAAAAATCCGGAGAACATAACCGTTCTCCGGATTTGCAGCAGTTAATTCAGTTAAAAGACAACTTAGGAAAGACTTCCGCCGCCTTTATTATCATCCGATCCATCATTGCCTTCGGACCCCGGATTGTTCGGGATATCCTTGGCCAGATCCGGTGATGTGGACTGAGTATCCTCAGGCTTGCCTTGAATACGCACACGCACATCTCCAATAGAATCGATTACTGGCTCTCCACCTTCATGGACAACACCTTCGGATTCCTCAGGCTTGCCATCTTCAGACAGGTAACCCTGCTCGATCAGTTCTTTGATCTGATCCAGTTCCAGTGTTTCCTTCTCAAGCAAGGTGTTAGCAATAAGGTGCATTTCCTTGGAGTACTTGGTTAACAGTTCTCTACAACGCTCGTAGCACGTGCGGATAAAGTTCTGCATTTCTTGATCAATCTCATAAGCGATGGAGTCACTGTAGTTCTGTTCATGCCCGATATCACGGCCCAGGAATACTTGACCTTGGGATGTTCCGAACTGTAGAGGTCCAAGCTTATCAGACATACCGTACTCCATAATCATGCTCCGAACAATAGACGTAGCCTGTTGGAAGTCACTGTATGCGCCTGTACCGATTTCGCCGATGAACATTTCTTCAGCAACACGGCCACCGAGCAATCCAGTTACTCTATCAAGCAATTCCTGCTTGGTTGCAAGCATCCGGTCTTCCTTAGGAAGCATAATGACATATCCGCCTGCGCGTCCGCGCGGGATAATCGTTACTTTATGCACCATATCGGCATGCTCCAGGAAGTAACCAGCAATGGTATGACCTGCTTCGTGGTAAGCCACGATACGTTTCTCACGGTCGCTGATAACACGGCTGCGTTTCTCAGTACCCACGATCACGCGGTCAATCGCTTCATCCACTTCGCGCATGGAGATATCCTTGCGGTTGCGGCGTGCAGCGAGCAATGCCGCTTCGTTCAGGAGGTTCTCCAGATCTGCACCGGTGAATCCAGTTGTACGCTTGGCGATTACATCCAGCTTAACATCCTTCGTCAGCGGTTTGTTACGGGAGTGAACTTTCAGTACTGCTTCACGGCCTTTCACATCAGGGCGGTCAACCGTAATTTGACGGTCAAAACGTCCCGGACGAAGCAAGGCTGGGTCAAGAATGTCTGCGCGGTTAGTTGCCGCTACAATGATAATACCTTCGTTGCCACCAAAGCCGTCCATTTCAACGAGCAATTGGTTGAGTGTCTGTTCACGCTCATCGTGTCCACCGCCGAGGCCAGCGCCACGTTGACGTCCAACTGCGTCAATCTCATCAATGAAGATGATACAAGGCGCATTCTTCTTGGCATTCTCGAACAAATCACGTACACGGGAAGCACCGACACCGACGAACATTTCCACAAAGTCGGAACCGGAGATACTGAAGAATGGAACACCAGCTTCACCAGCTACCGCACGGGCCAGCAAAGTTTTACCTGTTCCCGGAGGACCTACGAGCAATACGCCTTTAGGGATACGTGCACCCACAGCAGCGAATTTGCGCGGATCTTTCAGGAATTCCACGACCTCGACAAGCTCTTGCTTCTCTTCGTCGGCTCCTGCAACATCCTCAAAGCTGATTCGCTTCTTCTCTTCATTATATAACCGGGCTTTGCTCTTGCCGAAATTCATGACCTTGCCGCCGCCACCCTGCGCCTGATTGAACAGGAAGAAGAACAGGATGAACATGATTACCAGCGGGATAATGGAGGAGAGGAACGTCAGCCAAATGCTGTCGCCTTGCATCTTCTTCTGCTCATACTCTACGCCGTGTTCATCACTGGCCTTAACCAGTTCGTTAAGAGCAGCATCTGTAGGAGGGATATATGTGGAGAAGCTTTTGGATTTTTTGTCTGCCGGCAGCTCTTTATACTCACCTGTAACCAGGAACGCGTTGCCTTCAAACTGAACCGTTACGCTCTTCACATTATCGCTCTTGATTTCCTGTCTTAACTGGTCATATCTAGGGAAATCGGCGGATTCATTTCCATTGCTTACAAACTGGACAATGCCCACCACGACTAAAAATAAAATCAAATAAAAACCAGAATTCCGGATGAACCGATTCATCCCCTACCTCCTCTCGCAACACTCAAGTTATTGTACCATAGCCTGTCGGGACACCTCAAATAAGGGAAGTCCTGGAGTCTAATCACCAGCTGTAAGGCTGTCAATTGTTCAGTTGGAATAAATCTCAGGCTTCAGCACGCCGACGTAAGGGAGATTCCGATACCGCTCGGCATAATCCAATCCGTAGCCCACAACAAATTCATCGGGCAATACAAACCCTGTGTACTCTGCTTCAAGGTTGACTGTACGTCCCGCAGGTTTGTCAAACAGGGTAACTACTGAGACTGACTTGGCATTACGATTACGCAGCAGCTCGATCAGGTAGCTGAGCGTAAGGCCGCTGTCGATGATATCCTCAACGATCAGCACATCACGGCCCTCTACCGACACATCAAGATCCTTGATGATTTTGACAACACCGGAAGACTTTGTAGATGCTCCATAGCTCGATACCGCCATAAAGTCCATCTCCAGAGGTACTGTAATGACTTTAACCAAATCTGCCATAAATATAAACGCACCTTTTAAAACACAGATCACTAAAGGGTTACGTCCTGCATATTCCTTGCTCAGCACAGTGCCAAGCTCCTTGATTTTCTTCTGAATTTCCTCTTCGCTGATTAAAACTTCTTTAATATCATTTTGCAACTTGCGAGACCTCCTAAGTTATACTATGAAAGACTTACTTCGACCATTACGTTTCTTCAGTCCCATCACCGTCTTCTAGCGACAGGAGAAGGACCGCGGCCGTATGCCGCCCTACTGCGGCATGCATCGAGCGTCTTACGCCCGGAATCCAGACGATATTGCCCAAACCATCGCACACGAGGGGAATTATAGATCGCTCGGAAGAAGGTATTTTATCATCAATGTAAATATCTTTTACCTTTTTGCTTCCGTTTAATCCCATAATCTTAATGGTATCTCCAGGCAATCTGGATCGGATGGTCAGTGGGAAGACCAATTCATCTAGGTCAAACCATGCTAACATCACTTCAGACTGCTCCCCGCGTAATAAAAAGCTTTCTCTCTCCAGCACCGTCATCGTCATCACTTTCCCAATCTCACCGAGCAAAAGCCGGGTCTGGGGCAAAGAAATCCGATATGTATAGCTTGCCTGCACCTTCGGAGGCTTGGACGAGAACAACATCATGTCATATTGCCGGATACAGGTAAGTCCCCCACCCAGATCGAGACTCCAGGTCGTAGGATATTCCTGTAATGTCCGCCGCCGCACAGATTCAATCTTGGAGAAATCCGTAATGGAAGAATCCGCCGACAGATAATTTAATATTAGTTTAATCAAACGCCGTTGTAAAGCGGAGGGTACGGCTCCAAAGGATACCCTTTCAAATGTATATTTCCCGCTATTTACGGAAACCAGTTCATCAAAGCATCTGGCAGCAGCTTCCTCCATATATTCATCCTCAGCTCCGGCAATCTCTGCCAGTTGCAGCAAGGAATGTCCCAAGCGTCCATTGTATCTTTCCAGAAAAGGCAGCACCTCCAGCCTCACAGCATTCCTCGTATATTGCGTCAGCAGATTGCTGGCATCTTCCGCATAGGGATAACCATTCTCCTGGCACAGGCCCACAAGGGCCGTTTTGTTAATACGGAGGAAGGGACGGATGAGTTGCACCTTTTTTTCGGTTCGCTTCCATCTCATGCCGGCCAGTCCCGAGAGCCCGCTTCCACGCAACAGCCGCATTAGTACAGTCTCAGCCTGATCATCGGCATGATGGGCCAGCGCGACAGCTTGAGCCCCATACTGGTGAGCGGTATCAATAAGAAACTGATAACGCTTCTCCCGGGCTGTTCCCTCCGGCCCAAGGCCACTGTCCTTTGCCAGTGAGGGAATATCAAACTCCGCCATTTCGAAAGGAATGTTGAGTTCTGCCGCCAACTGGCGGACAAGCTCTGCCTCTTCTACCGACTCCCCCCTAAATCCATGGTTCACGTGGGCACATATTAATTTTAAAGGTGTCCGATTTGTCGCGATTTCATGCAGCACATGCAAAAGAGCCACAGAATCCGAGCCTCCGGATACTGCGACTACAATGGTGTCATGAGGCGACCACAGCCCATGTTCAGCTGCAGACTCCAGTACAGCATCCACGAGTCCGTTCATTTGCTCCATATGCGGCTCCCTTCCCGCCCGGCCGTTTGCACAGGTTCGTATACCGGCAATCCTTGGTCGTTAACCGGCAGTATGTATAATTTCAAAATCGCAGTAGCCAATAAATTGTAAAGGCCAGCATGAATAAAGACAAGCCAAACGCATTCTTCAACCAGCGGGGCGTGGCCATATGCTCCGGTCTGGCCTTACGTGAGCCGTATATATGATTCTTCCAAATCTCCATAGCCTCAGCCGAGCTGTTGAATCCACCTTTCAGCGCATGGCAAATCCACGAGGACAACTTCTTGTCCGGCAGGCTGCGGGCCAGCTTCAACAGTTCATCTACACTTCTCGTCTGCGGTAGCTGTAGAGCCGCACTCTTCAGACCAGATTCATTAAGCAGGCGAAGACAGAGAACAGCAAAGGCAAACAGATCGTAGGCCTCATCGCCAGTCCGGCTGCCAGCATTCCAGAAGCCACGATCATGCCACTCGGTGAATTGCTTCACACTGCGTCCCATTGGACTTGCGCCGCCAAAGTCAATTAGTTCCGCTTCCCCGACGTCAGAAACCATAACATTCTCCGGCTTCAGATCACCAAATACAAAGCCGCATTCATGCAGCCTGCGTAACTTATCAAGCAGCTTCAGGCCCACAAGTCCAAGCCAGTCTGGTCCGTTCTTAGAAAGAAAATGATGCAGCGGCCTGCCCTGCACATATCTCATCACATAGAACGGCTTATTATCGTCCTCCCTGTAATCATCAGCTTCCAGTAGATAAGACGACAAGGGCGATTCCCGCTGGGCGCGGTATTCATTACGCTTCCGGCGGGACTGCAAGGAAGTGAGCACATTGATCTCGGATTGCAGGTCAAGCGCATCGTATCCTATTTTAAGCGCATAGTATTCCCGTCTCCCTTGTCGCTGCACGAGATATACGGTTCCATTCGCGCCCCTGCCCAGCAATCGCTGTATCACATAACGGTTTCCCCGCCATTTCCCGGTGATAACGGTGCCGAGAGGATAAGGCGGATTAGACGACATACCCACCAATCATCCCTTCTCTTTCGTCTGGATCTTCAATCATCCGGCGTCCATGATGTCCATCCAGTGTATCATAACGGTAATGCTCAAGCACCTTGAATATCGCGGGTCCTGTAGGAGTGGCGCCTCTCATCCGCAGCTTGGAGAATAAAGAGCGGACACCAGACACATTGTGGGTCCAGTCCATATCAAGCTCTGCATCCTCACTGCTGTTGCGACCGGGAAAATGAAAGACAGCAATCTCGCTTTTACCTTCCCTTGCCTCCAGACTCAGCGCCAGATCTCGGATAGCGTCCTCTACGGCAGCAAGCTTGGGCTTCATGCTGGCGCTGGCGTCAATGAGCAGAGCAATGCGCAGCGGAGATGTTTCCGTCAACTCGTCTACGACATTGACGACCTGAGAACGCTGTAGCGGCGGCAATTCTTCCAGCGAGCCATCACCGAGTATTTTTTTCACCTCTTTGTTGACTGCCTGCTGAATGGTCTGCACTACAGTCTTACGCGTCATCATCTGGATCGTATGAGCCAATTGTGGTGTTCCGACTATACGGCTCAGCCCCCCTCCGGCTTTCGCAATATCGGCAATCTCCCGGCTGCCAAGCTCCCCAATGGTTCCATGATCAATCACACCGACCACGTTAACGGTGATTCCCTCCTGCAGGGCATGCGCCGCTGCCATCACCGGACTTTCCCCCACGTTCGAACATCCGTCTGTAATGAGCAGGATCTGCTTCATAACCATTCACTCCCCTTTTGTCTGAAACCTCTGTTTCTAGCATGTCCAGAAATGAGAGATTTCAAACTCGCATTTTGTGATGTGAAAGGCTTTTAGAAAGACTGTGAATGAAGGGGAACTGCGAGAAATGTTGGGCTTTCGATCGCTGTTATTCTCTGATTTCTTTCATCAGAACCGTTATAGTGGTCGAAATCAGAGAATAAAGGCGAGCGCTTCGCTTCTACAGCTCCAAAATTTCACTCCGTTCCACACCTTTCACTTTTTCAAAAGCCTAACACCACCACAAATTGCGGTGTTTGGGTGGGGAGGAACAAGTGGTGGCGAGTCATCATTTCATTCGACTCGGCAGGCAAAGGCAAGGTCAAGTGCTTGAAGTGCAACAAGTGCGGAAGCACTGTCTAAGCTTGTCCAACATTAGAAGGCCGATACTATAAAAGTTTAGACAACAAGAGAACAGAGCAGTTGCACTCTAACTCACTGTACGCGGGCGCTCCATTCGCCCAATTCCAGGCAGCTGCAGGCTGGACCATTCCGGATGATAATGATCAATCCGGCTGACGACGATGGTCATATCATCATGGATTTCATTACCTTGATAACGAATGACCTTCTCCAGAAGGGTGTCAGCCATGTCCTGCGGATCATCACCCTCAAGCTCCTGTATCATTCGTTTCATCCATATCTCTTTATTAACGGCATATCCCGGTGCATCATAAATACCGTCGGTCATCATAATGAGAATATCTCCCGGATGGAGCTGCAAAGTGATTAGATCCACCTCCATATCCTGAATAATGCCGATGGGCAAATTGCTAGCTGTCACAGGGATCACTTCGCTGCCTCGCCGGATAAAGCTCGGTGCGGAGGCGATTTTCATAAAAGTAGTCTGTGCGGAATATTGATCAATCAGCGCCATATCCACGGTAGCATAGAACTCGTCAGGGGAACGGAGCATCAGCACCGAATTGACGGATTTGACCGCCAGCTTCTCATCCATGCCGGATTGTAGCAGCTTCTCCAGCATTCCGAGCGCCGCGCTACTCTCCATCCTTGCACGCTCGCCGTTTCCCATTCCATCGCTGATCGATACAGCAAATGTTCCGTTGCCCAGTTCGACGGTACTGAAGCTGTCACCGGACAGTAAATCGCCCCCTTTGGCCGCGTTGGCTACCCCGGTATTCACCTCATAAGCTTTTGCCGATCCGAATGTAACCATCGAAAGCCCTTCACGAGGATGAACTGCTGTCTCGCTCATGACAGCTATGTTCTCATTAAGAATGTCCGAGAGCAGTGGGGCAATCATTTTACGGCATTCATCGAACCCACGAGTATAGGCATGAACGACCTCGATTTCTACGCGTCCGGGATCAAGGCTTAATATATCAATGCTATGGATGGACAAGCCCAGCTTCTCCAAGGCTTCACGAATCTGGCTTTCCTGGCGATACATCGCCTGTCCTTCCCGCTTGATTTCTTTGGCCAGGTCCTCCATCACCTGGGAGACGCCGGACAGTTGCTCGGCAACAAATTGTCGGCTGTCGTATATTTGTCTTTTCCACCGCATATCATGCTGGTAAAGGCCGTATTGACCCTTCATGAACTCCAGAACCTCACCCGTCTTGCCACAAATCCGGTTCCACTCAGGGGGTAGCTGAGCGGCCGTGACATCCGGGCATTCTTCCACGGTAGTCATCATATCCGTCATATAACGATAGGTCTGATAGAATTTCGCATCCCAGCAATGACCACGGCGCACGCAACCTGCGCAGACGTTGTCCGTCACCGTACTCATGAAATCCTCCATTTCACGTTCGGCGGTTCCCGCTTCACCGGCGCGTGAAATTTGCCCGAAGCTGCTGGACAGCTGGCGGAATACCTGCGAGAACTGTGTCACCCTTTCTGCCGTAATATCCCGTACTCTGCGGGCATATTCATGTTGAGATCGACTATGATCGGCTGTTCCCGGTACATATTTGGCAATTGCCGAAATCATGCTGCGCGGAGTCAGGAGAAATAACACCACTGCTACACAAGTCTCCCATATTGAGGCCATCATATCACCCGGACCCGTGAAATAGACGGACAGAATACTGGAGCCCAGCAGCATTCCGATCGAAACAGCGCCTTTCCGGCCACCCTGCATCATGCCCGCCAGCATCCCGGAAAAAGCCAGCAGGCTCATCTGATAAATCGCTCCAATATCGGCCAGGCTGAGAATTAGCCCGGTAACGACCCCGACAGCAGCCCCAAGCGGGGCACCGCCAGCCATTGCAAACAATAGGATGAGAAATCGAGAAAGAATATGCTCCAGAGACAGTCCTCCTACAGCCCAGCCGACCAGCCCGGTCATTACAGAGGCCAGCAATATAATTAGGCAGAGAATTTCTTCATTGCGCAGCGATCGGCTCTTCTGCCTAAAGGTCAATAGCGGAAGCGCCTGTACGAATACAAGCGTCAGTACGAACCCAAGCCCTGCATCGAGGGTCATCATCATCAATGGGTACCAGGTGAATGAAGGGCCAATCACGATTTGGAACAGACCCACCATAAAGGAAGATACGAAGACCATTAACGGCGCATAGGAGAGATCGATGCGCTGGAAGCTTTCCATTCCCTTGTAGACCAACATAAAGATAATCAGTTCTGCGGCAATCACCAATCCCCCTGGGAAGGGCGTGAAGAGGCTGCCTGCAATAATCGCTACGGCCACGGGAAGCATAGAGTCTCTGCGCATAAACATAATGACGGCAAAATAAGCGGCAGCGAACGGGGATAGCTCATTCAGAATGGTAGCTCGTCCAAGCAGAAAACCCATGACACTAAGGAGCAGCATCCATTTCTTAGCTGCCAAAAGCTGAAGGGCCCGCTGGTTCTGAGCCCATGTCTTCAGACGCGATCCCAAGCCTTCTTTTTGTGCTTTGTCTTTGTTTCCTGTTCTTGTCCACTCCGGCAAATTAACCACATTGCTTTTACTCATTACTCTACACCACCCGTTTCCAAATTTATGGTTCTCATTATATAGTGGCGGTTCTGAGAAAGTTTGTCAGAAACGGAAGGTAAGTCAGAAGAAATTTCCGACAAAAAAGCCTGTCCCGACAAACCTCGGAAAAGGCCCTTTATTCCTTATGGGACAGTGACTTACTCTGCTTGAGCAGAAGCAATGCCTGACTTCTGTCAGTGAATGACGGCAGGCATTCGCCAGCGATTGCCCTAAAGTAATGTGAGATTGGCGAGGATGCTGTCGCCGATTTGGCGGTCCCCGACAAAAATAGTTAAGGGTCGTGAAACCTTGTCTGTACACTACAGAAAAAACAAAAAAACCGCAAAAGGCCGAAGCCCTCGCGGTTATTTATGATGTTCAAGATTAGGATTATACGCGTTTGGCGCCACGGCCTCCACGTTTTCCTTCTGTGTTCTTCTTAATCGAAGATATGCGCTCTTCGCTGTCTTTCAGGAAGCGTGACATTTTATCCTCGAATGAAGGTTTACCGGCTGCAGGCTTGAATGGACGCCCTCCCCGTTCACGATTAAATCCACCGCCTCCACCACCGTTACCTCCACCGCCGCCAAAACGGTCTCCACCGCTTGGACGTTCAGGTCTTGGTGCTCTTGGGGGACGTACTTCCGATGCCGGCTTATCTACGGCCTGCTTGATGGAAAGTCCGATCTTACCGTCCTTGTCGACGTTGATCACCTTGACTGTTACTACATCACTAATCTTCAGATGATCGTTAACATCCTTGACGTAATTATCGGCGATTTCCGAGATGTGAACGAGACCTGTGACACCTCCTGACAGATCCACAAATGCTCCGAAATGCGTGATGCCTGTCACCTTGCCTTCTAACTTGGTGCCCACTTCAATTGCCATAGAATAAAATGATCCTCCCTTAAAAATATACAGACGAATATTAAGGTCATCCTGTCTGCGGTGATTTGATTATACAGTAAAGAGAAGAGCAAGGCAACAGAGCGAAAAGCCTCTTTTGACCTGCTTTATTTCCCTGATTGCTCTGTTCGAATCGGAGTCTCCCCTTGAGGGTAGATATTATACCATTTACGTGCCAATTGGCCGATATACTCATCATCATTCAGCCTGGATACATCGTACTTCAGTTGATCCAGATTTTTGGTAATACTATCCTTGGCTTCTTGCTTCTTAGCCAGATCGGCACTCTTGTCCGCAATAAGCGCATGTTGGGAAAAGAAAATATAGCCTGCCCAGCCGAAAAAAACCGTCACAACGACCAGCCAGATAAATTTCCTTCTCTTCGCGCCGGCAGCCGAAGCTTTAATCGCCTTCTTCTCTTCTGCAGAAAATCTGTTCATGCTGCGTCCCCCTCTTCAAGGTCAGCGTTTCCATCGCTTAGTCAGCCAAGTAGTAATTGTTGTCATACGTGTGCTATGAACAAGCCGAGTCCAGTAGGGAGAAAGCCATCTGACAGGCAGTACCCAAAGCGGCTTCGTCAGACGCAAGAGCAGCTTGAGAACAAACAGCACAATACGCCCAAGCAGTATCAGCACTCCTTTGAGAAGACGCCAGAGCCACAGAAGCGGCATCCCGATCAGGATCGTTACAAGCTTCCAAAGGAATTTGCACACAGAATGAACCAACTGAATTAACATTACCACAAAACGCCGCACCGTAACACTGAAGATCAAAAAATAGATCCATACACCTAGAAACAGACCAAGGAACGCGTAGAACCGCAATTGCCCCTGATTGCCGGCATACAACAGACGAAACACAAGCAGGGCAGCCCATAGCCAGTACAACAAATCCAGTGCGGCGCACAGCCAGTTGGGAAACCTTAACTTGAACGACAGCACCCGGTAGCCGTCATAGGCGAGTCCCATTGCCGCCCCGGCCAGCATCATGTAGAGCAGGGTTACCCATTGGACCCCGGGGTTCATTTGAAGAGCTTGCCGATAATTCCCTTGTTTTTGCCCTGCGAACCGGGATCAAGATAAATCAATGAATGAACGTTGCCTTCCAGCGACAGGAGTCCGTTTTCCAGACTGAGATTTTTGATATGTAAATGGCTCCCGCGAATGGTGAGATGGCCGAGTTCTGTACGAAGCAGAAACTCCTCGCTGTCGAAACTTTCCACATTCTGCACGCCCGTAAGTTCCACCTGCTTGCGGTCGTGCATATGCAGATCATGCTGCTTATTGGCTTTTACTGGTTCGATCATAGCATGTACCCCTCCTTCTTACCTCTAATCTATGGTGAGGGAGTTCAAGATAGAACGGAGCTTGTTTTAAAAATATACTTAACTTCTCTGAAACCGCCTTATCCACGCAAAAAAAGCGCAACTCTACATTATGTACAGTTACGCTTTCTTACATCAGGCATCCGTATAAGCTAGGTTACCGGCACTTACCACTCCAGCCCGTTGCTCTTCGCAACCGGCTCTTCCCGGAGCAGGGTATACATCCCGGCGGCTTCGTCCTTGCGGGTCGTCTCCACCAGTTTCTCTACCTTGACCGTCACCAGCTTCTGACCGAACTGCACTGTAATCTCATCGCCGAGCTTTACTGTGCTGCTAGGTTTGGATTCCCGTCCGTTAATCAGCACCCGACCTTGTTCGGACACATCCTTGGCCACCGTACGGCGCTTAATCAAACGGGAGACTTTCAGAAATTTGTCGAGACGCATTAGTTGACGGCTTCTTTAAGCTTGTTACCTGCCTTGAAGGCCGGTACAGTAGATTCAGGGATTTCAATAGTTGTGCCCGTTTGCGGGTTACGGCCTGTACGACCGGAACGTTTGCGGGTTTCGAAAGTGCCGAAACCGATCAATTGGACTTTATCGCCTTTAGCCAGAGCTTCGGTGATCTCGCCCAGGAATCCATTCAGTACTGCTTCTACGTCTTTCTTTGCCAATCCGTTTTTCTCGGAAATGTTGTTAACCAAATCTGTCTTGTTCATAGTTTAAGGTTCCTCCTAGGATACGAAAAAATAAATGAAACGAGATTTACCGCCATAATCGGCCACAAATCACCATTTCGTCTTTATGATATTCTGGATGCCACCCGTAAATCCTGCCATGACTCGCCGTTTTTTTAAAAGCGGGCTTCTTTCTTCCCGGCAAGAAGAGGGTTAGCAGAGTATAGCACTATTACATTATAAACTGCAATCCCTGCTTCAAATCAAAGATTCATAGCCGCTATATTCACAGCATAGCCGCTTCTTCGCGTATATATACGGCTAAGTATCTTTCGATTGATCTACCAACGTAAAGTAGCTTCAGTAGGCCCTTCTGCAGCTTCTGTCGTTACTTGCGCTCCTGGACCTTAGCCTCCTGCCAAAGCGCCTCCATCTCATCAAGATTGCTACCCTGCACACTCTTCCCTTTGCTGCGCAGGCTTTGTTCGATGTATTGGAACCGTTGGACAAATTTGCGGTTGGTGCGAGTCAGCGCGTCTTCCGGATCAGCGCCGATAAACCGAGCTACATTAGTGGCTGCAAAGAGCAGATCACCAAGCTCCAGGATCTGTTCTTCCGTAGGCGCTCCACTGGCAATAGCCTCCTGCAGCTCGTCAGCCTCCTCACGAACCTTCACCAGGCAGTCCAGTGCATTGTCCCAGTCAAAGCCTACCTTGGAAGCTTTCTTCTGCAGCTTATAGGCCTTCATCAAGGCCGGCAAATCCCGGGGAACGCCATCAAGGACAGACTGCTCCTCCGGCTTCATACCCTTACGCCGCTTCTCCTCTGCTTTCATGCCTTCCCAGTTCTGAAGCGCCTCATCCGCATTGCCGGCCTCCCGGTCGCCGAATACATGGGGATGACGGAACACCAGCTTGTTGTTGAGTCCCTCGATAACGTCAAACACATTGAACGTTCCCACTTCTTCTTCCATCTGAGCATGCAACATGATCTGCAGCAGTAAGTCACCCAGTTCCTCCTTCATGTGATCCGGGTCATCCTCATCAATGGTTTCCAGCACTTCGTAGGTTTCTTCGATCAGGTTCTTGCGCAGCGATTCATGGGTCTGCTCTTGGTCCCAAGGACAGCCTTCCGGGCTGCGGAGAATATCGACAATTTCATGCAAACGGGCAAAGGTGCGATTTCGCACCTCTTCTGAACGATTTGCCGGGATATAAATCAGCGACAGGTTCCCATACCCATCCAGACGGTCCAACTCGTAGAGAGGCACCTTCAGAATTTTCTCCTCGTTCTCCACGCCAAGCGCATGCCCAACAACAACCTCATATTCGGGTGGATACAGCTCCATCAGACATAGCTTGGTCTCCGAAGCAGTAAAGGTGTCATACACCTGACCGATCAAGGTGTGCAGCTCCGGCTGAAGATGTGAGCGCCGAATACCGGAAGCATCAAGCAGTTGGAACCCTTCGATAGGGTCAAAGCCGAGCCGCACAAAGGCCTCGTCCAGGAAGCTCTCGCCGCCCAGAATCTGCAGCTCTATGCCCCATTCGGTACAGCGTTGCCGGAGTAAGGAAACCGCCGATTCGGCAACCATGGGATGGCCTGGCACCGCATAGACAATTTCTGTGCCTTGCTCGGCAGCAGAGGCCTCTTGAATTAAACGGGACGCAATAGCCTCATAGACTTCGGGGAAAGAGGGCAGTGACTCGTACAATCCGTCGAACGATTTCCACTCAATCTCCAGCTCCGCAAGCGCAGACATCACCGGGTGTTCCTTGGTGCGTACGTACACGGTTGAGGCTGCCTTTAGCTTCTTAATAATACCCAGCGTCAGCCGGTCAGGGTTGCCGGAACCCAGTCCGACAATCGTTAATGATGCGCTCATGCGTGTTGTTCATCTCCTTATTGACCCTCTCTAGCCTTAACAATAGGCAGAGGGCACTCTATCCTTGAATGTTTTCCTGGGCTTGCTATGCAAGCCAGAAGACAGGGAATGGTTCATTTATGATCGGCTAGCGGAATAGCCGTAGCTTGCTGAAGCCCTTCGCTAGGGCCGGGCCGATGCCCGGAAGCTGGCGCAACTCGCTCTCGCTCAGCAGCCGCAGGGCGATCGCGCCTACGGCGAAGACGACGCAACCCGCCGTCACGCCGAGCAAGCTTTGGGCCAGGCTGGCGGTACGCCCGCCAGCCAGCCCTGCCGCTGCGAACAATGCGTCAGCTCCATAGCTGACGGCCGCAGCGGCGGCGGCCAAGCCCGCGAGTAGCACCGCGGGCTTCACCAGGGCATCTGCGAGGCGAAGCCGCAGATAGCCCTGGCGGTGCAGCAGCAGCACGTTGAGTGCTGCTGCCAGCAGGTGCGCGGCCACACTGGCGATGGCCGCGCCGGTAATGCCCTGCTGCGGGACAAGCAGCAGGTTGAGGGCCGCCTTGAGCCCCGCGGCGGCCAAGAGATGTATGGCTGGGGCGCGCACATGCCCCAGCCCCTGCAGCAGTGCAGCCGAGATGATGCTGACCGTGCCGCCGGCGGCGGTGAAGGCCAGCCAGATCATCGTGATGCTGCCGGCAGTATCGCCGTAGAGCGCGATGTTAATCGGCTCAGCCAGCACCGCCAGCCCCACAGCTGCTGCGAGCCCCAAGAGCCAGAACCAACGCAGTGACAGACTGCAGCGTGTCTCGACCAGCTTCAGATCGCCGTTGTACTTGGCTTCTGCCAGTGCGGGAATGAATACAACGGACAGGGATGTCGCAAGCATAGTCACAATCTGCACAAGCGGCAGGCCGCGATTATAGATGCCAAACTGTGCCATAGATGCACTTTCGCTGAGACCTTCTGAGAGCAGGCGAGGCACGGTAAATACGTCGACTAGCCCGATCAGTGGAAGGGCCAGCGCACCCAGCATTACAGGAACTCCATAGGCCAACAGACTGCTCGCCTTGACCCCTGAAGCTTGTCCTCGCAGGGGCTTAGCTCGCCCCTGCGGCCCAGTTACTTCTGCGGTAGCCGCCACTTCTGCCGCAGCGGGAAGTTCCGTATTACGGCGGTGCCTCCGCCAATACAGCAGCATCACTAGCAAACCGGCGGCCCCGCCTCCAGCAGAGCCAAGCAGAGCACCAGCCGCAATACTCTCCACTCCCGCCCCCTGTGAAGTCAGATAGAGCAGCAGAATAATCATTACCGCTACGCGGACCGACTGCTCCACAATTTGCGATACCGCAGTGGGGGTCATATTGTGGAGACCCTGGAAATAACCCCGTAATGCCGCCATGACCGGAACGAATACAAGCCCCCACGATGCGCTGCGTAGCGCTGGAATGACATGGGAGCTGCCGACCCATTCAGCAATAAGAGGCGCGCCAGCATAGGTAAGGAGACCCAGTACCAAACCACAGATGCCCGTAATCAGCGTGGACAGAAGAAGAATCCTCCGGCCTTCATCTTTCCGCCTTCTGGCGGAAGCCTCTGCCACGAATTTGGATATGGCTGAAGGTAAACCCAGCATAGCGATGGTTATGAGCATGGTGTATAGCGGGTAAACCGTATTATAGATGCCAAATACGGCATCACCACCCAGATTTTGCAGCGGTATTTTTTGCAAAGTGCCAATCAGCTTCGAGATAATCGCCGCCGCACTAAGAATAAAGGCCCCCTGGAGCAAACGGGAAGCTTGTGTTGTCGATTTCATGAGATTACCTGCTTCTAACGCTGAATTTGGAAAGAAACGCGACTGCCACCCAGTCAAACAACCGTAGTCAAAACAAGCTTAATTATAACGTATGTATGCCCTGAACGACAAAACTCCCGCTTTCCTTTGTACATCATACCAAAAGGAGAGCAGGAGCCATAGTACCGTAGATATTACTGTTCCATCTGCTTGCCCAAAAATGCGGCAGCCGTTTCAGTCATTTTGACTTCCATCTGGGACATCTTCACCGAATCATCCTTGTTAAGCATCACTACACAGCCGATCGGATCGCCTCCTGAAATAATCGGTGATGCTACATAAGTGGACAGCAGTTCTGAATGGTCTTTGCCTATCTCATAATTGCCACCGTTCGTTTCCAGTACCGTTTTACGGCCATCCATTACCTTTTCCAGCAGCACACCCACTTGCTTCTCCAAATACTCCTTCTTGGAACCGCCAGCAAGTGCAATGAAGGTATCTCGGTCTGCGATTATGGTGATATGACCTGTGCTTTCATACAGCGACTCGGCATATTCTTTGGCAAAATCACCAAGCTCGCCGATTGGCGAGTATTTCTTGAGGATGACTTCACCATCACGGTCAACGAAGATTTCCAGAGGGTCTCCTTCCCGGATCCGAAGCGTCCGTCTAATTTCTTTGGGAATCACCACTCGTCCGAGGTCGTCAATACGTCGTACAATTCCAGTAGCTTTCATTCACATGTTGCCCCGCTTTCTTAAGAAGTATTGTTCAACTACTGTCCATTATGGGAATGGATAATCCCAGTGATTTATCGTAATATCTGCCCATAGTATTCATCTCTTCCCAGTTCATTATACATATCATTGCCTGTATAAAAAAACTCGGGCAAACTTCGCCGATTGCTGCGAATAGTCTGAATAAAACAAAAAAATACCGCCCACAGGGGCGGTACTTGAAACAGAAAGCAAGATGCTTTCTTCAGTCTGTAATGGAGTATAAAGGGGAGCTTGTCCCGGCTTATTCAGCAGCCTTTGTTGCCTCAGGAGACGCACTTGGCTCTGTACCTTTTTCATCAGCAGGGGCAGAGCTCTTAGGCAGGTTGATCTTCTCAATGATACCGTCGAGTTCCTTCTCCATGAAGCTCTCTAGGCTCTTGGAAGCCAGTGATTGCTTAATGTTTTCCTTCTGCTCGTCAGTCAATTGGTCGAAGGTCTTCTCGGTACGGGACTCTACCTTGATAATGTGATATCCGAATTGGCTTTCTACCGGTTCACTGATCGTGTTTAGCGGTAGGGTCTGCGCAGCCTTCTTAAACGACTCTACATAGGTACCAAGTGGTTTATCCTTGTACTCGCCACCCGTTTCCTTGGAAGCCGTGTCGTCAGTGTATTTCTTCACAACTTCCGCAAAATCGGCTCCCCCGTCAAGCTCTGCCTTTACTTGCTTCGCGAGTTTCAAGGCATCCTCTTTGCTGCGTTCCTTCTTGTCAGCATCTGTAAAGCCAATCAGGACATGACGCAGATTAGCTACGGTAAAGTCGCCCTTTGTCGCTTCAAATTCTTTCTTCACATCTTCATCCGTGACTTTGAGCAGCATATCCTGATACACAGTCAGTACACGCACCATGTACGCATGGATATCTTCTTCCGTGATCCCTTGCTGCTTCAAAGTATCTTTATACGTTTTGCCAAGACCTTTTTTCATAGCCTCAACTTGGGCATCGGCTTCCTTCTTAGCTTCTTTCTTAGCCTCGTCCGTAGCTTTGCCAGCCAAATATTCAAAAGCTATCTCTTGCTTGAGGATGGATTCCTTGAAGGCATCAATTTGCAAATACTGCGCCTGATCCGGCGACAGGAATTTCATGATCTTCTGATCCAGATCAAATGCCTTTTCTGTTATTGTACCACCTTTATAAGTAGCAACTGCCGTACTGTTATCTGCTGCAGTGCCCCCTTTGCTGCTGCATGCGGATAGTACAGAGAAGGAAAGAGCTGCTGCTAGTGATACAAGCAGCACTTTCCAGGTTTTTGTTTTATTTAACGACATTGTGAAGTTCTCCCTTCGATTTGAAAGCCTGTTTGACTTCCTCCAGAAATTGCTCAAGCAAGTCAAGCAGCTCTTTGTCCCCGAGCCCTTTCGACTTGACCCGGATGACGGCTTTTGCATCCTTTTCAAATTGTACACGTCTTTCAAAACGATTTCCAACTTTAGCGAGCTTTGCAGTGTCGAATGCCCCGATCCGGTCTTCATAGAAATTGAGCGAGACTTCGTCCCCTCGCCGCACCATGGCGTCAATGCCGTACATCTTGCCATAGACCTTCAACCTTGCTACAGACAAGAGGTTAACGACTGCCTCTGGCAGCTCCCCGAATCGATCAAGCAGTTCGTCTTCAAGCTCGGAAGCATCGTCAAAGGCGGAAATAGCTGCTACCTTTTTATAAATTTCAATTTTTTGGATGCTGTCGTAAATATACTCTGACGGGAGATAGGCGTCAATCGACAAATCAATGACTGTATTCCCTTCCTTCAGCGAGGTATCTTCCTCACCAAGTACAGTCACTTTGCGTTTGCGAATCTCCTCTGCCAGCATCTGCGAATATAGATCAAAGCCCACTGAGGCGATAAAACCGTGCTGCTCTGCCCCCAGCAAGTTCCCCGCTCCACGGATGGAAAGGTCACGCATAGCAATTTTGAACCCGGAGCCAAGCTCCGTGAATTCCTTGATCGACTGTAACCGCTTTTCGGCCACTTCAGTCAGAACCTTGTCCCGCTGATACGTAAAATAGGCGTAAGCGATCCGGTTGGACCGGCCTACCCGTCCCCGCAGCTGATAAAGCTGGGAAAGGCCCATTTTATCAGCATCATGCACAATGAGCGTGTTAACGTTAGGAATATCTACCCCGGTCTCGATAATACTTGTGCTAACGAGCACATCGTATTCGCCATCGAGGAAGTCCAAGATAGTTTTCTCCAGTTCCTGTTCTGACATCTGGCCGTGACCAATGCCAACGCGTGCTTCCGGTACTAGCATGGAGATCTGAGCAGCCATTTCCTGAATACCTTGAACGCGGTTATACAGATAGTATACCTGCCCCCCGCGTGCGAGCTCCCGCTCCACTGCTTCGCGGGTAAGAGTCTGGCTATGTTCAACGACATACGTCTGTACGGGAAAGCGGTTCTCCGGTGGTGTCTCAATGACAGACAAATCCCGTACCCCAAGCATTGACATGTGCAGTGTGCGGGGAATCGGTGTTGCTGTCAGTGTCAGTACGTCCACGTTCGTTTTCAGCTTCTTCAGCTTTTCTTTATGCGTCACGCCGAAACGCTGCTCCTCATCCACAATCAACAGACCCAGATCTTTGAAGACCAGATCCTGTGAGAGCAGACGGTGTGTCCCAATGACCACATCGACAGTTCCCTGTTTGACTCCCTTGATCGTATCATTCTGCTCTTTGCGGCTACGGAATCGGCTCAGCACTTGGATATTCAGCGGGTAATTGGAGAACCGCTCACGGAAAGTCTCATAGTGCTGCTGGGCTAGAATCGTGGTCGGCACTAATACAGCCACTTGCTTACCTTCAATGGCTGCTTTGAAGGCGGCACGAATGGCTACTTCAGTCTTGCCATATCCGACATCGCCACATAGTAAACGGTCCATCGGACGGTTCTGCTCCATGTCCTTTTTGATTTCCTCAATCGCCCGCAACTGGTCGCGGGTCTCATCGTACGGGAATACTTCCTCGAACTCCTGTTGCTCCGGAGTATCCTTCTCAAACCCGTATCCCATAGCGCTTTGACGCTCGGCGTACAGCTTAATCAGATCGTCGGCGATATCCTGTACCGAAGAACGCACCTTATTGGTGACGCGGGTCCATTCATTACCGCCTAGCTTATATACCTTGGGCTCTTTATCTTCGGAGCCGACATATTTCTGGATTAGGTCAATCTGTTCGATCGGGACAGACAGCTTGTCACCGCCAGCATACATAATATGCATATAGTCACGGTGGATCCCACTGACTTCCAGTGTACCAATCCCCATGTATTTACCGATCCCGTGATTCTGGTGAACCACATAATCGCCGATTTTCAGTTCCGTATAACTCTTAATTCGTTCAGCATTGTCTATACCCTTCGACACTTTGCGCGCCTTGCGCTGCTTCTGGGAGAACATCTCGCCTTCGGTAATGACCGCAAGGTGAATAGACGGGAGCTCAAAACCGGATCCCAGATTTCCCTGAACAATGGTTGGCTCCTCAATGCCGTAGTCATAAAGGACTCTGCGCACGCGCTCTATACGTTCCTCGCCGTTCGCCAGCATGATAACTTTGACACCGGACTTGTGCCAGCGCTCCATCTCCGATTTGAGCACATTCATCTGTCCATGGAAATCCTGCATCCCACGGCTGATGAACCCTAGGATGTTCTGAGGCTGAACATGTGGAACTTGGCGGAGAAAGATCGACATAAACAGACTTTGGAAAGGACGGTGATACATTACCGTGTCAGTCTCTACAGAGAGCTGCAGATCCGGTAGCGTCTTGCCATTCTGCAGCAAATGAAGGTTCCATTCCGATTCATCCCGTTCCAACTGCTTTGCTGTCTCCAAGAGCCGTGCTGGCTCGTCGAATACAAGTAGTGTATCCTCCACCATATAGTCATACAGATGGGAATGTTCAGGATAAAGCAAACTGATATATTTATAGATTTCCGGAAAATAAGTACCCTGGCGGAGCATTTCCAGCTCACGGCCCATTTCCTCCCGCAGACGCAGCTTCGCCTGGCGGTCTGTCATCTTCTCTAGCTGGCGTTCCAGCAGAACCGCCGCCTCAGCAGCTGCCGCTTCCTGGCGGGACTTGTCCGCGATGATCTCCTTAGCTGGAGTAATCTTCACACTACGTACTTTGTCAATCGAGCGTTGATCGGCTGGATCGAAAGTTCTGATAGAATCGACTTCTTCGTCGAACAGTTCCACCCGGTAAGCCAAGGCAGAGGTCATTGGATAAAAGTCAACAATACCCCCTCTTACGCTTAGCTCGCCACGGTTCTCTACCCGTTCTACCCGCTCATAGCCCATTTCGATCATGGACAGCAGGAATTCTTCTAGGTTAAGCGTACCTTCCTGCGAGATGGTCACCTGTGCTCCAGCCATAACATGAGGGGACGGCAGCAAACGGCGCACACCTGAATAAGGGGCGATTACAATGCCCCGGAAGCCCTGAGCGCATCGTGTCAGCACATCAATCCGCTGAGCTAGCGTCTCTGGACTGGAGACCGCTGCCTCAGCGGCTACCAGTTCATTGGCAGGGTACAGCAGTACGCGATCCGGGGAAAGCGCTTCCTGCAAATCATCGGCCATCTTCTGGGCCGAGAACATATTATGTGTCACCACCAGCAGCGGGCGCGCTGTCTCTTCATGCAGCGCCGCCAGCATGATCTGCCGGGCAGATCCGGACAAGCCGGATATGAGTTGTTCCTTCATACCTGCTGCAACACCGCGGGTGACAGATTGAAAATCGGGATCTTGGGAAAAAGCTTCTATAAGACCTTGTAACAACAGGCGCACCTCTCTTACTAAACAGGTTGAAAGCGGCTGATACCGCCTCACCTGTTATGATTGGAATCGAAAAACAAGCCTCAGCTGTAACGCCAAGGCTTGCGGATGACGATAGAGACAGGCGCTTCCACTTACTGAAGCGGACTGGCCAGCAGGCTAAGCTCGGGATTGTTATCCAAGGCTTGCTTGCAGTAATCGCAAGTAACCTTTACCGTAATCTCGCCTTCTGAATCATACGCTATGATATCTCTGCGCTCCGCAGGGGTCAAGGAATGTAGGCCGAGTTGCACTTCTGTCGCATCGCTTCTGTGAATGCTGCCCAGAAAGGTTCTGCAGTGCCTGCATACATAGTTTATTGCCATCTATATGCCTCCTGAAGGTAGTATATACCTTCAGTATGCCCGACTGACACTGTATTTAGCCCGGTACAAAGACCATTGCAACATATTAACCGTTGAATTTGGCCATGGTCTGCTCAAACGTGTTCTTGAGACTGAACTCGAGTGCATCACAGGTACTCGTAATCGTGTCCTGCAGCTTATCCCCATCCTTCTTGGCAAAAGTGGACAGTACATAATCCACTATCGCATAACCCGGCTCAGGGCGGGAGATACCCATTCGTATCCGATTAAAGTTCTGGGTTCCTGTGTGCTGTATGATGGATTTAATTCCGTTATGCCCACCTGCACTTCCTTGATAACGCAGCCGCACCTTGCCTAGCTCCGTATCCAGGTCATCGTAGACTACAATCATATCTTCAAGCTGAACCTTGTAATAATCCATATATGCGCGTACGGCTTCACCGGAGAGGTTCATGAAGGTCATTGGCTTGATCAGTACAATCTTGACGCCGCCGATCACCCCTTCACCAATAACCGATTTGCATTTGTTCTGATTAAAAGAAATTCCGTGTCTGGCTGCCAGTTCATCCAGCGCCATGAATCCGACATTATGCTTGGTCTTCGCATACTGCGGACCGGGATTCCCGAGTCCAACTATCCATTTCATTGCTGAACGTTCCTTTCCCTTCGGCTCTTTTGCGCAAGTGATTACTGTTTTTGGTACAATGGAAGCATAAGGGCTTCTTGGACCGACATTACACTTTCGAAGACAGGTGATTATTCTATGTTACGCCAGGGCGAGAAACTGATACTTCACCGCCATTTCCAGTATCACATCCAGTATGCTGTGCCTGTCGAGATTTACCTGGACAATGTGCACATAGACATCGGTATACTGACGGCAGTAGATGAAGGCTTTGTAGAGTTACAGGGTACGCTGTACAACCGTAGCCGCTATACCTTCATCTCCCGTCCCGGGTACTAGAGACCATACGTTTCCTTTGGCATCACGCCGAGAAGGGTTACATCTTCCAAATAGGAGAGGTGTAACCCTTTATTTATTATACAGTTGCTTCTGCTCTATCTACCTTATTCAATCTCGAACAACTTGCTGATCGACAGCTCTTCGTGCACACGGATGATGGCTTCGCCCATCAGTGGAGCAACGGATAGCACCTTCAGCTTCGAAGTTGGGTTCTCGCTACGGATTGGAATGGTATCCGTCACGATAATCTCCTTGATCGGCGAGTTCTCCAGACGCTCATGCGCAGGACCAGACAAGACCGGGTGGGTACAGCAAGCGTATACTTCCTTCACGCCGCCTTCCATCAGGGCATTGGCGCCCAGTACAATCGTTCCAGCTGTATCAATGATATCATCAATCAGAATCGCCGTTTTGCCTTCAATGTTACCAATGATGTTCATAACTTCACTGACATTTGGCTCCGGACGACGTTTGTCGATAATGGCCAGCGGAGCATTCAGGAAATCGGCCAGTTTTCTGGCGCGAACCACACCGCCGTGATCAGGAGACACAACGACAGGGTTCTCGATTTGTTTCGAGCGGAAATACTGAGCCAGAATCGGCACGCCGAGCAAATGATCCACCGGAATATCAAAGAAACCTTGAATCTGCATTGCGTGAAGGTCCATCGTAATGACGCGGTGTGCCCCTGCCTTCTCAATCAGGTTCGCCACCAGCTTGGCCGTAATTGGATCGCGTGAACGCGCTTTACGGTCCTGACGCGCATACCCGTAATAAGGAATAACAACGTTGATGCTCTTCGCGGAAGCACGTTTAAGTGCGTCTACCATAACGAGAAGCTCCATCAGGTTGTCATTGACTGGACCACAGGTCGACTGTACTACATATACATGGCAGCCCCGTACGCTTTCCGACAGCTTCACCTGAATCTCGCCATCGCTGAAGCTGGTAGTATGCGATTCACCCATCGGAATACCGATATAGTCCGCAATTTGACTGGCCAGCTTGGGATTAGAATTACAGGTGAAAATTTTTAGCTTGGAATCACAATAAGTCATAAAATATAAACCCTCCGTGACGGAATTTAGCTTTCCAAAGGCGCCGGAGCGGAGATGTTCAGTCCGTCCGGCGGTTACAGCAGGACTTTACGATGGACTGGACTTATCTTTCTTTGCTTTCGCACGGGCACGGATCTTGACCGCATAGCCCTCTTTATTCTCCTGTCGTGCTCTGGCAATGGCAAGATCATGATCCGGAACGGAACGGGTAATGGTTGACCCGGCAACAACATAGGCCCCTTTACCCACGTTAACGGGAGCAATGAGATTCACGTTGCTGCCGATAAAAGCATCATCGCCAATCTCTGTCTTGGCTTTATTATAACCATCATAGTTGACGGTGATTGCACCGCAGCCCACATTCACATTGGAGCCGACAGATGCGTCACCAATGTAACTAAGGTGCGATACCTTAGAACCGTCGCCGATCGTGGCATTCTTGATTTCTACGAAATCGCCGACTTTGACTTCCTCACCGAGTACAGCACCAGGACGCAAATACGCAAAAGGCCCAACGGTGGTCCGTGCGCCAACTTCTGCCTGATTCAATACAGATTGCTTGATCTCGGCTCCGTCAAGCACACGGGAATCCTCGATTTCCGTTGACGGACCGATCACGCAGTTCTCTCCGATATCAGTTGAGCCTTTCAAGATTGTCCCCGGATACAGAACAGTGTCTGCGCCAATGACTACGTCTGCTCCGATATAGGTTGAGGCAGGGTCGGTAATAGTTACTCCATTAAGCATATGGTAACGGTTGATGCGGTTACGCATATGCCCTTCAGCCTCTGACAGCGCCAATCGGTCATTCACACCAATAGACTCCGCGGCATCCTTTGTCTGGTAACCCAGTACAATCTCGCCCGAAGCCCGCAGTATACCGATCACATCGGTCAAATAATACTCCTGCTGGTTGTTGCTGTTCGTAACTTTCTCCAGAGCAGCAAACAATTTTGCATTATCAAAACAATAAGTCCCTGTATTAATCTCCTGCACAGCAGCTTCCTCGGCAGTACAATCCTTCTGCTCGACAATCTTCTGTACTCCGCCGTCTTCCCCGCGGATGATGCGTCCGTACCCTGTAGGATCATCCATAACAGCGCTGAGCACGGTTGCTGCCGCATGATTCTCTTCATGCAGTGTCATCAGCCCGTTAAGCGTCTCAGTTGTAACCAGTGGGGTATCCCCGCAGATCACAATTGTCGTTCCTTCTTCGCCGCCCAGCAAATCCTTGGCCTGTTTCACGGCATGACCGGTTCCGAGCTGCTGTTCCTGCAGCACATATTCCGCCGTGTCGCCCAAATAAGCCTGAACCGCTTCCGCGCCGTGTCCGACGATGACAATACTCCGCTGGCATCCGGTCGCTTTTACTGTATCAAGCACGTGCCCAACCATCGGCTTTCCGCAAACGGGGTGCAGCACCTTATATAATTTAGATTTCATCCGCTTGCCCTGGCCTGCGGCAAGTACTACAGCCATTCTTTTCAAGAATGCCAACCTCCTACTCTTGAACTCACTACTGAATATATCTCATTCCGGGCAAAAAGAAAAGAGAACCATGTAGGCATGGTTCCCTTTTCTCCGAACCCCAATGAGAAAGACCGTTCATGCTGGACCTTAAATGATGCAGTACAAACCATCAGTAAAGGCGGCCCATTTTGCAATATCAGGAAGTCACTTCAAAGGGATGCTCATACTTTCTGATATTATAAATAACGGCATGGCCTGGCACCGCCCCGAAGGGCAGCTGTCAACAAGTAGAAAGCGCATCCTAGGCTCCCTCTTCGATGACTTCTTCTTCTTCTGTAGCGGCGCGATCGTACTCGGCCAGAACCGCAGATTGAATCTTCTCGCGTGTACCCGAAGAGATCGGGTGTGCGATATCGCGGAATTCTCCGTCCGGTGTACGCTTGCTCGGCATAGCAACGAACATCCCATTGTTCCCGTCGATGACGCGAATGTCATGAACAACAAACTCGTTGTCGATGGTAATGGATGCAATTGCTTTCATTCTCCCCTCAGAGTTAACTCGGCGGAGTCTGACATCCGTAATTTGCATGTGTGTGTTCACCACCTTTTTCCATCAGAGACTTGGTGTATAATTCCACACAACAATGCTAAATCCTTCTTTTCCATACCAAAAAATGACTGTTTAAGAAGAATATTTTTGAACATCCATTGTTTTCGACACATTTCGGGCGGTTTACTGTTTATTCCTCATAATTTCGACAAATTACTCCGTATTTGAAAAAATACGCGGACCTGGCATTCCAGCCGACCCGCGTATCTCAATTCACATTTCCGTCAAAAAAAGTAATTCCCCGGATGTGCAGAAATTTTCCGCTCCTTGGCGTCCACTTCACTTAGCTTCACAAGCGACACATACTCGTGCAGCAGCCGCTCTTCTGATTCTACCGCGCCAGATTCCACCAGCACACCAACACCCGCCACTTCGGCATTAAACTCGCCGAGCAGATCCACCATTCCGCGAATGGTTCCTCCTGCTTTCATGAAGTCGTCCACGATCAGTACCCTGGATTTCTCCTTCAAGGCCCGTCTGGACAGTGACATCGTGTGAATGCTCTTATGCGATCCGGATACATAATTAATGCTCACCGCCGAACCTTCCGTCACCTGATGGTCACGACGGACAATCACGACAGGCAATCCCAGTTGGGCTGCCGTTGCATAAGCCAGGGGGATCCCCTTGGTCTCTACCGTCATAACCACGTCGATGTCCTGATTGCTATAAGCAGTGGCAATGATCTTGCCAGCCTGCTCCATCAAGGAAGGAAGCCCTAACAGATCAGACATGTACAAATATCCACCTGGAAGAATGCGATCGCTGTGTTCGAGTTGCTCGCACAGACGCTTGGCAAATGAAAGCGCCATTTCCTTTGGAATCTTCGGAATATAGCGTACTCCGCCCGCTGCACCAGCCAGGGTCTGAAGCTCGCCCATGCCTTCACCTTCAAATACCTCTTTTATAATAGCCAGATCTTCACTTACGGATGACTTCGCCGCACCGTAACGTTCCGCAAAAATGGACAGCGGCAGCAGGTCATGCGGCTTCTCCAGCAAAAATTGGGTCATGTCAACCAAACGCTGACTTCGTTTTAGTTTCTTCACAGAATACTCCTCGCCAAAACCGAATATTATAGAAAAATATATCACTTTTGTACGGGTTTATACAAGAGAAGCCTGCTATGTCAGCGACCGTACTGCATATACTTCCTTACAAAATCCGCGCAGTCCGTTATAGATGCGCGCTACTTTCGACTGCTTGGACACAAGTCCGAACACGGTAGGCCCGCTACCCGACATCAGGACGCCATCAGCTCCGAGCTTGATCATCGCATCCTTAAGCTGCTGCACCTCCGGGTGCAGCTTCAGCGTCACGTCCTCCAGGACGTTGCCTAGCTTGCTACACACGCCGTGAAAATCGCCAGCCTCAATCGCTGCGCGCATTTCGCTAGCGGACGGATGTACGGCGATATTCCCGGCACGCACACGGCCATACACCTCAGCCGTCGATACATTGATCGGCGGCTTCGCCAGCACTACCCAGCACTGCGGGGGACTTACAATCGGCGTCAGCTGCTCCCCACGGCCCGTCGCAAGGGCTGTACCGCCCGTCACGCAGAAAGGCACGTCCGAGCCCAGCTCGGCGCCGAGCTCTTGCAGCTCCTGCGCCGGGATCCCGAGGCGCCAGAGCCGGTTGAGGCCGCGCAGCGTAGCTGCGGCATCACTGCTGCCGCCGGCGAGCCCGGCAGCGACTGGGATTCTTTTGTCCAGATGGATATGTACGCCACTCCGCACATTGTAGCGGTCTTTAATCAGCCTTGCCGCCTGAAAGGCCAAATTCTTCTCATCCAGAGGGATATACCCTGCCTGGCTGGATATTATAATCGAATCCCTCGGCATCTCTGACAGCTCCAAACGGTCTGCCAGATCTACCATCGTCATTATCATTTCCACCTCATGAAAACCGTCAGCGCGCTTATGCAATACGTCCAGCATCAAATTGATTTTGGCCGGCGCTTTTTCGTACATTTTCAAGGCGTTCACCCACCTTCAGCTTTTCCCCTAAAAACAACTTAACATATTATATGAGAAACTGGTATCGAAGTCCATTCTTCAAATGGAATGGGTCCCAAGACAGAACAAAAGACGCCCCTTCGTGGCAGCGTCCTTTCCAAGTCCATACAACCCTAAGCCTCAATCCGATCTACGTGCAGCCTGCTCAGCGAGCTGAATGGCCCGCTTGACCATATTCCCGGCATCCTTCGCTCTGATTCCACCCCAGCCCTCGCGCTCCACAGTATCGTAGAACCCCAGTTCCTTGGCCAGCTCGGTCTTCAGTTCCTCCGACATCGTGCTACGTCTTCTTCGGCTCACTTAAGGTTCCTCCCTTAATGCATATTTGATGATGAGCAACTTGCCTTATTAGTATGCTTGCCAGGGGAAGAGATCATTCATCCAACAAAAAACAGCCCCCAAATAGGAGGCTGCTCATGAATCGTTAAGATTTAATATACATGATCCGCATCTGCCCGTCATCTTCACACACTGTGATTTCCACAGATTCGGTAAGTATATCGGCATAGCTGTAGGAGACTCGTTTGAACGTTTGCTGCTCCTGATCTAGTTTGACAATAAAAACAGAAGGGTACGTTTCTTCCAGGACACCGGTGCGTTCGACGGTTTTACGGCGACCACCATTTGCACGTAGCGTAATCTTATGACCGACGTGAGCTTCGAGACTGCGTTTGATTTCCAACAGCGCGTTATTAGCCATTGCCTGACGACCACCTCTTTCCTTGTCCATTATACATCATTTTACAGACCTTGTCAAAGTAAATAAATAATTATAAATTATGCCAAAAGGGATGTCAATGGATTTTTTTCGGGGGAAAGATTGGCTGCAATAATTGCCTTGTTATCGGTAATAAGTATTTGCTTGACTCGACTGGTCTTGAATTGTCCATATGAGGAGTGTGTCCTGTTCCCGTCAGATTATGAGCAATAGACCCTTTTTTCCTGAAAAAGAAAGAACCGGGCTTCCGCCCGGCTCTCTTCTGCTACTTATATAGCCGCGAGAACGGCTCACTCTTCTTCTAAGGCGCGTAGATGTCCGTTAAACCACCGAAGGGGTAACCTTTAGCGCAGAGAGGTTCTGCAAGCGTGGCATACCGACTCGGAAGCTACCGCGTGTCTCAATGCCTCCCATACCTTGGCTGCCGCTGATGGTGTTGCCCAGCACGTCGTTCAAATTAACCGTATCCCGAACGGACGTGAATGACGCCTTGGCTGCCACATAGACAGGGTCCAGCGCGTGAATCAGAATCCGCCCCGGCGAGCTAGCGAAGTTGGCCCCTGCGCCCAGCAGCGCCTCAAAATGCGATTGGCAAGCACCCGCAATGATGGTGAGTGAGTCAAAATTTCGTTCATACTCCCGGGCAACCTGAACTGCGGCCACAAAATTCTGTGAATTTTTGTAGCTGTTCAGGCTGTAGAGATCATAAGTATGCTGCTGCTTGAGCACTCCGTCATGACCAGTAATCACCACAATATCCGGACGGACACGGGGCAGCAGTCGGTAGAGCGTATCCGCCATAGAGGACTCACGAACATGATGACCCTCGGCAGGAATCCGCAATTGCTCATACAAGCTCAGGCTTTTATTCAAATAGGACGCATCGCCGTCCAAATGCAGCACTTTGCCTGGCACATCAAAATAAGCCGCTTCTGTAGAGGATTGATTCCACAACCCGCCCGTACTGTTACCGCTGCGCTGTGTTTGGTCCTGACGGTCCTTATGCAACTGCGTCAACGATTCCTTTGCCTTTATCTGCGCTCGCTGCCCCAGCTCTGTGATCCGGGTAGGAGGCACCTGTACCAAGTCGTCCAGTGGAGAATCCGCCAGCAGACGGAATTCTGTCCCCTTGATAACGGCTCCGGTCTGCACGATGCGCTCTACTCGAAAAGTCACGTCACCGCCATAAGATTTGCGAACGACCAAGTCTCCTGAATTCATCAAAACACCACCTTTACCCCATCGTATGGGCAAAAGCCGCGGTTGGTTCGTATTCTGGCGTGTTTTTAAAATATCAGCCCCCCATTTAAGGAAGGCAGCCGTTTCTGCTTAACTCAGACAACTCCTGCGGCCAAAAGAACTCCGCTAAGCCGGGCGTATTCCTCCAGGCTCAGTGTCTCTCCACGTCTTGTCGGCTCGATTCCTGCTTCGCTCAGCAGCGCCTCCAGGCGCTCGCGTCCCTCTCCTGGGAAGAAACGAGCCTTGAGGTTATTGGCGATCGTCTTGCGCCGCTGGGTAAAGGAAGCCTGTACCACATCGAAGAAGTGCTTCTCATCGGCAACCTCTACTGGTGGACGCTCCCGTACCTTCAGTCGGATCACTGCCGACTCTACATTCGGCTGCGGGATGAATACGGTGTGCGGCACAATGCAGACCAGCTCCGGCTCACTGTAATACTGTACGGCGATACTCAGACTGCCATACTCTTTGCCGCCCGGGGAAGCTGCCATCCGTTCGGCAACCTCCTTCTGGATCATAACAACGATATTATCAAGCGGTAGCTTCTCTTCTAGCAGCTTCATAAGGATTGGCGTCGTAACATAATAAGGCAAGTTAGCAACTACGCTTACTCGATCTACGGAGGCAAAGTCCTCCTTGAAGAGTTGCTGTAAGTCCACCTTCAGTACGTCATCATTACGAACCTTCACATGGGGGTATGGGGAGAGTACATCCTTCAGAATCGGGATCAGCCGTCTGTCGATCTCCACCGCTGTTACGGCACCGGCAGTTTGCGCCAAGCGCTCTGTCAGTGCCCCGATTCCAGGACCGATCTCCAGTGCACCTGCAGTATTGTCCAGCTCAGCGGCGTTTACAATTTTATCGAGAATATTCTGGTCAATCAGAAAGTTCTGACCCAGACTTTTTTTGAATGAGAACCCGTACCGTTGAATGATTTCCTTTGTCCGTTTAGGGGTTGAAACGCTCTCTTTGCCAGTCATGAAGTTATGCCTCCCTGTTCAATTTGGGCGAGGGCTCCGGCAAACTCCTCCCGCGTAATGCCAAACATTGCAAGCCGCTTGAAGAGTTGCTTGCCGTTGCAGTACCCAATGCCAAGCAGATTGCCTAGCAGCATCCTTCTCTGAGCGGCCTGTGGGTGCACCAGCATGCCTGCCGCCATTAGGTCATCCAGCCCTATCAGGGCTGGTGCGCCCTCGAAGGACGTATGTACATGCGCCAGCGCGTGGCGGATCGCCTCAGGTGCAGCATTTTCGACGCCAATGTCACCCTTACGAGTAGCATCCTTCTCGGGGATGAAGGCATGCTTGCAGCCTGGAACCTTGCTTGAAACGATCTTGCGGATACGCTCCCCCGCATGGTCAGGATCCGTTAGAATAATCACACCCCGCCGTTCCATGGCGAGCGCGATTTTGGCAATCACCTTCTTGTCCACCGCGGAGCCGCCAGTCTCGATGGTATCCGCCTGAACCGCTCGCTTGATGGCTATCGTGTCGCTCTTGCCTTCGACAACGATTACTTCCTTGATCATAAGTGTTTACTCCTTCTCGTAAACGCAAAAAGAAGAGGATTCGCTCCCCTTCTTTTTGGCTAAAGAATGTATAAGTGATGAGCGGTAGCTCTGCGATCATTTCCTGAGCACAAGTTATTCTTAATTGCTACCCTCACTATAGCTGATTCAACCTAATTTTGCAAAAGCTCAGACTTAGTTAAGCTCTGGTTTTACAGGTCCGATCACATACACAGCACGAGACTTGCGTCCGAAATTACGTGCATGGTTCAGCGAATCGTAGTAGACATCCACCTTATTGCCTTTGATAGCGCCACCAGTATCTTCTGCACGGCGGAAACCCAGGCCTTCGATATATACCCACCAACCGATAGGAATTACATTAGGGTCCACTGCAATCGTACGTCCTTCCGTTACGCGTGTGCCGGAGGCGGTACGAGTTCCAATGCCCGGTTCTTCTGAAGAATAAGCAGTCATCGAGACGTTCTTGATTAATTTCTTGTATTCAAAATTGACGCCCGATTTAGTGGCGACATTACTGCTCTTGGCACTGGTTTTTGTTGAAATGGTAGCATTAGCTGTTTTGGAAGTTGTTGTTTGGGCCACTGTTACAGGTTTTGGGAGAGGCTTTGTGCCAACGGCGATAATTTTGTCTTTGGTCACCGTCTGCACTTCTTTCCCAACCATACGCATGGAAGCCAGTTCACCGTCTTGATAAACCTTTTCGATGTGCTGGATCATGACGCCTGGTGCGCCCGCCTGTGCCACTCTGACTGTTCCCTTGGTAAGGGAGGGGTCTGCCGTCTTGATGACTCGATATGGCAAGTTCGTTGTCCGCTGTACAGTTTGTTTGTTAATGCGGACAATCTTGATATCCATATTGGCAGAGATAGTGGTATCTAGCGAAGGGAAAATCTTATCATGGCCTTCGAGGGCAATACCCAGCTTCTTGATGGCCTGACCGATTGTTTTCTCGGTCGTATAAAAAATCTTTTTTGCACCATCCGCAGAAAGACTGAATGGCTGCGCACGGTTAATTACGACACGGTCGCCGTCTTTTATTTCATCACTAAGGCCTATAGATAGTTGATCATGCGGCTGCAGCGAAATTTGCTCTTTTGCTAGTGCATCACTGAGAATCGCTTCACGCGTTTCCAGAGACTGCGTTTTCCCGTCTATTACTAAAGTGATCTGCTTGCTGCTTTGACCGTGCACGTACAGCAGAATGATCAGCGTGATCAAAATCGATAACACGCCGGCAAGTGAAAGTACGCGAAAATTCACTTGTTCCCACCGTAAAGCGTAAGACCTGCTGGATGATTGCGAATCATGGGATACTTCTGGTTGGAATACGCCCATTCTCTCCATCCTCCTTACATAGCCCCGTCGTCAGCTGTATACCAAGATGACTGTCATCATTCGGACGAAACTATTCGAGATTGTCACAGGACACGCTATTTGCAATACCTTTGCGTCTCCTGCTCATGGATCGCCTGCCCGGCATAGTGCTCCCCCCACATCTGTTATATAACAGTATGCAGGGTACATTCGCATTATTCAAAATAAAAGAAGCCTAAAAGAGTTCTATGAGGACTCTTTCGTGGCTTCTCCGATGTTAGAATACGCGGCTTATGCACGAGGTTTCCTCTCTTACTTTCGCTTACGGGGTTAGCTGTCGGGTTCGGACGAAAGAGAGACGCCCTATCTTGGGTCACCCGCTCACGGCGGTTGCCCTTAAATTCACCCCAAAGACCACGTGAAGAAATCAAATAGTGTCTGCGGCATTCTATGCTGTGCTTGTGGTACTCTGCATGCGGCAAAACAATATTGGTTCCCCCGTTCTCCATACGGAGACTCAGCGAGACGATCCATGATAGCGTGGGCTGTCACTGTAACAACAGCTCACTGCACTGAAAAGATGATATCCTTTTTTGATGCATGTTGTAAAGGACGATTCAACCACGTTTACGCAAATATATGGTTAAAATATTGTAATATTCGGCTGTTTTTTTATTAAAAAAGTTTAATACATCGGCTATCCTCTATTTTTCACCGTGTTTTCTCCCGATTTCACTCAATGCCAAATCGTTCCAGCGCGTTCGCATACGTAATTTCAGCCAATTCCTCCCAAGTTATCCCTTTAATTTCTGCCGCAGCTTCTGCCACCAACTTGACATGAGCGCTCTCATTTCGCTTCCCGCGGAAGGGGTGTGGCGTCAGATACGGGGAGTCTGTTTCGATCAACAAACGGTCCAGTGGCGTCTGCGCCAGCACCTCTTTGGGAACCCTTGCATTCTTGAACGTTATCGGTCCTCCGAAGGATAAATGGAACCCCAAATCCAAGCACATTTTCGCTGTCTCCCAGCTGCCGGAGAAGGAATGCATTACACCACCAACCTCGTTAGCCTTCTCCTCGCGGAGAATTCGTACCACGTCCTCATGGGCATCTCGATCATGAATACAGATAGGCATCTTCAGCTCACGGGCTAGTCCGATCTGCTTACGGAAGACCTCATGCTGCACGTCCTTAGGAGAGGTATCCCAGTAATAATCGAGACCGATTTCACCAATGGCGACAACCTTCTTGTGACTACACAGCGAGGCGATCCAATCGAGGTCCCCCTCCTTCATGTCAATCGCATCCTGCGGATGCCATCCCACGGCTGCATAAATATAATCATACGATTCGGCGAGCTGCATCGTGGTTGGAATCGTCTCCCGGTTAAATCCGATATTGATCATTTTGCTGACACCGGCCTCCACCGCACGGGCAATGACCTGTTCACGGTCCTCGTCGAATTGCGGAGCATCCAGATGGGTATGTGTGTCGAATAAGTACATGTACTGTTGTCCTCCCGGTCTTGATTTCTATGTTCAAAGATAACTATTTAATCTTTATTTCGCGAATATTTCAGCAATGGAGTCAGGCAGTTTTGAAAGCGCCTTATTCAGCTTGTCTTGTGGAAAATATAAGTGATATCTTCCACGGTGAATGCCGCTGATGGAACGAATAATGTCTGAAACTTCCGAAATTTCACGCAGCCGATCCTTCCGGTCAAGCAGCAATATTTGGTTGCTGTCAAAACCCTCTCCCGGACGAAACACATCATACGGAAGGTCTGACGGAAAATCAATTTCCAAATCATATTCCGGGTTCAGTCCCGCTCCGGCAAAACTGCGGCGAATTTCGTCAATCGTCTCCGGATCGAGGCTCTCCATCTCCACATATTTATACAGTTTACGATGAATAAACCGGCTACACAAGTCGCTTAGCAGCCCATCCTCCTCCAGTGTCCATTGCATGAAGGCTGTCTGAACTAGCGCCTCATCTAGCAGCAAATACTGTTCCACTGTCACTTCTCCCTGAAGCAAGTCACCCAGCGGATGAATCATAAATTTAAAATTATACCCCTCTAAATACAGCTCTTTAGCCCGGCGGAAAATCTGTCGTAAAATAATTTCAGAACTCCGGGTTACCGGGTGGAAATATACTTGCCAGTACATTTGATACCGCGACATCAAATAGTCCTCTATCGCATGCATTCCTGATTCCTTAACTACAACTCTTCCATTGTAGGGACGAAGCACCCGCAGAATTCGATCGATGTCAATCGTGCCGTAGTTTACGCCGGTGTAATAAGCATCGCGCAGCAGATAATCCATCCGGTCAGCATCGAGCGGACTGGACACCAAATTGACAACAATTTCGTGCTCATAGGTTTTAGCGATAACTGAAGCCACTTTCTGAGGAAAATCTTCCTCTACATCCCGCAGAATATTGGTGATTTCTGTGTTCTCCAGAATGATCCGGCACGTCCAGTCCTCATGGTTCATTTCAAAAGCTTCTTCTATAGAATGGGAGAACGGACCATGCCCCAAATCATGAAGCAGCGCTGCACAGAGCGTGAGCAATCGTTCTTCCGGAATCCAGCCTTTATATCCACTTCGCTCAAACTGGGAAATAATTCGACGGGTAATTTCATAGACACCAAGAGAATGCGAGAATCGGCTGTGTTCTGCACCATGGAAAGTCAGATAAGAGGTGCCTAGTTGCCGAATCCGGCGCAACCGTTGAAATTCCCTGGTATTAATCAAACGCCAGATGATCACATCCTGCACGTGAATATAATTGTGAACCGGATCTTTGAAAACCTTCTCTTCTGTGAGCGGCTTCTTCATGACATCAACTCCTTCATATAATTTTAATTAGTCATTTCGCGCTTGGCGGTATATAATGGGTAATAATGTCGCACTTTGTCGAATTATGACACAAAATGAGTGGTTGAATCGACAAAATTTATTTATGTAATTTTTGGGTGGTTTCGCTTCAAACCTAACAGCACTGTACATTTCCATAAAATTACCCTAAAATTCGTTAGAAAAAAGGTTGACTGTTTTGGGAATCGTTGGTATTATGGATATCATAAAACAGTGAAGAATGTCGAATAATGACGCTTTTGATATTTGAAAGGGGCAACGATTACTATGATGAAATCAACAGGAATTGTAAGAAAAGTAGACGAACTGGGACGGGTTGTTATTCCAATTGAATTGCGCCGTACGCTTGGCATTGGTGAAAAGGATGCGCTCGAAATTTACGTGGACGGTGAGCGGATCATGCTTAAGAAATATGAGCCTGCCTGCATCTTCTGTGGCAATGCTGAGAACGTAACTTATTTCAAAGGAAAAATTGTTTGTCATGAATGCATTTCTACTATCCCTACCCCTGTGACAAACTAAAACAAATAGTATATAATAAGAATAAATCAAATTGTTAATTCTAACCTTTTTATATCTCCTTGGCCCTCCGTGTATGCGGGGGGTACTTTTTTTTGTGGGGGCACCCTCCCAAACCCTCCCTGTAGGGAGGGCCCCAAAGGGCTGCCAGCCCTCTGGACACCCGGAAGGGCACACCCGCGGACAGTGCGGCAATCGCGGACGGAAGGTGGTGGTAGCGTTAGGACCGGCCCCCTGGGCCTCGTCATGCGGCGCGGACGAGATGAGCTACGGCGTGCGGATTGTGGCGGCTCTCCCTTTGGGAATTGGCTTGCGTCGGCGATAGGCGTACAGCTGATTCGGCGAATGAGTTACGACGAGCGGACTACGGCGGCTCTCCCTTCGGGAATTGCCCTACGTTAGCGCCGGGTGGTGATACGTCTAACCCAGCGTGCTACAGATGGCGGGGGTTCATCGCTCTCCCTTCAGGAATCGGCTTGCATCGGCGATAGGCTTACAGCTGATTCGGAGAACGAGTTACGACGAGCGGACTACGGCGGCTCTCCCTTCGGGAATGGCTGATGTCTGCGCTAGGCATACCGTTGATTCGACGGATAAGTTACGACGAGCGGACTGCGATGGCTCTCCCTTCGGGATTTGCCTAGCTTCGTCGTAAGCATTACTTCTTCAAAATAACCGCTTAATGTTTTCCCAATATTCCCTCAGCATTATCAAACATCATTTACCCTGTCCAATTTATACACTTAGATCCAAATTATACTTTTAGAATGCTATTCCCGCTCCAGCAGCGCGTTATAAATATCTCGTTTGGCCACACCGCGGTCGGAAGCGGCTTTTTTCATAGCTTCTTTGCGAGGGATGTCGTTAGCCTCGTAGTGGGCTACGTGTTCTTCGATGCTCAGTTCACGCCACCAAGCGGACTCGGCAGCGGCTGCCTCTTCTTTACTCTCACCCTCAACGACAATGACATATTCTCCAAGCGGAGGATGCTCGTCTAGCCAAGCGCTACACTCTTCAATCGTTCCGCGCAGAAATTCCTCGTACCGCTTAGTTAGTTCACGGGCTAGAACAACACGGCGGTTACCGAATGCCTCCTGCAAATGCTCCAAGGTCTTAAGTACCCGATGCGGGGACTCGTAAAACAATAATGTTCCCTGAGCAGAACGCAGAGGAGCTAAGACAGCACGAATGTCTTTACGCTCCCGGGGAAGAAAGCCGGCAAAAGTGAAGGTTGTCGTCGGCAATCCGGAAGCAATCAATGCGGACAACGCAGCGTTCGCACCGGGTACCGGAATGACCGGGATACCATGGCTAATAGCAAGTGCAACGAGGTCAGAACCAGGGTCAGAAATAGCCGGCAGACCGGCGTCACTGACAAGCGCCAAATTTTTACCTTCTATTATATAGCGTATTAGCTCCGGCCCACTTGCCGCCTTATTATGCTCGTGATAGCTGAATAGCATAGATGGGGAAATCTCAAAATGACTCAGCAGCTTTCGCGTATTTCGTGTATCCTCAGCAGCAATAATGTCACACTCCTGGAGGGTACGCACTGCACGATAAGTCATATCCTCCAGGTTGCCAATAGGTGTAGCCACAAGATAAAGTGAGCCGCTCCCCTCCGGGCCCCCCCCATCTTTGCTGTTTTGAAAACTGCTCTGGCAAGATATTGTCATGTTCTACCCTCTCCGGCTCCAAAATAGATGTCCATGATCTCCGGACAATATTCATTGTTCTCATTATAAACGATCAACGGCGGCTGCAAACGCACCTCCGGCTTCCCGTCACGCGCTGCTTCGATAAGCACCATATTCGCTTCAAGATGCGCACGGGGATGTACAAAACGGATACTTTTCGGCTCCAGTCTATACTGCCGCATCAGGCTGATAATATCAGCCAAACGCTGCGGCTTGTGTACCATACTCACCTTACCTCCAGTACGGACAAGACGGACACAGGCCTGAATGACTTCCTCCAGTGTACAGCCCAGCTCATGCCGGGCCATCGCCTGGTGTGTATTCATTTTGAGATCGCTCCCGTTCAGCGGCATGTAGGGCGGGTTCACGGTGATTGCGTCATATACACCATAACCTGCCACTGTATGCAGCTCACGTAAATCGCCTTCATGGATGACAATCCGCTCCTCCAGACCATTCATAGCCACGCTGCGGCGGGCCATATCAGCCAGACGGGGTTGAATCTCGATTCCTTCTATAGAAGCACTAGTACGTGTAGTCAGCAGCATGGGAATAACGCCGTTGCCGGTGCAGAGGTCAAGCACTCTGCCACGCGGCGGAATACCTGCGAATCGTGCCAGCAGTACAGCATCCATCGAAAAGCTGAATACCTCATCGCTTTGTATAATGTGCAGATCATGAGTCAATAAATCATCCACCCGCTCCGACGGAAGCAGAGGAATGGCTGAATCTTTGAACGAATTCATCTTGTAGCTCTCCTTACCTTTAAAAAATTTAAATACCGTACATCTCTTCTATATTACAAAAAAACCGTAGGCGTAAATCCCCTACGGCTGGATATCCTCATTTATTAAGAAAAGAAAGACAGAACAGACAATCACCCTCTGTACGCAAATGCCCAAAGTAAACATTGCAGATGTGGAAGCCCTCATGGTATAGACGGGCCAGGTTATCATAACCTTCCCCGACAACCTCTTCTGTTCCTTCGCTTGCCGCCAGAAGCGCTTCTGCTTCCGCCGAATCCACGTTAGGATCTAGGGGTGCTTCCCTCTTTAATATTTTTCTAAGTTGTTCATTTTCGAGACTGAGCCTTTGATTGGCTTCCATCAGTTCTTTTACCGTCTGTTTCCATTCGCCAAGATTGGCGCGCATTGTTTCCATCTGCGCTTCCATATCCTGCATGTGTGCAAATATATTTTTCTTCTCCAAGTTTCCACCCCGAAAGTAACCTTATATGGTTTACTTGACGACAACATCATCCATTGGAAGTTCCTTCACTTTGCCCACTTCAAATAGCTGCACATGAATCGTACGGTTTCCGGCATTAATGCCTACAACCTTGCCTTCCCCTAAAGAGGTAATGACCATTTTACCAACTGCCGGCATTTCTTCCTTCACACTTTCATAATTATCATGCTCAAACTTCAAGCAACACATGAGCCGTCCGCATAATCCGGAGATTTTGGTCGGATTGAGCGAAAGGTTCTGATCCTTGGCCATTTTGATGGATACCGGCTCGAAATCGCCCAGCCAGGATGAACAGCAGAGAACCCGCCCGCAGGGACCCAGTCCACCCAGCATTTTAGCTTCATCACGCACACCAATCTGCCGAAGCTCGATCCGGGTACGGAAGATACTAGCCAGATCCTTAACCAATTCACGGAAATCGACACGTCCCTCAGCCGTGAAATAGAAGATGATTTTGTTTCGGTCAAATGTGAATTCGACGTCCACCAACTTCATTTTAAGGCCATGATCACGAATTTTATTTAAACAGGTGGTAAAGGCATCTTTTGCCGCACCCTTGTTCTCTTCCACCACGCGTGCGTCGGTTTCACCGGCAATACGCATGACTTTCTTCAGAGGCAGTACAACGTCAGACTCCTGCACCTCTTTTTTGCCAATGACGACTTTGCCGTACTCCACCCCACGTGCCGTCTCAACAATCACGCACTGATCCCGTTCAATCGGAAAATCCAGCGGATCGAAGTAATATATTTTACCCGCCTTTTTAAAGCGGACACCTACTACGCTGTACAAAAATTAACCCCCTTGTTTGCCGGTAAAAGGAACCTAAGGGCAAGTCCGCTCCCTGGTAATGCATGCTTGTCCTTCCTCATCGGTTACACCAATACTTCCAGGCTGAAGCGACATATGGAGGATATTCATAATTATCCTTTAGCTTTCCAGACGGATTAAGAACTGCTCCAGACAAAGCTGGGCATTGGCATTGGAGCGCAGCTTTCTTTTGCTCTCTGCAGCAAACTCCATGTAACCCACCCACTGTTCCGTAGTCCGCTGACGGGCATGTCTGGAAATAAAGTCTAACTGATCTATGAAAACGATACTTTCGTGCTTTCGGTACAGGAAGTAGAGCATATCTTTGAACCATAGATGGAACATGCTGAATAGAGTATCCAAATGTTCACCGAGCCCGGTCTTGAACAGCTTCACCCCCGCAGTTGCAAGCGCGGAGCTGCCTTTGCCCAAAGACTCCTTTGCTAATTGTAACACTAGATTTCTCATTTCTGCAAACCAATTCTGTTCCAAAAGTTGCCTGCACCCCTCAAGTCCCGAGGTCAAGGATACGGCGCAGCGGGCCAAGGGAAGCGGAACTCCGTCAGAAGCAAGCGCCTGCAGCATTAGATCCGGATGCACAGGACTGAATGGGATGCGCTGAGTTCGTGATTGTATAGTAGGTAGCAGCGCCCGGCTATTGTCCGAGATTAGAATGCCCACTGCCGGTGCCGAAGGCTCCTCAAGAAATTTCAGCAGACTATTGCCGGCTTGCACCGTCATTTTGTCGGCCTCATCTATAATGTAGATCTTTGGATTAACACCTTCAGACCGATAGGAGAACATTCGCTGCAGCTGACGAATCTGATCAATCTTGATGCTGGCTCCATCAGGCCTCAGGATCGTCAGATCCGGGTGATTGCCATGCTCTACCTTTCGGCATTCCAGGCATTCCCCGCAAGCATCGTCGTCTGATACTGTACAAAATATAGCCTGGGCGAACGTTACGGCCGTACTCATCTGTCCGCTACCAGATGGCCCGCTGAACAGATAGGCATGGCTCACGGTATTGTTACGCAGTGCGTTCTGAAGCAGCCTTTTGGCATCCTCCTGACCCAATATATCATGAAAAGACATAAATTCCTCCCAAATAACTCTTAAAAAGCAAGGTTTAACAATAAACCTCGGATTTCTCCCACCTTGCCCAACAAATCTATGCGACCTTGCTCATTGCTTAGCAGATCATCTGCCATCGACAGCAGCGCAGTATCAATCTCTTCTAGCAGTTTGTAGCGTTTGCTGCGGCCCCGACGATCCCAACCCTTTGTTTCTTTCAGGATTACGCCGCGCCGTGCCGTTTCCTCCAGAAACCGTTTGATCAACGTCCGGTAGATAGACAGTTCTCGAACCGTCATGGATTTCGACAAACGGTCTCCTTGAAGCTGGATTTCCCGAATCTGTCGGTTTAGCTCATCTTTCGTTTTCTGTTCTCCCTGCTGCTGGAACACATCGGAGAACGTTTTTTGCTGAACAGGCTTGTTCAGCCCCTCCGCGTTGGAAAGCTCGCTCTTCAGAGGTCTGTAACCCGGGTTGATCTTCAAGGTTCATCTACCGCCTTTATCAATAATATCAGAAGGACCATAGATTGAGATGCTCTTCCTGATATTGCAAGAATAATGTGTTGTGTAGGAATGCTTTAATAATGTTCAAAACGGTCAACAGGAAGTACAAATACAGTCGCACCACCGACCTGAACCTCTACAGGAAGCGGCAAATATGAATCTGTCGTACCACTCATCGGCGTTACTGGAGTGACTAGCTGCTCACGTACCTTGCAACTGTTGCGGATGACACTCAGCACAGATTCAACCTGAACATCCTCCACCCCAATCATGAAGGTAGTATTGCCCGCTCGCAGGAATCCTCCTGTACTGGCAAGCTTGGTTGCACGAAAATTAGCTTTGACTAATTCACTGGACAACCGGTTACTGTCCTTATCCTGGATAATCGCTACGATCAACTTCATCTTCGCATTCCCTCCTTAAAGAAATATGGAGCTGTCTGGATACAGATCAGCTATCCTATTATATTTGACAAAACCCATCAAAAACCCTTTAATACTCTCTTTTCCAGTGTTCGTACAATATCCTGCTCCACCATATGCAGAGGACGTCCGGCATCCAGCACGACAATTCGGTCCGGATTGTTATTCACCACCAGCTGGTAACCCTCGCGCACTTTCTCGTGAAAAGCCAGGCTCTCCATGTCCAGTCTGTTCACTTCCCTGTCCTGGTTGGCAGCGATTCGTGACAGACCGACCTCGGGCTCAATATCGAGATAGAAGGTTAGATCCGGCATGCGGCTACCGATAGCAAAACGATTGATGTCCCATACCGCTTCCATGCCAAGACCTCTGGCATATCCTTGATACACTAGACTGCTGTCGACAAAACGATCACACAATACGGTAAGCCCTTTCTCTAAAGCTGGCTCGACAACCTCCGCCAAATGCTGGCTGCGGGCTGCTGCATATAGTAATGCTTCCGTACGTGAGTCCATTGCGGTATGCGCCGGATCAAGAATAATGGAACGGATCTTCTCGGCAATCTCAATTCCGCCGGGTTCCCGGGTAATCAGGTACGGAATAGAACGGTTCTGCAGGTACGCCGCCAGCCTCCCTATAATGGTAGTCTTTCCGGACCCTTCCCCCCCTTCCAGTGTGATAAAGAAACCTTGTCGTTCCACTTAATCCTCTCCGCCTTTCTTCTTGTTGTATACCATTATATGCTGCAATGCGGAATCCGCACACGCCTGAAATTTCGCACCGCCATTAGCCAAATCCATTAGCCTTTGACATACAGACTCTGTGATCTTTTCCCCCGGATAAAGCAGCGGAATTCCTGGCGGATAAGGAATAACCATTTCAGCTGCTATTTCCCCAGCGCTATCTGCAAGCCTCATCGGCTTCATATCCTCGGATGACACCGGCTTGAGCGAGAAAGGTACCGGATCTGAAAATAATTCCCTGTTAAAAATGTTCCACGTGGAAACATCGGCGTTGACGATAGATTCTGCTTGGACGTCTTTCTTATCAGTGGCCTGGTGTTCCTGCATCAGATAGGAAGTCTCCGCAGATATGCCCAGCGCTTGACCATCCATACTCACGTATGGTTCATCCGTTGCCCCCCACTGCGCTTCTCTTGACGCGCGCTCTTCTTCGTCAATTTCACGCAGCGCTTGCAAAAGCCGCTGCGCGTCCTCAGCCGAGGAGCCGAGGCTGAACAACAGCACTACGTGCCGGTCGTCGCTCATCTCCGGCACACATCCCTTAGCTTCGAGCCGACGCTGCAGCTCGAAGCCGCCCAGGACCCCGGCGCCGTCATAGAGGACGGCTTTGAAGCGGTCCTGTGTGGTGTACGCCGCCCCGCGCAGCGGCAGCGTGTCACTTCCGGCGGTGCACTGCAGCGGCGCAGCCGGCTGCAGCAGCCTGTAGCGCGGCAGCTCCGCGAGGCCGCGCCACAGAACGTCCACGGCGGCGAGTCCCGCCGTGAAGGCTTCGGGGCCCTGGCTGTGCAGCAGCCGCCGGGCCAGATCAAGCGAGCCCATCAGCGGGTACGATGGGCTCGAGCTCTGCACCATGGCGAGCCGCTGCCGCAGCAGGGCCCGGTCAATCCGCGGTCCCTGTACATGCAGCATAGCGCCCATGGTGAGCGCGGACAGCATTTTGTGCGTGGACTGCACAACACCGTCCGCACCACACATCAGCGCCCCGGCAGGCAAAGCTGGGTGCTGCCCATAATGCGCGCCATGCGCCTCATCCACCAATAGCGGTACCCCGCTATTGTGGCAGGCCTGCGCTAGAGGCGCAAGATCCCTGCCCATGCCGTAATAGTTCGGCATGGTTACCAACACACCGACGGCTTCAGGGTACGCTGCAAGGGCAGCCTGCACCGTCTCCGCCGCTGGAGCTACTGCAAGTCCGCTCAAAGGGTCCATCTCAGGCTCCAGGAACATCGCCCGCACCCCAGCGAGCATTAGCCCATGAATAACCGATTTGTGCACATTCCGCTGCACAATCAAAATCATGCCAGGTTCAGGACATACCGTCAGGATCAACGCCAGATTACCGGCTGTACTGCCTCCCACCAGAAGAAAACTCTCCTCTGCTCCAAAACAATCGGCCGCCAGTTCCTGCGCTTCCCTGATCACACCTTCGGGGTGATGGAGATCATCAGTCCCTGTAATTTCCGTTACATCATACTCCATAATTTCACCCAGAAACCCAGCATCCCTAGGTTCGTCTTCATACGCTCTGCCATTCTTATGCCCAGGAACATGATAAGAAGTATTACCCTGAGCTTTATATTGCTCTAACATCTCATATATAGGTGCACTACTGCGCTTGATCTTATCCATTATCCATTCCTTCCGGTAGGGTTAACCTCTATTGTATCGTAAATACGGGCAAACGCCTATGCCGCAGTTTCTCTTTATGGAAGCACAACAAAACGGCTCCGCCGTCAAAAGGACGGTGAAGCCGTATATACAACTTATTCTGCAACCAACGTGACACCGATCCACCGCCCAACCCTAATTCTATTTCTAATCCTGAGCTTGCGATTTTAATATCAAGCGTTTTTTTGAAGCTGAATCTTCTTCATCTGACCGATAAAAAAGCGATATTTAGCATCCTCTGCCTCAGTACGCACCATCTCAGCCTCACAATCCTCGCAAATAAAATGTGAGACAATCACAATACCTTCCTCTTTCATCTGTCCACAAATGATACAAGCTTGTTCCGGTTGCTGATCCATTTAGCATCCCACCTTGACTCTTTTAAGAACAGTATGATACACCTTCTATCATTTTAAACCTTTTCATAGTATTTTCATATCTATATGATTGTAATTTATCTATATTCAGGTGCTGCCTTCGGGGTTCTTCACACTTCGGTTAAGAAAATGCCTTCATCAGCCGATATTAAAAACATTGAGAACTTACGAGGAGGTCCGTCCTTTTTTATGGAACCCAACACGAATAGTGCAGCTACATTCTATCAATATAAACTAATCCGAAAAATTAACCTGACCCAATCACTCCTGAGTATTTATATTACAATCCCCATGGTATGTCTGGTACTAGAGACGGTATTTCTCTCTTGGTGGAGTATATTCTACATGGTTATCGCCGCACCTGTCGTCTTCTGGATACAATATGTGATCTCGCGATCCGTCCTGGTAATTATGGGCCACCCTATAGCCAAAAAATGGGGCATCTACTTGAAGCTCCCGTGGCTCGGCTACATGCCGGATCAGTACATCAGCTATCGTCTGTTCCGCAAAGTCCAGCTGCATAATTTTTGGATCGGCCTTTGCATCGCAGCACTTTTTATTGTCTGGTCCCCACCTGCTTTTACAGCCTCACTGGTAGTATGCCACCTTTGGCTGTTACTGCCGCGATTATATATTTTGCTACGGCTACGACGGGAAAGCAAGGAAGGCATGCTCAAATTCAACCCGGCGGACGCTTCGTACTACTCACAATGACCAGTTAATGCAATATCTACTTCTATATAGGCTTTGGCGAAAATAACCCATTACAAGTAAAGGCCATCCCTAATCGGATGGCCTTTATCTATTTTCCTCCCAAACTCTTAACAGAGGTCTTCTTTTCCTTCGGAACCATCACAATAAAGTAATCATCATGAACAGATAAATGCACTGTCAATCCATCCTTCTGAAAAACTCGCGATCCCGTCTTATCTTCTTCGTCCTGCTCTACCCAGCCCCATTCCTTGATGGTGTTCAAATAAGGCTCTGGTATACTATCCTTTTCCTTTAAACCAGGCAAAGAATAACGCACATAGTCCATAGCTACATTCGTGGTCGTCCGGTCAGGAGAGTTAGCTTCCTTCGGAACCGGAAAACTCTTTTCATTCAGTGCACCCTCAAATATATCCCAGGAAGGTTGCTTCGTTCCGCAACCCACCAGCATTATACCAACTATACAAAAAACAAGCAGCACCCAGAAAGGTTTGGTTGGCTTCATACCTTAAATCCTCCTTACCTCTACCATGCATCTAAAGACACAAGAAAATTCGGTTTATGAATTTATGAGTAGTTCATTCGTATCAAGGCTATTCTTACTATTTGCACTTTTCTATTATACTTGCATCGATCAAAGTGTCGGTAACAAAAATGTCATCCTATTGGAGACAATTTAGCCTCCAATTGAACTTTATATAAAAATATAAAACAAAAAAACCATTGCTGAACACTCAACAATGGTTTTAGTGCTTGGCGGCGTCCTACTCTCCCAGGACCCTTCGGTCCAAGTACCATCGGCGCTGGAGGGCTTAACGGTCGTGTTCGGGATGGGTACGCGT
>NZ_JBHVPB010000019.1:0-56483 GCF_042887565.1 Paenibacillus sp. NPDC057934
GGATTACACGGTTACTGGAACTACAGTAGCCATCAAGAAATCATACCTGTCAGCGCAAGCAGTAGGCACGACAACGCTAACCTTCGAGTTCAGTGCTGGGGTAGCGCAGACACTAACGATTGCTGTCATGGACAGCACACCAAACAATAGCGACATCGGTCCGACAAGTGCGAATTTTGATAAGAATACTGCAGCACAAGCGGATGTAGCGGTCACTTTGACGCTGAACGGTAACACGTTCACAGGTATCAAGAACGGTGACAACGTGCTGATTGAGGGTACGGATTACATCTTGAGTGGCAGCACAGTTTCTATTAAAAAAGAGTACCTGGCTGTTCAGCCAGTCGGCACAACCAACTTGGCATTCCAATTCAGTGCAGGCTCCCCACAAGTATTGGCGATTACGATCACGGATTCCACGCCAATCGTAGAGGGTCCACCGGTGCTGCAATCCGCAGTTGCAGGCAATACGGAGGTTAACCTGATTTGGACGCCTGTTAAAGGCTCTAATGGTTACAAAATCTACTATAGCCTTGTTTCAGGCAACTTCGGGTCTGAGGCGGCGACGGTCAGCAGTTCCGTATACAGCTATGATGTAAAAGGCTTGATTAACGGAGCAACTTATTATTTTGCAGTACGATCCAGTCTCTTGGAAGGGGACGGTTCGTGGTCCAATGAACTCAGTGCAACGCCGAAAGGCGAGCCGGGAGCACCGACGAATGTAACTGCAAGCGCAGGCGACGGTCAAGCTACGGTGTTCTTCGCGTCTCCTGTCGGTAATGGAGGAAGCGAGATTACGAGATATGAGGTTCTGGATGCAGCGGGAAAAATCGTAGGCACAGGAACTTCCAGCCCGATCACAATAACGGGTCTGATTAACGGAACAACTTACAGCTTTACAGTAAAAGCGGTCAACAGCGAGGGCAGCAGCGCAGCTTCGGTAAGCTCTAACGCCGTAACGCCAAGCGCACCTGCGACTGGCGGGGGGGACAATCCAACTCCTACGCCAACACCAACACCAAACACGCCAAGCACGCCAAGCACGCCAAGCACGCCGAGAACTTCAAGCAGCCCTAATCCGGTAAGCACGGGTGTGGATATTATTGTGAACGGTAAGGTTGAGAAGATTGGTACGGCTGAATCCACGCAAGTGAACAATCAGACGGTTACTACGATTTCGGTAGACCAATCCAAGCTGGCAGAGAAACTGGCGAATGAGGGACAAGGGGTTGTTATTACGATCCCTGTGGTCACAAGTACAGATGTGGCTATTGGTCAACTGACAGGTCAGATGATCAAGGATATGGAACAGAAACAGGCAGTGTTGGAGCTTAAAACAGGGCAAGCCACTTACACATTGCCAGCACAGCAAATTAATATCAATTCCATCTCGAATCAATTCGGATCAGCGGTATCCCTCCAGGATATTAAGGTTCAAATTGAAGTTGAAAAATCTACACCGGAAACGTTGAAAATCGTAGAGAACTCTGCGGCGAAAGGGCAGTTTACTTTAGTTGCACCACCGCTTGAGTTCAAGGTTGTAGCTACTTATGGCGACAAAACAATCGAAATCTCCAAGTTCAACGCCTATGTAGAACGTACAATTGCGATCCCAGATGGTGTAGATCCTAACAAAATCACTACTGGAATTGTTGTTGATCCGGATGGTACGGTCCGTCATGTGCCAACCAAATTCGTTGTCATTGACGGTGAGTATTTTGCCAAGGTGAACAGTCTCACCAACAGTACCTACTCTATTGTATGGCATCCGATGGCGTTCAAAGATGTTGCGAACCACTGGTCTAAAAATGCTGTGAACAACATGGGCTCCCGTATGGTTATTGACGGTGTTGGGAACGGTATGTTCAACCCGGGACAAGATATTACCCGCGCCGAGTTTGCGGCGATTGTGGTCAGAGGACTGGGCTTGAAGCTGGAGAACGGTGGAACAGCGTTCACAGATGTACAGGATTCAGCTTGGTACAGCAGTGTGGTCCAAACCGCAGTCTCTTACAACCTGATCAATGGTTTCGAAGACGGTACCTTCCGTCCAACAGACAAAATCACGCGCGAACAGGCGATGAATATCATTGCCAAGGCTATGAAGATTACAGGGCTGAAAGACAAGCTGGGGGCGCAAGCGGCAGCAACCGGGGCAGGTAGCTTTACAGATGCTGAGCAAGCATCGGAATGGGCGAAGAGTGCCATTGCTGACAGTCTGCAAGCAGGCATTGTCTCCGGCAGAAGCAGCATAGAGCTGGCTCCAAAAGCAAGCATCACCCGTGCAGAGGTAGCTGCGATGATCGAGAGACTTTTGCAGAAATCTGATTTGATCTAAATAAAAGAATAAACTAGCCTTACGCCTCTATATTTGCTGATTGCAGCAGATGTAGAGGCTTTTTTTCTTGAAGATAGGGAAGCTACATGCTTATTTTCATTGGAGTGTGGCGAGGTTAGCCTGATATAATGAGTCCATTAAAGTGACCGTAAGAAGGAAGGTTCTTGGATGCGGCTTGAATTGCATGACCATGAATATAAAGTGACTGCCGAAGGCCTTACAGTGGAACTGTTGCCTAAAGAATTTGCCCTTCTGCGATTTCTCTATCTGAATAGAGGGCGCACCTTCAGCCGGGAACAATTGCTTGATAAGGTATGGCCACTGGAATATCCGGTGGAACGGACGGTAGATGATCATATTTACCGGCTGCGTAAGAAGCTGGGATGTTTTCCTCTCCTCAGGATCAGCACTGTGCGGGGTCTCGGCTACAGTTTGGCAGTTCAGGATACCGCCGGAACGGCCAAGCCTCCATCTATACAGGACACAGCGCTGCATGAGACGATGCGCGAAATTTTCGTTAAGTATCATCAATACGGACAGGGGAGATCCATGCAGATTCTTGCGCGGCAGCAGGATGTGCTGGGTTATGAGCTAGACCCTTTTTATGCCGTCTATGTTCATTTTGTGCAGGGGGATCTGAAATGGTTACTGAATACAACAGAGGCCCCGCTTACAGATCGGCTGTACTCCTTGATGCTGTTCTTCATGTTCACTGGAGACCCCGCAGAACGACTGGCTTCTTGTGAGTTGATGATCGAACGAAAGATCCTTCCCTCGTTTCAGCATCAGGAACTGAAAATCCTCAATATACTGGACCTTTATGCAGTGGCCGGGGAGACGGACAAAGCCTTGGAACGCTTAGAACTCACTTACACAGTGATTAAAGATCCAGAGTATGAGAATTTTGAGCTTCCAGTAGCCATTAACGAGATGTTTGTTCATCTGGTGGCCGGAACGTCTGACGCACAAGTGGCAGCGATGGTTGGAAACATAGAGGAGCGTCTAAGGGCAAGGCCTTTTCTGCGTGAGAGTGGTAGTTACAACTTTGTCCATGGAATATGGAAGCTGCGGCAAAAGAATTGGCGTGACGGTGAAGCACTCCTGGACGAAGGATTGCGGATTCTGGAGGTCTCAGGGTTTGTTCCCTTACTGCTACAGGCGTTGCATCGAATCGTGTTTTGTTCTAAATGGATCTCCTATCCTGAAGCCCTGCTGAATAAATACACACAATTGTTCGAAGCAGCGCAGACTTCGCATGGGCTGGACACTCTATTGAAGCCGCTCGAAGCCATTATTCTCCGTGAGCTAAATCTCCTCTGATCTTTCTCTGACATTCCTCTGTTACTTTGGCTTTAGGGTCAACTTGATCCATTCAAGCAACTGGAGGAATGTCTTATGCAAGTTACTTCTCAATCTCAACCAAGCCTATTGCGCAATAAAGTGTACCTGCGCGTCTACACCGCCTTCGCCATTGCGACTTTCGGTGACTGGTTCGATGCGCTAGCGATTCAGGTGCTTGTCGGCTATCGCTGGCAGGCTAGCCCGCTGATGCTGGCGCTGATTCCAGTCTCGCTGGCGCTGCCCGGCATTTTGCTGGGCTCAGTGGCAGGTGTGGCTGCTGACCGGCTGAACCAGCTCAAGCTGATGCGTATCTGTGATCTGCTCACCGCGATCCTGACTGTCCTGGTGTTGTTGGCCCCCAATATGTGGTGGCTACTCCCTTTGCTGATGCTGCGCGCGGGGCTCTCTATATTAAACGTTCCCGCGCAGCAGTCCTTGACCCGCAGTATTGTGCGGGAGGACCAACTGCTACAGGCGACTTCTCTAAATGGGATCGTGAATCAAAGCTCCAAAATTGCCGGTCCGCTGCTTGGAGGACTGGCGTTGTCGGTACTCTCGCCCCAATGGTGCATTTTGCTCAATGCATGTCTGCGAGCCGGATCTTACCTGCTGCTGCTCACTGTCAAAAATGCTGGGGCTATTGCAGAGAAGCGACATTCGGAAATTACGAAGGAGCAGGTTCCACTAAGCCAGATGTGGAGCGAAGGCTGGAGTTTTATTCTGCGTAGCCGCTTGCTGCTGAGCACCATGATATTTGGTCTTATCGGATCGCTGGCGATCCAGATGATTGATTTTCAATTCACTAGTTTATTCCGGATCATTGCTCCAGAGCAGGAGGCGACGCTGGGCTGGATGGTGGCAGCTTCGGGCGCGGGAGCTGTGCTGATGATTATAGTGATGAACAAGATGAACGCTAGCGCTGGATACGGTTGGAAGATGGGCTTTGGTTATGTACTGATTGGAGCAGCGTTTTCTGGACTGGGATTCCTCTCGCCGGGTGCTGGGCTCTTTCCTGTACTGCTGATGGGTCTTCTGCTGGGACTGGGGAACGGGGTCGCGATGATCACCTTCAATTATTGTTTGCAAAAAGAGACGCCGCCGCACATCATCGGCCGGATATTTGGCATCCAGAGTACCATTCTAAGTGCCGTTATGATTATCGCCCCATTGCTTGGGGGGATTTTGGTGCAAAATGCTGGTCCTAGCGCCATTTTTGTTAACTTTGGGATCGTTATTGCGGGAATCGGACTGTTAGGTTTTCTGTTGCAGCGGGTGTTGTGGCCTGCTGAAAAGGAGGGGGAGACCGCCTCTCGTGTGGAGCAGCTTGTCGGGGAATAGTTCAACTCCTCGTAAGTCGTTCTACTCTTTACGGCCAATAGATTGCTATGCCATACTTCAAAGGGGGATAGTCCCTAATATGGAAGATGATTGGACATTAGCTTTGTGAACATGCAAAGTCCGATAAAGAACCGGAATAAATACTAACATGAGGTGCAATGATGGCAGATCCTGATTTCAGTTTATTTAAAGAAGTGTTTATAGAGCATTGCAGTAGGACCTTAGAGGACTTTTCCAAAACCGAGGGTAATCAAGACGTATATGCTGTTGTGTTGGATGCAGAGCCCACTTACGGACGGGTACTGTTACGGTGGAATACCCTGGCAGCTTTGCAAAAAACGATAGAGTCGTACTACGATTCCTACACGCCGAATCAGGTGAACGGACGCAACGGCTTAAAGTTTAATGCGGGTGATTTTTCCTATGAAGATCCGGCTCAGCCGGAAGTAATGGATGAGTTCGCATATCTGCTGGAGTACAGGCTGTCCGAATTGTATGACAAAGAGGAAGTGGACGATGATGCACCAGAAATTCAGGAAGCCAATGATCTGCGTGCAAAATTCATAGAGATGCTGATTGAGGTGGTAGATGAGCTTCAGGATGTAATGCAACTCTTGAATAAGACGGATGATTTCATGGCTTTTGTGGTGGATCATGATGAAGACTACTTCCAATATCTTGATCGTACGGTGAGTCAAGAGACGTATTACAGGGCATTTCCCGAAATGAAAAGATTTGCGGAGCATAAGGAGAGAATAAAACAGCTGCCCATAACTCAGCAGATTGAGTATTGGTTCAATAATTATCTGGATCTGGATTTTATTCTCGGCAAAGATACGGATGAAGCATCCAAGTTAAAGGGAATGTACCTTAATCAATACGATATGGAGGATGAACTTAAACTTCTTGGTGCTCCGGCTACTGACTGGCTTGTTACTCGTTTTGAAATGTTGTCTGGCTATCGCCCAATGTCTGATGGCATAACTGTTGTTGCACATTTCTCGATCCGCTACCGCCTTATGAATATGTTAACAAAGATTGGTCTTGCCGAAGAGGAAACAACCCGCCGTTTGCTGCAGATTTTGTTCAGGAAATATGAGGAGGAAAGCGGGGAATTCCATGAGAGTATTCATATCGCTAGAACGCTGCATGCGCTGAACCTGGTACGCTACCCGGAGGCAGAGATTGATGAAAGCAGAACGATATTGACGAATATTGAAAGTTATCAAAAGCTTGCCTAGAACCGATGGTGAGATGCTGGGACAATCCATACTCATCCCCAGCGATAATTTGTGACATCTTAAAAAGAGGGCGTTGCCGCCAAGCGGTCAACGTCCTCTTTCAAAATATAAGAATTTATATGTTTTACACTATGAATCATTCTTATATTTCCCGCTGAAACGGATGCCGTCCCTTAGAGGACGGAAAAGTCGTTTTTACTGGTCCGGAGCCTGACGGCCTCGCGTTACAACCCATAGAACCGCACAGTGTTTGCGGTTAATATTTCTTTTGCCCGGCTCTCTGAATGGCCGTGCAACGCCCCCCAAGCGGCGGCCACGTCGTGGATCATGGCCGGATGGGTGGTCCGGCCTGCGAATGGCCCTTCAAAGGGCCAGGGGCCGTCCGTCTCCGCCATCACCAGCTCCTGCGGGTAGCGGCGGGCCAGATCCTGGATCTCCTGCTCATACAGGAGATCGGGCGTGAAAGAGACATAATCGCCGCGCTGGATCATCCGCGCGATCGTCTCCTCCGGGCCCTTGAACCAGTGAAAATGGGCCCGGGTAATGCCGTGTTTGTCCATCAGATCGCAGGCGATCATGGCGTCCTCGTACACGGCATGCAGCACGACCGGCTTGCGAAGGCGCGCCGCCAGCTCCAAGAACTTATCGAGCAGCGCGATGTACGGCGCCATCTCGAAAGACTCGCCGCGTTCGAGGGCTTCCGCCCGCGTATAATAGGGCAACCCGATCTCACCTATGGCGGTCAGCGCATCTGCGCGGGCTTCAATCCATTCCAGCAGCGTGGCGGTCTCCTCCGGCGAAGGTACCGGCTGCTCCGGGTGGAAGCCGTAAGCCGGCCGGACGAGTCCGGGATACTGGGCAGCCAGCTTTTCCGTGCGAAGGCAGGATTCGTAATTCATGGAGACAGCCAGTAGCGCTTCGACGCCCGCGCCGGGCAGCTCGCGCAGTGTGCTCGTAATAAACTCCGGTTCATATTGTTCAAGGTGAATATGAGCATCAATCATTCAAGGTGTCCTCCCAAGTGTGTAGTTATATGATCAAAGGGTCGTTTATATCTATTCTATTTTAACCCATAGCTAGCTTTAGGTGTGAACTGACCTATTCCCTTCAATACATAGTCAAAGAAATTAACAATAATCTGATTTTCAGTTTCAATACAGTAATATGGACCAATAGCTGCTTTTCCACCTTGCAGCATAGACAGATGATTGGTTATCAAGCTGTTTCCAAACATCTAATATTGACAACGGCACGCACATCACCACGCTCTCTGCCAAGCCAAATAGTACCTCAACTTTCGAAGCGTGAATATTATCATAAACCTTTGAGAGTGTAAGAATAATTCAATATATTTACTCATAGTGATTTTTTTGTGCATATATTAGGATTCAAATAGGTGGGCGCGATACTTTTTAGAACTAATAACTTCTTCGGGTATTGGTTTCCTTTCTTGTGGAACAAGTGAACTGCAATTTTGCTGCTAACTGTACTACAGATTCGATGTTTATAAAAGAGAGGCTAAGGCGGGGGAGATGATCGAAGGTTTTATTGTACATCAGTAATTTATTTCGAGCGAAATAGAAACTACTGTTTATTGTTTACAAGAGAAGAGTTGAAAGAAAGTGGTGATATATTGCATGAATCGTTTATTTTGCCGGTAAAAATGCCATGCATAACTCCTTACCAGCATCAGACATCTGTTTTATCTATTCTAGAAGGTCACAATGTGAATTATATGCCATGGTTTAGTCAAAATTTTTTGCAACTCCGTGTGATGCTTGATGAAAAGTCGAAGCCTTGGCTGGATTTCTTTACTTTTCAACATGATGGTTTTTTAATATGTCCTTGGCTTGAAGTTGAACATATACATTTGTCGACATTACAGTCGATGATTGGTGATCCCATTTTCTTTCTAATTAATCTTATTAATCTTGAAAATTATATTTATATAGTTGTTGATGGATCGCTTATAAGTTTATATAACATAGAGTCAAAGTCAAAATTCCCGCATCCAATCTTTATTCATGGCTATGATTTGTCTAAAGAAGTGTTTTTTGTTGCAGATTTTTTTGAATCGCATTTTATATTTGCTGAAGTGCCATTTTCAGAGCTGAGAGAAGCTTATTTGAATATAGAGAAAGAGGATTTTTCCTTTAATGGAGCCAAGCTTATTAAGTTTAGAGAATCGGGTAATGAATTTAGTTTTGATATTAATAACATGATGGTTCTACTGGCAGATTATATATACACAAGAGATACACGAAGAAGGTATAGATCTGAGAGGAATTACATGATTGATGAGGGGTTAGGTTTTAATAATATATATACTAGGCTCAGTAAAGATATTCATAGAAATATGGAATTTTACAGTGCGCTCGATATTACTTCATTCCATGTATTTTACGAACATAAAAAAACTCTTTCTTTAATATTAAAGTATTTAAAGTGTGAAGGGTATATCAAGAATGATTACAATTTGGATCAAATATGTAAAAACTCTTTATTACTCAGGAATACCTTGCTGAAATATTCTTTCACACGCAACAGGGGGAGTATTATACGATCAATTGAATTATTGGAAAAGATAAGAGAAGAAGAAGAAGCTCTATTAAAGAGATGCTATGAAGAGTTAAGTGCTTCTTACTAGGTTCTTCAATCAGGACGTCAAAGCTTTGGCGTTTGATCAGTTATGCAAAATCACCTACCGGCTGCCATGCTTCCCCGAAAGATTTTGAGGATTGTCGATATTCCCAAGACCGCCAAAGTGAATAAAATCATTGCAGGCATAAATCAAATGCATGAGGTGACCATTCTGGCGAAATCGTGTCGGCACATTCTAGTTGATGCCCGCGCCGATTAGTATCGCTATAGTTTGTCATTACTATTACGTTAATTAAAAAAACAAGCTGACCTCGGAGGACCGAGGTCAGCTTGTTTTCATAAACTATGATTGCTGTTTTGTTTTCTCTGTCAGCATGTTTACGATCACCTGAATTTGTAGCTTCAACGAAATTACTTACATTCTTCTCGCGAGAACGAAAAGAAGAACCTGGCAGACTTCGCCAGGTTCTTCTGCTGAATAAATGGATTGCGTCCATTTAAGCCTTATGATATAGTTAATTCACTACTGAAATTTTATGTAATAATTTATAAATACCGCATCTTATCTACACCTTAATCTTACCATGGGGATTCAGGGTTTGTCAAATGTCTTTTTTTCATCCTCAAACGCGAACGAAAAGGAGTGTGTTCAGGAGATGATTAACGGTAAGGATTGGCAGCAAGAACAGGAACGGCTGGATGCCGTTACGAAAGAATTACAGTTGAGAATCGCTGAAGTGGAGCCGGAAGTGAGCGGACTGCGTGATCAGGTGGTGGACATTCGCAAGCAGTTTTGGGAGGAAGTTACGGTCAATACGAGTACGGATGAGGACTTCGAAGAGACCTTCTATAGCATCAAGCAGCAAGAAGCGCTGTTGAACGAGCGGGAACGCAGTCATAAATTACGGCTACAGCGTTATAAGAGCATGAAACGTCTGTTGCCATCACCGTACTTCGGGCGGATTGATTTTCATGAGGATGGGTTGAAACTTAACGAGCAAGTTTATATTGGTGTTTCCTCCTTTGTCGATGAAGACGGACTAAACTTTCTGGTCTATGACTGGCGGACACCCATTGCAAGCATGTATTACGATCACTCACCAGGGGCTGCCGGGTATGACACACCGGGCGGACAAATTACTGGAAACATGACCTTGAAGCGGCAATATCAGATTCGGGAGGGTAAGCTTCAGAATGTGTTTGACACGAGCGTGACGATCGGGGATGAGCTGCTTCAGCAGGTGCTTGGTAAGGGCGCGGATAACCAAATGAAGAGTATCGTGGCGACAATTCAGAAGGAGCAGAACGTCATTATCCGCGATGATAAAAGCCATATGCTTATTGTGCAAGGGGCGGCGGGGAGCGGCAAAACCTCTGCAGCGCTGCAGCGGGTAGCCTATCTATTGTATAAGCACCGGGAGCGGCTCAGTGCGGACCAGATCGTACTTTTTTCGCCTAATCCGATGTTCAACAGCTATGTATCTACCGTTCTGCCTGAGCTTGGTGAGGAGAATATGCAGCAGACGACCTTTCAGGAATACCTTGCGTATTGGCTTGGCGGCGCGATGACTCTGGAAGATCCGTTCGAGCAGATAGAATATGTGCTGACAGCGGCAGGCTCGGAGGAAGCAGAAGCACGGCTGATCGGTATGAAGTATAAAGCTTCCGAGGCTTTTCTGCACGCACTCCAGAACTATGCGCTTTGGCTAGGGAAGGAAGGTATGCTGTTCCACAGTATCACTTTCCGGGATCGTGAGCTGATTACTGCTGAACAGATGAAAGCTCAATTCTATAGCTACGACAGTTCCATCCGGCTGATGAATCGCGTGTTACTGTTACAGGAATGGCTGCTGCAAAAGCTGGCTTCGCTTGAGCGACAGGAGCAGGAAGCGGGGTGGGTTCAGGATGAGCTGGATTACCTCGATACGGATCAATATGCGGAAGCCTACAGCATGCTTCGTAAGAAGTATGAGCGGGAACAGGCAGTCTTTGATTTTACGCAACAGTACGTGGATCTCTATGGGGATCGTCCGGAGACGGAGCAGGGGGAAGAGGAAATCTTCGATTTTGCCCTGCAGGAAGAAGAGATGCTGCGCAGGATGATTGTGAAGGCACACTTCAAGCCGCTGCGACGGGAGGTGAAGCGACTTCGGTTCATTGATGTGATTGGGCTCTACAGTCAGCTGTTCAGCGATGAAGCGTCTTATCTGCAAATGACGGGTGAGGCCGAAGTGCCTCAGCATTGGTCAGAGATTTGTCGACAAACGAGGGATAAACTGAGCCGGCAGGAGCTTTTTTATGAGGATGCAACCCCATTTCTATATTTAAAAGAACTGCTCGAAGGCACGCGGACGAACACTGTGGTGCGGCATATTTTCGTTGACGAAGGTCAGGATTATTCGCCGTTTCAGTATGTCTTCCTCAAACGCTTGTTTCCTCGTGCCCGCATGACTGTGCTTGGTGACTTTGGGCAAGCAATTTTTCCACAAGCTACGCAGCTGCATGATGTCAATTCGCCGCTGATCGGTCTTTATGGCCCGGAGGACACGAGTCTGATTCGGCTTGTTCAAAGCTATCGATCTACTCGGCAAATTGTAGAGTTCACGAAATCACTGCTGCCGGGCGAAGAGATTGTACCTTTTAATAGAAGCGGCGAGAAGCCATCGCTAGTGGTTGCAGATACTGTGGAAAATCGCGCAATCCGCATTCTGCAGGATCTTACTTCGCTTAAAGCAGGAGGCTACGATTCCATAGCAATCATTACAAAGACTGCTGCCGAGAGCCGGGAGGCTTATGAAGCGTTGACGGCGCAGGGGGATGCAGAATTGCGGCTCATTACGAAGGAGACCCAGCGCTTCGAGAAAGGGATATCGGTGCTTCCTGTGTATTTAGCAAAAGGCGTCGAGTTCGATGCCGTGCTGATCTATGATGCATCTCCGCAAACGTATCAGCGGGAGAGCGAACGGAAGCATTTTTATACGGCATGTACCCGTGCAATGCACCGGCTGTTGCTATATACGACAGGGGAGTGGACCCCGTTTGTTAAGGCGCTCGATTCGGCTTTGGTTGATGAAGTGCGGTAAGAAGGGATGAACGGTAAGTTTTTTTGGAAATAATGAGATAAAAGGAGAGATGGAAATGTCCTATACCGTTGATTTTAAAAATGTATCTACAGTTGGGTTAGAATCTTCACCTGTAGCAGAAGCACTTGCTGGCTTACGTGCTAATGAGGCTCGTTATTTTATGAACAAATACAAGCATGAGTTTACGGTTGTATCGGCTAGCGAAAGTCAGGAGAGCCTTGATTATGTGAACCGAATTTTGAAAGAAGAGCGCGATATTGAGTTTGCGGCCAAACCTTTAGAAACATCGCGTTTTCAAGTGGAAAATATCCAATTTACCTACGTCTTTTATGAGGATGGTCTTGGAATTAATGTCATGTATACGATTGATGACGCTAAGAAGCGGGCCGTTGGTTTCAAACTTTCTGAGGGGATGGAGATCCCACAGGAATTAGAAGGGAAGTTTAAGTTCGCCCGGCAAAAGTCCAAACTAGCGGGAACGATCCGGGGCTCGTTTTTTGTGATTAAAGGAGAATATTAATAAGGGATTTACGGGTTCGTAAGACTTGCTCTTCAGCGAGGCTTCCGAACCCGCTTTATTTACAGATGAGAACCGCCGCTTGCATCAATCAATTGGCCGGTGATCCAACGACTATCCGTTGAAGCGAGAAAAGCAGCAATATCGGCCACATCTTCCGGCTCCCCCCACCTTTTGAACGTTGAAAGACCCGCGGCAGACTTCTGTCCATTAGGATCTTGGAGTGTCTCCGCATTCATCTCTGTATTAATAATGCCAGGCCGGATGGCATTCACCGTGATATTACGACCACCAAGTTGCTGAGCCAGCATGTGGGTAAATGTATCGATTGCTCCTTTTGACATGCTGTAGGCAAAAACACTCGGAGAGGCCACTCTTGAAACAAACGATGAGATATTAATAATGCGTCCCCCATCTTTCAGACGCGGCAAAGCTTGTTGGGTAACAAAAAGGGGTGCTTTAACATTAATGCTCATAACCTCTTCAAAAGATTGTTCTGTGGTCTCTTCTATTGAAAGAATTTGGCCAATGCCTGCGTTATTCACCAGAATATCGAACCGGCCGTCGCCTGTACGTTCCCGAAGATTCTCATCCAACGTCGCATATAGATCATGTATACCGTTAAGATTGCTTAAGTCCGCACCAATTGAGAATGCATCTCCGCGACTTTGTCGAATGATGTGAACCACTTCATCGGCTTCATTCCGTCTTGTTCCATAATGCACGGCGACACAAGCGCCATCCTGTGCCAGACGCAATGCGATGCTCCGGCCAATCCCCCGGCTAGCACCTGTTACTAGAGCGACTTTCCCTTTCAAACTACTCATTCTCTCATCTCCTTGTTTTGAATATATGTCTAGTTATATCACAGGGGGGATTTTGAAATGTTGCTCTCTCATTCGGAGTACGTAACTGGCGTAGACGGGGATAAACCTAAATCCATTGGCTGTAGCAACAAGTGCATAAAAAAGAGGGAGGCTGATCCCCCCCTCTTCTTTGTTTTCGGTGTAATAACGTCGGTTTAAAAACGACTCAAAGCAACAAATACAGTTAGCGCGAAGAAGACAATATTCACGCCGATATTTCGATACTCTTTGCGTCTAATATGGAATAGAGCTCCGAATAAAACAGTCACAGCAAGTCCAGTTGCAGCAACTGGCGTTAATATAGGCACAATATTCAGCGCCAAGGGTAGGATAATTCCAATTGCCCCAAGCAACTCTGCTAACCCGATAGAGACGACGAACGTTTTGGGAACGTCTTTTACCCAACCCCAAGACGCCGCGGCTTTTTCATACTGAAAGGCCTTTAACCAGCCTGAGTAGACAAAACCTAGTGCTGCAAGTCCTTGCACGATCCATAATGCGATATTCATGAATGATGCCCCTCCTTATTTTTCACATTCTCTAAAGGTATAATAAACTCTAGTATTTAAATGAAGGAAGTAGGCACTTTTTCTAAACCTAGTAAATAAAAAGTTACCTAAACAGAGTAAAGGAAAAGTGGGAGGTTGCAATGAAAGAATATTGTAAATTTAAATCAGCTCTCGATATTTTAATTGGAAAGTGGAAGCCAGCTATTCTGCTTCAGTTGATTTCAAACGGTACAATGAGATTCAGCGAGCTGCAAAAAGCAATCCCGGATATAAACAAAAAGATGCTCACCCAGCAATTAAGAGAACTTGAGTACAACGACATTGTACTTCGCGTAGTTTATAACCAAATTCCTCCAAAAGTAGAATATTCGATTTCGGATTACGGTAAAGGTTTAAGTACAGTGCTACAGGTAATGAATGATTGGGGAGCGGCTCATATGGAGCATATGACAGAGTTATACGGAGAGGATTCTTCAGAGATAAGCCTAGATGAAGCAGATGGGGGAGATACAAATGGGAAATACAGATAAGTTTGAAATGATAGCGGACACATACGACACTCCTGAACGAATCCAAATTGCCAAGGTATCATCAGATGCCATTCGTGAATATTTAGTAGATGCAAAAGGCAAGACGGCTATTGATTTTGGGAGTGGAACCGGTCTACTTGGCATGAACCTGCTTAACGATTTTCATTCCGTACTTTTTCTAGATACCTCACCAAATATGATTAATCAAATTAAACAAAAAATCTCCGATTTCAATATTAAAAATGCAGATACCTTGTGCTTTGATTTTGAAAAGGAAGGTTTATCGGATTTACGTGCGGACTATATTTTTATGGCTCAGGTTTTACTTCATATTGATGATTATGAATTGGTTCTATCTAGATTATATGATGTTCTCAATGAAGGGGGACATTTGCTGATCGTAGATTTTGATAAAAATGAAAATATCGCTTCAGATCTCGTTCATAACGGATTCCATCAAGAGGAGTTAACCGCCAAGATGACAAAAATCGGGTATGGAAATATCCGATCCAAAACTTTTTATAACGGAAATAAAATATTCATGGGACAAGATGCATCGATGTTTATTCTTGACGGGCAAAAGTAACTATCCGTTCATTACGGGGAACCCTATCGTATTCAATAGAGGGGCGCAAAGCCTCTCCTTTTTTTAACTTCAAAAGCCGATTTATGATTTGATAAGTGTACATTATTTCATGGCAGGCTTAAGAAGGTTGGGACAAGTCGAGGTGATTGAAATTATGGAACAGAGTAATAATTGGAACGTATATACATTTACAGATGTGATGTTGATAGTTAGGAGTTAGGAGAGTTCAATGGAAATTAAAGAATTAGCTTTTGTTGTTGCAGGGGTTATATGTTTCGTAGTAGCTGGATTATTAATTAATCGAGCTGCAAATGGGGACCATATGAAGCTATTAGAATGGTCCTTTACTACGAGTTACATACTTTTAATTCTTAGTATTTTGTTTAGTCTATACGATGACTATCATATTGATAATTCGTTTGATTTTTATCTATTCGGTGTATACGACATCAAAGCATTTATTAAGGACTATCTTTTTGTAGGATACAATTTATTTTTTATTATGCTACAAGTGTTAATGAAAATGATTGTCCGCTGGAGAGGTGTTACTAATATTGCTATGGAGCAAAAGTTTAATATGTTAATCACTTGCTCTATTTTTGTTAATCCAATATTACAAATCGGATTTGTGTATTTAATGATCCTTGGATGAATGTGCAAGGTAATGTCTAATCATAATAGGCTTCTGCGGGGGTTTGAAAAAGTTCAATGAATCAGAATTTAGTTGACGGGACGTACTGTGAATATTATAATTTTCCTTTTTTATGATAAATACTTTTAAAATTATGGGAGGGGTATCTATGAGTATGAGTAAGATTGGATTAATTGGTGACTTCGACGCAGAAGTTGCGGCTCATATCGCTATACCTCAAGCTATTCAATTGGCTTCGCAAGATCTGGGACGCTATTTCAGCCTGAACGCTCAGCATTCAAAAATATGGTTCACCCGCTGATTAGAGCATTTCTTCAAAAATTTCAAGTCCGTTAACTAAGATTAAAAGGTTGCATCTGAGAGAGAAAGCGAAAACGTCGCTTTGTTCCCTCATAGGGCAGCCTTTTTTGTGTTGTTGCATGAGTTGTTCAGATTTTGTCTAGGTCGGGGTCATTAGACTGTGTAATGTGGCGTATTTTGTCATTTTGTGTAGATGGGATTCGTCGTGGATAATGCTTTGGGACTAAAAGCAACAGGTCCTTAGAAGAATAGGAGGAATATGAGTGCAAAGGAGCTTTAAGCAACAAAAATGGAGGAATCGTCCTTTTGCGGCGATATTGTCACTGACACTTGTGGCAAATAGTTTGTCGATGGTGGGTTTTTCTTCAAAGGTAGAAGCCGCAGTTGATGCCGTTCCAGGAGGCGGAGCCAGTAAGCCAGTTCTATGGTTAAAAGCGAACGATGGTGTAACGGCTGATGGAACGAATACAATCACTGATTGGGAGGATAAAACCGGCTCAGTCGTATTTAATGTGTACGGAACACCGAAGCTTGCAGCGAATGGCGTGAATTTTAACCCTATCGTTACGATAAGTGGGAATAGCGGAGTGCTTGATGCTGGGCAAAAGACAAAATTTGTAGGAGACAAAGGAATCACCTACTCGGATGTCTATGCGGTATTCAAGAATCCAAACGGAGTTATTCTTGGTTCCAGTTCCAGCAGTAAAAATTATGGTCCGGGTATCCTCAGCAATGAAGGCAACGTTTTATACGTAGGTAACGGGATTAACAGTACATATTCTACGATTAACTATCCGATTCCCGTCTCTCAACCCGGGATGGCAAATTTCGATATTAGTGATCCTCAACATGAAGGTCGATTCAACGGACAGAATCAAACCCTGACTAGAAAAGCAACGTTTGGTCCATTGGATATAACGCCCGTTATTGGTGGTACCGTATCTAAAGGTAACAGTAGTAATTATAGAAATTTCAACGGCGACATCGCCGAAATCATTGTTTATGACAGTAGCACAAAAACTGAACGTGCCAAAATTGAAACCTATCTAGCGGTGAAGTACGGGATTACATTAAATACCGGGAATTCAAACTATATTGCATCAACTGACAATGTAGTATGGACTGCTGACGGCGTATACAAAAACAATATTGCCGGTATTGCAAATGATGGTGCCGAAGGCTTGCTTCAAAAACAAAGCCGTAGCGTTAATGCGGGAGACCAAGTTGTCATCGGGATAGATGAACTATCTGACACAAATGAGGCAAATACGGGTACACTTGCAGATGGACAATATTTAATCTGGGGTGACAATGGCAAGACTTTAGTATTTAACACGCCCCTCGGTACAACCCGGAAGAACTATGCAGACCGTATTTGGAAAGTGAAAAACACCAACAACGTTGGTCAGGTGCAGCTAACTATTGCTAAAAGTGCCGTCCCATCAGGTGCAACATTAGTAGTAAGCAATAGCGCGACAGATTTCACAGGCGCTAAGGAATATCCATTCACTGAAATTTCGTCGAATGGTGTTGCCTACTACACGACTACAACAAAAGTAGCATTAACTGACGGGCAATATTTTACCTTCGCTGCTCCGGCGCCGGTATTAGATAATGCCGTGCTTGAGCAAAATGTAGCGAGCAGGAATAAAATTACGCTTAGTTTCGACCAAAAGCTAGGCGCTTTGCCGAATCTGAATGGATTTGAAATTAAAGTTGACGGTAATCCAGTAACGATTAATGCTGGAGACTATAAAGTTGATTCCACGGACAATACAAAGTTGATTCTCACGCTGCCGAGCGGAACGGATGTCACTGATAAAACAGTCAACGTATCTTATGATGGATCCGGTTCCCTGCAAGGTACAAATGGTGTACCTGCCCATTCATTTAATATGAATGCGATCGATCCATTTGACGCTGCTCTAAACATTACTCAACCTAGCGTTGATCCGGTAACTGTAGGCAAGCCAACCATTGCAGGCACCGTCGAACCTGGTTCTGCCGTGAATATAGTAATCAAAGATTCAAATGGCAATCCAGTAACAGGCGCAGGTGGTCCAGCAACTGTTGATAACAACGGGAACTGGACGTTTATTCCAAATGTGAGTTTAATCGAAGGCAGCTACAAGATTGAGGCAACCGCTGCTAACAACAACAGGACAGTAACAAAGTCAGCCTTGATAAATGTGGTGTTACCAGCACCAGTATTAACAATCACCGAACCAAGTGGCAATACTGTTTCCGTGTCTAAACCTGAGTTTAAAGGAACAACGGATGCAGGAGCAGCTGTAATTGTCGCCATTAAAGACAAAGCCGGTAATGTAGTAGATTCCACGCCAGCTACTGTCAAAGCAGACGGTACTTGGAGCTACGAACCAACGTCCGACCTGGCGGATGGTAACTATACCGTTGAAGTGACTGCTACAAAAGATGGGAAAACGGCAAAAGAAACAAAGCCGATGACCGTAGATACTTCGCTTCCAGTATTAACAATCACTGAACCAAGCGGAAACACTGTTTCCGTGCCTAAACCTGATTTTAAAGGAACAACGGATGCAGGAGCAGCCGTAAATGTCACAATTAAAGACAAAGACGGTAATGTAGTAGATTCCAAGCCAGCTACTGTCAAAGCAGACGGTACTTGGAGTTTCCAACCAGCTGCCGACCTAGCGGATGGTAACTATACCGTTGAAGTGACCGCTACAAAAGATGGGAAAACGGCAAAAGAAACAAAGCCGATGACCGTAGATACTTCAAACTATTCTTCCCTGAGCGAGCTTCAGCTCAACAGTTGGGACAGTACGCCAATCCAACTGGTGCCAGTCTCTAGCGGAAGTTCGAACCAGTATGCAGCTTCCGTAAGTAATAATGTTTATGCTATAACCCTTCTTCTGACAGCGCTTGATACAAATGCGAAGATCGAGGTCTCCGTCAATAACGCGGTGTACGAAGAAGTTCCTAACGGTCAGGTAAGTGGCAATCTGCTTTTGAAAGAAGGCCAAAATACAATCGTTGTAAAGGTGACCGATTCCAAGGGAAACGTAACGTTGTATACGCTGACCGTAATCAGGGAATCTAGCGGTAGTGGAGATACCGGTGGTAACGGAAATTCCGGAGAAAGCACCGTCACACCGACTACTCCTGTAACGCGAAAACCGGAAGAACCGGGTATTGAAACCTCTGTAAATGGCAAAGATGGCACGTTCGCGAACGGTAACACAACAACCAGCGGCGACCGTAAGCAAACTTCTGTTCAAGTGGATTTGAGCAAACTGAATGCTACCTTGTCGCAAGGCAACGGACAGAAGCTTGCGATTCACTCCCCGAACGATGGTGACGTGAAGGTTGATGGATTGACAGCGGCTTCTGTTAAGCAATTGGCAGACAAGAGCGCGAGCCTAGAAATCAGCAACCCTCTAGCCATTTATCCGATTCCGGCCGGAAAAATGAACTTGGGCGGGTTGTCCAGTCAATTAGGCAATGCCGCACTTAGCGATATTGCAGTTCATATTGCTATTGCACGTTCTTCGGACTCCTTGATTAACCTTGCTAAAAACAAAGCGGCAGCGGAAGGCTACGAACTATTGGTCAGTCCCGTTGATCTCGACTTGACCTTCTCGCATGACGGCAAGACAATAAGAGCGGAGCAATTGAACGGATATGCGGCGAAATACATCGCTCTTCCGGAAGGCATTGATCCGAACCGCATTACGACAGGCGTCTTCATTAATCCGGATGGCAGTGTGTACCACGTGCCTACGGTTGTAACCAAGCTCAATAGCCGTTATTATGCATTGATTAACGATTTGCGCAGCCATGGTACTTACTCAGTCATCTGGAATCCGCAGGATTTCGATGACGTGAAGAAACACTGGGGCAAGGCGGATGTGAACAATATTGCCGCGAGACTTGATCTTACGGGAACCGGGAACAATACGTTTTCGCCAGATCGTAACGTAACACGCTCCGAGTTTTCGGAGATTGTTGTCACGGGTCTGGGACTCATGCGCCAAGATGCACCGAGCTCCCTATATCCAGACGTTCCTACGGCCGCTTGGTATCGGAATGCCGTGGCGATCGCGAGCGAGTTCGGTATTGTACGTGGCTATGACGACGGCAGCTTCTACGGAGACCAGCAGATTACGCGCGAGCAGGGCTTTGCCATGATCGCCCGGGCTTACAATTTGATCGAGCCGCAGACTGATCTGAGCCAAGAGCAGATTGCTTCTTTGCTGGCTGGCTACGACGATGCGGCTAACGTGTCCGTTTGGGCGAGAGCAGATGCCGCCCGCTTGATTGCGGCTGGCATTGTACAGGGCAACGGCCCGCAGGTGCTCAGCCCGAAATCGAACATGACGCGCGCCGAAGTGGCGGCATTGATCGCACGGCTGCTCAAGACAACCGAACTGATCGACAAGTAAACAAGTTACATGAACAACCATTGACGAGTTACCATCGTCGATGGTTGTTTTTTCGCTGTTAGAGGCGCTAAGCTAAACCGCACCGCACGTGACGGAAAGTTTCTGCTGAATAGGCGACAAATGTGGTTTTTTTATAACATTTATTGGTATAATTTTTTATGAGTAATCCAGTTAGATGAGACCAGTTGAGAAGAGGACAGGTGAGATGAGATGAGTAGAGCAGAGGTTAAATTGGATTTAAGCCGGATTGTTTTTATTGGAAGAACATTTGATGAGTACATGTTGATGTTTGGTCTTTCTAAAGAGGAGTTAAAAGGACAGAAAATCCTTGATTGCCCGGCGGGTGCATGTTCTTTCACTGCAAGTGCCAACCAGCACGGAGCAGATGTGACTGCAACAGACATCGCTTATTTTCACCGATATGATCAGCTTGCTGCAAAAGGAGCCGAAGATATTGAACATGCCATGTTGAACATGGGAAAAGCACAGGAGAATTACGAATGGGATTATTTTAAGTCTGTAGATGGACTACGAAACCATAGATTACAAGCACTAAATGATTGTGCCAATGATATGAAAGAATTCCCTAATCGTTATGTTCCTGCTGTTTTACCTGTATTGCCTTTTGGTGATAAAGAATTTGATTTAACGCTATCTGCCCATTTTTTATTTATGTACGCTGATCGATTGGATTATGATTTCCACTTGCAAGCTATACAGGAGTTAATGCGTGTTACCAAGGAAGAGATACGCATATTCCCCTTGGTGGACCTATCTTGTAATCGATATGAGCATCTAGATCAGTTAATTGATTTTATCCAAAGCCAAGGTTATATTGCAGAAGAAATCAAAGTTGGTTATGAGTTTCAAAAGGGTGCTAACAGTATGTTGAGGATTAGGAAAGTTTAATACGATTCAAAAATAACGAGACCACTCCAGGATTTGCAGGAGTGGTCTCGTTATTTATACAGTGATGTTTCGTACCGCATTATCATTTCTCTAGCGTTTTAGGGTTAGAAAAGGTAAAGGAATTCCCGAGCATACGCTCGACGATTCGATTGAACGCCAATTTTTTTTGGTCTAATGTATTTTCCTGCCACGAGAAAACCCCTGTATCAAACATAATATTCACCCCAATGAGTATGAATTCAGCGGTTTCCTGCAGGTCTTGAATTTGAAAGATCCCTTCGGCTATCCCTTGCTCCAGAATTTGTATCACATAAGGGACGCTTTCCTGGACGATTTGTACGAGGACTTTCTGGTGAATCGATGCATTATATTCGTGGTGCAGAAATTCGATGATGCTCTCATCATCGTAGGATTGTCTCCACAAGATGGCGTAGAGTTTTGCCTCCGCATTCATTTCATCGGTTTCAGCTAACGCTTTGATCTTGGTGATCTTTTCATCGACCAAGCGCTCCACGATGGCGATCATAATATCTTTTTTAGTTTTGAAATGATAAAAAAACGTACCTTGAGCGATGCCTAGTTTTTTGACAATATCGCTTACAGCAGTTTGATCGTAACCCTTCTCTCTAAAGAGTTCCAATGAGGTCTCTATGATTTCATGGCGCCTGATCTCAGGTTTTTTGTTGACTCTTTTCAAGGTATTTATCCTCCCTTTTGTATTTTTTATTTTATTGACTATTAGTCAGTTAGTCAATATAATAAGCTGGACATCAGAAAACTGACTAATAGTCAGTTGAGGAGAAAGGGAGAAAGTTATTATGAATCTACGTCTTATTTTATATCTTGTTGGTTTCAGTGCCTTTACAGGATCCCTAGGACAAAACTTATATACACCTCTGTTGTCCGACATGCAAAATGAGCTGAATACAACAAGTTATTTAATGAGCTTGACGGTCTCATTATTTTTGATTGCTCTAGCGGTTATGCAGATCGTGTTCGGACCGCTGGCAGATTCCAGAGGAAGAAGAAAAGTGCTTATACCTGCGCTTGTCTTATATTGTGTGGCATCTTTAGGCTGCGCATTCTCTCATTCCATTGGTTTATTCCTGGTGTTTCGCGTCTTGCAGGGTATAGGTTCAGCAGCAGTTCCTGTTATAGGGGCAGCCGTAATTGGGGATTTGTTCCGTGGAAAAGAGTTGGCAAAGGGAATGGCAACTTATCAGCTTATGCTTTTACTTGCGCCTGCTTTAGGGCCACTTCTGGGTGGCATAATTGGAGAGAAGTTCGGTTACCAGGGTGTGTTTATCTTTTTAACACTCATCATACTGTTGCTTCTGTTCGCTAACATGAAGTTCCTGCCCGAGACCAAGTCACAGACAGTATCTGCACAAGGCTTTAGTCTAAAATCGCTCACGATTATTTTCCGTAATCATCTTGGCGCTGTCGTCGTATTGTATGGATCCATCCAGTTTGTTATTTATTTGGTATACATTGTATTCGTGCCCCAAATCTTAAGTACGTTTTACAGCATGTCTTCAGGGAAAGTTGGTACTGTACTCCTCCTGATGTCCGTCTGTACGATTGTGAGTATTAGAATGGGGAGTTGGATGCGTAATGTAATGGGAAGCGACAGAGGCGTATTGTATGCCTTTCTCTTTCAAGCGTTTAGTGTCGTTCTGTTTGCGTTAACCGCCCATCTGTCACTGCCGTTTTTGATTGTGGATGTCTGTCTATTCGGCTTTACGATGGGACTAACGACATCCATGCCAACGACGATTCTGGCGGAGCAATTTCCAGAGGAACGTGCTACTGTTATCGGTGTGTATAACTTGGTTCGGTATATAGGCAGTGCGCTTGGTCCGATGATTGGCTCATTGCTCTATGTTGAGAATAACTTGAAGCCTTTGTTCTTAACCTGTGGCGTAGTCTACGTGGTTACCGTCTTGATTGGGGGCTGGTGGATGCGTATGAAGGGACTGAAGGTTGTTCCAAATTGAGGAGTTGGAGTTGAATTTCATAATGGGAGCCATGAGGAACCTCTCAAAAGCATTAGGCATAAGCTGAGTTATATCGTTATTGAGAGGATGTTTGTGCATGTTTCCTTATGGGCCACAAAATTTTCAATTCCCATATTCTAATTACCGATTACCCACCGGTGTTTATTATGCCCCTTATTTCTCAGGTGAAAGTCACCGGCAGCCTTCTGAGCAACAACTGACCTTTGTACTTGTACATGGCTCCTGGGCTGACGCCCACTTCTGGGACGGCATAGCAGCGGAGCTGCGCAAGAGAGGGCATATCGTCTATACGCCAGAGTACGCAGGACACGGTAAAGACTCGAACAAAGCCGTCACGCATGCCATGATTACGAAGTCTGTCGTCGACTATATAACAAGCATGAACCTGCATGATATCATTCTCGTCGGGCATAGCTTCGGCGGATCAGTCATCCAGAAGGTTGCGGAACAGATACCAGATCGTATTAAGCGGCTTGTCTTCTGGGACGCATTTGTATTAAAAGACGGCGAAGCTATAGTCGACGAGTTACCGACCCAAACGGCGCAAGGATTCGCACAGCTCAGAACCGCCTCGAAGGATGATACGATTATGCTTCCGTTCGCGCTGTTTCGGGCATTATTCGTGAATACAGCGACTTTGGAGCAGGCCAAGTGGATATACGCGGGCGTCACTCCGGAACCGGCTAAACCACTCTTTGAGAAGTTGGATCTTAAAAAATTCTATACACTCACCACACCTAGCAGCTATTTGTTTTTTTACCAGGACAACGTTTTTACAGGAGCAGAGGGCCTTGGATGGTATCCGCATATGGCTTCGCGGCTTGGCATGTTCCGCTTGATTGTTGGCGACGGAGACCATATGACGGATGCATTCGTAAAGCCGGCCTATGTAGCGCAGAAGCTGTACGAGGCGGGCCGGGACTGATTAACTGAGTAAATTTGTACACCTGCAGATGAGCTTATGATCAGCAATAATATACTATATGTCACTCATTAAAAGATGTAGGATGTGAGAACCGCTTGAAAGGAGCCTTCTCATGGACGCTACATCTTTTTTAATTTACTGTGTGATAGCCACGTTTACACCAGGGCCTACGAATATCGTCATATTGTCTACTGTGAATCATTTTGGGGCAAAACAAGCATTAAAATATTCGTATGGAGCAACGGTGGGTTTTGGTTTATTACTTGTTATTTCCGCTGTTCTGAATAATTTGCTAATAACGCTACTTCCGAAAGTATTAGTTATTATGCAGCTTATCGGCAGCCTTTATATGCTCTATCTGGCTTATCTGATATGTAGAAAGAGTTCGTCGGATAAAACCGAAAACCAAGCGGCCACCTTTTTGTCTGGCTTCATGATGCAGTTTTTAAATCCAAAATTAGTATTATTCACATTGACTGTAATTCCAACATTTGTCCTGCCCTATTACAGTGGGGCCCCTGCTATAATGCTAATTGTTATTGTGATAACATTGATCGGATTTTTAGCTTTTATAACATGGGTACTGTTCGGCACGATCTTTAAAGAGTTCTTACAGAAGCACAATAAGATTGTTAGTGTTATGATGGCCATTTTATTAGTTTATGCTGGCGTCATGATCTGGATTTAGATAAGTATATGTAGAGGTGCTATAATGGAGAAATTTCTCTATAAAAAATCGGCAGGTATTACTGCATTATCGGCAAGTATGACGGAATTCAAATATAAAAAACACGCTCACAAGGAGTATGCAATTGGCGTAACTCTGCGCGGTATTCAACATTATCACATAGATGGCAGCTTGCAATTATCTCATCAAAATGGTGTGATGTTCTTCAATCCAGAACAGGTACATGACGGTATGGCACATGATAAGTCAGGCCTTGATTATGTGATGTTATATATTGATACGCAAATGCTACTAGAGGGGATTGGAAAAAAGGATATTGTACGCTTTTCAACGCCTATCTTGTACGATAACAGACTTGGACAACGAGTTGTAAACCTGTCTCAAGCAATATTAAGCGAAAAAGATGAGGCGTTATGCAGTGAATTGTTCCTATCTCTGACGGATAGTCTTGTGCTGCAGACCAATCTTTCTTTGGACGACAAGAAGGATGGCTCGATCATAAGAAAAGCAAAGGATATGATTTATGGGAACCTGGAACATGTCCTCAAACTTGATGAGATCTGTACAGAGCTTGATTTATCGAAATATCAATTTATCCGCTTATTCAAGGCTCATACTGGAATTTCACCCTACCAATACTTCCTTAATTGCAAAGTAGAACGGGCAAAGCAGTTGATTGAGAAAAATAGAGATATCTATTCAGCGGTAGCTGCATGCGGTTTTTTTGATTTAACGCACTTAAATAAACACTTTAAGAGTGTATATGGAACAACAGCACTTGAATATATTTCACATTTTTAGCCGATAGATCCATTAAGCCTGAAAAATTTGAATAATTAACCTAATCGTAAGGATGATCCCTATATGAAAATTTTATTAGTCGAAGATGATAAGACGATCGCCTCAGGTCTGGAATATTCACTACAGCAGGATCATTATTCAACAGTTCTATGCCATGATGTCGCCTCAGCCAAAAAGGTACTCGAAGAAGATATCGATCTGTTTACTTTGTGCCTGTTCGATTTACAGCTTCCGGACGGAAGCGGTTATGAATTGTGCAGGATGGTGAAAGAGCGGCGGGACATTCCGGTCATTTTCCTGACGGTGATCGACGATGAGGTCAATGTTGTGATGGGGCTTGATATGGGAGCTGATGATTACATTACAAAACCGTTTCGGGTTCGTGAGCTTCTCTCCCGGATCAAGACTGTTTTGCGGAGATACCAGAAGTCGCCCCACACAGGAGCGATCATAGATATTGACAATGTCCGTATCCATACGCTGGAAGGTAAAGTGTATAAAAACGGCGCCGAGGTTTCGCTGACCGCCTTAGAATATCGCTTATTGCTGATCTTCGGCAACCACCTTGGACAGGTTCTCACAAGAAATCAGCTTCTAGAGCAAATCTGGGACGTGGCTGGCGAGTTCGTGAACGACAATACCTTAACGGTTTATATCAAAAGGCTGAGGGAAAAACTGGAGGATGATCCAGGGCAACCGGCTTTGATCAAAACAGTACGTGGTTTAGGCTATAAGGTTGGTGATTAGATGCTGCGTAATAGGGAAATTCAAATGTTATTGCTCATTATGGGCTCCATTAGCGTAACGGCAATCATTGTGTCTGCGTTCATTTCGTTTGTCACAGCAGTGTTTGTTTTTAGTCTATCCATTCTGCTTATTGCCAGTAGCTTGTTATTCACGAGATGGAGATACCGCGAGCTAGAGAAGCTGTCCATCTATTTGCGGGAGATTAGCAACGGTAACGATACGCTTGACGTTCGGGATAATCAGGAAGGTGAGCTTAGCATTCTAAAAAATGATATTTATAAGGTGACGCTTATGCTATCGGAACACCGGTCGCTCCTGCAGCTGGATAAGCTTCAGCTAACGGATGCCATATCCGATATTTCGCATCAGCTCAAAACGCCGCTTACTTCCATGACGGTAATGGCGGATTTGTTAAGCGCCCCTGACTTGCCTCCCGCCAAAAGAACAGAGTTCACCCATCATATTCGCGTTCAGCTTGAACGCATCGATTGGCTTGTTTCCTCCTTATTAAAACTATCTAAAATGGACGCGAAAACCATCCCATTCAAAAAAGATGTAATTTCGTTGAAAAAGCTTATTCAAAAGGCATTAGAGCCGGTGATGATCCCGATGGATATTAAGGGACAAAATCTTTTCATCACGGGAGATGACGAAGTCACCTTTATCGGCGATTTCAATTGGACTGTCGAAGCAGTCCTCAATATTTTGAAAAACGGTGTAGAGCACACGCAGGAAGGCGGAGCCATTTCGATCACATTTTCCGAAAATGCTTTATTTACGGAACTCATTATTGCTGACAATGGACAAGGCATTCCAAAAGAAGATTTACCTTATATTTTCAAACGTTTTTACAAAGGAAAAAATGCCAGCGAAGGGAGCATCGGTATAGGGCTTGCGATGGCTAACAGCATCATTGCCAGCCAGAACGGAGTGATCGATGTGACGAGCGATAGCGGGCAAGGCACGCAGTTTCGGATTAAATTTTATAAGCAAGTCATTTAGGGACTAAGTGACTGAATTGTCACCTTCATCGTCACCGGAAAGTCATGTTAGACAGATACAATGATATCCATCAGATAAGCGATGGAGGTAAGACAATGCAATTGCAATTGAAGCAACAACGTAAGATTCTTTTGTTCCTGACCATATCCTACTCTATTTTAGTTCTTTATTTTTTGTTTTTCGCTTTCGGTAGAGCAGGTAAGGCAGGGTACGCTACTGAGCACACCTTCATTTTTTTACCAGACAGTTTTTTAAGATGCCAAGTCTACCTGATTTTCTGCATCCAACGTTAATGGATTTTGTGGGTATTGGAAATTTCATAGCCTTCACCCCGTTTGGAATCTTAATTCCGTTGTTATACCGGACTAGCTTTGTCCGATTTATTACATTGTTCATCTTGTCCATATTCGTACTGGAGACCATTCAGGGAATAACGATGCTGGGCAGCTTCGACACGAACGACGTCATTCAGAACACAATAGGCGCAGCAGTTGGATTCAGGGCGTATAAGCTTGGATTTCGTACAACAAACGTCTGGAGGAATATAGCGGTTACAGGTATTTCCACAGTTGTCCTTATGAGCGGGATATGGGGGTGCTTTGTAGTGGTTGATAAAGTGTTCACCAAAGAAATGGGTCCTTTTATAGCTATAGATGAATTGAAAGACAGCACCGGAAATCCAGCAGCGGGAACTAAACCGTCCAGTCTCATCATTGGCGGTCACAACGTGAAACCCCAATATAATGTGTATAGTACCGAAGGAACAATGAAGGAAACGTATACGTACACGTTAGGCATTGAGGAGGAGATGTATCTTTTCATAAATTATGGCATATTTGACCAAAAGGTTAATTATGGAAGTATCAGTGTTTCCGTCGATGGGAATGAGTACCTTAGCATATCTGCAGGAGATCAAGGCCATGAGATAGGTGAGTCTGAAATGTATCTCCCGCAGGCAAATGAGCTTAGGATCACCATTGAGGGAGACGAAACGCTATGGGATGTTGGGTATAGCAAGATGAAGTATTTCTGGGAATGAGTATCAAGGAAAGGAGGGATACCTTTGGAGATTTTAAGAATGGAGCATCTTTCTAAAGTGTACGGCACAGGTGAATCTGTGGTAAAGGCGCTTGACGATGTTTCTTTCTCCGTTCAAAAAGGTGAATTCGTCGCGATCATCGGCCCGTCCGGCTCGGGGAAATCGACGCTTCTCCATATGCTGGGCGGCGTGGATCGGCCGACTAGCGGTAAAGTTTTTGTCGAGGATACGGACCTGTATGCCTTGAACGAAACACAGCTGGCCATCTTTCGGCGCAGGCAAATCGGTTTGATCTACCAGTTCTTCAACCTGATTCCTGTCCTGACGGTGGAGGAGAATATTACGCTGCCGCTCCTGCTGGATAAGCAGAAAGTAGATAAAAAGCATCTGGATAGTCTTGTCAGTACGCTAAATTTGCAGCATCGGCTTAACCATCTGCCGAATCAATTATCTGGTGGACAGCAGCAACGGGTCTCGATTGGCAGAGCAATTATTGGCAATCCTGCGATCATGCTGGCAGACGAGCCGACGGGGAATTTGGATAGCAAGAATAGCAGTGAGATCGTCGAACTTTTGAAAATGCTGAATAAAACCTATCATCAAACACTGATCGTTATTACGCATGACGAACAAATCGCCTTACAAGCCGATCGGATCATCTCGATTGAAGACGGAAGAATTGCCAAAGACGAGGTGATCCGGCGATGAATATTGTCAATACGCTCACCCTCCGGCATTTGAAGCAAAACAAGCGACGAACGCTCGTAACCATCATCGGCGTAATCATTTCAGTGGCCATGGTGACGGCAGTTGCTACATTTGTTTTTTCCTTTTCCGATTTAATGATCAGGCAGACCATTGCGGATAGTGGGGAGTGGCATGTCCAATATCAAGATGTAACCAAAGAACAACTCGCGGCGATACGCGCCGATGATGCAACCAAAACGGTTGCGGTCACAGGAGATCTTGGATATGCCTTATTAGATAGGGGGCAGGATCCCAATAAGCCGTATTTGATCATCAAGGAATATGATGCACAAGCTTTCGCGCAATTTCCAATTGGCTTAAGTAAGGGGCGTCTGCCGAAAAGTGACAAGGAAGTCGTTATTTCCGAAGCTGTTGCAACGAATGCTAAAGTGAAATACGAAATTGGTGATCACTTAACCCTTCGCGTTGGCGAACGATTCCAGCAAGGGGGCGATCATCCCCTGAATGAAAGAGATCCGCTCCGTAAGGTAAACGATACTTTGGCCGAAACGTTACAGCATATGAAGACAAAGGATTATACGGTGGTGGGGTTCATCAAGCGCCCCATGTGGGAAACGGACTGGGCTCCAGGATATACGGTTATTAGCTATCTCGATGACACGCTTACCGGAGCAAACGAAGGAGTCAATGCGGCGGTGGCCCTTCAGAAGATTAATCCGAACTTGTTCACGCATGCCGAGAATTTGGCTGAAAGAAACGGCATCGGGAGGGTCCAATTTAATAACGATTTACTTCATTATTACGGCTTGTCCAAAAACAAAGCCTCATACAGTACCATATACTCCCTATCGGTGATCCTGATAGCCGTTATTATGCTCGGCTCGGTTTCGCTTATCTATAATGCTTTCGCGATATCCGTTTCGGAACGTACCCGCCATTTAGGGATGTTCGCGAGCGTGGGGGCTACGAAAAGGCAGAAGAGAAACGCTGTGCTTTTTGAAGGGGTCGTCATTGGTGCGATCAGCATTCCCCTTGGAATTTTATGTGGTCTTGCCGGGACGGGAATTATCTTTTGGTTCATGAATGCCATGATTCAAGGCGCGTTATGGACCACTGAAAAGCTGACGCTCATCGTCACGCCGTTAACGCTTTTGATCATCTGTGTTGTCTCGATACTGACGATTTTCATTTCGACGTATCTCCCGGCGATCAAAGCATCCAAAGTATCCGCCATGGACGCCATTCGTCAAACAAGCGATTTAAAGCTCACGTTCAAAGCCGTGAATACATCGAAATTTATTCGCAAGCTCTTTGGCATTGAAGCGGAAATCGGATTGAAAAATCTAAAACGGAACAAACGAAGATATCATGCCACCGTATTTTCGCTCGTGATCAGCATTGTTTTGTTTTTGACAGTATCCTTTTTTACTGCCGGAGTGAAACAATCTCTGAATATGTCGCAAGAAGGCGTCAATTTCGATATTGGCGTATCGTATAGCAATGGAAAAAGAATAGACGATTCATTGGTACAAGCGATTGCAGCCCTGGATGGAGTAACGGAGTATAACCTGATGCATGATTTGTATAAGAACGCTTGGATTGATGAAGTGTTCATCGCCGATGAACTGAAAGAGAAGGTTAAGAAAGATAAGAGTTTGCTGCAAAACGGAAAATATCCTTACGATATTAAGATCCATGCCTTGAATGATTTCAGTCTGCAAACCTATGCCAAAGCGGTCGGCGTAGATTACGAACGGCTCACAGACCCGGAGCATCCTGCCGCGATCGTGAGGGATACGATCCATTACAATGATATGGACACAGGAAAATATGTGCAGACGAAGGCCGTATATGCGAAGGTCGGTCAAGTCATCGAATTAACGAATATCTATGAAGCAAATGTGAGAGATACGAAGCTAAACAAAGTAACCATTGCCGCATTAACGGATCAAGCCCCTATGGGGATGAACGCGATAGGTATAGGCGGGTTAGATATCATCGTTTCGGAACGGGTCTTGAATACATTGACAGCCGATGAGGATCTAATTAACGTTCACACCTCCCTCCATTTGAAAAGTACGGAACCGATGAAGACACAGCAGGAAATCGAAGAGATGCATGAGACCAATCTGAATGTCAGTAATTTATATCAATCCAGGAAAAGCGAAGAGCAACAGATTCTATTGATGTCTGTCTTTTCTTATGGTTTTATCGTATTGATCTCAGCGATTTCCATTGCGAACATTTTTAATACGATCTCCACGGGGATATTCCTTAGAAAACGAGAATTTGCGATGCTTAAATCCGTTGGCATGACGCCAAAAAGCTTTGCGAAAATGATGAACTATGAAAGTATTTTTTACGGGGGCAAGTCGCTGCTCTTCGGGCTGCCCGCCAGTTTCGTCGTGATGTATGTGATCTATGGGGCATTTGCGAATAGATTTAGCTACGGGTTCACCCTACCATGGATAAGCATTGTGTCTGTCATTGTCGCCGTATTTGTCATTGTTGGTGCCGTCATGCTATATTCCAGCGCAAAAGTAAAAAAGGAAAACATTATTGATGCGTTAAAGCAAGAGAATATATGATAGGCCACCCGACCACATTACTGAATTGCCGCACTCAATAGTCAGAATAAACAAACAGGCTAAGATAGATCTGCAGCGATCTTTATCTTAGCCTGTTCTTATTAGTTTACCGTTTAGTTTCTAAGTGTAGGAATTAGTCGATGATGTTTGATCAACAAGTCTAATCCATCAAGTATATCGGTCACGGTGATATCGCTAGACATTAACGTTACTGTTGCACAGCCTTCTTTTCCAATGACTGCAATGGACAGATCCGCTTCCCGAAACATTAGCTCATCGTTCACGCCGTTGCCCATCACAGCAACACCATGTTCAAGCTGGCTAATAAACTTTCGCTTTTCTTCCCGCTGATTATCTTTACCGATAACATGCAGCTCTACTGGTAAACCTGTGCATTCCCTAGCCGCGCTACCATTACTATCCGCAGTTAATACATGGATTTTAATGAATGGTTGTAATTCTGTAAGCTTCTCTCTAACATTCGGTAGAACCTGACCGTCTAGAGCAATTGTTCCATTAAAATCTAGAACGAGATGGGAGAGGGTAAGTTTTTCTCGCCCAGGGATAAGTACTTGCATTGTGTTGCTCCCTTCAATTTACATGTTGTAAATTGTACCACTAAAAGAATATAGAATACTATCCATATTCCACGCTAGATGAAGTGCATTTGTGATGCTTTTGATGAACATGTTCTTCAAATTTGTTTATCCGGCCTTCTCCGCTGCTGATTATTTCCAAAAAGCTTGATTTTTAACCCGATGCAGATCGATGCAAGCAACAGAAATAATACTCCACTCCAGGTAATCATTTGCGTTCCCATCTGTGATAGAAACCATCCGCCTAAGGTAGTGCCAATCGTTACACCTAAGTTTGCAAAGGAGACAAACAAGCTATTCGCAAATTCAGGCGCTTCTGAGGCTTCCGAAGTTAACCAAGTTTGACTTACAATCAGACCGCCGGTAAAAACAGCCCCCCATATCATAATTATAATAGTCATGGGAATGGAGTAACTCCCGAAATAATATATCAAAAGATAAATGGACCCCAGCACAAGGGGATAAAAAATAATGGTTCGTACCATGTTCTGCTTAAATATTTAGCGGTTTGCATATTGCCAAAGATACCGCTCGCGCCAAAAAGGATGAACATGATACTTACTAGTTTACCACTCATCCCTGTTACTACCTGGAGATATTCAGCAAAGTAGGAATAGACAGAGTATAAGGACGCCAGGATGAAACAAGCGGCGGCAATGTTAAGCCACAGTTGCGGTTTGGTCAAAACATTCAATTGTTTTCCAAAGGATAACTTACCTTCAACCGGTAGAGAGGGGATGAAAAATACAATTCCAAGTAGTGCAATTACGTTGATGGCTGAAGAAAAAAGAAATGCGGCTTCAAGTGAAAACTGATCCCCAATAAATGATGTAATCGGAACCCCTAGTACCATCCCTAAAGTTAATCCGATAAAAACTTTAGCTACCGCTATGGCACTTTGTTCTTTTGAAACAGAGCTTGCAGCGGCAGCAAATGCTACAGAGAAATAAACCGGATGAAGAAAAGCGGGTAAAAGCCGAAATATCATCAGGGCGTTATAGCTTGGAGCGAATGCGGACAAAAGATTGGAAATTGTAAAAACAGCAAGTACTCCAGCCATAATTTTTTTTCGATTGATTCCAGAAAATAAAAGAGTCATGAATGGACCAGAAATTGCAATAATCAGAGCAAACACGCTTACGAGCATACCGGCTTGTGATGTACTGACTTGGAAATCATTAGTGATGCGTGGTAAAATGCCCACTATGCCAAACTCTGTATTGGTAATGCCAAATACGCCGAGAGCAATAGCATACGTGGGAAATGATTTATTAAAACGCAAATGAGATCATCCTTTCATTACAAATATATACTAAAAACATGTGTTTAGTTGGAATTATTGCCAAAACTCTTAAGCACCAAATGAAAAACAGTAAATAACTCGTCCCAAGTGATGTTTGTGAGTTTTTAATAAGAGAAAATCGGTTCCACCTACTCGGAAGATTTATTCTTTGAATAGTAATTACTTTCCATTCCTTTATATGTCACGATTTTTTTCGCGAGTAAATCAAGATTGTTCTGGAGTTCCATTATATTCTTTTGAACTTCTTCATAGTGTTCTTCGAGAAGAATCCTCCTTGTTGTTAGAGTTGCATCACCTTGCCTCCGGAGTTCGGCGATTTCTAGCATTTTGACGATCGACATTCCAGTGGCTTTCAGACGAGTTAGAAATTCAATCCAAGTAATGTCTGCTGAAGAATAACAACGATACCCATTTTCATTGCGATCAATGGAACATAGAAGACCTATATTCTCATAATAACGAAGGGTATGAACACTAAGACCAGTAACATTTGCGACTTGTCGAATGGTTAATAACTTTTCCATGAAACAAAGTATATACCTTTGTGTAAACTCTAATGCAAGCTTTTTTTGTTGCGGGTTCTGCAACGCAAAAGGAGGCGGAAAGTCAGAAGGGGACAGGATGCGGAGATTGTGGCAATCGCAGGAATGCTTCACGATTTTTATTACTATAAGACTGGAGTACGGGACTTTCCCGGCCCCAATAAGCGCAGATGAAGTAAGACCAATATTACGTAAGGCTCAAATTTTTTACTAACGAAGAACTGTCGATCATCCTTCGATCAATCTTTTACCAAGATGATAGACACGAGAACCAGACCCGTAAGAAGAAATTATTAAAGATGCTATTGTGATGCAATTGTATTTTCAATGTTCAGCTTGAATTTCATAGCTCATAAAGAAGAAGAGGGCCGCAGGAGTTACACTGCGATCCTCTATTTTTTGTCCAGTATATGATTTTGTGTTTTAAAAACTCTTAAACGAGCGTCTCGGCAGAAGCACGGATATATTTCTCGTACCTGCGTGCCTCTAAGTTCAACTGCTCATCTGTGGTTTCCATTGAATCGTACATAATGAAAGAAGGCAAATAGATTCCGTCAACGTATTTGATGGACGCTTCCAGCGGTCTCAGGAATTCGTTAACTGTGATTTCGCGATAATCTTGTTCGCTAGCACCTACTGTGATCGCCAGGATAAACTCTTTTCCATTCAGATGGTCGCCTCCAGTTCCAAAAGCCCATCCGTATGTCAGCACGTCGTCGAACCATTTTTTAAGCAAAGGTGGTGTACTGTACCAATAAAAAGGGAACTGAAAAACAATTCGATCATACTTGAGTAATAGCTGTTGTTCCCGCACTATGTCGATGGTCCAATTTGGATACTCCCTGTACAAGTCATGGATATGAATGTTGTCGTGCGGACTCAGCTCCTGAATAAGAGCGCGGTTGGCCCGGGATTCCTCCAAGGATGGATGTGCAACAATAACCAAAATGTTCATGTGTTTTTTCCTCTCTCCTAAGTGGTATCATCAAGGCTTCTTGTACCTGACAACCACATTATTCAAGAAAACTAGAACATTGTAAAGTACGCTGTTTTTCCATACTAGGTCAGGTTTAACGTACCTTTAGACAGCACGTGGGTTCTTGGTAAGTATGATAAACCGTACTTAGTATGTTTTTTCGGTGTATTGGTTAAGCCTGAAACCTTTGATACAATAACAGCAGTTGAAGAGATTGGTCAGGAAGCGAGGAGTACATGTATGTCCGAAGATTTAAGCAAGTCTCCCATATCACAGGGAATTGTGGCGATCCTTCAAGCGATTGGAGGTAAGTGGAAGCCATTTATCTTATACATTCTGTTGAATGATGGTACCAAGCGGTTCGGAGAGCTGAGACGGATCATTCCAAGCATCACTCAAGGCATGCTGACCAACCAGCTTCGTGAGCTGGAGCAGGACGGACTCATTATCCGCCGGGTGTATCAGGAAATCCCGCCCAAAGTGGAGTACACCATTTCTGAGCACGGAAAGACTCTTCATTCGGTGCTTAACGATATGTGTGATTGGGGATTTTATCATATCGAGCATAGCAAGAATGTGAAGGAACAAGATGGGATAGTGAATAAATAAGATAACGAATTAAAGTGATAAGGCTGCCGTTAAATGAATGGTGGTCTTATTTTATATGCGTTCAATATTGGAAAACGTTAGATTTGAGGCGAAATACACCTGAACTTTAAAGTTTGCTATCGGCTATATGCAATTCGGTCCATTCGCCAAAGGATGACTAACCATTTTCCACTGCGGTTGCAAAACAAGTCTATCGCGTGTGCTCTATATAATTATAGATTGTATCTCTCAACTCAAACTCGTAAGTCAAACCATTCACAATCCCGACAACGCTATTGCTGTCATACAGGTCAAGCATGAAATGAGCCATTTCCTTTGCGGTATGGAACTTCGGCACAGTGCCGTGATATTCGAACTCCGCGACATCGAATGAGCGCTTCGCGAATTCTGTTTCTGTTGCGGCAGGTGCCAACACTTTAGCCTGCATAGGTGCGCCTTGACTTTTTAACTCATGAGACAGCCCTTCAGTAAACGCACTCACATAGAACTTGGTCGCGCAATAAGTAATGGCATTTCCCACGATTGTATAGCCGCCACCGGATGAAACATTGATTAACTGTGTTCCTTCAACATTGGAGTAGTCACGAACGAAAAGAGAGGATAGTAGAGTTAACGCTTCAATGTTCAGATGGAGCATCGCAGTTATCTTATTTAAATCTTGCTTGGCCACTGAAGCAAAATTTCCAAATCCTGCATTGTTGATCCAGGTTTCAATATGGAATCCTTGAAGGGTTTCGTAAAGCTTATATGCATTCTCAGCAACGGATAAGTCAGTCGTTACAATGACAACATCTACATCAGGATGAATACGAGCGATTTCAGACTTTAATTCCTCCAACTGCTCCTGTCTTCGGGCCGCAAGAATTAGGTTTTTTCCACGAGCTGCAAAAGCTAGAGCAGTTTCATAGCCTATACCTGAACTGGCGCCGGTAACTACAGTATATTTCATGTGATCCTCTCCCTGTTTTTTGTATGATATTGTATTGTGAACCAGCAGTAGTTTGATTATATAGGTTGAAGATTACTCTGAGTCAAATGTTTTTTTATAATCATGGGGACTCCCCTAATTAAACCCTAAGAGAAAGTACAATTACGAGAACTGCTGGCGGTACTTCCGCGGCGACATTCCTTCGATTTTGGCAAAGCTGGAACTGAAGTACGGAACATGATTGAAGCCAACCTCTTCAGCGATGCGGGCGACCGGATAATCGGTCTGCATCAGGAGGAGCTTACTTTGCTGAATCCGGTAATGCAGCAGGTATTCCATCGGCGAGCAGCCGTATTCCTTGCCCATGCACCGTGCGATGTAGACAGGATGGAAATTCAGATGCTCACCCAGCCGCTTGGCGGTAATGTCTTCGCGATAATGGGTGCGCAGGTAGGAGGCGGTCTGTTCGGCGCATGCCCGCGAGGGCGTGCTTCGTTCGCTATTCAGGGAAGCCGTCAGATGCTGAATGACTTCCTGGAACAAAAGCTGCTGACTTAGCGGTGTAGCGCTCAGATGGGCACTGGGTCCGAGCTGAATGAGCTGGTCTAGCAGACTCTGAACTATCTGCGGTTGCCGCAGTGCAGCGTATTGAGGCAGGCTGAGTGTGAACGGACGGACCTCGAATAACTGCGAGTTTTGAAGCTCACTGCCCATAGGGCTACCACCTTTTAGAGGCTCGTACTCATCCGCCGACACACTCCAGCAGCCTCCCGTATGAAAGTGCAGCCAGTAATACGTAGTCCGTTCCGAACAATCCATTGTGCCGAAATGATGATTACCCGGACGAAGGATCAGCATCTCCCCCGCCTGAACCTCAAAGCGCAACTCCTCTTCTCCCATGTATAGACAGCCGCTTTTCACGACTAACAGATCGAATACACCGATGTGGTGGCGCCCGATATGGCGGTGGCCCGCTTCGAAATAATGCAGCCCGCTTACAATATAATGCAGCATCGGAGGGACGGTGAAATGCAGAATAGTCACCCGGACAACCCCTTTCGTTCAGGTTGAAATATTGAAAGTTTTGGTTGATTATGTGTACTTAAATCTGATCGTTTTCCTCTATAATCATATACTAGCCACAGAGATAAATCGTGTCAATGTAGACAGAACATCAGGGTTGGTATACTTGCAAGGAGGGTTTGTTTTGTGAAAAAGGATAATGGAGGATTTGGGCTGTGGATGCTGGCCTGGCCTATCTTTCTGGAGATTTTTCTCCAGACTTTGCTGGGGACGGTGGATACGCTAATGGTCAGCCGGATCTCAGACGATGCAGTTGCGGTCGTCGGGATTTCGAACCAATTATTCGGTGCTTTAACTACGTTATTTACGACATTTGCCGGAGGCGCGGGTATTCTGATCGCCCAGCGGATGGGCTCGAAGAAGATCAAGGAAGCACGTACCCTGGCGATTATGGGGGTGTCAGCGAGCTTTGTTCTCGGCGTTGCTGTTAGTATCTTTCTATTGTTCTTTGCTGCTCCGATCGGAGGACTGCTCAATATTTCGGGCGATCTTCTTCCGCTCTCCAATATATATATTTCGCATGTCGGTGGCGGCTTGTTCATGGTCGGCCTGATCGCTTCACTTGGAACAGCGATTCGTAACACCGGCAATACCCGGGGTCCGATGTATACCGGGATTTTGGTCAACGTCGTTCATATTATTTTGAATTATCTATTTATTTTTGGTGTAATGGGCATGCCGAAGCTGGGACTTGCGGGGGTGGCGATCTCCACGATTATAAGCCGGGCAATCGGGCTGATCATGCTGCTTGTAATGTTCAGACGCTCATTTGAAATCAGAATCGGGCTGAAGGATTTCCTTATTTTTGACCGACGATTGTTCAAGGAAATTCTAAAGATCGGCTGGCCGCTTGGCGTTAATTCATCTTGCTGGGTGTTCTCGCAACTGATCGTCTACTCATTCCTGGCTGTACTTGGCTCAGAGGCTTTGGCTGCACGCACTTATCTGAATACGCTGGAATCCTACTGTTTCACCTTGGGTTACGCTGTCGCCTTAGCGGCACAGATTCAAATCGCCCACTTGTACGGAGGAGGAAAGACGAGGGAAGCCTACAAACTGGCCTATCGCACCCTGCTCATTGGGCTTGCAGTTGTGATGGGCAACATGCTGCTGCTCTTCCTGTTCGGACGGCAAATATTAGGGCTCTTTACCGAAGACCCGGGAATTCTTGCCCTTGGTGTGTCGCTGCTGGCAATCAATCTGATTCTCCAGCCGTCCAAAATGCTCAACATGGGCATGGGCAACGCCTTAAGTGCCATTGGCGATACCCGGTATATGATGTATACGTCAATTGCTTCTATGTCGCTGATTGGCGTTGGTTGTTCCTACGTATTCGGGATTTGGGCAGGATGGGGGTTGATTGGCATTTACTGCTGCATGATTGCCGATGAGCTGGTTAGAGGTCTGTGTGTCCTGCTGCGCTGGCGCGGTCAGAAAGTGCTGCGGAAGGCCGAAGCCGAACGGCTTCCGCTACCGGGGAATGGTGCAACAACCTCATATTCTACCTGAAAATAGAGGAGAGGGTCCGTACGCGGACGCTCTCTTTTTTTATAAAATAATGATTTAACTGTTGATTAATGTGGGGATTATTTTCTCTATAGCTATCGCTGCTCTTGCTTCTCTTCTGATTCGTATAACAGGATTCTATAGCACATTCATGGAATAGATATAGATCAATATTGCTAAGGAGTCAGATCAATGGAACACTACGTATTTTACCAATCGGCTTATGTACGGGCACAACTATTAAAGAGTGTGGAAGGACTGAACGAGGAAACGGCCTTACGCATTCCGCAGGGGTTTCGCAATCATATTCTGTGGCATTTGGGCCATATATACACCTTGAATGAGCGTTTTGCTTTCAAAAATATCGGGTTGCCGATGCATTTGCCGGATGGCTTCGTGGAATTGTTTGAGAACGGCACATCTCCGCTTACCACTCCTGCTTCTATATTACTTCCGAGTCTCGAAGAATTGAAGACGTTCTTGCAGGAGCAGCCGCAGCGCATTCAGCGCATTTTGGAAGATCGGTTGCAAGAATCCATCGTGCCACCGTATACCACATCGGGCGGGATGAAGCTAGGATCGGTAGAGGAATTTCTCAGCCTCAATCTGTACCATGAAGGCCAGCATCTGACGGCTATTAAAATGTACAAGACGCTGCTGGCGGAGACACACGTTTTTTGAGAATGCGATCATAGATGGAAAGATCATGTTGGGATTCCCTTAGTGGAGTTAATGAGTTTATAGAAGATTAAATCAGTAAAATATGTTATTGTTTTCAATGGTATATATTACAAAATGATTTTGCGTAAATGGGATGGTCTGCATGGGGATCTGGTCTAAAATCTTAAAAAGGGGCTTAATTTGTTGAAGGAATTAGAGGGCGTAAATAAGAAAATATACGAAAATTTAGAAATGATTCTGCAGAAACTTGATGATAGACTAGATTTAAAGTTATATGCTATTGTTCTTGACGCAAACAAAGATTGGAAAAAAGCAGTTCGAGTTAAAGGGGTATTGAGTAATCTTAGAGATCAGGATATTGAGATCATACAAGAAGGGCTAGACGATCCGGTGGAAGTCTTCAGGAACCTTGGTTTAACTTACGGTAACTTGGATTACGATGTAAAACAATTACTTGATAATATTGATAATATTATTTCTGATTCTAATCTCCATTCCATAGGTCAACTTTCTGATTACACTTTAAACGAGGAACAGTCTGTAATAGAAATTGATGAGGAGCGCTCATTCGGACAATATTCAAATAATGGAGCTATTTTCTATTCCAACACTTTTAACTTCGAAATAGAAGAACAACACTTTACGGTTAAATACATATTGTCTATAGAATATACAGATTTTGTAACAAGGTCTATTTTTATTGAAAGACCTCAGTTATCTTTCTTAAGAATGGTTCTGGATTATTATTTTAAGGATTTTTATGAATTTTCGAATGAAGAAGAATTATTTGTTAACGAGCATTTAGAGATTGAAACGAAGTACAAAGAGAACAATAGTCAGTTTCTTCAGCGAATGGCGCGTCTGTTTTTTGGGAAAATACAGAGCTTTATAAGAAACGAGCTTGATTTAAGCGCTGTCTCTAGCGAAGTTATTGAGTTAACAGAAACGGAGAAAAATCAGTATTATATTAACAACTTGCTTGAAAAAATTGATGGCGTCTCTACAAGAACATATGAAGGAGAGAGTCCATTTGGATGTATGCTACTTCTCAGTTCTAGTTTGTTGAATGATAACAAGCTTATTAAATATTCAATCAGGTTTCAAAACCAGCAGCCTATTTATTTAGAAGATGCCCGGCGGATTAGAAAATTGCTTGAGCTTACAAATAATGAGAGAGATTTATATTTAATTGCAGATGATACAGCCATTTATGGTGTTGGCGAAATTGATTGGGGGCAGCTGGAGAATAATCTGCTATTTAAATTGGAATTTAAAGGGTTGTCCAGATACGATCTTTCCCTTGTTACTACAGAAAAAAGAGACAATACGGATGCTCGTGTTGTAGAAGAAGTTGAATCCAAGATATTTAAAGTGACACAAAATTTAGAGATTGTACCTCATAAATTAACGGGTATTTCCTTTAAAAATCCTGGTATTGGTTCTGGGGGATTTACAACCGAGCTTTTTGAACGAGTTATGAAAGCACAGTTTAAGGAATTAGATCCTCCTATCACAGATAAGGGAATCGAAAAGCTCCGACTTATCATACAAAAATCTACTGAACAACAGAGTGGAACTATGGTTGTAATTACAGAACGCGTAACTGCCGAAAATGAATTGAAAAAATTAGGTAAACAATCCACTTTAATTCATCCTACTGAGATTAGTCCGGCATTAATAAAACACCTTACTTCCATTGATGGTGCAATTTATTTTGATATAACGGGTGCTTGTCACGCAATTGGCGTAATTTTGGATGGATTAGCACAAGAGCATTTGGGAGACGCAAGTCGAGGAGCTAGATTTCATTCAGCTCATCGATATCTTGAAAAGTTGAGAACAGCTAAAAAAGGGTGTGTCATTGCGATCATTTCAGAAGATGGGATGGTTAATCTAATTCCAGAGCAGGCAAACGAGGCCTCTGTACGTCAGTTAGTACGAATGATGATAAACTATATTACAGATAGTGATGAAATTAATGAGGAAAATCTTCAAGACTATAATACCCGTCTTTTAGAAATCGAAAGTGAAACTATCATAGATCATCACTATTTTTTTGGGATAGCAGCAGCATTTTTAAAAAAGAATTATTTCAAAAAAGCTGCAAGTTATTATGAAAAAGGCTTAAAGGTAAGTGGCCGGTTTATTTTGGAGTATAACCGTGTACTTTCATCCTCTTTAATTAGACTTGGTTTTAATGAAACTGATAAAATTATCAAGCTGCAGGCTTTTAAAGATGCCTTGGAGCAAGTGAAAATTATATTTAAAATGGCTTCTGATTCTGAAATTAACCACCATGATTATAATCATCGTGCTCTTGCCTTGCATAATATTGGACGTTGGTCAAAAGAAAAGGATAGGGCGAAATATTATAAGGATTCGTTATCTGACTTCACAAAAGCCCTAGAGATGAAAAAGGGAAATAAATCAATACTTTTTCGAAATCGTGGCTTTCTTTATGCAGAAATGGAGAATTTTCCAGCAGCCCTTGATGATTTTATAGGTTCTGAAATTGAATTATCGGATGAAGAAACTCTTAAATTAGTAGAGAGACTCATCAAACAAGATGTCTCACTATTTTTGCATGCCCTCACCTACTACTCAGAAAAGAAGAATAATAAAGAGGGTGAAAGCGAAGGCCTTGCAGAGTTGTTCGAGGAATACGGTGCTAACATAGCTGAGGATCATCCTGAAGTGGCTGCGGCTTTAGAACAGTTTGGTATTAAGCAACCGAAGCAAGAAGATGATTAATTAGAGGGGTTAAGAATGGGGATAGACAAGGCGCAACTTATAAAGACAGGGAGCAGTTCTAAAGATAGCCGGTTAGCGGTCATCTTTTTACATGGAATAGGGGGTAGCCCTTACGATACTTGGCGAAAAGATGCTCACTCTCAAACACTATTTGAATTGCTTATGCAAGAAGCATCATTAAGAGAAGTGGAATTCTATAGTTATGGTTACCGAACTAGTATAAAGCCATGGCAATATGATTTCAGGACAGTGGCAGAGTTATTATACTCGGATATTCAGGTGAATCTGCCCGGAAAGGATATTATATTTGTTGCACACAGCATGGGCGGGTTAGTAGTGCAGCAGTATATCGTAAATCGTTACGAGGCATTCGATAATACCAATCTGAGCCTTGTTAAGGGCGTTGCTTACTTGTCGGTTCCATTTCATGGTTCGGGGTTGGCTGAGCTACTTCCCAGTTGGCTGGCGAATAATCAAATAAAATCATTACGCAGAAAAAACCCGCAGCTGATTCAGCTTGAGAAAAATTGGAATAAATATGTTTATAGAGGCGGGATTGTGGCTCTCCCAGAGCATTTAAAACATGAAATTTCGCAGATCGCATTGCGCGGAGAGCGTGATCGGGTGGTGGCTAATGCATCCTCCACTCCCTTATGTTTAGGTGCAGAAGTTATTCCAGTTGATGAAGGACATTCAAGTATATGTAAGGTGGATAACAGCACCACCGTTTATAAAACAATTCGTGATTTCTTGCAGAAGCATTTAGATTCGCAGTTTATAAATGGTAACGCAACGGTGTTCCATATACATGGTTTTGACAAGCAGCAATATGAAATCCAACCACACTTCGAATTGAATTGGACTGGATATTTTGATGGATATTCAACGCCAAGGAAACTACCTTCAGTTTCTGAATGGAGTATGATGGGGAGAGAACTGGGGGAAGTGGCTGATTATTGGTCCCAGAACCAAAATTCTAAAAAAGTCCCTGTACGGATATATGCCAGTCTTTGCTTACCTGGCGGAGTTATCATTGGCAGTAGGTTTTCACATGTAAGAGGTGCAACTATCGAAGTGATACAAAGAGGACAACTATGGTCCTCCTTGCATCGTGATCCTTCATTTAAAATAAATAATAAAATTACGATAGGGAATGACATCCAGAGCAAGCGTGCTGTTGTGGTTCTTAGTGTAAGTAACGATATTGAAATAGCAGTCGGTACTCATCTGTCACAAAATAGTATTAAATACGAGCGTCTGGTTAATTTAACTCCACTTTCTGGGGCAGGTCAACAAAGTATAGAGGATGCCGGACAGGCAGTATCGTATGCAATAGAAGTTAAAAATGTAGTCGATAAATTAAAGCAGCAGGGTATTGAGAACATTGATTTATATCTGAATTGTCCTTTTGGTGTAGCTGTCTTTGTTGGACATCATTTGACGGCCGTTAGCCCTATACAAGTCTATGATTTTATGAATCCCGGATATACTCTTGCTTGTACTATATAGGTGAGTATTTTGAGAAAACTAAGGAATATGATTTATTCCAAAGGGAACCATTTTGATGAAGATGTATTTGGCTTAACGAAGAGCATTCGAAAACTAGAAAGTATGAGCGATCAGAGTGGCTGTCAATTTCTTGGCAGTCATTTGTTATTTATGATATTGGACGTGGCTATGTACATCATTGCTTTTAAGATACTGGGAATATTAAGCAACCCTCAACTTGGGCATAGTGACTTTTGAGTTAGCTGAAATGTTCTTAATAATACTGTGTTCGATTATTCTATTTATGTTGCTTGGCACCAATAATACTCCTGAAAAAAACACATGACTCATAGACGCCAACCGCTTACATCGCATTGGCCATATTCATTATCCCCCACAGCCACCACCGTGCCGTCTGATTTAAGGCCGAGCGTATGAGTGCAACCTGCCGCCACCGCGACAATATCGCACCAGCCACTTACATCACATTGGCCATATTTATTATCGCCCACAGCCATGACTGTTCCATCTGATTTAAGCCCGATGGTATGATAGCTACCTGCCGCAACCACCACAACATCATGCCAACCGCTAACATCGCATTGGTGATGCTTGTTCCGACCCACAGCCGCTACCGAGCCGTCCGCCTTAAGCCCGACGGTATGAAGGTAACCCGCCGCAACCGCCACAATATCGCGCCAGTCACTTACACTGCATTGGTTCCACTGATTATTACCTACAACCGTCACCGTTCCGTCTGATTTAAGTCCGGCAGTATGCCAGTCACCCGCCGCAACCGCCACAACATCACGCCAGTCACTAACATTGCATTGTCCTTCATTATTTCGACCCACAGCCACCACTGAGCCATCCGATTTAAGCCCGACGCTACGACGCCAACCCGCTGCAACGGCCACAATATCATGCCAATCACTAACATTGCATTGGTCATGCTTATTCCAACCCGCAGCAATTACCGAGCCGTCCGATTTAAGCCCGATTGTATGAGCATTACCGGTGTTCGTCGCCATATGAACATTACCGGCGGCAACGGCTACAATATCACGCCAATCGCTTACATCACATTGACCACATTTATTATCCCCGACAGCCGTTACCGTTCCGTCCGCTTTAAGCCCAACAGAATGACGGCGCCCCGCCGTAATTACAACGTTCATTAGTCTCACTCCATTTCCTTTTCACATGCGCGATCACGTGGCGAAGGACTTCACCCCATGAGACAAGCGTACTATGCTGTGTGAAAAGAATCCAATTCTAAAAGTATGTAAAGTTCATTTAAGATGTTCACTGCATATCTCCTAGTCCTTTCCAATGTTATGATTTTACATATCAGATGCGCAGCTGATGCTTAGGATCATTTGATCATGGAGAGGAAGATGAAAGATGAGTAAGGACCATATCATTAAATTGATGCTTTCTGAAAAGGTAAGTATGACACCGACCGGCTTTATAGCAGATCAGTTAAGCCCGGAGCAATTTGCGGAACACTACGAATTGTTTTTTGACAAGATATTTGAGATCAGTTCATCCGATATTTCGGGCATAGAGGGCTATGGGGAGTTCGATGAGGATTGCAGAACTGCATACGGAACCTGCAGGGATTATCTGATTGATAACTTTGCAGATGATCGTGAGGGGTATTGGCTGAACTGGAGAGAGATGTTCGAAACAACCGTCTTAGAGCGCGAATTCTTCGAGACTTACTTTAAGGAAATGGAGAAGCGGATTCCTTATTGTGAAGGACAACGTTATCTGGTGAATAATAATACGTTTTTTGAGAATACGATCACAGATGGAAAGACCACAGTAGGATTCCCTGACTGGAGCCGATCCGGCATTTGCGATTTCCTATTGGATTTTGCCATTATGGATTTGAATAAGCCATATTTAAGGATTCCGGAATTGTTGGCCGAGTATAGTAAGAAGAGAGGAATCGTTATCCCGGATTACAAGGAAAGATACTTATGTATGGCGTATTATAAAGGGATCGACGTATTGCGCTGGCATGCCTCGATTGATGACACGGAATCCTGTTGGTGGATTGTGAAATCGATTAGTGAATTGACAGATCGAATGGATTCTATATCTATATAGTTGGTGATAAGATGAAATATGAGAATGCCAGCGATATCCTGCCAGCAGAGCTGCTCAAAGAACTTCAGAAATATGCGGCAGGAAAGCTGCTGTACATTTCCTCCGGAGAGGAAAAGAGGGCTTGGGGCGAAACGTCAGGTTACCGGGAGACCTTGATGAGGCGCAATGTTATGATTCGTAATAAATACGTGAGCGGGATGACCGTGTCCGAGCTTGCGGATGAATACTTTTTATCCTTGGATTCCATTAAGAAAATTATCTATTCGAAAAAAAATGACCGGCATATCACGTACGCGCCCACTTTAGAATCGGCAATACAATATTCGAATGCCGGGATGCTGGAAGAATGGATTCACTGCTATCTGCTGCTTACCCGAAACGCTGCTTCTATCTTGCATGACTTCGTGGAGGAAAAACCCCGGTATTACGGTGTTGTTAAATTTCCACTGCGGCTCATTCAGCGGGATGGAGTGGAGAGTGAGGACAATAATCGAATTATCGATGATGCAAAGACTCATCCGCCTCTGCTAATTCGATATGAAGCAGGTAAATTTTATTGCATTGCACAGAAAGAGCTATTAACTATATTAAAGCAGCGGAAAATAAATGCTTACCCGACCATTATTATATTAAACGGGCATGCCGATTATAAAAGTTTTATGAAGCACTATGGAACGGTATTGTTGTTTTGCAAATAAAAAAGAGCGACACGAAGTGGGAGGCACTCGTGTTGCTCTTTTTTCTAAGAGACAGGCTTCTTAACGACAGAAATCCCAATTTCCATTTCATACATGTCATTCCCACGATCATAGGTCATTTCAAACTCGGGAGCATTCGCGTTTTCGTAATTCGAATTCGGAAACCATTCTGAAAAAATGCGCTTCCAGAGGTCGTGGATATTACTTTGCCCATCGGGATAGATGCCGGTTGAGAAAATAGCATCACACTTGGTCCAAAAATCAGGGATTTCAATGTACGGGAAATATGAAAGGATAATCGTGGAAAGGCTTTTAGCGAAACGAATTTGTCACGCGCAGACATTGGCATCACGCCATGCATTTTTTTGAACGCTCTGGAAAAGGCTTCAGGCGACTCATAACCATACTTTAAAGCGACGTCGATGACCTTCTTACCGCTTTGTTGCAGTTTTGAACGTAATCAATTTCTTCAGACAGGTGTGTTTCGATGTATTCCATTGCGTTGTTCATGCGGTCCATCCCATCCATTTAGATCCTCCTTTCAAGTTTGATTATAGGGTGCGGGAAGAAGCGGAGCCTTGCATTCCTTGCACAAAAATATCATGTTCGATCACCCGTGAGTTCCTGCTGTATTTCCAACATCATATATTCAGCAAATTCCGAAAGTTGGGATGGGGCTATATTCTTATTTGCTTTCCCCGCTGTATACTCCTCTAAATAATATTGAACAAGGTCCTGGTATTTACTTGGCAAGTTCTCAACTCCCCAGGTTCCCCCTTCTTTCTTTGAGGAGATTACGCTCTCTCTAATAAAATAAAGCACTCTACATAAATTTAACGTTACATACATCGGCTTATCCAAAATCTCATCAGATGCACATTCGATGTCGTACAGGATAGAGGCAAGATAGTATTGTCTATCAATCGGTGGATAAATTTCTGCAAGTGGCCTGCCGTATAAATTCCTGCCTCTGCAGTAGGCTACGGCTATTTGAGAGGCTAAGTCCTTATCCTCATACCCTCCACACAAGTAATGTTCGTTATTCCGATACTGCTCTCTATGAAAATCCGAGAAATGATACTCGCAGGGTGTTGGATACACAAACTCAATTAAATATTTCTCCAGAATGATGCTGCATTCAACACTATTTTCGATATCCTCATGGAGGAGTAGAAGTCTTTGTGAGATCTGTTTTGCGGAGAAGAGGGATACTGTTTCTTTTACTACAATCAATACATCAATATCGCTCTGTGAAGGGTTAAAACAACCCATGGCCAAAGAACCATGCAGATAGACCCCAACTAAATTTTCGCCTAGCTCTTCAACAAATAATGCCTGTATTCTGTCTAAAACCACTTGCACCTGTATAGCCTCCCCCTATTCTAATAATCAGTATAATTGTAGAAGATAAGTTGAGCTTGAAGTAGGCAAAAAATAAACATAACTAATATTGGTACAACAGGAAGGGTTGCGGTGTAGCCGATCTCTATTTACCGGTTTTATTGAAGGTTTTATCAATTTATGTTAAAAATGTTCTACTAACCCATAGAGAGGGGATCTGTGATGAGAAAAATCTATATTATTCAACATTGCCAGTCAGAGCATCACATCAACAATATGTTGGGCGGTTGGACCGATACACCCCTGACTGAATTAGGGGAGAGGCAGGCCGAGCGGATTGGACTGAAATTAAAGACTGAGATAGCTAGAGAAGAGTATGTTTTGTACGCTTCAGATTTAATGCGGGCCAAGCAAACGGCAGAGATTATTGGAAAGCACCTAGAATTAAATGTGATTGAAGAGGCAGGTCTGCGAGAAATCAATACTGGAGCTGCAATTGGCAAAACAAAAGAGTGGGCAAAAGCGAATAGAAACCCTATAGGGGAACGAGGCTTCCACATTGATTATCAGGAGTTTCAGAACGGGGAGACTTGGAGGGAATTTTATTTGCGCGTCTGTGATTGTATGGAACGAATCATTCATTCGGAACAGAACAATCTAATCCTAGCGACGCATGGCGGAACATTAGGCTATATCATTGCTTGGTGGACGGGCTTTAACATCGATATGTTGGAGAAAGCACACTTTAAGGCTTCGGTGGGCAGTATTTCACTTTTAAAAACCAATAGCTATCAACAACATGAACTGCATATCTTTAATGATACTTCACATTTAATCGAGCTGAAGAGTTAACTTGATGGGTCGCATTTGAAAGTAATCCCTGCCTGAGTTGAGAAGGAGTTTCTTGTAACCCCTTCCAAAGAGTAAATAGCGGCATTTTTGTACCTTAATTCGGTTGCAGATAAGAGTATTTCCTAATTAAGTGCAATTTTGTATGTTAATTCTTCCGTATTATCTGTTTCAGTGGATTTTTCAAAAATTAAGATACAAAAATGCTCTTATATTCCTACTTTGGGTGGATTGAGGCGAATTAAGGTGCGAAAATGCTCTTAGTTGGGGGACAAGGATATTTTTCGTCGTGAAGAAGTCTGTGGCATGGGCAATTGCGACCGAAAGCTTCAGACTTAACCGGGGAGACACCGAGTCTTGAGTTTGAATCTTAATTTCACTTCATATAGATAGATTTCGAATTGGAATCTGTTTACAATATAACATGTCTTGTTGAGGCTAAATGTTAGAATAATTACAGCGGAGGCTGGACAGGCAAAAGAAAAGAACAAAGGACCTTATCAAAGCGTCCCTTGTCCTTTTTTATTTACAACGATATCAAATCACGCGATAGCTTGTTCAGCCGTTCGCAGCCGTTGTCTGTCACAAGCACCATATCCTCGATCATGATCGAGCCGATACCGTAGCCGTAGTAAGGGGTCTCCAGACAAATGACCATGCCCGGGCGGAAGAGGGTTTCTTCCGATGGACTGAGGAATGGTGCTTCCTCGGCGGCAAGACTTAGTCCAGCGCTGTGTCCCAGATGGCCACGATTATAATTCGGGATTCCCGAGCGGCGGATCAGCGGCATCACTTCGTCAAAAGCATTCTTCATCGGCAGGCCGGGTTCGATGATCTCCAGCAGCCGGTCGTGTCCGGCCCGCAATGCCCCATAGATGCGCGTGACCGTATCTGAGGGTGTGCCAAGCACAAAGGTGCGTGCAATGTCAGAACCATAACCAGCCACGTCGACACCGACATCGAATTTGATGAGATCGCCAGGCTTGCTCGGACGAGTATCGAAAACATGCGCGGGCGCAAAGTGTTCTCCGACCGATATCATATGAAAACGGGATTCGAAGCCGTCTGCATGAGTCAGCAAAGCGAGCCGGAACGCATCAGCAATCTCTTTTGCCGAATGACCAGCTCGAATGCCCTTGATCGTCTCGGCCACCCCGATCTCCGCATATTCACAGCTCTTACGGAGCTGGGCAATCTCCCAAGGAGTCTTGAGCGACCGCAATTCAGTGAGAATTGGACCTGCTTCTGTTAATTGAAGTCTTGGAATGGCTTCACGTACCGCAGTTACAGCAGGATAGCGCATGGCGCTCAGCTCCACAGCCACCTTGCCGCTGTTTATGCCGTATTCCGCCAGCACTTGACCGAGCAGTCCGAACATCTCCTGCACCTGGTGGTTCACCGGACGCCGACCTTCATACTTTGCACCGCGCAGTCCGAGCGGATCGTCCACGTCGACCCAGGTCGGGTACGTACGCAGCTCGCATTGTGGCAAGTCTGCCGGAACACCGGCGGCTTCGAATTCGTTCATGATGATGACTGTAGGCCGGTTCGGATCGCGGAACATGACAGCCAGCGCGACTTCGCTCATACGCAGCGTATACATGAACGTACTGGCGTGGCCGGACAAGTAGTAGAAATTCTCACAGTTTGAGGCTATGAGTGCTTCCACATTTTCTTTTTCCATGATCGCCCGCGCTCGTTCCGCGATGTCTTTCAAATGCTCTGCTTTGCTGGGCATCCCTATCGTTCACTCCTTTGAATCAAACTTGATACTCTATATCTGGCACGCCTTCGATCTGGCGCAGGAATTTGCGTGCTCGCTCTGTCTTTGGCTGTTTGAAAAATTGCTCTGGTGTACTTTCTTCCTGAATCACACCATCGCTCATAAAAATAACCCGGTTCGCCACTTCCCGTGCAAACTTCATCTCATGAGTGACGACGATCATGGTCATGCCTTCCTCTGCCAACTGCTTCATGACAGCCAGCACTTCGCCCGTTAGTTCCGGGTCCAGTGCGGATGTCGGCTCGTCGAACAGCATGATTTCAGGCTGCATGGCGAGCGCCCGGGCAATCGCAACCCGCTGCTGCTGTCCACCGGACAGGCGGGAAGGGTATTCGTCCTTTTTGTTAAGCAGCCCCACTTTAGCCAGCAGCGATTCTCCGATTTTGACGGCCTCTGTGCGGCTCATTTTTTTGACAATCGTGGGAGCCATAATGACGTTCTCCAGAACGGTCATGTGGGGGAACAGATTGAACGATTGAAATACCATGCCTGTTGAAGTACGAATCTTCCGGATCGCTTGTTTCTTGCTGTTAGCATCCATCGAGAAGTCCCATGACGCATCTCCGATCACAACCGATCCCGCATCCGGTTCCTCCAGCCCGTTCAGGCAGCGCAGAAGTGTGCTTTTACCGGAGCCGCTGGGGCCGACCAGAACCACAATTTCGCGGGGATGGATATGTAGATGGATATCGCGGAATACGACGAGATCGCCGAAGCTTTTGCCGAGTTGCTTAACCTCGATCATGAACATCACACGCCCTTAATAAGCTTTTGATAAACGGTTTTCGATACGGTTCAAAATGAATGAAAAGAACACACTCATCACCCAATACATAATAGCAATAGCGATATAAAACGGCATAGCGACATAATACTGTGCAATTAGCAGTTGAGCGGAGCGCAGAAGCTCGGTCACTGTTACAACAGACACCAGCGATGTCTCCTTCAGCATCCCGATAAACGTGTTGCCCATCGGCGGAATCGCCACACGGGCTGCCTGCGGGAGCACAACCCGGCGCATCATTTGCCAAGAGGTCAAGCCCAGTGACTGAGCAGCTTCCGTCTGCCCTTTAGGCACGGATAAAATTGCACCGCGGAAGGTCTCGGACAAATAAGCGCCAATGTTGATGCTGAGCGAAATAAAGGCCGCAGTGAGCGGCCCCAGCGTAATCCCGTAGTCGGGGAGTCCGTAATAGATAATGAAAATCTGAACCAGAATCGGGGTGCCGCGAACGATGGATACGTAACCTTTGGCCAGGCCACTAAGCAGCCGATTTCCTTTAAGACGGGCGAGGGCAAGAAGTAGCCCGATGATCAAGCCGAAGAACATTGAGACAATTGTGATCAGCAGCGTATAATACGCGCCTGTCAATAGAAATTGGAAGTTCTGTAACACCAGTTCCATGCCGTACATCCTCCACGTTCACACTAATTAGATGTTAGGGTCTACGTTAAACCATTTTTGGAAAATCTCTTTGAATGTTCCGTCCGTCTTCATTTCATCCAGTGCTTTATTGATAGCATCCAGTAACTCTGGATTGTTCTTACGAATAGCGATCCCGGCAAAATCCTCTTTAATTGGCTCTCCGACCGCTTTGACATTGAAGTGGTTTTTCTCAACCAGCGGCTGGATAGCAAATGTGTTATTGATCGTAGCATCGATGCGTCCAACGTTCAGATCCTTCAGCGAGGTGATCACATCGTTATACGTAGCAATTTCAAACTTGCCGACTTTCGGGATAGCTTCATCGCGCAAATATTTCTCATCGTTCGTGCCGAGTCCGACACCGATCTTTTTACCTTTGAAGTCTTCAAGACTTTTGATGGTTGTGTTGTCGCTTTTGACAATTACATTGACAGCGTTCTTGATGTAAGGGGTAGAGAAGTCCATCGTCTTTTTACGGTCATCTGTGATGGTGACTTGGCTTACGAGTGCGTCGTATTTGTCTTTTTGCAGTCCTTCGATCAGTCCGGAAAATTCGCCAGTGATGAATTCAGCTTCAACGCCGATGCGTTTAGCTACAGCTTTGGCAACGTCCGCATCGAAGCCATCGATCTCGTGCTTTTCATTCAGGAAATTGTATGGAGCATAGGTGCCCATAAGTCCGATTCTGATTTTGCCAGCTTTCTTGATTTGCTCTAGTGAGTTGTCGGCGGCGGCTGTTTCGGCTGGTTTGTTTCCAGTATTGGCATCCGTAGCAGCTGGCGTCGCTGTGTTGTTGTTTCCGCAGCCCGCAAGTGCGATTACAAGCACGCTCAGCAGTGAAGCAGATTTGAAAAGTTTGTTTAGTTTGATTGTCATTACGATGGCCTCCTTGGCTTTCTTTGATGTTGTTATACACGATCTTGCTATAAGTTATCCGAGCAAACCCCGGAATTCGAATTTAGCGGTTTCTTCAGCTATGGCAGCCGGGGAGTAGGGCGATTGGTACTCAACGTCGTGCATTGGCCCGAACAGCCACTTGGATAGCACCCCGGTAATTAAACAGACAAGAATGTTAGCTCGCAGTGCTAGGTTGTTTGTTTCAGGAAGCATGCCCAGCTCGACGGCCCGCTCGATATTGCTCTTGAACGCTGCTTCAAAGGCAATCCAGGTCTGTGAGACGGCTTCCCGAATCGGCTGATCAGCGCCCTGGCCTTTCATGAGCAGCAGAGCCATCAAATTCCGATTCTGATGTGCAAAAGTGAACAAATCTGTAAGCAACCGTGCAGATGAATCCACCATGTCATCGACCGTACCGGCATGCTTGCGGTAACCTTGCTGGATGACTTGAATCAGCTTTTCTTTGCCATCTTCAATCAACTCCAGCGTGAGCTGTTCCTTACTTTTAAAATGCCAGTAAAACGTGCCTTGCGATACTCCGGTGGCCTTGACCACATCAGAAATTTTGGTACCGTGATATCCCTTACGGGCAAATAAGTCGAGCGCCGCGGTCATCAGTTGCTGGCGGCGATCTTGATCTTGTTCCTCTATAGCGGGCAGTTTCCATCGCTCCTCTCAACCCGACTGATTAGTCAGTTGGTTAATTCCGATGGGCTTACTATATTTAAATTTTAATATTCTGTCAAGACTGAAATGAGAATTTTGTCGAACGGTGAAAGTGGTTATTGATTAACTTGCCCTGCGGAAAGAAAAGTTATCCAGATGGGAGGGGTGATGAAGCCCGATGGGGGAGTAGTAGTAACCTTTTTTCTAAAATGAAAAGTGAAAAGTCGACCTGCCGAAGCAAGACGACGGTCGACTTTCTCATGTTGTTGTGTTAACTAAAATGCTCCAGCACAATCTTGCCGATAGCTCCTCTTGATTCCATTTTGGCATGTGCGAGCTTGAGGTTCGCGGCATTGATCGGAGACAGTCGCTCGGTAACTGTAGTTCGGATTTTTCCTTCGTCGACCAACTCGGCCATCTGATTTAATAAATGATGCTGCTCGGTAATATCTTTCGTTTGAAAAGTGGAGCGAGTGAACATATTCTCCCAAACCACTGTAACGCTTTTGCCTAAGAATTGACCGAGTTCAACAGGCGGATCATTATCAATGATGAAACAGATCTTTCCTTGCGGAACAATGACCTGAGTCAAACGGCTCCAGTCTACCTTGTTCAGGGAAAAGATATAGTCAACGGTATCCAATCCGTGCTGCTGCAATTGAGGCAGGAAGTCCTCGTAATGATTAATCACAATCTCGGCTCCAAGCTCTTTGACCCACTCTGCGGATTCTGGACGTGATGCTGTCCCGATGACAGTGAGTCCTGCCAGCTTGGCAAGTTGGACTGCGATAGAGCCCACGCCTCCGGCAGCTCCGATGATAAGAATGGATTTGTTTCGGTTGATTTCGGGATTATGAGGAATTCCCAAACGATCAAACAAACTCTCCCAAGCGGTAATCGTCGTTAACGGCAATGAAGCAGCTTCCGCGAAGCCGAGCGTTTTTGGCTTTCGTCCTACAATTCGTTCATCCACCAAATGAAATTCACTATTGTTTCCAGGTCTAATCACACTACCCGCATAGAAGACTTCATCTCCTGGCTTGAAGAGTGTACATTCAGGACCCACTTCAACGACGACGCCTGACGCGTCCCATCCGAGAATATAAGGACCTTCAGTCGCTGGATTGTATTGACGTACGACTGTATCGGCAGGATTGACGGCGATGGCTTCGATTCGGACAAGCAAATCATGTCCTTGTGGTGTAGGGACAGGAATTTCGAGGTCTAACAGACTATCTGGATGTGTAATTGGTAAATACTCATAATATCCGACGGCTCGCATGGTTTTTGAGTTTTGCATATGGGATCAATCCTTTCTTTTCTTATGGAATTGCGCTGTACTATTTTAGTATAGTTTAATAAGTTATATACAAAAAGTACGCAAAAATAGCATACCAAGTATCCAGTTAGATACTATAGAAGGGATGAATACTGTGATAAGCTCCTCAAGTACACGCTGTCCGGTTGAAACCACCCTAGGCGTAATTGGTGGTAAATGGAAAGGCGTCATTATATATTCTCTGCTCGGCGGGACCAAGCGGTTCAATGAGATTCGCAAGATTTATCCGCAAGTAACTCACCATACACTTACTTTGCAATTAAGGGAGCTGGAGCGGGAAGGTCTCATATCAAGAAAGGTTTATAATCAGGTGCCGCCTAAGGTAGAGTATTCGTTAACGGAGTTTGGACGGACGCTAGAGCCAATGCTCCTTATGATGAAAGAATGGGGATACCTGTACGAAGAGCGGGTAAGGGCGAATAATGAAGTAGTGGAAGAAGAGCCTGAATTGTATTGAGGTGGACGGTTAGTTTTCACTCGATAACACAGGGGCGATATCATAAAAATCCATATTATTGGCGGTTCGGGAAGCGGGAAATCCTATATAGCCTCGCTATTAAGTCAAAAGCTCCATATTCCGCAATATGATTTGAAAGTAGGCTAGCACTCCAAAGTGGAGGTTGCAAAACAACCTGTTCCACTGGCTCTGAGGTACCTTTAAGGCTGTCTGTATATGAGGGGATTATTCGAAAGTGAACGGGCTCCTTCAAGTGGATAGTATGCAACAAAAATCCATGAAACGGCATTGATTTTAAACGGAGAGCTCTCCTTACGTTACAGGTGCAACACTAGTAACACCAGCAACGGCAAAGAGGGCTTTGATAACAAGCATCGAAATGTAATTAACGGCATTTTTGTACCTTAAATCCTTTGCAGCTAAGGGTTATTAGAGATTAAGTGCAATATTGTACCTTAAATATTCCAAAGTACCCCGTCCAGCGCGCTTTTTCGGAAAATAAGATACAGTAATGACCTTATTTTCCTCTTTTGTATATATTAAAGAAAAATAAGGTGCGAAATGAACTAGACTAAAAAGTGGACACGGTAAATCCAACCCATGGATAATAGAATAAACTCCAGAAGAGGTGGTAGCCGTGGCAGAACGGAAGCGATATAACCAACAGTTTAAAGAAGAAACGGTAAGATACATTCAGG
>NZ_JBHVPB010000020.1:0-50865 GCF_042887565.1 Paenibacillus sp. NPDC057934
TCTGTCTCCAGATCGTTTTGAGTCACTTTACTACAGCAATCTAAAACTCGCGAATTGACCCTATTTACTGTGTCCACTCTATTGACAGAGGTACATTTTGCACCTTAAATTGTCAGTATTCAAGGTGATGAGGAAAATAGGTGCAATATCGTACGTTAATTTTCCACAATAGCCCTCTCAGCGTACTTTTTGCAAAAATAAGGTACAAAAATGCCCCTATTCTCCATATATACCTCTATTTCAGAAATATAAGGTGCAAAAATGCTCTTAGTTGAGGAGGTAGAGCTAATTTTTATTGACGGAATGGCACTTGACCTACCCTTGCCTTGAAGTAGATGTATGTTAGCACTTGTTGTGGACGCTCCGCGAACAAACACCTGGGGATTCCGGTAATTTCTGTTGCGAAGTACGGAGAAGGTGACGTCCCTGATCGACAGGCTTTCGATTGCTCACAATCGGCTGAAGCACTTTTTACTTATTAAAATGTTTCATCCATATGATTTCCATGCAAATTTGAGGTTTCAATGAGCAGGAAAGTTCCTGCTTTTTTTTCATAAACATAGTTCACATTAGGCTCATCCTTATAACGTACCTCTGCTTGATAATCACCTGATTTAAACCTATATACGCCTCTGATCGTCTGAATATCCTCCGGAGGATAAGCTCTTGTATGAATGAGGTACGCCTTTACTTCATTAGCCGCCTCGCTTTTCTTTTGTGGAAGTCCGGTCAATGAGAAATAGACAGTAGCACAAATAAGAATCATTAGCGTGAGGGAGAACACCTGAATCATCCATTTCCTTCTGCCCAAGAGACACCTCCAACTTATATAAGGAATTCGAATATTATAGTAATTATAGCACGTGCATAGCGTTGCTGTTCATCTCCTGAGCGATGGTGCATTTCATGGAATTGAGGACAAGCTCAACTTGCCTAAAACTACATGCTTGATCCTTTGATCTCTTAAGTTGATAATGAGAAGCAAGGGTTGAATAATCTTTTCTGCATATTGTGAAGATTACAGTCGTGGAAACAGAGTTTCCGGCATTAAATATATAATCAGGCTATTGAATTGCGTACGTGCTCTATTTAAGATTAAAGGGATGCAAGTAATGAGGCGCGGGGGGCAGGAAAATAGTATGAGGAAGATTCGTTTTACATTGGGAAAGGCTGTTCTCGGCGGGATTATCATTGCTGCAGCCATACCTCCGGCGATTTATTGGGGCTGGGATTATGCCTACGCGGCTGACAAGCCCGCTGCGCTTGGGTCAATAGCACAAATGACTGAGAGACTAACGGGCGCAATGAACAATCGGCGAGAGACCATCACGTTTACTTACGAAGGTAAGACCTCTACTCTAAAAAATGGGATACAAACTGCACTGGATCAGGCGATGGGCAGCGATCCTTACCTATATTATATTGTAGACAGCTACGGCTTTACCTATCGGGGAAGCAGCCGTTCCGCTAATGTCACCGTACAGGTCAAATACCGTGAGACCCTGCAACAGACCGCATATGTCAATAAGCAGGTGGCATCTGTGCTTAAGGATATCATTAAACCGGGGATGAACAATCATGAGAAGGTGAAGGTGATCCATGACTGGGTGGTGCTGTACCTGAAATACGATACCTCCTATACCCGTTATACCGCCTATGAAGCACTTCAGAACCGTAGTGCAGTCTGCCAGGGCTATTCACTGCTAACCTACAAGCTGCTGAAAGGAGCCGGCATCCCGAACAAAATCGTGGAGGGAACCGCCAAACCAGAGGGAGGCTCGACTCTGTCGCATGCCTGGAATCTGGTCCAGCTTGATGGACATTGGTATCACCTGGACACCACCTGGGATGATCCGACACCCGATCAGGCCGGGGTGGCTAGCCACAACTATTATATGAGGACGGACGCACAGATGCGTCGTGACCATACCTGGACCAAGCCTTATCCGCCAGCATCTAAGGGGTACCACAAGACACTTGCGGAGTTGGTTAGCCAGGGCGGACCCAAAGTCGCCGTATACGAAAAACTGCAGCAAGAGCTTCACTATGAACTGTATGATGAAGGACGAATTATCCGTTCGGTATCCGACCTGAAGGTATTAGCTGAGAAGGCAGTAGCATCCGGGGAGCAATCGTTGTTGTTCCGTTACCGAGGCAGTGCCAAATCGCTTACAAATGATCTTCAGGTATTGTATGCGTTAGGACTGAGTAATCCTTCCTACACTAGCAGCAAGTTCGACAATACCAGTGACCTTAGAGTGTATGTGATTTGGAAGTAGCCTTGTATAAGAAATGGGCCATCGTCGGCATTGGACAAGGAATCATTTAGAATGGGCAGGGCCATGAAGAAGAGCGGGGTAGTTCTGAGGCTGTTGTGAAGTTGTTCGTCATTGCTCAAAGAAAAGTGCACATGTATTAGCTACAAAAAAGGAAGAGGCTCAAACGCCTCTTCCTTTTTAATATGTTCTTATTTTCTTGGGCTGCTTGGACTAAGACCTGGAATCTATTTGGCCTCAGTGCTGAGGTCGCATTGATCCAGCGGCACAATGGAGCTCTTACGGAACCAGCGGTAGCCGACCCAGATCAACAGGAACAGCGGCAAGCTGATGTAAGAAACGAGAATGCCGTACCAGTCGATACGTCCACCTGTGAAGGCGCCCATGTTCTGGCCCAGAATTGCGATCATGCACAGTACAAAGGCGAAGAGTGGTCCGATTGGGAACCATTTTGCCCGATAAGGCAGCTCATCGAGAGAATGTCCCTGCGCGACAAAGGCGCGCCGGAAACGATAATGGCAGACGGCAATGCCGAGCCAGTTGATGAAGCCGCACATCCCGGAGGCGTTCAGCAGCCAGTTATAGACGGCGCCGTCACCGAAAAAGGAAGCAAGGAAGGCCAGCATCCCAACGGCCGTGGTTACCAACAGGGCACCTACAGGTACACCGCGTCGGTTGAGCTTGCCCAGCGCACGCGGGGCCATGCCGTCCTTGGCCATAGCGTACAAGACGCGGGTGGAAGCGTACATGCCTGAGTTCCCCGCAGACAACACGGAGCTGAGGATGACAGCATTCATGACCGAAGCGGCGATGGCAAGGCCTGCCTTGTTGAAGACAATTGTGAACGGGCTGACACCGATATCATCGACCCCGCCACGAAGCAGATCGGGATTCGTATAAGGGATCAGCATCCCGATGACGAAGATGGCCAGGATATAGAAGATCAGGATGCGCCAGAATACTTGACGGATCGCCAGCGGCACATTGCGGCGTGGATTTTCACTCTCACCTGCGGCAACGCCGACAAGCTCAGTCCCCTGAAAAGAGAATCCGGCTGCCATAAAGACCCCGACAAAGGCGAAGAATCCGCCATGGAAGGAGGTACCGCCCAGCTGGAAGTTACTGAAGCCAACCACGGTTCCGTCACCGCCCATGATGCCGAAGATCATGAGTACGCCTACAGCCAGGAAGACAACGACGGTTATTATTTTTATAATAGCGAACCAGTATTCTGATTCTCCGTAGCCCCGTGAAGACAGGAAGTTCAAGCCGAACATTAGCAGCAGAAACAGTAGGCTCCATAGTACGGACGGGCTGTCCGGGAACCAGTATTTGATGATGACGGTGGCGGCGGACAGCTCTGCGGCGATCGTCACGGCCCAGTTGTACCAGAAATTCCAGCCGACAGCGAATCCGAAGGCAGGACTGACAAAACGGGTGCCATATGTACTGAAGGATCCGGAAGCCGGCAGGTACGTTGCCAGTTCACCCAAGCTCGTCATAAGAAAATAAACCATGATCCCCACAGCACTATAGGCGAGCAGCGCGCCACCTGGACCTGAGGCGGCAATGGCGCCGCCGCTGGCGAGGAACAGTCCTGTTCCGATGGACCCGCCTAGGGCAATCATCGTGAGATGTCTGGCCTTGAATGACTTTTTCAATTCGGTTGCAGGGCCGCCCCCAGTCTGTGGATGACTTGTTTCTTGCATGAAATAAACACTCCTTCTGTTCTCATGTTTCTGTTCATGAACGGGGAGTGTGAAGGCCATGCACCGGGTAACGGGGCATCTGCGTCAAATTATGGACGCAAAGAAACCGCAGACGGTGGCTGCGGTTTCTGGATAGACAGCTTCCGCATCATACTCCCTGAGAAGATAGCGCAACACAGTGCATTCCCTATGCAATAGGAAAATGCTCCGTGACAGTTCCGTTCCTTTCGGAAACGGCCCCAGCCTGCGCCACAGTTAGAGCGGCGGCACAGGCTTCGGCGAATAGTCCTTTCGGCGGCGTGTCATCGACGGCTCTTCAACGTCTCTACGCGCGTACTCTTCCTATCCGCGACCTCTACCTCATCCTAGGTATGATGAGGCTATCTTTACTACTTCATTCGTTTATAAACACAACAGCAATCAGTATAGATCATCTTCCAGCAGCGAGCAATGACAAAATACGGAAATCTGGACCTTAAGTGCGACGGCGCTCCGACATTTGCTGCCAGACCGTTCCGGCCGCTTCCTCGCCGGAAGCGATGCGCTCCAGCGCCATGCGCGCCTGCAAGCTCACCTCAAACTCAGGGTCCTCTGCCGCAAGGATCAGCGCAGCCTGCGCTTCCGTGGTTCCGACCTCATAGAGGAACCGGGCAGCACGCCAGCGGACCAGCTTGCTAGTGTCTGTCAGCGCCGCTGTCATGACAGGCGTGGCGGCGGGGTCGCCGATGTCGGACAGAGTATCGCCCGCAGTGCGCCTTACGGCTGGGGCGCTGTCCTTCATCGCTGCATAGAGCAGCTCCATCGCTTCTGGCGTGCGCAGGTCGCCTAAGTAGACAACCGCAAGCCTGCGAATATGCAGCTTGAGATCATGCAGTGCTGCGCCCAGCTCCGGAAGCAGCTCCGGCGTTGGTGCCAAGGCCTCCAGCGCGGCGTAGCGGACGCGCCAGTCTTCGTCCTTCAAGTCTCGTAGCAGCTCGTCCCGGTCTTTGTCTACCCGCTGCTCGACGAACTCGCTGGCGGTCCCGTGCGCGATGGCTTGTTGAACGAGAGAGTCCAGGCGTTCCTGCGGGTATGCCGCCTCAAGTTCCTGCTCCACTTCGCGGGCAATGTCGTCAGGCTCTCCGTAGCGGACGCCGTAATCTGTGAGCTTGCGCTCCTTGATCATCACGGCGCTGGCGACATTGGTAACCGCCTCCGTGAAGCGGTTGGACAAGCCAATGCGGTGTTCGTTCACACCGGTCTTCACACGGATCTGTATCGGAATGCCGCGGAACATTTGCACGAATACTTGGGCTTCTCCGAAGTGGGCTCCGGCATTCTCGTCGGTCAGGCTCCAGTCCTCAGCCAAGCCTTCGCCGCTTCCGAAGCGGGCCTGAACCTCCCGGAGAATGGCTGCCCAGTCGGCACTGCCTTTGCGCTCCAGTGCGGCAAAGTCTGCGGCATGATAGATGCTGGTTACACCGGGAATGGTCAGCATTTCCTGCGCCCAGGACGGGGCGGAACGCTGGCTTTCCGGCGTATAGGTTCTGCGGATGCCCGCTTCGAGACTTTCGTCCAGATGAAGCTTCATCGTATTTGGACTTGGCGTCGGTTCAATAAAAGTTATCTTCATACGTAGCTCCCCCTAAAACGGATAGTGTCTTATCCGCATTTTACATCATTTCTCCTGTTGAACACAAAGCCTGTTAACCTGTCGTGACAAGCTTAGTCTACAGCAGGAATGGGTAAAATGAGTAGAACCAGGCCTGGGGCTGGAAAAGCCCGACAAGCGATTCTTCTATAAAAGGGCGCACGCTTGCGCAGCAAACTGGATATTTTGCAAATATGTCTGTCAAAACCTATAGTTAATATATATTCGCTTGCCACGGAGTTTGCCCGGCAAACCTGTGAAGGAGAGAGATTACGATGGCTAAAAAAATTCGCTACAACAATATTGACAATGTCAGCACCGACAAGAAACTTAAAGAATTCCGTCAATGGCGGGAAGAACGCCGCAGGAAGATCAAGGATTACTCTTATGTAGTGCCGAGCGTTCCCCCCAGATTGTCCTATCTGGCGGAGAACCGACTGGAGACCACGATCACCTGGATTGGGCATTCTACCTTTTTTATTCAATATGAAGGCATGAACATTATTACTGATCCGATCTGGGCTCGGCGTCTGGGTTTTGAGAAACGACTGGGAGAACCCGGCATGAGTCTGCAGGATGTGCCTCCGATCGACATGATCCTCATCTCGCATTCCCATTATGACCATCTGCACATCGCCTCCATCCGCAAACTCTACGGTGCGGGAACAACTATTGTTGTGCCCGTGGGATTAAAGCGGAAGATGGTTCGCAAGGGATTCCGCAGCTGTGTGGAGATGCATTGGTGGCAGGAACTTACCATCGGTAACATCAAGCTGTCCTTCGTGCCCACCCAGCACTGGACACGGCGCACTCCTTTTGACACGAACACCTCACATTGGGGAGGATTCATCCTGGAGCCAGCGCAGCCGGAGAAGCATCCTTCTGAAGGGGGCGCGAGGCGTGAACTGCCACCCAATCTGTATTTTGCCGGGGATAGCGGCTATTTCCCGGGCTTCAAGGAGATTGGCAGGCGCTTCAAGATCCATATTGCCCTTATGCCGATCGGTGCATATGAGCCGGAGTGGTTCATGACCTCACAGCATGTCAATCCGGAGGAAGCGATGCAGGCCTTTGTGGATGTCGGTGCGGAGACGATGATTCCAATGCATTATGGTACCTTCCGGCTCGCCGACGATACGGCCAGAGAGGCGCTGGATCGGATGGAGGAAGCAAGAAAGAGTCATGGTATTTCGCAGGAACGAGTGCGGGTCCTCAGCTATGGAGAGACGCTTGTCGTGAAGCCGGAGGCTCGGACAGTAGAGCAATGAGTACGAAAGTGCATTTTTGATGTAAACTTCCCGCTTGATACGCCACTTTGACGGGTTATTATAATGGGTTTTATGCTATAATGAGCCGGAAGCCTATGTGAAAAGGATGGTAATGCTTAATGATTAGTACAAGCGGCGTAACACTCCGCTACGGAAAACGCGCACTATTTGAAGATGTAAACATAAAATTCACTCCTGGTAACTGCTATGGTCTGATCGGTGCGAACGGCGCCGGTAAATCTACCTTTCTGAAAATTCTGTCCGGTGAGATTGAATCGAACTCCGGTGATGTTCATGTCACACCCGGTGAACGTCTGGCCGTACTGAAGCAGAACCATTTCGAGTATGATGAATTCCCTGTGCTTGAGACAGTAATTATGGGCCATACTCGTCTGTACGAGATTATGAAAGAGAAGGATGCTCTCTACGCGAAGACTGAATTCTCCGAGGCTGACGGTCTACGCGCCGGAGAGCTGGAAGGCGAATTCGCCGAGCTGAACGGCTGGGATGCTGAACCGGATGCAGCAGCGATGCTGATCGGTCTAGGTATTATGCGTGAACTGCATGACAAGAACATGGCCGAACTTAGCGGCAATGAGAAGGTTCGCGTGCTCCTGGCGCAGGCCCTGTTCGGTCGTCCGAACAACCTGCTGCTCGATGAGCCTACCAACCACTTGGATCTGGAATCCATTGGTTGGTTAGAGAACTTCCTCATGGATTACGAAGGCACCGTTATCGTCGTATCCCATGACCGTCACTTCCTGAACAAAGTATGTACGCATATCGCGGATATTGACTTCGGTAAAATCCAGATGTATGTCGGCAACTATGACTTCTGGTATGAATCCAGTCAGCTGGCACAGGCTTTGCAGCGCGACTCGAACAAGAAGAAGGAAGACAAGATCAAGGAGCTGCAGGCCTTTATTCAGCGCTTCTCGGCCAATGCTTCCAAGTCCAAACAAGCGACATCGCGTAAGAAGCAACTCGAGAAAATTACGCTGGACGACATTCGTCCGTCCAACCGTAAATACCCGTTCCTCAACTTCAAGCCTGAACGTGAAGCCGGGAAGCAACTGCTGACCATCAGCGGATTGTCCAAAGCAGTCGAAGGTGAGAAAGTGCTGGATGAGATTAGCTTCGTTGTTAATAAAGGTGACAAGATTGCTTTTGTCGGCCCATATTCTCAGCCTAAATCGCTGCTGTTTGATGTAATCATGGGCGATAAAGAAGCGGATGCAGGAGAATATGCATGGGGGGTTACAACCACTCAGGCTTATTTCCCGAAAGACAACTCCAGCTATTTTGACGGCGTAAACATGAATCTTGTGGAATGGCTGCGTCAGTATTCCAAGGATCAGGATGAGACGTTCCTGCGCGGATTCTTGGGCCGGATGCTATTTGCTGGTGAGGAAGCGCTGAAGAAGGCAAGCGTGCTGTCCGGGGGAGAGAAAGTTCGTTGTATGCTGGCGAAGATGATGCTGAACGGTGCAAACGTGCTGGTCTTCGATGAGCCTACGAACCACTTGGATCTCGAATCCATCACGGCGCTGAACAACGGGCTGATCGACTTTGACGGCACGATCCTGTTCACTTCGCATGACCATCAGTTCATTCAGACGATTGCTAACCGGATCATTGAGATTACTCCGGCCGGCGTCATTGACCGCTCTATGAGCTATGACGAGTATCTGGAGAGCGATGAAGTCAAGGAAATGCGCAAGCGCATGTATCCTGTAGAAGTATAAGTTCAAATTGTGCTCCCCTGCGGGAGTGCTCTAGACGAAGCAGCCTGTTTAATCCCTTGGGATTAAACAGGCTGCTTTTCTTGTATTACAGGTAATAGTAAAAACGGCCGCATGCTCCCCGTAGGTAGGTAGGGAGTATGCAGCCGTTTGGCTGTAACCTATGTGCCTGCCCTTGAATCAGGCCCGGGATGTTTGACATTGCCCGTGAACCCGATAGGGGATCAGGCCCCCCTAGGACCCGCCAGTGCGGCGGCGCTGATTGTTAGGCTTTTTGTTGTTCTGGCTTTTTAAGGGTTTGGCCGAACCTGCCTGGAATGAAGATCCCGGCTTGGCGGAAGATTGCTGCTTCTTCTGCTCAAGCTTTTGGCGGATCGCATCGGCAAGATTGATTTTTCCTTTTTCGGTTTTTTCGCTCATTGTGTTAACCTCCTTGGGAGCAAGTCCTTCACTTTATTCTAATGGTTTTTAAATGCTGCTACAAGGGCGAGAATAGTTGAAGGAATTCTCTACGTACGTTAATTAGAACAGTAGGGGAGCAGCGGATTTGGGAGATATTTATGAAGATATTGTCTCATAGTGAATGTGGGGGGCTTGCAGTCCATTTGGAACCTAAAGCCTAGGTGAGAATTCACTTTACCTAATACATTCCATCTTCCACCAAATCCAAGGAGGAATCGCGACTATAGACCTGTATCTTACCATAAAGTGGCATACTTATTTATGAAATTTGGGGCATGTTCTTAATCCCGGTCAAGCCTATAATGAGGGCAGAAAGCAACAAATGTAGCGCGCACACTTGTTGGTTCTTACTTCAATTAACCGGAGGAACGGAATGATCAAGTCACACAAACAGCTTACATCTACATTATTGGTTTCTGCTGCACTTGCGTTGACGCTTGGGGTTGTCAGCCCTCAGCAGGCGTCCGCCCAATCCGAATCGCTTCATTCATCTATGGTTGTGGCTTCTGCCGGACAGTCTGCCAAAATTGAATCCAGTGTTCGTCTACGTACCGCCCCATCTGTAAACAGCAATGTGCTGAAGTATTTGCAGAAGGGTGAAATCGTCTCGATTTTGGAAGTGACGAACAGTTATTTCTATAAAGTACAGTCTGTTAGTGGTGAGGTCGGGTATGTCAGCGCTGGGAGCCAGTATATATCTCTGACCGGTGCGGGTGGCACGCAAGCTAAGCCAACACCAACACCAATGCCGACACCGGCACCAACGCCAGCTCCCATTGTTTCCAATCCGGGTAATGCCGTAGAACGGGTAATCAATGCGGGCATGGGATATCTGGGAACGCCTTACGAGTTTGGCTCCAGCCGCAACAATACGGATACCTTCGATTGCTCCGATTTTATCCGCCAAATATTCATGGATGCAGGTGTTGTGAAGCTCCCCGCAGATTCCCGTCAGCAAGGGGATTGGGTGAAGCAGAACAGCACGGTGGTTAAGGATATCTCTGGTTTAAAGCGCGGAGATCTGATGTTCTTTATGAGTTACCGCGGGAATTCCGCATCGGCCTATGCTGGTGTTAACAAGTTGACTGAAAAAATCACACATGTTGCCATCTACTTGGGCGACAACAAAATTCTGCACACCTACTCCGTTGCTTCCGGCGGGGTTAGAGTGGATAATTTAAGCGCTTCTTGGGTGAACCGTTTCCTGTACGGAGGATCGGTCATCCGCTGATATAGATAAGTAAATCAAGACACAGGAGCGACAGCAAACAGCAAGAGTATGTGACGGGTGAACGACAAGCGGGTACAGAGAAGAGGCTATTCCTTCAGTAGACGATCTACTGTGGGGATAGCCTTTTCTAATAATATAGAAAATCAATCAAAATAGTATGCTGTTTTGAATTTTGCCGGGACCAGGTATTCTTCTGGAATAAAAACCATGGACAGGCACCATTTCCTGGGGCTATGGTAGAGTTATGGTGTAAATACATACGCAAGAAGCAGGGACTTTAATCCAGGCTGTACCCAGCCAGATGTTGGTTTGGAATTTTTTTCATTCTCGCTGATTGCTAATATTCTAGTAAACCAAAAGGAGGCCGGGTGTGAACTAAACGAAATATTTCTATCTTCAGCGCAGGGACTTAGGAGTAGCCTGTGGTTACATGGATCTTCCTCTGCGTCCGGTAAAGAGCGAGACGATGAAGAGAACAAGAAAGATATAGAACAGGACTTTGGCAATGCCGGCAGCCGCGGCTACCAGATTGAAGAAACCGAAAATTCCGGCAATCAAGGCGATCACTAGCAGGATTACAGACCATTTTAGCATGATGAGTTCACCCTTTCGTTTGTCGATAGTCATTGTATAAACGGTGGGGTAGGTCATTGAAACAAGGGGTCTGAGAATAGTCTTCTGGACGTTTGACAAGTTGTTTCGGCTTTTTGGCGAAGGGGTAACTATGCAGTATTAAGGCAGGTTAGCCATCATTCATTTATGATTTTGGAAGGGGTTTTTGGATATGATTATTGAACTTAGCGTAGCCCTTGTGGCTGTCGCATTCGCTGTACTTGTCTTCTTTTTAATCAAAACCTTGCGTTCGGCAAAAGATTCTCTCGATAATGTCAGCCAGACGCTGCAGGAGGTCCAAAAGACCATTGATGAGCTTACGTACGAAGTGAAAACCACAGTCCGGCATGCGAACGATATTACTGTGGATGTACAGAACCAGCTTCAGAAGATTGATCCCATTATGGACTCGGTGAAGAATCTGGGCGAGGTCATGAATGAACTGACGCTAACCGCAAAACAAGTATCTGTGACCGTCATAGAGAAATACCGCAAATCTCGTGAGCTGAAGGACAAGAGCAAAGCAGTATCCATTGATGATACCCCGTTAACCCCATCTGAGGAGCGTACGGTGAAGTCTTATGAAGAGACTTATGCCAAAAAAGAAGGGGGCAAAGTCTCTGCTATCCTGAAGGGTGTGGATGTGGCAGCGACCCTCTGGAAGAAATTTCGGCCGTAGGTTCGGCGTAGAGGGCAAGACGGAAGCAGAACAGAAAGGCGGAACAACAAGATGAATATGATCATTTTATTGCTTAGTCTCCTTTCTCCGATGTTGGATGCGAGTCCGCAGAAGCTGGATTCCGCAGCCGTCTTAGCGCCGCAGGCGCAGGTAGTTTCGTCACTACTATATGCCGCCCGTCCCACAACTTACTTGGATAGCTTTGATTCTCTGGCAGGCGTTTCGCTGGATACCACACAGGAAGAACTGCTGCAGATCAAGGGGACACCGCTTCACATTGCCCAAGATCCCTGGCCTGACTGTCTGGAGTATCAATATGAAGACATGTCAGCAGGAGTGTATGCAGGACAAGTGATCTATGTTCATGTCGCCCCTTATCAGGCGCGGCTGTATGGTCTGTTAATTAACGGGGTAAAGATTGAACCGGAGAAGGATGTTTTGCGTGAATTGCTGGGAACCCCATATTTTGTGGCCGAGGATGGTGACGTATATATGAGGGGGAATATAGCACTTAAGATTTATCGCAATCCGGCAACCGGAACATGGGACGGCATTGATTTGTTCGATGGCAATTCTTCCTAACCGTTTCAATAGGGGGAATTGAGGTTAATGAAAGATCAGTTGTCTTTTTGTCACAGTGGCTCTTAACCCTTAACTAAAGGAGAGTGAGATCATGGATTCAATCGGTACTGGATCGTATGCTAAGGTGGTAGAGAACGGTGTACAGGCGATAGAGGAAGTGAATCAGCTACGGAGCAGCGGTTACAGCAAGGAAGACATTTATGTAATCAGTCATGACCAGGATCGTGAAGAACAAATTGCAGATATTGCTGACTCCAATGAGGTTGGCTTATCGGAAGAAGGACTGTTTGGTACTATGGCCAACCTGTTCCGCTCACGCGGCGACGAGCTTCGCTCCAAGATCACTTCACTCGGATTCAGTGACGCCGAAGCTGATTTCTACGAGAAGGAGCTGGATCGGGGGAAAGTTCTTGTCATTGCCCGGAGAGCTCGCTTGATATGAAGCTTGTCCTGTAAAGAATATATAGTCCAATAAAGTAACCTCCAGAACCACTAGGTGTAGTGGGGCTGGAGGTTACTTTGTTGAATTCCTTAGGCAGATCAACTGCCCCGTATGTTAAGGTTGTGAATGGAACCGTCTTAGCAAGTATCGTATGCTTATGAAGATACAGGTTGTACAGGATGTTACGGTCGATATACTACTCATGCGAGGTGAAGATAATGAGAATTCTAATCGTGGACGATAATCCGACTAATGTGATCATTATCCGTGAGATCCTGAAAAAAGAAGACTATCGGAATTTCATTACAGCCTCCTCTGCGAAGGAGATGCTGGATCTTCTGGGCATAGACCAGAAAAATCCGGAAGGACGCCCCCGGCACTCGGACATCGATCTGATCCTGCTGGATATGATGATGCCGGAGATGGATGGCATTGAAGCTTGTCGTGTAGTTCAACAGTACGAGCATCTCAAGGATATTCCAATTATTATGGTTACTGCTGTAGGCGATTCCAAAAAACTGGCCGAAGCGTTGGACGCTGGAGCTGTAGACTATGTCACGAAGCCGATCAACAAGGTGGAACTGATGGCAAGAATTCGCTTGGCGCTACGATTAAAGCAGGAGAAGGATTGGCATAAAGAGCGGGACCAGCGAATACAGGATGAGCTGAAGCTCGCGGCACTAGTACAGAACGCTGTACTTAGCTTGCCGATTGAGGAGGAGGATTTTGAAGTCCATGCTATTTATCAGCCGTCCTTTGAACTGGCGGGGGATTTGTATGCTTGGTACGCCTTAGGGGATGGTCGCTACGGTGTCATTCTTCTAGATATGATGGGTCACGGGATCTCCTCGTCCCTCTTTTGTATGTTCATTGCCTCCGTGCTCAAAGACACGGTCACAACCTATGTAGAGCCGGAGAAAGTCGTGCAAGAACTGAACCGGCGTTTTAATCAGCTCTATATTGAGAAATCGCTTGTACAGTATTATTTCACAGCAATTTATATGGTTGTGGACACCCGCATGCGTCGTATTGATTATGTCAATGCAGGACATCCGCCAGCACTCTTCTTTGAAGGCGATAGCAAGGAGCCAGTACTGCTGAAGAGCAACTGTCATCCAGTCGGTCTGTTTGATCGTATGGAAGCCCAGCCGCAAAGCCTCAGCTTTGAGGAGGAAGGTCACCTGGTATTGTATACCGATGGGTTGCTGGAGATGGCAGAAGGTGAGCAGGAGGACCAGCTGGACTTTATGATCGGACACTTGAGAGGTGGGCATGCGTGGCAGGAAGAAGCAATGCAAGCTGCATTCTTTAATGAAAAGCTGAATCGGGAACGCGATGATGACAAGTGCCTGGTCTGGATCTCACTGAAGAAGGGGACAGAGAAAGAATGAAGATTAAAGCCAAACTTCTTATCGGTTTCAGTGCGCTGTTGGTGATTATGTTTGCCCTCACTCTTATTGGATATGACCGGTTAAATTATATGAACCATCAGCTGGACAGTTATCAGGACCGGTATCAGAAGGGGCGGAATTCTTCCGGCATGCGCGGAGAAGTAAACGATATGGCACGTATATTGACAACCTCGATGCTGAATTCAGATTCTATGGCGATCGAGTCGCAAAAGAGCGAGATCAACGGGAAACTTGTCAAAGTGGATCAATATTTGGGTAACATCAAGGAATCCATGACGAGTGCCGAAGAACTTCAGATTGTCAAAAATATTGAGAACGCCTACTCTGCTTATAAGGATTATCAGGAACGGGCGATGGTGATGCTTGCCGCGGGCGATATCCAAAGCGCTAATGCTTACCGCAACGCTAAGGGTCAGGATGTGCAGAATGAGGTGCTTGAGAGTTTGAACAGCTTGTCTGACTATAACTACTATAAGCAGAATGAACAAGCTACTCAGGCGGAGAAGGCCTACCAAAGCTCCATCCAAATGGTTACGCTGATCATGATTATGGGGCTGTTGCTTGGGCTGGGAGTCATTCTGTGGGTCATTCCAAGCATTACACGCGGCCTGAATGTGATATCGCTGATGATCAGTAGCTTCGGGAACGGCAAGCTTAGGGCTATTCGCCGGATCAGAGTCACCTCCAAGGATGAAATCGGCGACGTGGCTCGGGTTTTCAAAGAAATGGCCGAGGATATCGAGCAGAAGCAGGAGATGGAAAAAGCCTACGCTCAGGCACAAAACGACCAGTCCTGGCTAAATGCTAATGTAGCCCAGGTCACGGAGTTGCTGCGTGGAGTTAGTTCGCTGGATGGCATTGCCCAGACCTTCATCAATGAATTCACCCCTATATTGAGCGCTCAGTACGGGGCGCTCTATTTGAAGGACCCCAATAATCCAGACTCTCTGCGCAGTAGCGGCTGCTACGCCGCCGACGGCGAGAAGGAGCCGAAGAGAAGCTTCGCCATCGGTCAGGGGCTTGTCGGTCAGTGCGCGCTGGACAAGAAGCCGATAAAACTCGAACAGGCACCGGACGACTACATCAAGGTGGCCTCCGGTTTCGGTCATGCTCAGCCCGATCACATTTTCATTCATCCTGTGTTGTTCGAGGATGAGCTACTGGGTGTGATAGAATTTGCTTCGTTTGAACCGTTTACCTCTCTGCAGACGGAACTGCTGCACCAACTTGCGAACAACCTGGGCATTATTCTGAATAATGTTACCCGTCGGATTGTAGTAGAGGAGCTGCTCCGCGAATCGCAGGCGTTGACAGAAGAATTGCAATGTCAGTCGGAGGAATTGCAGACCCAGCAAGAGGAGCTGCGCCGCTCCAATGAGAATCTGGAGGAGCAGACGGAGGCGCTCAAGCGCTCCGAAGAGCTGCTACAACGCCAGCAGGAAGAGTTGGAGCATTACAATACGGAGTTAATTGCCAAGACCCGCGCCTTGGAGGAGCAGGTGCAGGAAGTCGAGGAGAAGAAGGACGAGATTGAGCATGCCCGTGGTCAACTGGAGAAGCAGGCAATGCAGTTGGCTGTGACCAGCAAATACAAGTCGGAATTCCTGGCGAATATGTCCCATGAGCTGCGGACACCGCTGAACAGTCTGCTGATTCTCTCGCAACTGCTTACAGAGAACAAAGAAGGTAATCTTAATGATAAGCAAGTGGAATTTGCGCACACCATCTATATGTCAGGCGCTGATCTGCTGAAGATGATCGACGAGATTCTTGATTTGTCCAAGGTCGATGCTGGCAAAATGGAATTAAACCACGAGGAGATCCGGCTGACGGATCTGAACAGCTTCGTGAAGCAAAATTTCGGTCCGCAGGCACTCAAGAAAGGTCTATCCCTGCGAACAAACTTCGCCGAACCGTTGCCGGAGATCATCATTGCCGATAGCCACCGCTTGAAGCAGATCCTACGGAATCTGCTCTCCAACGCCTTTAAATTCACAAGTGAAGGATTCGTCGAGTTCTCTGTAAGCCCAGTAACAGGAAATATGCCTGTCTATTTGCCTCCTGAAGCTGAGTACATCGCTCTGGCTGTGAAGGACAGCGGCATTGGCATTCCGGCGGACAAGACGGACCTCGTGTTCGAAGCGTTCCAGCAGGTGGACGGAACGACCAGCCGCAAATATGGCGGCACGGGTCTAGGTCTGTCTATCAGCCGCGAGCTGGCCCGTCTCATGGGCGGGGCGATCGTGCTGGATTCCCGGGAAGGGCAGGGCAGCACCTTTACCCTGTATCTGCCGGTTCAAGCGAATTACAGTCAGCTTCTGGGGACTGCAGAGGCCGCCGCAGCGAGTGAAACGGCGTCTCTGGCTGGCTATGTTGAAGAGCTGTTGCCGGTCAAAACGACCAATGCTTTTACCGTTACAGAGGTTCCAGAGCTGGTCATTGTAGACGATGACCGTGAAGATCTCAGTACCAGCGATAAGGTGCTGCTGATCATCGAAGATGATGAGAGCTTCGCGAAGATTCTGCTTGGTATGGCCCGTGGACGCGGCTTTAAAGGGCTGGTGGCTCTTCAGGGAGATACCGGGATGCAAATGGCCAAGTCCTATCTACCGGATGCTATTATTCTAGATATTCAGCTGCCGGTCATGGACGGCTGGTCCATCCTGCGGGAACTGAAGGGTTCCTCGCAGACCCGCCATATCCCTGTTCATGTCATCTCTGTCAGCGACGAGGTGAAGCAGGGACTCATGATGGGCGCGATGGCCTACTTGCGCAAGCCCTCTTCCCGCGAAGCGTTGGAGCGGGCGTTCTCGCAAATCGAGAACTATACGTCCAGCACGCTTAAGCATCTCCTGATTGTGGAGGATGATGAGATTCAGCGTCTTTCCATCATGGAGCTGATAGGACACGATGATGTCGCTATCACTGCGGTATCCAGCGGCGGTGAAGCGATGGCCGAGCTCCGCAAGCGGAAATATGACTGCATGGTACTGGATCTCATGCTTGAGGATATGAACGGCTTCGAGCTGCTGGATCAGATTCGCGACGATGAGGAACTGAATGATCTGCCCATCATCATCTACACTGGTAAGGATCTCGACACCAAGGAAGAGATGCGGCTACGCAAATACGCGGAGTCGATCATCATAAAGGATGTTCGTTCCCCGGAGCGGCTACTGGATGAGACCACGCTGTTCCTACATCGGGTAGAGGCCAATTTGCCGGAAGACAAGCGCATGATCCTGCAGAAGCTTCATAATAAAGAGGAACTGTTCGACGGCAAAAAAATACTTCTCGTCGATGACGATATACGGAATGTATTTGCTCTGTCCAGCGTACTGGAAGGCTACAATATGGAAGTGAAGTTCGCCGAGAACGGCCGTGAAGCACTAGACCTGCTCGTGGAGCAGGAGGATTTCGACCTGGTGCTGATGGATATGATGATGCCGGAGATGGACGGATATGAGGCCATGCGCCGGATTCGTGAGATGCCGCAGTACCAGAAGCTGCCGATTATCGCGCTGACAGCGAAGGCAATGAAAGAGGATCGAGCTAAATGTATAGAGGCTGGAGCCTCCGATTATATGAAGAAACCGATCGAGACAGATCAGCTTCTTTCATTAATGCGGGTGTGGTTGTATTCGTAACCACGATTTTGGGGTAATAGTCTTAAAGATGAATAAACAGACCATCCATGGATGGTGTAGTAGCAAGGAGTCAGGATAATCATGACAGCAATGGATCAAGGATATGAAGGCCAGCTTGCATCGTCCGGGGGCAAGAATGAATTAGAGCAAATCGAGATTGAACTGCTCCTAGACGGGGTACATCGTTTATACGGATATGATTTTCGCAATTATGCGCTACCTTCCTTGAAGCGGCGAATTTGGCATCATGTCCATGCAGAGAATCTATCCAGCATATCCGCATTGCAGGAGAAAGTGCTGCATGACCGGTCCTGTTTTGAACGTTTTGTCTACAGCCTTTCTATTCCTGTAACGGAAATGTTCAGGGACCCAGGGCTATTCCTGACCTTCCGCCAGAAGGTCATTCCGCTGCTGCGGACCTATCCTTACATCCGCATTTGGCATGCTGGCTGCTCTACAGGCGAAGAAGTATACTCCATGGCGATTTTACTGCATGAAGAAGGGCTGTATGACAAGGCGCGCATCTACGCGACGGACATGAATGACCGGTCTTTGCAGCAGGCCAAGGAAGGCGTATACGAGATCAGCAAAATGCAGCAGTATACTAAGAATTATCTGGAAGCGGGCGGGACCCGCGCATTCTCAGAGTACTATACAGCGAAATACAATTCGGTGATTCTACAGCCCTATTTGCGCAAAAATATTATTTTTGCCGAACATAATCTGGCTACAGACACCTCGTTTAACGAATTCAATGTTATTTTCTGCCGAAATGTAATGATCTACTTCAATGATGATCTGCGGGACCATGTACATGGGTTGTTCAACGAAAGCCTTGGTCGGTTCGGCGTGCTCGTACTTGGCTCGAAAGAATCCATTCATTTCACCAGGTACAGCGATAGTTACGAACCCCTGGACAGAGTAGAGAAAATCTATCGGAAGATCAAATAGTGTGCTTAGGAGGGTCCCATGGGGTTTCAAGAGCCGATTCATATACTGTTGGTAGACGACCGTCCTGAAAATTTGCTGGCGCTGGAGGCAGTGCTTGAGAGTCAGCAATATAAGCTTGTCAAAGCCACCTCCGGCGAGGAAGCGCTGCGGTGTTTGTTGAAGCATGAGTTCGCAGTTATTGTACTGGACGTACAGATGCCGGGTATGGATGGTATTGAGACCGCCAAATTGATCAAGGCCAGAGATAAGACTAAGGATATCCCGATTATTTTCATTTCAGCTAACAGCAGAGAGGCGGAGCATCTGTTCGCCGGATACTCCGCCGGGGCCATTGATTATATGGTGAAGCCGTTCATTCCGCAGATTTTGAAATCTAAGATTGAGGGCTTTGTCGATATGTATTTGACGAGCAAGAAGCATCAGACGCAGACGATGTTGCTGCAGCAGAAGACGCAGGAACTGGAGCGGATCAACGGGGAACTGATCAAGGCCAAGGAAGAGGCTGAAATTGCGGCCAAAGCCAAGACGGAATTCCTGGCGATGATGAGTCATGAGATCCGTACTCCGATGAACGGCGTTGTGGGTATGATCGATCTGCTGATGGAGACCGAGCTTGAGCCGGAGCAGAAGGAATATACCGAGATTATCCGGAAAAGTGCGGACACATTGATTACCGTTATTAACGATATTCTGGATTTCACGAAGATGGAGTCCGGCAAAATGGAGATGGAGGAGCAGCTCTTTGAGCTGCGAACCTGTATACAAGAGGTCTTCAACCTTTTCGCGATGGAAGCTGGGAAAAAGAACCTGGAGCTGGCCTATTTCATTGACCATAAGCTCCCGAGATTGCTGTACGGCGATATGGCGCGCTTACGCCAGGTACTGATCAATTTGGTGGCGAATGCCGTCAAGTTCACCAATCAGGGTGGAGTGTACCTGGTTGCGTCTGCTGTGCAAAGCAAGGATAATAAAATCGTAGTAGAGTTTACGGTTAAGGATACGGGCATCGGGATCTCCCCGGAGAAATGCGATCGGCTATTCCAGCCGTTCTCACAGCTTGATTCCTCTATGACACGTAAGTATGGGGGAACCGGTCTTGGACTCGCCATTTGCAAATCTCTTGTAGGGATGATGGGCGGGGATATTCGGGTCGAATCCATGGAGGAGAAAGGTGCTACGTTTGTCTTTACCATCCAGGCAACACTGCCCGAAGGGGAACTGGTGGGCAATGGAGAGAAGGAAGAAGCAGCCCATACCTTCCCGAGTGAAGAGGAACGCAGCAGGGTGCTTATTGTAGATGACCATCCCATTAACCAGAGACTAATGGTCAGCATGCTGCACAAGCTGGGCTATGAGGCAGATGTCGCCGAAGACGGCCGACAGGCGGTAGCCCTGGCGCTGAAGCATGCTTATGAATTTATCTTTATGGACCTGCAAATGCCGGTGATGGACGGCCTGGAGGCTACTGCCGAGATCCGGCGTGGAAGCGGACCGTCTGCCGGAACAGCTATTATTATTGCGATGACGGCCAATGTCATGGAGGGCATTCAGAACCGCTGCCTGGCTTCAGGAATGAATGATTACATCAGCAAGCCACTCAAGATGGGTAGCATCAAGCAAATCATTTCACGGTATTCCCGAAAGGATGCCATGATGAATGAGCGTGGGACGTCCATTCATCATGCGTAATTCAGCAAATACCAGAGTCTGAATAACCGTTTTTTGTTTCAAAAGTATGCCTTTAGGGTTATTGGTAAAGAAAACATATATCAGGAGAGATTGTCTATGAATACACATAAAAGCGAAAAGTTTCATGCAAAGACTAAGACCGAAGGCAGTGTATGTACAGTTTTCCTAAGCGGGGAACTCGATTTGTCGGTTGCTCCTGATTTTCGTCTTGTCATGGAGCCGCTTGTGGGTGAAGCTGGGCTGGACCTCGTCATTAATCTTAAAGAATTAAGATACATCGACAGCACAGGCATCGGCATTCTGCTCTCGATCCTGAAAGCCAGACATGGTATGGATGTTAAATTCATTGTGGAAGAAGTGCCTCCGCAAATTCAGAAGCTGTTTGATATGACTGGTATTGCCAAGTTTTTTGCCCCCCAAGAGAATTCCCACTAGGAAAGGACCGAACAAAGAATGAGTGATGATGTGCAAAGAGTAGTTCTCCAGTTGCCGGCCAGCGCGGAATATGTCGATATCGTCAGATTAAATCTATATGGCATTGCTTCAAAAATGGGCTTTACGTACGAAGACATTGAAGATATGAAGGTTGCCGTATCGGAAGCCTGTAACAATTCTGTACTGTATGCTTACGGGCAGGATGATGGATTGGTGGATGTGATCTTTGAGGTTGGCCCGGATGCATTGTCCATTATTGTCAAAGATGAGGGGGAGAGCTTTGACGGCGTGGAATCGGCTGCAGAGCGTACGACGCTGCACGACAAAGAGCTGAGTGACGTTCAGGTCGGAGGTCTGGGATTCTACCTGATGCAGGCACTGATGGACGACGTTAGCGTAGTAAGCGAGGCGGGGAAAGGGACGGTGGTTACCTTGACCAAGCGGCTTCATTTTAGTGAGGAGAAAGTATGAACGAAAAAGCGACTCCCCCCGAGTCCATGAATGAAGCAGTGAGCCTGATCTGGGAATACCAGCAAAGTAAAGACAATGAAATAGCCACCACTTTAATTCAGAGATACGAGCCAATGGTCAAAATGGCTGCCGGCAAAATCGCCCGCAATCGTCCCGACCTCTACGAGGATCTGTACCAGGTCGGTCAGATGGCACTGATCCGGCTGCTACAACAATATGATATTAGCTTGGGCATCCCATTTGAACCTTATGCCATGAAAAGCATGATCGGGCATATGAAGAATTTCCTGCGCGATAAATCCTGGTACATACAAGTTCCGAGACGGATCAAGGAGAAGGGGGCTCTCGTTCAGCAGGCGATCGACGAATTGACGATCCGGCTGGAGCGTTCGCCCGCAGTGGATGAAATAGCCCACTACCTCGACCTATCTGTGGAGGAAACAGTAGAAGTACTAGCGGGCAGGGAATGTTATCACTATGTGTCACTGGATTCACCGCTCTCCCAAGAGGAGACCAGCGCAACACTTGGCGAACTGATCAGTTCGGAAGCCAATGATTTTGAAACGGTAGAGAAGCGCATGGACTTGCAGCAGGCGCTCGGTCAATTGAAGGAGCAAGAGCAGCAGGTGCTGCTACTGGCCTTCCAGGACGGGCAATCTCAGCGGGCCATCGCCCAGAAGCTGGGCGTTTCACAGATGAGTGTCTCGCGGATTCAGAAGCGGGCCACCGAGAAGCTGAAGCAGATCATGTCTAATTCTTCCTATTGAATAACGGGCGGATATTACGAATGATGAATAGAATTAATGATGCCGTCCGCACGATATTGCCTAAAGAACGATAGGGTATGCTATTCTCCGAAGTGGAGAGAAGCATACCCTTTGTTGTGTCGACAAACGAAAGCCCCCTGCACACGCCGGGCTTCGTAACAAGTGTTTGACGAAAGTCGGACGCAGGCATAGGGCGTGTTAATTATTGGCATCAATATATTTTTTGATCTCACCCAGGTATTCTCCGATGACTGGCACATTGATGAACAGACTGGCTAAATAACCAAGCAGACCAAGGATAACGAACGTCCCTAGTGAAAGCCCGAGTCCCCGGGAAATGCCAGCCATCAGGTTGGTGACGATCCGTTTTTTCGGATTAGAATAATTTTCGAGAATATCTTTGAATTCTGCTTTTTCCAGCGAATTCGCAATTTGGTCGAGCCGCGCATTGAGCCTCTTGACCTCATGCCGCAGCTCAAAGGGATGTTCTTCCAATTCATAGGTTTTGCTTTTGTTCATCGAATTTCCCATATCGCTCCCCACTTTCTTTAGCGACTCAAAACCAAAATCAGCGGTTGACGCTAAATAAGGACGCTACGGGTTCAGAGGGTTCTTCCGATCGCTGATAAAGCCCGATTTTTTGGATGGTAAAGGAGTTATAGGTTAAAATCGGTCTTTAAAGGCGAACACTGACGTTTCTCCAGAATCCCTCTGACCCTCCGCACTAACGCCGCGTACAGTCAACCTCTGATTTTTAGATTGATCCTCTTTAGCCGCAATATTTTTTAAAAATCGACCTTTAAGACATGCCAATAGCCAGCTACGGTGAGCTGGCTATTGAATAAATGGAGCATAGCTGGTTTTCACCGTCGTTCCATTAGGAGGATTTATAGGTAGACTCTACGTCTTCTTTGGCGCTCTTGGCTTCCTCTGCTACATCTTTAGATGCGTCTTTCACATCCGAGGCCACACTGGCTGAAGCTTCGCTAACTGTATCGCCGATCTTTCTTCCAGTGTCCTGAAGAGTGGCCGCGATTTGCTGTTTACTGTCGCTGACGGTAGTATAAATGTCGGAGGCTTTGGTGGAGACCGTGCTAGCAAGGTCGGAGGCCTTTTCGCCTACAGTAGTTGCCAGAGTTTTGGTCTTATCCGTCACGGCCTCAGCGACCTCCTTGGTCTTGTCTGTGGCAAGCGACAGCTTGTCCGACAAATCGCTGCGTATCTCGCGGCCGGGTTTGGGTGCGAACAGCAGGGCGGCTGCCGCACCGATCAATCCACCGATAAAGATCCCTTTTAGGAAATTGCTGCCGTGCTCTGTTTCATGCTCTACGTTACTCATCACCGATCACTCCTTATTAGAATAGGGTATTCCAGATCGGGAGGCGGGAATATCGCCCCCTTCATCGGGATTTCATGGGAATCTGAAGCTATCTTACTTGGTATATAAACGTTAGTGTATAAGCTGAAACAGTAAATGAGCAAGGGAACGATTAACGGAGAAATCCACAGATTGGACGCAACAGAATGCCTTGTAAGCACATAAACGGCTGTTTTTGCGACTTTACAAACAACCCCTGATAGCCGAAAGATTATATAGTTTCTTGCGATTAAACATGAATTTATTTTATAGAAGTTTTTAGAAAAGAGGAGAGACATCATGGAAACAGTGTTGGTGCGAGAATACCGATCGGATTTGCTGGAGTGTGTCCACAGTGGACATATCGCCATCGTCGGGGAGGGGGGGCAATTAAAGGGATACGCTGGGGATCCCGGCTTTGTTTCCTTTACCCGTTCAGCAGCAAAACCTATGCAGGCCATTCCTGGTATTCGTGGTGGAATCGCTGAGCATTATGGCCTCACACCGCCGGAAATTGCGCTCATGACTGCTTCCCACCGGGGCGAAAGCTATCATGTAACCACACTGGAGAGCATCTCAGCTAAGGTCGGCATTGAGGAATCGGCTATGATTTGTGCGACTAGCTACCCGCTGGACCGCAGCAGTCGGGAAGAAGCTATCCGTGGCTACAACAAGCGAAAAATTTATCACAACTGTGCCGGTAAGCATATGGGTATTCTGTCCTATAGCAAGCTGAAGGGCTTGCCGCTGGATGAATATGATCAGCCGAGTCATCCGGTTCAACGTGAAATTATAGATACGATTGCAGACTTGGCGAACATAACCCCGGAGAGCATCGGGCTCGGAACGGATGGCTGCGGTTTGCCCGTATTTGCCCTCCCGCTAACGGCACTCGCTAATGCCTATCTGAAGATGGCCTGTCCCGATCTTATTGACGATCGACCAACCCGTGAAGCGGTTAAGGTCATTACTTCAGCCATGAATGCTCATCCAGAGATGGTGGCTGGTCATGGACGCCTGGATTCAATTTTGCTGGCGGATGATAACATCATCGCCAAGGGCGGCTTCAAGGGGGTCTATTGCTTCGCACTACGCCGGGAGCGGCTGGGAATCTCCTTCAAGATCCTCGACGGCTCTGAGGAAGAGTGGGGCCTGATTGTCTACAGCATTCTGGAACAACTAGGCTACAGTGAGCAGACTACGATGGAAAAGCTACGTGAAGCCTTCACAGGTGTTATCTATAATGACGGCGGAACGAGAGTAGGGCACGCAGAGACGGTGTTCAAACTACAGTCTAATCTCGACTAATGTATGATTGACTGCGGATGAGTGAGGGTAAGAAATATATAATTAAAGCGCCTATTTACCAGTATGGTTCCAAGATATCAACATCTATGGAGGTGCAACAATTATGATCAAAGTCATCACATCCGCAGAGAGGCATACATCGAATAGAGAGTGGATACACAGTGAGTTCAGCTTTTCCTTTGCCGATTACGATGATCCCAGCAACGCACATTTCGGTGCGCTACTGGCCCATAACGACAACGAGTTGAAGCCGCAGCAGGGTATGCATGAGCATCCGCATCACAATCTGGAGATTATAACATATGTGGTTTCAGGGGTACTGAGCCATGAAGATGACCTGGGCAATCAGATCGATCTTCATGCCGGTACTGTCCAGATTATGAGTGCGGGAACAGGCATTAATCACTCGGAAAAGAATCAATCGCAGAGCAGCAATGTACGTTTCCTACAGATTTGGCTACTTCCGAACCAGCGCGGGCTATCCCCCAGATGGGATGCGAAATTCTATCCCCGTGAGCACCGTCTGAACAAGCTGCTGCCGGTGGCTTCTGAAACCGGTGAGGATGGTGCACTGAAGTTTAACGAGAATGCAACAATCTATTTGTCAGTGCTGGAGACGAACCGGGAGCTGCATTATCCACAGCAGGAGCACAGGAGAACTCATATCTTCGTGATTTCAGGGAATGTGGAGATTTCCTGTTCGGATGGCAGTTTTGACCTGAGAACAGGAGATGCTGCGCGCATCCGCAAGAGCTGTGAGATGACCATAAGAGGGACTGGCAGTGATGGTGCAGCGGAGCTGATTCTGATTGATCTTCCTTAAAAAGGGGATCGTCTACGGGTCAATGAACTTTTCTTCCTTATAATTGAAAAAAGCCCCTTGTCTTCATGGCTCATTCGCGGAATGGACCAAGACAAGGGGCTTTTGCGTACGCTGTTACTTGCGGCGAAGACGACCGAGCTCGGACACCAGGGCCTCTACTTGGGAAATGCTGAGTCTGTCGCTACCCATAGCGACTTCATACACATCGAGAATATCCTCATAGCTATCTACCGAGAACGCGGAAGCTTGCATAGCGGCTGCGCTGGCCATTTTCAGCTTATCTTTGATGGCTTCAATCATATATTCAACATTTTCCTGGCTTGGCTGTGTCAAATCCATTGGGTTTATTACATCCTCTCTGACCATTGATCCATGTATTTTACCATGTTTACAGGATAGGCCACCATTTTTTTGTCCGGGAGGATGAAATCGTGTAGAATGATAAAAGAATTTTGGAAGCTCGAAGCAGGAGAACAAGGAGGTAGGGCGATGGGAATCAGGGAGCAGGAGAATGGACGCCGCCATAAAAAGGATGCAGAAGGGCTGGCGGCGTTCTTCCGCGAAATTGCAGCTCTTCATGCCATTGAGCAGGTAACCTTTCTCTGTATTGGGACGGATCGCTCCACTGGAGATTCGCTTGGTCCGCTAACAGGGAGCAGGCTGCTGGACTATGGCTTTCCGCATGTAGTTGGCACATTGCCATACCCCTGCGATGCGGATAATTTGGCGGCACGGGTGGCTTCGATCCCGCCAGGACAGATTATTGTTGCTGTAGATGCCTGTCTGGGGACGCTACTCACACGGGGCAGTTATCTCGCTGCGGTGGGACCTTTGCAGCCTGCACAGTCGGTTGGTCTGAAGTTTCCGGCTGTTGGGCACTACAGTATAGCGGCTATTGTAGATGTGAACGGACCCAAGCCCTACCATACTTTACAGACAACGCCGCTACACCGGGTGATGATCATGGCAGAGCAGATTGCTGGAGCGGCCGCCACAGGTTTCGGTTTGGAAGCTTATGGGCGTTTCAAGGGAAGCAGTTTGGCTTAAATATATGTATCTAACGTGCTTCATAATCTTCTACATAGAAAGAAGGAGCAGCCATGGAAAAAGTTCGTTGTGAAGGAAGCACGATCTGCTACAGTGATCAGGGCAAGGGTGAAGTTATTGTACTGCTGCACGGATTTTGCGGCAGCGCTGAATATTGGGAGAAGGTGATTCCCCGTCTTAGCAGCAGCTATCGTGTCATCGCACCTGACCTGCGTGGACATGGTGAATCGGATGCTCCGCTTGGGGCTTACACAATTGAGAGTATGTCGGGCGATGTGCTTGCACTTTTGGATTCTCTGGAATTGTCTAAGGTGACGCTGCTTGGTCATTCGTTGGGAGGTTATGTTGCGTTATCCTTCGCCCAACGGTATGCGTCCCGTTTGACGGGCTTTGGATTGATCCATTCGACAGCCTATCCGGATACGGAAGAGGCGAAGGAGAAACGGCTGAAGAGTGTCAGCACCATTCAAAACGAAGGAATTAACGTGTTTGTGGATGGGCTTGTACCAGGTCTGTTCGCACCCAGTACAGTAGAGTCTTCGCCGCATCTGCTGGAGCGGGCGAAGGAAATCGGCTACAGAACACCTCCGCAGGGAGCCGCGGGAGTTGCTTTGGCGATGCGCGAGCGCCCGGACCGTCGGGATGTAATCTCAGCTAGCGTGCTGCCTATTCTACTGGTGGCCGGTGCGGAGGATAGATTGGTTCCTGCTGAGCGAACCTTCACATCGGACAAGCCGAACGTTATTCAGGCCACCATTGCAGGCGTGGGTCACATGAGTATGATGGAGGACCCCGAACGGTTGTCGGAGATTATCGGGGACTTTGTGGACAAGGCTGTGGCTACAAATTAATGTCTGCTCTCCAAGAGAGCAAAGAGGCAGTACCCTCAGGTTCGCGGGGTGCTGCCTCTTTTCCGTTCAACTGCGGAGGGACCCGCCCCAGTGTTTTTTTGTCAAGCCGTTGTCCATCGTTTAAGATGGAAGCAGAAGACACAGCTGAACATAAAAGAGGTAGTGTGGCAGCAGGGAGTTAGTGTTTGCGGCCGCGGTAATAGAAGGGAGTGTAGGGTATGTTCCGAAGAGATTATATTGTCCGCATGATTGAGGATATGACAGCGATGGTGGCAAAGGTTCTTACACTGAAGCAGGAACGAAAGACGACGGAAGCCTTATGGGAAGTCGATGAATTACTGAACAGGCATTTCCGGCTCAATTCCCGCCTTTTAAATTCATTATCTGTGGAGGACGTCATTGAGATGTTCCGTTTGGGCGGTATCATTGAATCCGATAAACTTCAGGGAGTAGCAAAATTACTCAAAGAAGAGGGCGGAATCTACACGGCTGCAGGCAACAAGGAAGAAGCACTGTTCCGGTCGATGCGGGCATTGCATCTGTACTTATACGCCGATCTGAATGGGGCCGACCGGAGTCTTCTGTCTATGACGGAGGAAATAGATGAACTACTGCAGGAGGTCCAGGGATACCGGGTTCCAGCCAAGACAGAGCGGCTGTTGCTCCCCTACCTGGAATCACAGGGCCGTTATAGCAAAGCGGAGGACAGTCTGTACCGGCTTCGGGAGCAGGGGGAGGATGTAGCCGTTGAAGGGAAGGCATTTTATGAACGGTTGCTGCTAAAGGCCCCCGAAGAACTGGACAAGGGACAACTACCCCTTGATGAAGTCATGCAGGGATTGCAGGAATGGAACCGGCTGGTTGCCCGGGAAAAGGAATGGGAGCTGCAATGAGCCTGCCTTTATTCATTGTTGATGCGTTTGCAGATCGGGCTTACTCCGGCAATCCGGCCGCGGAAATGAATCTGTCCGAGATAGCATTGAAAGTGGAGCCGGTCTGTTTATAACCAGTATTGTTATGACATGCTATAATAGATGAACTGTCAGGAGAACATGGTTCTCCATTTTTAATTCCGAAAGTGAGATGTGCCCTGTGGAATCTTTAAAAGCTCTTATTGAACAAGTGATCAGTGACCGTACGTTAATTACAGCGACGTTGAGTCAACTACGAAGCAAAGGCGAAGTCGCCTACAACAAGGTGGTAATTAAACCTGTTGAGTTAAAAGGCAAACTGCATTATCAGTTCGCCTACTATATTGGACCAAAGGTGGAGCATCGTAACATACCGGCCGAAGAGGCTGCCGAAGAGATGACTCTGCTACTCAGAGACATCTTCCGCCAAGGGTTGATCTGCACCATAGAAGCCGATTATCAAGTGCTGATCAGCAAGAAATACAAAGTCTCCATTCTGACAAAGTCCCCAACCAAGAAGGAAACCCCGGACCTTGCCCACAATCGCCGCAAGCGATATGTCCTGGAGGACGGAAAGCCGGTACCATTCCTGGTGGAACTGGGGATCATGAACAGTGAAGGCAAGGTTTTGGCGAAGAAATACGACAAGTTCCGGCAGATCAACCGCTTCCTGGAGATGGTGGAGGATGTACTCGCTGATCTGCCAACCGGACGTCCGCTAACGATCGTGGATTTTGGCTGCGGCAAATCATATTTGACCTTCGCGTTATATCATTATTTGAAGGTGCGCGAGAAGCGGGAACTGAACATTGTCGGTCTGGATCTGAAAGTCGATGTTATCGCACATTGCAGCGAGCTTGCTGCGAAGCTAGGATACGATCAGCTTCGTTTCTTGGTCGGCGATATCGCTAAGTACGACGAGTTGGAACAAGTCGATATGGTCGTCACACTTCATGCCTGCGATACCGCAACAGATGCTGCGCTTGAAAAAGCGGTTCGATGGGGCGCTTCAGTCATCCTCTCTGTACCCTGCTGCCAGCATGAGCTGTTCGCACAGATCGAGAATGAAGTACTGAATCCGCTGCTGTCGCACGGTATTCTGAAGGAGCGTTTCTCTGCGCTGGCGACAGATGCTATTCGTGCCAAGCTGTTGGATCTTCTCGGCTACCGGAGCCAGCTCTTGGAGTTTATCGACTTGGAGCATACTCCTAAGAACATCCTGATCCGTGCTGTCCGCAGTCCTGGAGGCGATAATGCCGCCAAATGGCGCGAGTATACCGCCTTCCGTGATTTCCTGGGCGCCAAGCCCTATCTGGAACGCGCTTGTGCGGATTTGCTGCCGACGGAGGCGTAAGGAGACAGCAGTCCCAAGTCCACAATATTTTGCAATGACGGACTTACCTTATATCAAAACTATAAGTTCCAACGATATCATGTTGAAAATGGACGGTTCGGTTCCAAACGCGTTCGCTATCGTTGGGATCAACCCCAGAAATGACCTTAGAATCCACGCTTCAGTGGAGAAAGAGGTCATTTTTTTGTAACCAAATTCCAATTCTCCACAATAATCAATCAGTTCTTGTCAAAAGAGCTTCATCAAAACAACTTTATAGAATTAACTATTCATTAGGTTGGAGAAATTTATGGGAGCTAACGGACCGTATAGCCGTTATTTCCTGTATGAAGTTGTCCTGGGACAAGGAGTGGACGCAGGTGACGCTATTTCCTTCCAAACTGCGGTATTTGGACAGGATTTCTCTTCATAGCGCCTTTGGAGTCCGCTCCTTGACAAAGCAAGCACTGATTTTGCTAGGAATTCCGAATCCCATACAAAAAATCTATCGAATATGAAATATATCTCGAAAGGTTTTACGGTGTCCCTTTTGTATACAGGCTGGGCTGGGAATACTGGTAAGCATCATGTAGTACAGGGGAAATCCAAATGATCAATCATCAACACAAAATATCGCTGCAAACTACTTTCTCTTATCTGTGCGCAGCAATGGTCGTAGCTGCCGGAACTGTAGCATGTTTGCTGCGAGGATTTTTTTTCACACGAGAAATCTATTTCTTTCTGACTATTTGGTTTTTGTTATGTGGCCTGCTTCTTTCACTGAAGCTAGCGCTGCTAGGGAGTGTGGGGAGCAGAGCCAATAATGAGGCAATGATCTACATTGTGCTTCCCGCACCTATTGTTATTCTTTGTCTGTACGGTATTCATTGGCTGCGCGGTCCATTGTCAGCACAGGCCAACTTTGATGAAATGTTACGCTGGGCGCTATACGCTAGTTTTGCTCTAATTGCCTATAGCAGCGCGGGCATCAAGGGCGCTTCCCGACTTTTGAGTGCGAGTTGGCATGGGCTTGGCTTGACTCTGTGTCTCAGCGCTTTATTCCCACTTTGTGCTGGTTTGACGCTCCCCTTTAATGTAGCTTACACCAGTACGGCGGAGGTCAGTGTGACAGGCGCACGGCTCGCCGGGCTGCTGCAATATCCCAACACCTTCGGTGCGGTTATGGCAGTTTTTCTGCTGGAGCGGCTGTTTGCAGTCGCGGGAGGTTATAAGAAAGCAGGGAATGAAGCGGAGGTGGTGCGCTGGCGGCTATTCCCGTACGCCGCCAAGCGGCTGCGCCAACTGACGCTATTCTCGTATGTAGCTGGGATATTGAGCCAGTGGCGGCTATTCCCGTACGCTGCTAATCTGCTGCGCCAGCTGCCGCTATTTCCGTACGCCGCCGCGCTGCTGCTCAGCGAGTCACGCGGCGCATGGCTGGCGGCGGCCTGCGCCGGCGCCGCCGTTCTGGCGTTGAAGCGGCGGCTGATCACGCCGCTTCTACTTACAGGCGCCGCGCCCGTGGCCTGCGCGGCGCTATTCTACCGCCAACTGGCCGCTGCCGGCCTGGCGGTAAAGCCAGCACCCGGCCTGCTGCTGCTGGCCGGGTGCTGGGCCGGTGCTGTGCTAGCCGGCCTATGGCTGGAGCGCCGCTGGCACAGCGCGGCGGGGCGGACCCGGGCCGCGCTGCTGGCACTCGCGGCCGCGGGCTGGACGGCGGGGGGCACCGCCGTCCTGATGTACATGAGCGCGCGTATCACCGGACCGTCGTCCACGGTATTCGCGCGCGGTCTGTTGTACCGCGATGCTCTGCGACTCGCGGGGGAAGCGCCCTGGCTGGGGCACGGGGGCGGGGCCTGGCGCAATATGTACCTCGCCATTCAGTCCCACCCCTATGTTGGCAGCCAAACCCATAACGGCTATCTTGATCTGCTGCTGAACCTGGGCGGGATCGGCCTGGCAGTGGTTCTGGTCCTGCTGCTGGTTACTGCATGTTCACTAAGAGCGACACCGCATTTGCTGGCACCGTTCCTGGTCCTGGTTTTGCACAGTGTCGTTGATTTTGACTGGAGCTATGGCTTGGTCTGGCTGTTGCTGTTCTGGTTGCCGGCGTTGGCTGTTTCACCAAGAGAAGGGCCGGCGGCTTCGCTGCGTCCAATGTCATACGGCCTGATCCGAAGGCATTACCGCTGGATAGTAGGAGGAATAGTTTTTAATCTGCTCTTGATGCTAGGAATCAGCTCATTCCGTGCAGATAGGGGAGCATTATTATATCGTACAGCGCTCCACGTACCTGGTCCTGCGGAGAAGGTGCGGTTATTAGAACAATCCATGACCTGGAATCCGCTCTCTCCTGAGACGCGGCTTGAGCTTTCAAGGCTGGTGCCAGACTGGCAGCGCGAAGCTGTATTGCGGACAGGTCTTCGGAAATCGCCGTGCGATGCAGGTCTGAACTGGGAAATGGCAGAGTTATATTTGAAGAAAAACCAGCCGGAAGCTGCAGTATATTGGATTCGCCAAGCTCTGGGGATGGATACGTATAACTACTTCAAATGGACTAAGGCTGTAGAAGGAGTATGGGAGTTGGGCCGAAACAAGCTTCGGACTGGGGATAAAGAAGATGCTGTCCGGATTGCTGCCACTGGTATGGAATTACTGCGACAATACAGGTTCCTTGAATTGCACAGTGAGGGAAAGGGGAATGACCGACATTTCCGAATGACTGCACGAGCTGAAGTGGCAGGTCAGAAGCTGCAATGGCTGGCGACAAAAAGGCAGCAGGTCGCTCGGAAGAACCCTCCGAACCCGTAGCCGCCGCCCAGTTTAGCACGAACGCTCTGATTTTGTTTTTGATACAAAAAAAGCAGCAATAATCCCTAAAGGGAAGTCGTATAATGCACACCCTAGACTGCTGCTGCTTTGAACTATTGTTTACCCTGAAATACGACGAAGCTCTAGAAGTCGCTAACACAACTTTGCTTCCAATTGTCGTTCTTCGCTCCTTCCAACTTTATAGTGTCGATATTAAATGTATCTTTATCTACATCTACAAATCAGGAGTTGCTCGCTTTCGTTACTTTTGTTCATCATAAATACAAGCCAGTACTAGATCTTCAGCCGTTGTGCTATCATCCACGAATAAGCGACCGGAATGAGGGTGATCAGCACCAAAGCTGTCACAATCACTACCGTGTTCCATATTCCCCCTGTAAAGATAGCCCCAATCATCAGCAGTCCGCCAATTACCCAGAGGCCGCCTGCCAAACGATGCGTTTTGCGCCACACCTCGGGATTATGCAGGGTCCATGGGGTACGGAGGCCAAAGAAGTAGTTGTCTTTGACCTGAGGCATATAATTTCCAATAATGATAAACAGAACTCCAACCGCACCCATTGCAATTTTGCCTACAGGAAGATTGATGTTGAGCCCGTACATGATGACCAGGACAAAAATAAAATCGAACAGCAGGGCCATGGCCAGACGTGTCATGGCATAGGCGTTTTCAAATTTCGCATAGTTGTCTCTTCGCGGATCAATTCTGCGTGTAAGATGCATCAACAGTGGCATGAGCAAGCCGAGTAATCCGAGGCAGGCGATCGCTGAATCCTTACTCCAATACCGGTTAACCTTTCCCGTAACCCCAAATTGGGCCGGAAGCTGGTCCGGCAGAGCATTGTAATTGAATAACGCAAAACCAAGTGAAGCCAGACCTAACACTACAATAAGTGTATCCTGCCATTTCCATTTGATGTTTCTCATCGTTCATCCTCCTCAGTAGCATGATTATTTGCGTTTGCTTTCTGTATTTTTCCCAGAGTCTCTACAGGTTCTTGTTTGCCTGTCCCCGTCATCTCCAGTAGCCAGCCGACAACCTCATCTAGAACAGTAGTGTTCAGTGTATACAGAATAAACTGGCCTTGGCGCTCATCCTGCACAAGCCCGGCGTGCTTAAGGGTATTAAGATGATGCGAGATGCTTGGTTTCGAGACGTTAAAATAATCGGCTATCTCACCGGCGGTCCTGTTCTTCTCCCGCAACAGACGGATAATTTGGCGGCGGGTAGGATCGGCCAGTGCTTTAAAAGATTCATTCATGTCTATCCGACCCTTCGATATTTAAATAATTATCTAAATATATAATATCTTTAGAACACTTATTCTGTCAATGACTCTGGTGTCTATTTTGCAGGATACGCTCGGCAGATCCACAATGTGTTCTGGAGATTCATTTTCCTGTAAGTAGAAGTTGTATCCTTCCATATGCTAGAATAGGCTAAGAGAAGACTGGCTACATAGAGCATAGCGACGCAGTGAGCCCTGCCGCCTATGCAAATAAACGGAGGAGGAGCGCCTACATGCATTACATCTCTGAGCTGATCTCGAATCTTTTTGAATGGATCCAGAGTCTTGGCTATTTCGGGATTATGATCGGCTTAATGATGGAAGTTATTCCTAGTGAAATTGTTCTAGCTTACGGAGGATATTTGGTTTGGACGGGGGATATTAATTATTTCGGTGCAGTGGTATTCGGAACCATCGGCGGCGTTATTGCCCAGATTTTCGTATACTGGATCGGCCGTTACGGCGGCAGGCCTGTATTGGAGAAATACGGAAAGTACATTTTTATCTCCAAAAAGCATATTGATCACTCCGAGGAGTGGTTCAACAAATATGGGACAGGCGTTATCTTCACAGCCCGGTTCATTCCGGTTGTACGCCATGCCATATCCGTACCTGCCGGAATCACCCGGATGCCACTGGGCAAGTTCACACTGCTGACGACACTGGCCGTTATTCCATGGAGTGCATTATTTGTGTACTTGGGTATGACTCTGGGTGATAAGTGGAAGAACATTGATGAAGTCGCTGCGAAGTATACTCATGAAATTATTCTAGGTGCTATTGCCCTTATTGTTATTTATTTTGTAATCAAGTGGTACCAATCCAAGAAGAAGAGAGGGAATGCAGCATGAAGCAAAATGTAGCTCCTAAATTTGGTCAAGGACTCACGCCCCGTCAATTCGTTGAGGGCATGACTCGCAATCAGCAGGATTTCGAAGCCTGGTATGAGAAATTTGCCTGGGAAGACGAGAGCGACAAGGAATTTTTCGAGAGCCTGAATCACCGCGACGATTTGCGTGTAATCATTCTGGCAGCGGACTGGTGCGGCGATGTTGTGCGCAATGTTCCAGTGGTGTTCCGTATCCTTGAAACCGCAGGAATCAAGACAGAAGTACTCATTGTCGAGGAAAATCAGGACTTGATGGACAACTTCCTGACCATGGGCGGTCGTTCAGTGCCAATCGTTATCTTCGCCGATACAGGCGGTTATGTACTTGGCCATTGGGGACCTCGTCCTGAGCATGTACAGCGTCTGATGAGAGAGTTCAAGCAGGAGAATCCTGACCGGGAAGCTGCTGATTATGACAGCAAAATCGGGGACGTCCGCAAGGCAATGGGTCAAGCCTACGGGGAAGGAACGGAATCCCACGCCATTATCGCCAAAGAGCTGCGTGGCCTGATTTCTGGTTTCTAAGAGACATGCTTAATATTCGTTCATTTACGCTTGGCCCGCTTCAGACCAATGCTTATCTGCTCACGGGGGCTGATCCAGCACGGGGCATCATTATCGATCCCGGTATGAATCCTGCTGCACTGGTGAGAAGCATCGAGGGGATGGAGATTGAGGCAATCTTGCTGACACATGCCCATTTTGACCATATGGGCGGTGTGGATGAAATCCGCAAGCTGAAGAACTGTCCTGTCTATCTGCACCCTTTAGAGAGTCAGTGGCTGGAGAATCCCAAGCTGAACGGTTCACTGATGTGGCCGAATCTGTCCGCTCCTTTAAGCACAGCTCCGGCGGAATATGATCTTGGTGAAGGTCAGGTTCTGGACTTGATTGGACATACTTTCCGTGTCTTCCATACCCCTGGCCATTCTCCTGGCAGCGTAAGCTTCCTGTGCGGAGATGACCTGTTCTCCGGTGATGTGCTGTTCAAGCTTGGAGTAGGGCGTACCGATCTAACTGGTGGGCGGGAACGTGATTTGTTTGATTCCATTCGGGACAAGTTGTACCGGCTGGATGGAGAGGTCAAGGTATATCCGGGTCACGGCTCACGGACAACAATCGGGTTTGAGCGCGAGAACAATCCATACGTATCTTTATAAGTCTATCATTCCAGAAGTACTGACAAAAATCGGGAAAATACAGATGGACAAGAGAATACAAACTTGCTACAATATTGTTAATTAAATGTAATATTTACCTCGCGAAGCACGCAGACTGTGGAATAATCCCGGTTTGCGTTCTTTTTTTGCCTATATAAGGCGAACTTAAGATCCAAACGTAAGGCTCGGTCGTCACTACGGTGGAATGTTTGGGCTTTCGGCCGCTGTTGTCTCCAGATTTCTTTCAATTGTATCGCTACTTGCGGTTGAAATCTGGAGACAGCGTATGCTTCTGGTGCGAGCTTTCCTTTGGAAAGCTTTTAGGCGGTCGCTACCGCTCCTACAGCTCCAAACTTCCCCCTTCGTTCCTCCTCACTTTTCGTTACTTTCATTTGTTCGGCTTATGTACATATGGGTTTGAATTTGACTTACATAGTAAGGAGGGCTTGAATTGAAGGATGATATGACGAGGCATCTGGACTACGGACACCCTAGAACTCAAGATACATATGACAACTTTTGCAGCAAGAATTGCCGCTTTTTTTCGGAGTGTCCGGAGAAAGGCGGCTTTTGTTCATTCATGGAGTACACACAGAATGTAGGGGAAGATGAGGCTGTTGTTACGTCAGAGAATTTGGTTAGAGAGGCCAGTTTGAGCAGGAGCTACGAAAGCGCTCAAGGGGGAAACATAACGGATCGTCGTCGTGGGAGAGAAACGTTATTTTGGTGTTTTCCTGCCGGGAAAGGCTCGATCCAGCCTTGGCGTCGCAAGCTTTGGGAGTACCAGAATAAATTATGAGTCGCTGATTGAACGATCTATCTTCGTTAATCGTATTATATGTGCTAACAACTTTTATGGAGGAGGGGACCATGGACGATCTAATGAAGGAAAGGGTACGGCAGGCTCAGCAGGGTGATGTTTCATCACTAGCGGTGCTTCTCCGTGAACATTATACCTTTCTGTACAAATATTTGATCAAAGTGACCATGGACCCTTTGCAGGCAGAGGAAATTGCCCAGGATACCATGGTCAGATGCATGGAGAAAATCCGGGCCTACAATGGCTCCTCATCTTTTTCCTCCTGGCTGATTACTATTGCGACTCGGCTTTATATTGATCGGAAACGACGCTGGAAACGTGAGGAGCGATGGAAGCAGCAGGAACAGGGTATCCGCTCGATCCGCTGGCAGTTTGAGAGCAAGGATGAGGAATGGAGCGACGTACTGGATGCATTATCCAGACTGCCCTCTGCTCAGAGAATAGCGGTCCTGCTGAAGCATTATTACGGTTACAGCTATGAGGAGATCGGAGAGATTTTGCAAATTCCTGCTGGCACAGTCAAATCACGGGTAGCCTATGGACTGAATCAATTACGGAAGGAGCTGAGAGAAGACAATGAATAAGGATACCGAGCAGGAGGCGCTATTGCGCAAACTTACTAGGGAGATGGATCGCCTGGATGCACAGTATGATATTCCCTCTCCATCCCTCAGCACGCTGGAATCTTTAATTGTGGCAGAGGAACAATCTAGACGGAGGAAAACCCGCAAGGAAAGATTGCTGTTCTGCATCGTCTCAGTGATTCTGCTCAGCTCTACATTAGCTTTACTTGGCTACGTGCCAGTAATCTATCTGACACTTCAAGGAATTATACCGCTAGCCGCATTAGTAGGTCTGACTGTATCACGCATCCGGCGGTGGAAAGAAGGTGCCAGGGAATGAACGAACTGCAGGATGTGCCGCTATGGATATGGATCGTTGTGGCCATTTGTTTATTTTTGCAAGGGAACTTGTTGTTTCGGGATGCAAGGCGAAGAGGTAAGAAGGCTTGGTTCTGGGGATTATGGGGGATTACTGGGGTTCCCACGCCCACGGTTGTTTATCTGCTGTTCGTTATTTTGCCTGAATCCAAAAGACGAAGAGCCAATAGAAAGTAACAATGAAGGAGAGTGGGGTTATGGAGAAAGTGAATTGGGGACTTATACTGCCGCTTGTGGTACTGCAAGTTCTACTTGCGGTCATCGGTTTAATTTCACTTTGGAAAGCAGAGAGTGTGCGTGGGCCCAAATGGCTCTGGATCATCATTCTTGTAGCCGGTAGTTTGTTCGGCAGTATAGCCTATTTCACGGTTGGTAGGAGGGAAACATGATGCAGCCGTTGCTTCAAGTCTCGAATTTGCGCAAAAGCTACGGCAGCCACCTCTCCGTTGGTGGGATCAGCTTTGAGATTGCCCAAGGAAGCTGTGTCGCGCTGCTCGGACCCAATGGTGCTGGGAAAACAACAACGCTGCGTATGATTGCCGGCCTGCTCCCGCCATCAGCGGGAAGCATCATCTTTACAGGGAGTACCCAAGGCGCGGATTTCCGGCGGGAATTGGGATATCTACCTCAATCGCCGGCTTTTTACGGCTGGATGAGCGGGCAGGAATACGTTATTTTTGCTGCCAAGCTCGGCGGAATGAACGGGAAAGAAGCCGTAGTCATGGCTAAGGCCGCATTGGAACGGGTGGGGCTGAAAGACGCCGCACGCCGCCGCATCGCCGGGTACTCCGGCGGGATGAAGCAGCGTTTGGGCTTGGCACAGGCGCTTGTACACCGTCCCCGCCTACTGCTGCTTGACGAGCCGGTATCGGCGCTGGACCCCATTGGTCGACGGGAGGTCATGGAGTTACTGAGTGATATTAGGGAAGAGACAACCATCGTTTTTTCCACACATGTGCTTCACGATGCTGAAGAAGTATGTGACGAGATTATAGTGATGAAGGACGGGGTGATTGCCGAGCAGGGGGCATTGTCCATGCTTCGTTCCAAGTACAGTCAGCCTCTTATTTCGGTTCGTACGGAGAATAACGCAGAGGCTATCCAATGGTTAAACTTCGTTGCCTCTAAGCCCTTTATACTGGAGGCAAGGCTTAATGGAGAACATGCTGTGTTCAATGTGGACAATTTGGAGAAGGCACGCCATGCCATTCTAAAGGAAGCCGCCGCTTTTGACATCCCTCTTCTGCAATTCGAAGCAGGTTCTTCCACGCTTGAGGATATGTTCATGAAGGTGGTCGGGGGATGAGAAATACTTGGATTGTTTATCAAAAAGAAATGCTGGAAGCAGCTCGTACTTATAAACTGATCTGGATACCTGTCGTTTTTATTCTGCTGGGAGCCATGCAGCCTGTAATAACCTACTATATGCCGGAAATTTTACGGGCAGCAAACAATGTTCCTCAAGGAATGCTGGAAGGCTATGTCATGCCAGATGCAGGTACGGTGATGTCCCAAGCGCTGGGGCAATATAGCACGATCGGAATGTTGGTGCTGGTACTGGCGGCCATGAACAGCCTGTCCGGAGAACGGTACAACGGTAGTGCTGAACTTGTGTTATCTAGACCTTTGTCACCTACTGGATTTGTAATTGCTAAGTGGGCCGGGCTGTTTACGCTACTGTTTCTTGCATTAGGCTTGGGTGTAGCTAGTGCACTCTACTATACGGAGCAGTTGATAGGTTCTCTTCCTTGGATGGATGTTGTGGCTGCAGCCGCACTTTATGGAATATGGCTGTTGTGTGCTCTTTCTCTCACCTTGCTGTTCAGTGCTTTTTTGCGTGCGCCTGCCGCTGCATTCCTGTCGCTTTTGTCGTCCGCAGGAATGGCGCTTGCCACCAGTCTGATGCCGGAATGGTTCCAGTGGACACCAGCGGCCCTCCCCGAGCTGTCTACTAAGCTTCTTACCCCAGGAAGGGCAGCCACTGATGTGAACTTAAGTCCTTGTCTGTCGGCAGCGCTCCTTATTCTGTTTTGCGTGGCCGGGGCTTCTATACTAATGGGTAGGAATAAATTACCGAAATGAGGGAGATCCGACTGCAGTCGCGACATTTTGCCAATCCCTAAGCATATTATGGAAAAAATCTTTTGCGCTTCCTCCTTCCGCTAGACAGCTCTAGTATTTTTTAGTAGACTGTTGAAATAAGCAAAATCATCATAGATTTTGAGCCAGGAGGTAGGGCGATGCTGCGTTTAGGAGAGAAGATTGTCATTGTCGCGGACGCTTTCGAGCAGGGTCTTCCTATCGGGGACTACGGCTACCTGATTGCTTACGATCGCAATCCCGATAATGCGTTTGATTATGTCATTCGAGTTCCCCAGGCGAACCGGAATTTTTATGTTCCGGCAGAGGATATTGAAGCAGAAGAAGTTTTGCTGACCGTCGAAGCCGAGCGGGCGACGCATGAAGCGTTGATCGATTATGCCTTGTCCACGCATAATGAGAAGCTGTTCCACTATTTAATGAACGGCGATGCAACCGATGCGGAAGAGATAGAGACTACAACCAAAGAGAGTCTGTCCCAGGCGGAATTCATTAAGCAAGTGAATCTCCGGGCTTGGATTTAAGAAGGGCCGGCGCAAGCCGGCTTTTTTAATATACCTGAGGCATAGTACAAGCACATTGAATTGTCCAGGCTTCTACAATATAATTAAAAACGTTATCCGGGCGCTTTAGCCCTTTAATCAGGAGGGATGTTTGTTATGAGCATTACTGTCAAAGATGTGCAGCATGTGGCCAAGCTGGCTCGCCTGCAGTTAAGCCCGGAAGAAGAGGCAACCTTTACCGAACAAATGAATGCCATTTTACAATATGCAGAGAAACTCAATGAGCTTAACACAGAAAATGTAAAGCCAACCACTCACGTGCTTCAGGTAAGTAATGTGATGCGCGACGATGTTGTGAAGGACAGCTTGTCTCAGGAAGAGGCGCTGCTTAACGCGCCAGATCAGGAAGACGGACAATTCAAAGTACCAGCCGTACTGGAATAACTACACCTATTTAAGAAGGAGGAAGAATCTTGAGCCTGTTTCAATATCGATTGCCCGAAGTACATAACATGCTTAACAACAAAGAGATTTCTGTCAGCGAGCTGACGGAAGAATCGTTGTCCGCCATCGCTGAGCGGGATGCGCGTGTGCATGCTTTTTTGACGTTAAATGAAGAAGGGGCACGTGCTGCGGCACGCTCTCTGGATGACAAACTTGCCTCGGGGGCGGCACGCGGCCTGCTGTTCGGCCTCCCTGCAGGAATTAAGGACAACATTTCTACCAAGGGATTGCGTACGACTTGTGCCAGCCAATTCCTGACCAATTTCCAACCGGTCTATGATGCTACTGTAGCCGACAAACTGCGTCAGGCTGACGCTGTAACCATCGGCAAGCTGAATATGGACGAGTTCGCTATGGGCGGCTCCAATGAGAACTCAAGCTTTGGTCCGGTGCGCAATCCGTGGGATCTTGAACGCGTTCCCGGTGGCTCCAGTGGCGGTTCCGCTGCTGCTGTTGCAGCTGGCGAAGTTTTCTTCGCACTTGGCTCCGACACCGGTGGTTCCATTCGCCAGCCCGCTTCATACTGCGGCGTAGTAGGTCTGAAACCGACCTACGGTCTTGTGTCCCGGTATGGTTTGGTAGCTTTCGCCTCCTCGCTGGATCAGATTGGCCCAATTACTCGTAATGTCGAGGATTCTGCTTATGTACTGCAAGCCATTGCTGGCTATGATGCCAAAGATTCCACATCCGCCAAAGTGGATATTCCTGATTATTTGAGCTCGCTTACTGGCGATGTATCCGGACTGCGTATTGCAGTACCGAAGGAGTATCTGGGTGAAGGCGTTGATGCTTCCGTCCGCGAACCGGTTTTGGCAGCACTTAAAGTGCTGGAAAGCTTGGGGGCTACTTGGGATGAAGTATCCTTGCCGCATACCGAATATGCGGTTGCTACCTATTACTTGCTGGCTTCGTCGGAGGCATCCTCCAACCTGGCCCGTTTTGATGGTGTCCGTTATGGCGTTCGTGCGGATGATGGCAGCGGTTTGCTCGACCTTTATCACAACTCCCGTAGTCTCGGCTTTGGGCCAGAAGTGAAGCGCCGGATCATGTTGGGCACCTATGCGCTCAGTTCAGGTTATTACGATGCTTATTATCTGAAAGCTCAGAAGGTAAGAACTCTGATTAAACAGGACTTCGATGAAATCTTCCAGAAATATGATGTTGTGATCGGGCCGACTGCGCCTACAACAGCCTTTAAACTGGGTTCGCAGACCGAAGATCCATTGACTATGTACCTGAATGATATTTTGACTATTCCTGTAAGTCTAGCTGGTATTCCGGCTGTCAGCGTTCCTTGCGGGTTTGCCGAAGGACTCCCGGTGGGTCTGCAAATTATCGGTAAGGAATTCGACGAAAGCACTGTACTGCGTGTCGCTCACGCATTTGAACAAAATACAGATCATCATAAGCAACGTCCACAGCTCTAATCCGGACTTTGAAAGTTACGCTATGAAGCAAGTTTTACACAAGATATCTATATAGATTGGATTTGAAAATATACAAGAAGGGAAAAGTGGCGTAGGGGAATTTTGGAACTGTAGGAGCGAGAGCTTCCGATGCGAGCTTTCCGAAGGAAAGCTCGCATCGGAAGCATAGGCTTTCCGGATTTCTACCGCTAATAGCGGTTAAAATCTAGAAATCTGCAGACAACAGCGGCCGAAAGTCCAAACATTCTCTGGAGTCACGGCTCATCCCATAGTAGAAAAATCACAAGTTCAATCTATATAGTGAAGAATAGGCTCACAAAACTTTTAAGGGAATGAGATAACTTATGTCTAAATATGAAACGGTTATCGGACTGGAAGTCCATGTGGAGCTTCATACAAAGTCCAAAATCTTTTGCGGCTGCTCCACCGAATTCGGCGCTCCGCCTAACACGCACACATGTCCAGTTTGCCTGGGCCATCCCGGCGTCCTGCCGGTACTGAACCGCCAAGCGGTGGATTATGCAATGAAGGCGGCAATGGCGCTGAATTGTACCATTGGCGACGTTAGCAAATTTGACCGTAAAAACTATTTTTATCCCGATTCACCGAAGGCTTATCAGATTTCCCAGTTTGATCAGCCGATCGGTCTGAACGGTTGGATTGATATTGAAGTGAACGGGGAGACCAAGCGAATTGGCATTACCCGTCTGCATCTGGAGGAAGACGCAGGGAAGCTTACACACGTGGACGGCGGCTATGCTTCGCTCGTCGATTTTAACCGGGTCGGTACGCCGTTGATTGAAATTGTCTCTGAGCCGGAACTCAGATCGCCGGAAGAAGCGCGAGCTTACCTGGAAAAAATTCGGGCGATCATGCAATACTGCGATGTATCTGATGTGAAGATGGAAGAGGGCTCAATGCGTTGTGATGCGAATATCAGCTTGCGTCCGTACGGACAGGCTGAGTTTGGTATCCGGGCCGAGCTTAAGAACATGAACTCCTTCCGTGGTGTACTGCGCGGATTGGAGTATGAGGAATACCGTCAGGCTGAGATTCTCGACGACGGCGGTGTCGTTGTACAGGAGACGCGTCGCTGGGATGAAGCTCAAGGTAAGACCTTGTCTATGCGCGGTAAGGAAGAGGCACATGATTACCGCTACTTCCCGGACCCGGATCTAATTGTTCTGCATATTGATGAGGCTTGGAGAGAATCTATCCGCGCGGGTATCCCTGAGCTTCCCGATGCACGGAAAGCTCGTTACAGCGAGGAATTCGGACTCCCGGCTTATGATGCTGGTGTAATCACTTCGTCTAAACTGCTAGCTGATTTCTTTGAGGGGAGTCTGACCTATACCCAGGATGCCAAGGCTGTAGCCAACTGGATCATGGGCGACTTGCTGGCTTATTTGAACAGCAATAATTTGGAGCTGTCCCAAGTGAAGATCACCCCTCAGGGTCTCGGCGAGATGATCGGCCTTATTGCGGGTGGAACCATCAGCAACAAGATTGCCAAGACCGTCTTCAAGGAAATGCTGGAATCCGGCAAACTGCCTGGAGCTATCGTTGAGGAGAAGGGTCTTGTGCAGATTAGCGATGAGGGAGCCATTAAAGGAATCGTTGAAGCCGTTGTTGCGGCCAATCCGCAGTCCGTAGAGGACTATAAAGCGGGTAAGCAAAAAGCGATCGGCTTCCTGGTTGGACAGGTAATGAAAGAAAGTAAAGGCAAAGCAAACCCAGGCCTTGTTAACAAACTGCTGGCCGAGGTTTTAGATAACTGATTGTCTGGTTGTGAATATACTTGTAGCGATATATAACTTGGGGCTTGTCGGCAACGGCAGGCCCTTCGCGGCATATAAGGGGACGGCGGGAATGAATATAACAAGACTTGATCTTCAGGATGAGATGACCGTTGATGATTTATGGAGCCTTCAACACAAGGCATACCGCTTGGAAGCGGAGCTCATCGGATTTAATGAGATTCCTCCACTAATGGAGACGAGGGATATGCTAAGACAGTCCCCGGAGATTTTTTACGGCTGTCATGACCACGCCAGTGAGTTGATGGGGGCAGTTGCTGTTGAAGAAGAATCACCTGGCAAGCTGACGATTACCCGGATGATGGTACACCCGGGGCACTTCCGTAAGGGGGTTGCCGGTGCGCTCTTGGAATATGTATTTGAAAAATACAGCGAGATGGAGCAGTTCATCGTCTCTACTGGCAAACTGAATCTTCCTGCGGTCGCCTTGTACACCAAGCATGGATTTATTCAAGTGGGAGTAGAAGAAGTTGCGCCTGGTGTTGAACTGGTGGAGTTTTACCGGAGGGGTCGTCTTTGAGACAGGACAAGGCAACCTTGGAGAGAGGAGGAGCCAGGAATGACAGACAAGCCGGAGTTCGTTCCCGAAGAAGAAGTGCAGAGCGAAGTAGATGTGCAAGAGTCACTTCAGGATGAAGGTCAGCCTAAACATATTCCGCCCCGGCCCAAACGGCGCAGGCACAAACGTAAATTTGTTGCCGGCTTGCTGGCGGCGCTTATTCCCGGGTCCGGGCATATCTACTTCGGGCTGCTCCGCAAAGGGATATCTTTTATCTTTGCAATCCTTTTAGATATCTCTGCATTAATATATTTCTCATCAATAGGCATGCAGATTAATGTGCCGCTGCTTATTCTGCTGGGCTTATTGATCCCTGTGCTTTATTTCTATAATGTATACGACGTGCTGCAATCTGCAGATCGCATCTTGCGATTTCCGGTAGAACAAGACCCCGGAATTGCTCCGGTACCCTCCAAACGCCGGACCTTTGTTACCGAGCCTGGCCTATCCTTTGGCCTGATGCTGTTATTCGGCGGGGCCCTTCTCTTCCTTTTCCGGCAGAAACCACCATGGTTACAGTATTTCATTGAGCACTATGTGGAGGTTGCAATCGCAATAGCCTTGGTAGGAGCTGGCTTGCTACTGGGGATTAGGGAGATTGCCAATGGAGCTGCCCTGCGGAGACGGACGGAGCGCCGCAAGCGTCGCGTCGGAAGATATACAGCTGTGGTTCTGCTTGTTAGTGTTGGCATCCTTCTTTTCCTCGATTGGAAAGAAGGGACCGACCGGATGCTGCTCCTGCTGAAGTGGTGGCCACTGGTTCCTGTGCTTTGGGGTGTGGAGTACTTGCTGATCTACGTCTTTGCCCGCCACGTGAACGCGGACCATGCTGCAAGAGCGAAGCTCGATCTTAGAGGTTTGTTGACTGCCATTGTACTGGCGGCGAGTGTCTTTCTTGTTGCTGAGCAAGAACATTACCTGCATTTATGGAACCGTGTGAGCCTCAATTTGACCGCAGCCGCCGTTGATTACGGGGAAGCAGAAGGAAGGGAATTTAAGAAGCCAACGCTAATTGTACCGGTTGAACTTAATACCGCGAAAATTTCAATAGACGGGATCAACGGAGATATCCTGATACACCGTGCCCCAGTTCAGAATATTGAGATCAATACTACCGTGTGGGTAGATCAATTAGAAGGCGCGGTGGCTGAAGCGGTTTCCGAGCAGTCCTTTGTGGATGTAACCGAAGGCCCCAACATCAAAATCACCCCCAAAAGCAAAGCCTATGGCGATTCGGGAAAACGTCAGCCGCGGATGAACCTGGATATTTCACTGCCGGAGTACCGACGGTTTGATCTCGAGGTACGCACCATGAACGGTGGTATAACACTCCAGAATGTAGAAGCGATTAAGGACATTTCCCTGGAGACGGGCAACGGTCAATTAATTCTTCACCGAATCTACGGCGATGTTAAAGGGAAAACGTTGAATGGTGCGGTCCGCGCCAGAGGGGTGCAGGGTAGCGTCGATTTGACGACGAACGGTGGAGATATGAATGCCTGGGATGTGAATGGGGCCTTGAAGCTGTCGACGGTAGTCGGCAATGTTAGCGCTATGAACAGCAATGATAACATTGATCTTTCCAGCAAGAACGGCAATCTGGAGATTGATGGTGCGCCTTTGAAGCTACATGCAGAATCCTTGAATGGTGGTATTATTGTTCGTTCGCCTTCCGTTGGCGGAGACTGGGATATTTACAGCGCAGTGGGTGATATCAGCTTGTACGTCCCCGAGACAGGAGATTACAAATTGAGCGGTTCCAGTGGATACGGAGATATCATCTCAGATTTGCCGGGACTGGTTATAGACAAGAAAACAATCTCTGGAGAAACGGGAATGGCAGAATTCAAGCTGCATGTAGAAGGAAACAGCAATCTAAATGTGAGGAAATATTGAATTAAGTAATTTTTCTTATATAATAATAAATATAATGTACAGACCACGTTGACAATATTGAAAGAGCGGTCTTACAATTGTAAATATACTTTTACTGAAGTTTTAATTTAAAGGCGGTGGCAATTATGGGTAGTGGCGTACAACATGCATTGGAACAATTAAAGACAACCGGTGTCCGTATTACACCCCAGCGACATGCAATACTTACGTATTTGATGGAAGCGATGAATCATCCGACGGCGGACGATATTTATCGGGCGCTGGAGCCTAAGTTTCCAAGCATGAGCGTGGCAACCGTATATAATAATCTCAAAATGTTCATGGAAGCCGGCATGGTTCGTGAATTGACTTACGGCGATAATTCAAGCAGGTTCGATGCCAATGTCTCGGATCATTATCATGTGATCTGCCAGACATGCGGCAAGATAGAGGATTTCAGTTATCCGCCGCTTCATGATGTGGAGCATCGTGCAGCAGAGGAGACGGGATTCAGAATTACGGGACTGCGTATGGAGCTTTATGGAGTATGTGAAGAGTGTAATGACAAGAAGATCCAGCAATAGAATTACAGGCAGCTGAATAGTACAAGGCGGGAAGGCATGGCACTTCGGATGATCCGGGAAACCTATGGCCTGTCTGTCCATGACGTGCGGAATCCGGTCAACGGAAGCTGCACGTTTTATTTTTTATAACTTTTTTTAAAATATAAGGACTTATATGTTTACGCTATAAATCATCCTTGAATATTTCTCGCTGAAACGGATACCGCCCCTTAGAGGCTGGCAAAGCCGTTTCTACTTGCAGAATCAGGTAGTTATTCCAGCAGTTTTCGAAACAAAACAGACATTTAGCGCGTATACTTAAAGTCGGTGTTAGCCGTATTTAACCATAAATCAAAAATGCTATAGTTGGAGGATGCATCTTGGACAGAAGACATGGACAAAGACATGTTAAAAAACGCGGAAGCTTTTTTCGCCGCCTGCTTGGACTCTTGATTGTCGTCGCTGCAGCATACTGGGTGGTCTTTTATATAATGCCGAACCGGCAGCATGTGGACCCTGATTGGAAGGGGCTGGAGAGACCTGTATTCGTCAAAGGAGAGCTGACCGGATACTCCGCCACTGGAACGGGAGATGGTCTTCTTTTACCGCTGCCGCTGCTTCAGGAGTATGTAGATCCGTCTATCCGCTATGAGGCGGCTACGAAATCGGTGATCCTTTCCACAGGTAATGAACTTCTTTATATGCAGGAAAATAAAACAGATGCCAGTCTCAATAACAAGCCCCTGCAGCTTCGGCTCGCGCCGGAAGTGAAGGGTGGTGTGACCTATCTGCCAACGGCGACGCTGGAGGATCTCTACGGGTTTGAAGTCCAGGAGGACAAGGATACCGGTGCGGTTTTGTTAATGAGTGCAGGAGAATCGGTTCCGCTTGGAAAAGTGAAGGGTGATGCAGGAGGCAAGACAGTTGCCTTACGTACGGAAGCCACGGTTCATGCACCAATAGTGGCGGACATGCCTCCCGGAGCTCCGGTGAGAATCTGGAAAGAAGCCGAAGAGGGCTGGTTGTATGTGCAGTTGGACAGTGGCTATACGGGATATGCCAAGACGGGTGACATTATCCCTGACGGTGATAAAACCGTTGAGGTGAAGCCAGTGGCCCCTTCAAGAGCTGAGCGTAGCTGGAAGGGCAAGCCTGTTAACCTCATCTGGGAAGCCGTCTACGAACGCAAGCCAGACCCGAACGCAATCGGCAAGCTGCCGGGTGTCAATGTAGTCAGTCCAACCTGGTTCCGGATTGTGGATACCGATGGTAATGTTCGCAGCCAGGCTGACAGTGCTTATGTGCAGTGGGCCCATGCTCAGGGGATGGAAGTATGGGGACTGCTCAGCAACAGCTTTGAGGCTGATCTGACAACACAAGCTTTGTCCACTTATGAAAAGCGGATGAGGACGATCGTGCAGATGCTGGAATATGCAGACCTGTACAATCTTGATGGGATTAACATTGACTTTGAGAATGTGTATACGAAGGACGGAGAGAACGTTACGCAGTTTATGCGCGAACTGAAGCCGATGGCACAAGCCAAAAATCTCATCGTATCCATAGACGTCACCCCAAAATCGAACAGTGAAATGTGGTCGTTGTTTCTTGATCGTCGATCCCTGGGTCCGCTTACGGATTTTCTGATCGTTATGGCGTATGATGAACATTGGGCAGCTAGTCCGAAAGCGGGATCTGTAGCTTCACTTCCGTGGGTCAAGAAAGCGATGAATCGCATTATCAATGAAGATGAGGTACCTCCAGAGAAGCTGATCCTTGGTGTGCCTCTGTATACACGGATCTGGACCGAGACTCCAGTGGATGGCAAGACGAAGGTCAGCTCCAAGGCAGTGAGCATGAATGCAGTGGACAAGATCATCAATGAAAAGAAGTTGAAGCCAACCTTTGATGAGAGTGCAGGGCAGAACTATGTAGAGTACAAGGAAGAAGGCGTTCTTCGCAAAATATGGATTGAGGATAAGACGTCGTTAAAGGCTAGAGTTGAACTTGCCCAGTCTCTCGGACTTGGAGGCATTGGTTCTTGGAATCGTAGCTTTGCTAATCCGACGGCATGGGAAGCTTTACAGGGTATTCATAAGTAATGTTTTATCAAAATGATCTAAAAAAGGGACTCCGTCTAACCGGATGTCCCTTTTTCTATGCATATCTAGTTGGATTATCATTCAGATGAGCCTGCACGCAGTTCTAATTCTGGTTAAGCTGCTGTTGTTTAAGCTGTTCTGCAGTAATATTCGCCTGGTTTGGGTCCAGCGTGAGAATGGTGTGACAGAACATGCAGCGGTCGGTTTTACCGAGCATTTTGGTGAGCTTATGACATTCCGGACATTCTACCTGCACAGCGCTTGTAGAAAGCATGCCAGCCCAAAAATAGATGGCCATGCTGGCCACCATCGCAATTAAACCGATTACAAGTCCAATTCCGGCAAACACTTTACCGGCCGGGCCCCAGAATACAATTCCGGCAGTCCCCAAAATCATTAGTCCCATTCCAAGCATTGTGAGCAAAAGTCCCCATGTACGGAAAGCGTTGATCTTGGCCGATTTGAATTTCATGAGTATTAACTCCTAACTAAATATAGTTCGGTTGACCAGAAGGAACTAACATGGATATGTAGAATTACATTACTAAGTAAATTATACCTGAATTATAACTGAATTGACGCAAAATCGCCAAATTTGATGGAGGGAAGTATGGAACTGTCCAATTTGACTTTATTAAGTGGAGAAACGTTTGATGATAGTGTTCTCGGCGCTGTGGCAATGCGGCGGAAGGGGAATGCTCCTTTTCAGAGTGCGCTGCTTCATGATTTTGATATGGTCGTGCTGATGCTGCATGAAGGGCAGGGCAAGGAACGTCTAATTAGCCAGACAATTGCCGGTGAAAGACGTACCCATTCTCTCCACGTAGGTTTGTCTGCTCTCGAACGAGCAGTTATGGCGGGGGATAACAATGAACTGCTTACTAGTCTAATGTCGGGAGAGGTAATCTGGGATCCGAAGGGCATTCTTGAGGATATGCGCCGGGAAATCACTCAATTTTCAGGGCCGCTTAAGGATCGGGTACTGTTTATGGAGTTCGCCCGTTTTTTGCATATGTATGTGAAGGCCAAACGCTACCTGGACGCCTCGTGTATTATGGATGCTTATAATTGTATATTGATGGCACTATATCATTGGGCACGCATAGAAGTGAGCGAGAGTGGTTGTTTTCCCGAGCCAGCTGTATGGGATCAGGTCAAAAAAATGAACTCACCTGTTCATAAGCTGTATGAGGAACTCACTGTAAGCACGGAGACACTGGAACAAAGAGTGGAGCTGATCTTGTTAGCCTGTGATTTCTCAATCATGTCGAAGATGGTGGACTGTTGTAGTCTACTCCTCTCCATTCTGAAGAGTCGCAAAGAGCCATGGGGTATCGCGGAACTCCTTCAGCATTCTGGTCTGAAGCCGCTGGAAGCTGAACTTCCGCTTGTTTTACGTAAACTAGCCTCCCGTTCACTCCTGCGAGAGATCACTTCCTGGGGGGAAGCTAATCCTGGGGAAGGTCATGCTGTTCGCTATACTGTATAGAGATAAGAAGAAGGACGCTGAAACAATATACTATAGATAAAAGCTGTGGGTAGGGAGAGGCGGAGCACTCTCTTTTTTTGTTTGTTGTAGCTTATGAATGAGAAATACGAAGTAAGGAAATATTTATAGTTGACTCATCGTATGAAGATGTGATAAATTATAACTCGTCCCTCTGAGACAACGATTTGTTGAAAAACAATCAATGAACAACCTGAAAAAAGAAATTAAAAAAAGGGTTGACGAAAACGAGGGTGACATGTTATAGTATAAGAGTTGCTGCTGAGACATTAAGCGGACAACGAGAACAGCTTGATCTTTGAAAACTGAACAACGAGTGAGTATCGAATTCACGAAAGTGAA
>NZ_JBHVPB010000021.1:0-50780 GCF_042887565.1 Paenibacillus sp. NPDC057934
TGTCCCTTAACCGCTGGCATAAAAATGCACCCCCTAGAATTTCATCGGTTAAACCAGGGGTTTAATCCAATGTCTATTCTAAGGGGTGCACTTCAGCCGGATTTAAGGCAAAAGGGGGTTTTTTGAGTTATCTCTCTATTGAGAGTTCACCGATAAGGATTTACATTAACTCCGAACCTATTGCTTAAACACATGATCCAGAAGCACTTTCATAAAATCAGGGTTAAATCCTTTTTCCTTAGCAATAAAATCACAAAATCTTGGTTCATCTGAATAATCATTTCTTTTAAAGAATGGATATGGATCATCTCGTGTATTCAAATCCTTGCCTTCCTCACACCCAGCAATTCCGGGGACATCCAAGTAATCCTGGACCCAGCGTATAGCTCTAATGTCATTTCCGAACAGCTGAACAATATTAGGATGCTGATTTTCCAATAATAATTCAACATTCCGAGCTACTTTCTTGTTATACATTAAGCATATTTTCAAAATGTAAATGAGTCGTATCAGCTGTATAGTCTTCGGCTCTTCTATGAGTATGCCTTTCCAAGAAGGAAATCTTCGAGTTGTCAGGACCTCATGATCTTTTTTATAACTTGCAAGTCGTTTAAAACTCTTACTATACATCCGGTTATAATAGTTGTCCAATGCGGTGCGGCCAATACTTGATATATCGAGGGTTACTCCAGGAATAGCTAATCCATTAAATGATCTTTGTAATCTAAATAGAATGACAATTCTTCATCATAAACATGTTTAGACATTTTCTCGTGTGTTTAATACTGTCATTTCTCTGAAGCTGTCGTACTCATGTAATACTTCTCGATAAGTTCTTGAATATAGGGATCTTTTCGGACTGTCGACGTGCTAACTCTTAATTTTTTTGCAATCGCTTGATTAGTGATCTTTTTTCCCGCGGCAATCAAATCGTCAATTATTAAACTTGTTTGTTCTGCACGGCGCATCGTTATATGTTCGATATACTTTATTTTATGAATTTTTAAATGTTCTTCTTCCCAACCCTTATACTCAGGATAATATTTCACAATCCATTCCCTACTCTTTCCAATTGTTTTAAAAAATTCATCCATACATAATCCTCTACTTTGATATCTTTGCTTTACATAATTCTCAGCTTTTTGATAAAACTCCTCACGGAATTCCATGTTTTGCTTATACCTATGTTCTTTTACAATTTCACTAAAGCTATTCATTCCAACCCATTGCAAATTAACATTAAGTAAGTTAGCAAGAGATGTGTTATTTATCACAGTTTTATTCTTTTTCAACTCATTAAGAGCAGCATTAACTACAGAAGTTTGTAATTGCAACTTAGCAGATGAAAAAGCAATATGTTCCATGACCTCCTTACTACCATAGTAATAAAAAAAGTCCCTCCTTGCCCATCCATAGTTTTTATTTGCTTCCCACTCTATCTTCTTGTTAAGGGCGATCAATTTTACAGAAAACTTCGGATCTGAAAATTTTGGTTTAAATTCATTTATATATGACTTTGAAATAAGTCCTCTATTAGCAAAGTACCCCAACCATCTTAGTACTTTCCGCTTTGGTATACCTTCTTCTTTTTCTATTTTATTGATACTATACCCGTCTTCCAAAAGGGGAAGTACAGTATGGTATCCTTTGGATATGTAACAATCTATTTCACTCCAAACCTTTCCTCCAATTATCCCATAAGACATGCTACAATCAAGACATATAGCAGGGTCAAAAAATGCTATACCGTTTCGATTTATTTTATTATTACATTTTTGCAAATCGACCATTGAATCATTATATTGATATGATTTACACCATGGTGCCAAACATACTTTTATACTTTCCCCTATGCGTTTTGGAACAAAGTTAGTAGAAAAATTTTGTAAGTATTCAGGTGGTATAACAAGATTTGAGAATTTATCCAGCGATATATTTTTTAACTTGATAATTTTAAATGTACGTTTTAATGATGCTACATAATTGACCAGATTTTGTTTTAATTGTTGTAGCATTAGTTTTTTTTCTTCTTCTATTAGAGATATTCCGTTCTGATTAGAAACCTCACCTTCATTTTCAATTACGTATATGAGCCTTAAGCAATATGCAAATCTGTCCTCAATGAATGCTGGAGTAGAGGAAATATCTTCTCCAAATAGATATCTCCAGGATTCATATAGATTCAATTGTTCTTCAATAGTATCTGATGATAATTTTTCACTTAGTTTTTGATTCTTAGAAGATAAGTCTTCCTCACATCTTTCACAATATCTACGCGATAATTCTTTTTGATTTATATAAGGCTGGATATGCTTACAATTATCACATTGTTTTTTTAAATTAATATGATGAACATGGCATATTTTTATATCACGTACTTGCCATATAAGAAGATGAGTAACTCCTTCAGATAAACACATTGGGCAAAAAAAACGATTTTTAGAATTTAAAAGCTTCGCAATTGAAATATCGCGAGAAAATTCTTTGAAAAGATTATAGATTGGTTGCATAGTCATTTTCATTATAACTTTTAAAGGTTGATCAACTATCTTAGAGAAAAGGCCTAAATTGGCATAAGATTTTGAAGAGAAGTCGTATGTACATAACCCCCTCCCGCGACTTAATTCCTTACGGATTAATTTCACCAACCTAAAAAATGGAACACCGTTCATATATGCAACTCTCTCTAAATATCCAGTCAGCGATTCAAACTCTATAGGCTTTGGTCGAATACCAAATTTCATTATTACACCTCTTAAATCTGATTGTTAAAATCACATAAAAAAGTTGCAGTAAGCTAAACAGCTTCGCTGCAACTTCAATACTTTATTCTTAATTCCAGCTCATCAATCTATCAGAATCATTTTCTCTAGTTCCTCTTCCCCAACCTCACCGATAACATTGATATAAGCCTCCTCCAAAACTAACCCCAGATCTAACACAGCTGTCTCCTCGTCAAAATCAGGTTCAAACACTCCCAAAAGAAGAAAAGCTTCCTGTAGAATCGGTGTAAGATATCCGACTAACCCGTAACTAATCTTGTGAAGAACTTGTGGGAGGGGCATATCTGCAGACAAATCCGATAAAAATAATGGTTTTGGTGGCATTAGTTGTTCCTCTATCGAATTTAGCAAATGAAGAAATTCATCATCACACTCTTTAAATCGCTCCAGTTTTGTAGGAGGGTTTCTGCGGAAGTACTGTGAGTCCAATTTTCTCAACTTTTCAATTTCCGGTGTACCTACACAAATAACGGATACTCCCCCGTAGTTAGAAAGATGCTTTATCGCACTCATTGCCTCTTCATTTTTAACATAGCGCGATGCCAGTATATGATCCATTTCATCCAAAACAACCATTTCAACCTTTTGTTTATCCAGTAAGGTAAAAACCTGTCTTTTAACGTCACCCATAGATGGCCGACCTGGAATTTGTGGCGCATTCAAGCTATATACAATGCTTTGGTAAAATTCCATTATGGTAAATGGATCAGGTAAATCCACGTACAAGACAGGCCGAATATCTACTTCATCCCCTATCTCATCAATATGGGTATACCCTTCATATTTCTCTGCATATCGCTCCATCATTTGAGTCTTTCCCACCCCAGAAAGTCCAATTATAAAACGATGCCTAGGAGAACTTTTTCCTCCTTGAAACGAATTGTGAAGACGTATAGAATCCAGTAGTGACCAAATTTTCTTTACCTTTGGATGCAGGATATGAAGATTTGCAACCCGTTCTGCAAAACTTGTCTGAGATTCAAAAATTGTTGATTGTTTATCCAATGTGTTCATCTCCCTTGTTTTTGAATTGCGCTAACATCTCTTTAACTGATATTTTCTTAGGTGATTTTACCGGAGCTGGCGGCCTTGAGTTTGGAAGATCCATGTTCATCCGTGCTGCCTGTGCTCTTTCTTTTCTTCTAGTTTTCGCCTTCTGCAGCACTCTTTCTGCCAGCATTTCTTTAGCTTTCTTAATACTTTTAACTCCAGGAATCTTCCGGGCTTCCAACAGTCCTTTTTCTTTCAATATTTCTAGGGCTTTTAAGAACGTGTATCGATTCATGCCCTCCGTTTCTTCTAACAGTTCCCGTTGTGGTCTTAACTCTAAATATTCTCCGGTCTCTGAATCTAGTAAATATAAAATCGATACATCGCTATGATCGTATTTAATTTTGTATTTGAACGCTCTTGGTTTTACTAAACCTTTAACCTTACTAGTACTTTTGTAAATAATATTTTCAAAGCGGACACCATCACGTGTGTATGGCCTAAAGGTTACCGGCAGCAACTCCATTCGATAAAACTCTTCATCTTCCTTATCAACCCATTCAGGAAAACCTACTTTTTGTAACCCGTCATAATATCTCTTTATGGGTACTGGTGAAAAAATCGGAAGTCCTTTGTGAACTTGATAATGGTAGACATCAGTGATATAGACAGTTAAAATCTCTCGAATATCCTCTAGAGTATAAATCGCCTCAGCTTCTGAGTCATAATCTCCTTTTGCCTGAACACTTCCTTTACGGGTACCAGCTAATCGGTGAATAAGTTGAGCATTTATGGTACCGAAAAGGCGTTCAATGGCTCCACCATACCGAGGTGTTTTGACCGGTCGATATTGAGGTTCTGATTTCAATGTTTCTTTAATCATTCGTTTAACATCTGCATTCTTGAATTCCGGGCCATTATCAGTGTAAATAATATTGGGAATTCCACATACATCCCATTCATTTATTGTGTTATACTTCCTCTTTACATTTTTAAAGAACATTCCATGCATAAGAGCTTGTCTGACTTTATTTGCTGAAGGAGGTTCAAAGGAAACATCCATGCACCATACCACTCGGCTGAACAAATCCATTCCAAGAGTTATCCAGGGTCTTCCGATAACGAGTCCGGACCTTTCATCCAACACATCAATATCCAGTTGTGTGTGATCAATTTCAACAATATGTAACGGAAACATAGCCTCTTGGTTAGAATATCCTCGGGTTACTTCGTTGTAGGCCTCGTCTCCTTTTCGTCCCTCCCTCATTCGTGAGCGAATTTCCGGACTTAGTCTCTTTAATATTTTATATACCGTGTCATAACCAGGAGCCTCAATTCCCTTTCTACTACATTTAACTTCAATCGATTCGAACACGGTTGTAGCTGTATCCTTCTTGAGGGTGAGATACTCTTTCTCAATTACCTCCTTGATAATAGGTAGTACTTCATCAAGCAGCTTAACCCTTATAGTATCAAGAACAAGATCTGGTTTTTTAGGGTGACATATCTCTAAGACTTTACAATCTTTCCGATTAGAATTTTGGTTAAATACTTTAGGTATTAATCCTTGCTCACCTTGATTAGGGAGCGAAGACTCTTCTTTTCGATATTCTTTAAGTCTTCGTTTGATAGTCCGATTAGATAAGTTGTATACTTCGGCCACTAAATCAATTAAACATTCTTGTGACATTTTAGTGTATGTCTTCTGTTCGAAGTATTGACCATATTTACTTTTAAGTTTAGTTAATGCTCGGAAATCCCCACTTTTTGCTTTTTCTAACAACAAGATCGGTTCAATTAAATCAAAGCGATCTTGAACTATTTTTTTTTGTTTTTCATCTAAAGTGTCGAGTAGTGAAACATACCTTTTCTCTTCTCTTTTTTGAAGAGCTTTATCAATCAAGGTATCAGCAGAATAAAATGTTGATTGATTGATAAGTTCAAAATAATTGAATTCTACTTCTTCAACAGATCCTGTAGCGACAGCAAACACTTTCGGCGGATCAATCTCAGTCACCTTATATCTGATCCCATCTAACTGAAACTCCATATTCTCCTTAAAACTGTGTAACTTCATCCAGATAACCTCCTGGCCGAAAAGCTAACTCAAATGGATTCATCACATTGCCTACTGAAAATCTACTTTGTTCTGAAACTTTTTCAAGGATATTAACCCCTAATTGCCCTTTAGTTATAAGGTGGAAAATAAGTGGAAGGATAATGCGATAGTCTGTTAATCCGGAGAAACTTAAGGCAAGCTCAATAATACTAGCACCTTCTAAATAACTTGCTTTATTCATCACCTGACCAATCCATTGTTTATAATACTTCCGGGATTTTCGGAATTGGGATAAGAATTTAAGGTTAATCAATACTTTCTCTGGGAGAGTCTTAGGATAAATCACTTGGTACTTCCACTCTGTTCTTTGAGCATGTAATGAACATGCTCGATTGCATCGCAAGAATGTTTTTGATTGTTCCTTAGGCGTTTCTTTGATTTGTACAAGCAGGGGTAGTTGCTTTTGCCGGAAAACAAGGGCGTCTGGTACATGCATCCAACTTTTCACTTGTCCTTCAGAATCAAGATGCTTGATTGCTATTTCAACAGGCTGGACATAGTATCGAATAACTTCTGGATCGAGCTCAAGTAAATAGTAAAACAATTTTTCATTTAAGGAATGATACCCCATATCACGATCTTCCATTTTAGTGCTTTTTATTTCACCTATAATATGCGGTCTCTGCCAGCTAATTTTATTATCGATACGTCTCTTGGGGGAGTAGAGTCGATCTTCCAAGATCCAATCTTTATGCAACCAGTCCATACTTTTTCTCTCACTCTGCTTTCGTTTAATGGGGCTTTTTAAGAGTCTGGTTCACGTCATCTAAGTTAATCATGTAAAAAACAATTTCTAATTAAGCATCATTTAATCAAAATCTAACAACTTTTCCACATTCTCATTCGTCCAAAGCTTCACTTCAAAATCCACCCCCTCGCGAGTAATGAAAATCCTGAACTCTGTTGGCGTTTGATTTCCTAGTTTTTGCGAGAAGTATATGCTAACGATTTGGGACAACTCTTTATAACTCAAAGTTATGATTGTATTCTCACGCAAATCTCTCTTCTCCTCGCTAATTGATAATTATATCATCATTTAAGCCTTTAATTTGTATTTTTATACATGTAAACCAAGATATACATTTAATGTATTTAATGAATTTATAAAGTCCACTAAAACACTGATTATTTGATGCACATGTAATTCATGATTTACAATTCTTTTTTTAAAAAAAGGACTTTCTTTCCTTCTGAGTAGCTTTAAATCGCAGTGACACTCTAAAAAATTCAATAAAAACGAAAAGACTCACAGAGTAGGATTCTGTCGATAAATCCTACTCTGTGAGTCTTTTAACTTTGTTCTTTCAGAAAAAAACCGTGTAAATTATTAGCAAACACTCAACTCAATAATACGTTTTTGTTACTCTTAATCTGTTTTATTAAATGCGGTGCATACCTTCTAAGTGATGCATAATCAGTATGGGTAGCAGCATAGAGATTTTTCATTTTCAATCTCTCGCCCTTATGTTCTTCCAGGTATCTAGTGACTTTCTGCTCTATCTTCATGCTGACTTTTCCGCGCTTCATTTCAAACTGCTTCGTTCTATAAAGTTCTACTATGTCTGAGCAGCCTTTGTTTCTGATGGTTGTGGCAGAAGCTCCCCACGCTTTAGCGACCGCCGGTAAGTTTATGACGGCATCACGTTCTAAAAGTTTCATGCAGGTATTATTAATATTCGCTCTAAAAATCGGATCACTGTCTTGTGTTTTTGGCTTTGTGTACGATTTAAACAACGCTTGAACAACCAGAGGGTGATAACGATGTACTAAAAACTGGTCATAGTTAACCCACTCTTTCGAAAAGCGAATTTTGGCTAAATCTATTCCTTTATCAAGTTCCTGAACAAACTTTTCTAACAATTCCTCATTAATAACCGGCTTTTTAATACCATCCAGTTCAAGTACGTCACGAATCTGAAAGTAAGCAAGAACACGCTGAATACGCCCTCGCTTAAGACCCATAACCTTTATTCTTTCCGGCCATTTAAGTTTACTGATATTTCGATTTAATAAGATCTCATACGCCTTTATAAAATAGGAACGCTCTACAAGATGATTGTCCTCATCTAAGGCATACTCGCATCCACAAGAAGGACAGAACATACAATAGGATAAAGATTTCCCGCCTTTCTTAGTATGAAAGATTCCTGTCGAAATTAATTCTCCTCTTACCCCATACCGTTCACACCAGGGGGCTATGCAGGCAGTACCTGCAGCTATCTCTCCAATACTTTTCTCATGAAGTGAGTGTATAAATCCCTCTGGTACATTTAATTCAAGAAAATCCCGAACATGTAAGTTCGCTGCATAAAGTACAGAAAACAGTGCAGTAATATGTACTGCGCATTTTTTAGATAATGTACCTCTAGCACACTGGATTAAATACTCCAAACATCCAGAGTATCGACTTTTCCGTATCAGTTCTTTATTATATTTTTCTTGTTGGCCATTCAATATATACACCATTTTAATTGCAATTTCGGATGGAGTAAAACTTCGACCAGTATACTCAATAAGATGTTTCCAGTTTTCAATTAACCATGCTTGTTGTTTTACATTACTTTGATCAATTATTTCTCTGCTATCTTTAACTTTGGATAGATATCCACTACAGTAGGGGCATCTGTTAATGACTCGGATATCCTGATACAAAACAGAGCAATGACAGTGTCCACACTTATTCATCAACTGTTTATTATGTTCAGTACAGACGTCTACACCTTTCAATTTCCAATGTAAAGATATAGAATTTGTATTTGCGATACATTCAGGACAATAATGTAGATCCTCACGTAACATCCCCTTTAGTACTTTACTCTGCTCGCCGTTTTCTGAGTCTGTAAAAGTTCTAATCAAATTTGTAAAACTGCTTCTATTCACATCAACTCTCGTTAACCCTGTCATCTCACAAAGCTTATCAATATTCAACATACTCGCTGGAAAAAAATCCATACGTTTTAAATCTCCAGAATGAAGCAGATAGTCCTCGTTTCTTTTAACCATTTCGAGCAAACCTACAATATCTCTTCCATTTGTACCTGCTGCTCTTGTTAGATAGCTAGACAGGGATTCGCATTTAGCTAATTTACTCCGGATTGTAAATCGTTTTATTATACTCACCTCTACCTAAATTGAGGATTACATCACTTACTCTGATGTACTAAAATACTCTTTAGAACACCACTTTATTTGCTCTGCTCTACTCTTCTCGTGAAAATTGATTAACTGGTTTAATACGAATATTCGCTGAACAATATCCTGGGTGAAATACAACTGCCTCTTGTAATAATTAATTTCCCGCTGATATGGAAATGAAGACCTCATGTTTTTTCATAGATCGAAAGTAGTTGTATGTGAAGGTCGAAAATCTCTTTATATGACACAATCAAACCCCTTTACTCTAGATTCAAAAGAACTTTTAACATTATCAACGTTTGAATCTAAAAGTATACAAAGAGTCCTACTTTATCAATTTGCAAGATAAAAAGACATCTATCAGAATTTAACTTCTGACGGATGCCTTAATTAGTATTGCGTGAATTTAATTATCTCTTTTATACTTATAGATATATCCTTCTCGCTTTTATTTCATTAATCTTTGCATTCTCAATTCATTTCTATTCTTACACTTGCGTTCATCCTGGTCTTTTTCTTTTTTCTTCTCTTTCAATGCTTCCTCTATGATATTTTTGACTAATACAATCCAACGAAATCGTCCAAAATAAGTGTAAATTATCAAAATCAAAAAGACAGCAATAAAGTAAATATTCATCTGTAGAGCGTTGAATGCTGCCTTTGTAACTTTAAAGTATTCCGAAGCCATTTCATTGGTTTGTTTTATTAAATTTTCAGTTCTTTCATCAGGTTTCATATTTTTATTTATTTCTTTATTTAATTCTTGATTAGCATTATAAATCCAATCCATCGGTTTCATTGTAAAATTGATTTGAGTATTTATAGATGTAAAAATCATAGTAAAAATTAATGCTAGAATAGCAATAATAGACGTGAGTTGCTTATAATGTTCGAATTGAGTATCAATGCTAGCCTTAATGGAGACCATTTCCGATTCTGTGTGATCCTTTACTAAATCACTTCTTAATTTATTTATATCTCCTAGTTTTAGAATACCTAACCCCCAAAAACCCATACGATACTTTTTTCTAATGTACTTACTTGCTGTTTCCATTTCATCAAGTTTAATGATTTTTGGATTTTTCTTATTCAACTGCGATTCCCCTTTTAATTCAAATTATCTACAAATAACCCAATAAAACTAACTGTATAAAAATATTAGGCCAAAATCCATCTCACATTTAAGCAGAAATATAAGATCTAAAGATCCATTTATTATATACAACCGTAATCCAGTTTTTGGAAGAAGTCAATTTGAAATTACGAACTAACGATCTTGTTTTTACATATATAGTTTTATAATCATTAAAAAATCTATGTGTTGTGTGTATTTTCTTTTTAGCGCTTCGGGACCGCTGGCTTATGTTCTCTTAATTTTTCTCCTTCGACTCCGTTTGGTAGCCATTTTTCAGGATGCAATGGCAAACGTATGTTCTGTGTACTCATTTGGATATATGATATAATAATATTGTGTAAAGGAGTAATAATGTAGAGGGGGCGGGCATCTCGCAAAACGTTGTCAACTGAAGAACCGCATTTAAGAACGGCCTGCAAGAATTAGTACACTCACATTTAAAAAATGTGACATAAGGTGTTTGTCACCAGAAAACTGTGACAAAAACGTGAAATTAATCACCTTTATGGTTTGATCATGCTGTGGATTACTTGTGGATATAACGTGAATAACTATGGGTAATCCTTGCCTGGCACGGGGTTTGAAAATATGGTTTACAAACACAAAATTATAAGTTAATTTAATAATGAGGCGGACATGCAGTACCTTGCTCTGTGTTATGGAGGGAGGGATTGCCTTGATAAATCTTATCTATCTGCTTAGTGCAGTTGTTGGGATCACAAGTGGCATAATAGAGTTAATTAAATTCGTGCATAAGATTTGTTCTCGAATATTTAATTACTTGAGCAAACGAAAAAAGCACTAGCCCACTAAGCTAAAGTGCTTTTTCGTAAGAGAAATTGTTTTGCCATCTCAACAGAGTCAAGGCTGCATTTACACTCTAGTAGGCTGCGTTCTCGCGAGGATCGCAGTCTTTTTAGTTTATAAATAAACGAGACACTTGAGTGCAGTTGAAACGACCTTTTTTGCTATTAAGTTTTGATTAATAGCATCACTGTTATATTTGAAATTATAATTGATATTTCAAAAATATTCTAGACCATTTTTTGTACCAATTTATGTAGCTTTTATCGAACAAATTATTTACCAGTTTTCGAATCAATTTCCGTTGTATATTTTATTATTAATTTTCCTTCTATTTTTTTTGTTTTATGACTCTATTCTTCGAATACAATTTAACACCTTCAGCTCTTAAAAACCTTGTTTATTCTATGTTTTATTTTACCCAATTATGATAAATCCACACAGAATACGTTAATATTCAAAACATAAACACTTAGCAAAGAATTATTCCTTTTATTATTCATTTTACAAGTATTGCATTTAGCCTCAATGCTTAAAGGAATTTATGTCAGCCAATCTTTAGGAATCAATGCATTATCTTCTGACGGATCATCGTCTCTCCATCTCTTTACAACATGTACAATATGCTCATGTGACTGCCATGTAATCTCGTCAGCATGTTCAATAAGGATTATTTGAGTTGGATTCTCTCTCCGTGGACTAAAATGATAATCAAATGCGGTAAATATTTTTTGTACCTTTAAGATATCTTCTGGCAAATAATCTATATCTGATAATTTTTGAAGTTTATCAGGAAAGTATACTTGACTGGGTTGATCAATCACTAAAAACTGCGGGACTGCATTCCAATCAAGATTTGAGAAGTGATCATGCAATGCAAGCATCGTAGCGATATGATATCCCATCCAGTTTGCTCCGCTCCCAATTTCCCAGAGAAAATCTTCTCTCCCTCCTGATTTCTTACGTAAAGTTAAATTAACAGTATCTAGTAAGATAGTGTCATCAGGGTTTTCGACACCTAGATGCTTTGCATACCGCATTATATCTTGCGAAACCCTATCGATCTGACGTTCTAATTTATCCTTGAGTTTTTTAGGATCAATTTGTTGTTTGATACTATTAACTTTCTGCTCAAGTTCAAAAATTTCTATTTGAAGTGTGTCATCCTCATTTACTAAAACATAATCTTCTAATGCCTTTTCCAATCTGCCCAGAAATCTGTATACTTCATTCTCGGTTTGCCTAATTTTACGCAGCTCCTCTGATCTGACTTGAAGCAGTTCTTTCTGCTTTCGCACAGTATTTAGTGACCCTTCAAGTTCTGAAAGCATAGTTTTTCGTTTTATAATTTCCCTATCTAAGATGCCATAGGAGCTTTCTATGAAGTTGGATGAAGCATTAATTTTCTCGAGGTGATCTTTTAAGTGCTGAAGGTCTTCATGGGCTTTATTATTTACTGCCCCACAAAATATACAGACCTCCGCCTCTCCAACCAAATCTGCCAACCATCTGACGGGTTCAATTCTTTCTTCTTGTATTTTTAGTGAACCATGGAACTGCCCTTCTGATTTATACAGATTTGTAAATTTATATAACTTATTTCTTTGTGTTCCAATCTCTCTGGAGATTTCGATCTCATTTTCAGTGAGTGCATTCAATTCATCAACTGCCCTCTCGGTAGCATTCTTTTCAACTTGTAATATTCTTCTTGTTGGTGAAGTAGAAATCTCCTTAAGATACGTGATGTATCTATACGCAGCCCAATGTTCAGAAACATCAGGTGCATTATGAAGTAAACCGTATTCTCTAGCTTTTGAATAATAATCCCTCAATTGAAGAATCCAGTTATTTGAGATACGCCTCATTTCATTGCGGATCTTTTGTTTTTTCTGCAACTCTTGTTCCAGTAATTTAAGCTCTTGTTTAAGTAGTAAGGTTTTCTTATCGATTGCGCCAAGTACCAAAGGGAAGATATTTTTTAATCGCTCTTGATGTTCAGCAGTATCCGCTTTAAAGAAAAGGGTATATGGATTAGCTACAATATGCTGGGGTTGAAATTGAAAAGCAGAAAAATCTCTAAAACTAGCCCTCTTACCAGGAGAGTCGCTGTCTGAATTATCGGAGAGTGTAAGTTGAGGCATGCCAGATATCTCATTAAGTTTGTTCTTAAGAGACTTAGTATTTGTCTTTCCATATGGTCTTGGTAGCTCATTTAAAATTGTTATTTCATCGTCTATGTATACCTCTGCACTTTGGATGTGAATCCCTGGCTCCTTACGTGCGATGAGCATTCTCTTTGAACCGACTACAATAACAAGCCCAAACCACTCTGTTTTCTCACGAATAACACCAACCGGAATTGTACACTTGCTACTTCCCAGACAATAATCAATTATTGGAATAATTGAAGATTTCCCTTTTTGGCTATCCCCCGTGATTATATTTACCTTATCCAGTTTAAAAATAAGTTTTCTCGTTTGCTTAGTAATATCTTTCGGCCAAAGAACAATTTGCTCTATTTTAAAGTTCATAATTAAAACCTCACTTTTAATAACACGCTTAATTGATTTAATTCAATTGTAGCAAACCAGTAACCCAGCCGTTTTGCAGCAGCCAACATTTTATGTATACCTTCATTATGTTTATAGTCCGGGATTTTAGTCCGTACAGGGATAAACTGAAAGTTATTCTTGTCCAGTAGAACGATTTTTGCAGAACTACAAACATTTAAAGACTTAAAAGTTATGTCGCTCATTGTTTGCATTCTATTTTGAACCCCTATAAATAGCGCCATTTCATCATTCAGAGCGTTATAAAGACCGCCTTTCTTGTTCCTTTTATAAATGTTTTCGACAAAATCTTGATTAAACAAGATTGGCAAAACTAGCATTATATGCGGAAGTATAGGGCCTTCTTGTTCCGCTGAAGACTTATAGAACTCATTAACAAAAGTCCAAAGCAACAGGGCGCCTAGGGCAGGATTTTGAACAGCATCATATTCATTTAGCATTTTTATCTGTTCCCCCTAAGAGTTGAGCATACTCTGGATGCCACCCAACCAACATCTGATTCGCTAAGTGATGATAACTACCACGTGTCAAATAGGACTGTTCAGTAGCCACCCCAGCCAAGCTCTCATTATGGTCAAGGGTCTCAGACAGCACCTCAAGTCCAATGAGTTCCCCCAATGTCTGAACATCATCACTAGTACGCTTTTTAATTTTAAATGTTTGTTTTTTTACAGAGTGGATTAATTGCCATCGCTCGCTCAATGCTTCATCAAAAAGCTCTAAGTCTTCCTTAGTCAAATTACCAGCTACGCTAAAACGCGTCCGTTCAGTTGCGTTACATAAATAATCATCAATTGCATCAATTAGTAGATCATCACTCTGTTCAAATGAAAGCAAGTAAAGTTGCCTTACAAATAGTTCATTCATATAATGATTTCTCTCACCATCTGAAACTGGCATAAGGCTTTTAGCTGTTTCAATAAATGGTCGGATTTTGTATTTTGTTAAGAGTCTATGATAATAAAGAGTAAATAATTCTCTCTGTAGCCAAGCCGGCTTTCGATTTCTCCACGCATTTAAGGCACATGAGTGTATCCAACCTAACAATCCGTTATATACTTCATCGTAAGGTACATCTGAAGGAATTAATAGAAGTGAGCGCACTTGATCTTTTAATTCACTACCATGTGCACCATCAGCACTATCAGAAACAACTATATTTTTTATTAATTTCAGTAAAACTGTGTCCTCACTCTGACAAACTTGTTTACCAATTTCAGAGATATAATCGGGTAATGTGAAGGCTTTCCTCCTCAGTTCTTCCAAACATGCCTTAGCATCAATGTCTGTTGCTGCCCTCCCCAATCTTTTAGTTATACCCTCCGGTAATATTTTATTGGTTACAAGATGAAACTGACATTGTTCTACGTTGACTTCATTTGATTGTATTGCCATGCACCATATTCTAAGGGTGTTCCAAAGGTCTTTACTGCTGTCCCCAAACGGAATGTTATCTGAGGTTGAATGCTTGTCTTGCTCCCGACCGGTAATCTCATTATTAATAGCTTTTATTACGATATCGTCTTCTGTCTCAATACCAATCTGAGATCCATCTGAGCTTTTGGCTAACCAGTACAAGGCCCTTTCTGGTTGAAATAAGTATCCAGCCATCTGGCCAGCTGCAGTGTGTTGTTTGGTACCACCCACGTCTTTCCCTCCCTTAAAACAACCTTTCTTCAACTTTCGACATTTCTCTCTCCTCCACCTTCCAAACAAATGTTCTTTTTATATAAATATACATATTATTGGCATTATTTTATTATTATGCTTATACATACAATCTAACTTTGCCTTGAATGCTTTTCCAGAATGATGTTCCGGCTCTACTTTAGTTTTGTACACCACTTTCCCTTCATCATATTGTTTAGCACAACTTGTTATAGACGACTTTTATGTGAATGGCATAACATATAGTTGAATCGTATATGTACGAAGGCTTTCATAATACATGAGAAGAGAGGTGTTTTTGATGATTACGAGGTTATCTTTCAAAGAAGGTGTTTTCATAGCTACAAAAGGGGAGTTTGGTTATCAAGATGTTCTTGATGATTTTCAATATGCAAAGCAGATCAGAATAGCGACGTTCAATATCTCTTTTTCAGAAAAAGATGACCCACTTTTTGAGGGACTTCAAAAACTCAACGAGGACGTTGATATCAAATTCGTTTCAAATATTCCTGCTCGAATGAGTTTTTATGCATCAAGCCCAAAAGGGAAGAGTTTTAAGGAAAGGGCCAGCGCGAATATTAATGCTTATCTTAAAAAGCTAAATCCCGCAGATTTTGATGCTGTAATTCTTCCATACTTCAACTTTAACAATCATTCGAAAATTATTGGTACCGAAAACATTATATATATTGGTTCAGAAAACTACTCTGTTGAAAGCAGCCAGAACTATGAATCTGGGGTATTAGTTAGCGATAAGGAGTTTATAGTAAAGCTGTATGAACTTTTTTTTGAAAAGCTTATTGATGAATCAGTTCCATACTTTAATGATGATTATGACCAGTTGCGACTCTTTACTATGAGTATTTTGACAAGAATGCTAAATCATTTTGAAAGTTATAAAGATAAGTTTTTTAGTGTAAATCGAGAAGGTATCTTCTACTTCATAGAAGACGAAACTAGTTTTACTGAAGATGATATTTACGTATTACTTCATGACCTTAATGAATTAAATAGTATACAAGGTTTAGTTGAAAGTATTGAATCTGATGACGACAAAACAATCAATATTCTGTCTTATATGGTAGACATATGCGAAAGTATGCATGCGGATTCCTTTATTGAGTTAATTGAATATGACACTAATTTCTATAATTATGTTATTTTCAATAGAGCTGATGAAACAATAGATATATTTGATAAAGAATACAGTGGTATTGCTGATGAGGAGTGGTTAGAGCATTACTTAGAAATCGCTGCAGACGAAGCTAACGATAAATTTGAAGAAATTTGTAATGAAGTCAGTGCGGATGTTTATGCAGTAAAGGATCACTTTGACGATATAATCGACAAACTTAAAGAATTAATGATAAAAATTAGAGACCTATCTGAGGATTCAGTAAATCCTGCCATTGATAATACTTCAAGATGACAATGATAGTTAAACAATAGCTCTATCATTTGTTTAACTATAGTAAACTATTAGTTAAATAACGATAGAGGCAGTCTATAAACCTGTTTAACTGGTTTTAGTCTGCCTCTCCTTTTTTTAAAAGCTCATTATCAAAAACAGATGTTTCTTCAATTCAAAAATCAAGTCAATGCCTCCAGTCTAATCTTTTTTTCAAATACAACAGGTTCATTTCCTCAGTCTAATACTTAATATTTTATTTTCTCCTGATAGCTATCCTACCCGTTAATGAAGCGATGAAAGTCTGATACTTTCTCTCCCTAAGATCACCTTCAAGAAAGTTCGTTGATAATTTTATTATGTAGGTGTTGCAACTGTTAATAATTCATGTTGCTCACTATGGGAAAGTTCTTTAATAGCTTGCACTAATTCACTGATTGTATTATTTAAATCCCCAATATTTGAATGTTCCCTCCCAGTAAAAAACCACTCATAAGAACACCTAAAAACAGTACAAATTGAAATAACAGTCTCTATTGCCGGCTTGCTTTTTCCAGATTCCAGATCACTAAGACTGCCTTGACAAATACCAATTTCATTAGCGAAATCCGTTTAATTAAGATTATAAATTTTTCGTAATCGTTTTATTTTCGACCCGATAATGTTAATAATAATCGCCTCCAACTACGAATTGTGCCAACAATTGTTCAACGAGCTTTTGCACCTGAAATCAGTTTTAGTCATTTAGAGCAGCTTTGATATTACTCAATGGAAATTTCAAAAAGTCCTGATAAATCAAGGGTTTCTTGACCATCAGGACTGAAATGCTTGTGCCAAAAATCGTTACAAACCTGTGCCAAACTACGTTCCAAACGGTGACAAGATGAATTACAACTCACAACATAAACAGGAATTATTGTTTAATTAACCCCGCTGACGCATCCCCTCAAACAGCAAAATCGTGGCCGCCATCGCTGCATTCAGCGATTCAGCCCGGCCAGCCATCGGGATGATGATGCTCTTGTCCACGAGCTGCGCGATCTGTGGCGAGATGCCCTTGCCTTCGCTGCCGATCAGCAGCCACTGGCTGCCGCGAAAATCGTGGCTATAGCACGATTCTTCGCCTTGCAGCGAAGTGCTTACCAGCAGCGCCCCGCGCTCGCGCGCTTGCGGCAGGATCTCCCCGAGATCTCCCTCTATAATCGGGAGATGGAACATTGAGCCCATCGTGGACCTGATGGTCTTCGGATTATACAGGTCGGCGCAGCCTTGACCCAGTATCACCCCATCCGCACCTGCAGCATCGGCGCTGCGGATAATGGTACCAACGTTGCCGGGGTCCTGCACGCCGTCAAGGACCACAACGAAGCTATCCTGCACAGACAGGATAGCTTCCGCCCCGTGCTGCTCCTTCCGCACAATGGCGAACACCGGCTGCGGTGTATTGGTGCTGCTGCATTTGGCGATGACCGCAGCCGATACACCGACCACCTCCATGCCTTGCACAGCCTGAAGGTGATCCTTCAGCTCGGCTGGCATCCCCTTATCGAGATCATAAGCCAAAATCTCCACATCAGCTTCCGCCAACAACGCCTCCTGTACCAAATGAACACCCTCAACGATATATTTATGAGCCTTGTCACGGTGCTTTTTCTCCTGCAGCCCGGCCCACTCTTTTACCCGCGTATTTTGCGGAGACATGATTTCCATAAGGTCTTCCTTTCATTTTCAAATCAACTAATAAAACCAATGGTAGTTGCTGAGTTAAGCCGCCACGGGCTCGGAAGGTTTTCCGACCGCTGATAACGGGAAAATATCCTGTTAATTCTTCCCTTTCCAGGCTTTGAGCATAAATAACGGGAATTTATCCTGTTAATCCACCTCCTCCATCGCTTAATTGGGACAGAATAAGGTGATTAACAGGAGTTTTTCCAGTTATTTTTAGAAAAGAAGCAGATTCAATGAAAATAACAGGAGAAATTCCCGTTATCCCAATGTCCTATAGAGTAAATTTGAGCCTTCCGGTGCATTTTGTCTCCTGGATGGATGAACTCATAATGACCAAGAGGCCATTTTGTACCTCAGGATACAAGAACGCCGTTATTTACATGTCTGAGTCATTAGTGGGGAATTATGTTCTGTTCTGTCTCTATATTCCCCCACAATCGGTTAATCATAAAGTCCTGAGACAACAACGACCGCAAGTCCAAACCTTCCTCAGAATAGACCGCCAACGGTTCTAAGTTTCTAATGTTCTTAATGTTCTTAATGTTCTTAATGTTCTTAATGTTCTTAATGTTCTTAATGTCTCCCTAGGTTCTACGGTTCTACGGCCCCAGTTCCCCTACAAATAAGCCATTTCCAACTTCGCCAGATTGTCCTTCCGGCCCACGATAACAAGAATATCGCCTTCAGCCAGACGATCCTCCGCGCGAGGCGAAATATTCATTTCCTCACCCTTGCGAATCGCCATGACGTTACAACCATATTTTGCCCGGATGTCGAGTTCCAGCAGGTTTTTGCCCAGCATCGGCCCGGATACCTTCATATCCAGAATGCTGTAATCCGGCGACAGCTCAATATAATCCAAAATATTCGGGGAAGCTAGATGATGCGCCACACGCATCCCCATATCCCGCTCCGGATAAATGACCTTGTCCGCTCCAATCTTACTGAGCACCTTACCGTGCAGCTCGCTTTTCGCTTTAACCAGAATCGCCGGAACCCCCAGATCCTTCAGGATCAGTGTCGTCAAAATACTCGACTGGATATCCTCCCCAATCGCGACCACCACCACATCAAAATTACGAATGCCGAGCGCCCGCAGCGCCTCTTCGTCAGTGGAATCCGCGGTTACCGCGTGGGTCACGATGGTCGATATTTCCTGTGTCCGCTGCTCGTCCGCATCAATTGCCAGCACATCAAACCCCATGCCGCTAAGAGCCTTGGCTACACTTGAGCCGAAACGCCCCATGCCGATGATGGCATATTGTTTTTTGGCCATATCCATGTACCTCCCGTTGCTGTCTGCATCTCCCCACAGTATAGCATAAGGCCTTAAAAACTTGAATTTTCAGCTCCAAGACAGGGTACATTATATCCTGTAACCCTTTGCTCAATTATTAAGGAGGTTGTATGATGCCAGTTACACTTGATTTGCGGCAGGCGGTTATTCATAAAGTGCATGGGCAGTCCGAAGGTGATCTCCGCAGCATGATCGAAGGTTCCATCGACGGTCCTGAAGCTGCGCTCCCCGGCCTCGGTGTGATGTTCGAGATCACTTGGAAGCACCTCGACGCCGCCAAGCAGGATAAGGTCATCGAACTGCTGCACGAAAATCTTAAGTCGATGACTCCCGGATCTCTGACCACTTCTTGATCTGGAGTGCCATCAGCCAAAAACCTCCGCAACATCAGGATGCTAGCCAGCAACCTGAGTGCGGAGGTTTTTCATCAATATCACAACAGATAATTATGGGAAATACAGTTTCTTGCTAAAAGTTAAGGAGCGGTCTCCAAGAACTTCGCTGTCGGATTCTTTTCCATAGCTGTACGCATCGCATACTCGTTCTCAAACAACACCACGTAGTTACCCTTCTTGTCTTTGACCAGTGTTGAGTTGATCCGGAATTTACTTGGGTCCGGCTCATTCTCGTCCACGATCCAGCGAGCGAACTGATAAGTCATTCGCTGCAGCTGTACGTCCACGCCATACTCACCCTTCATGCGGTAATCGAACACCTCGAACTGCAGTTGTCCAACTACGCCCAGAATGATATCGTCGAAGCTAACCGTACGGAACACTTGAATCATGCCCTCTTCGGTCAATTGGTCGACACCCTTCTGGAATTGCTTCGATTTAAGGGCATTCTTAATGCTCACCTTGGCAAAAATCTCCGGCGAGAACGTCGGCAGCTCATCGAACTCAATATCACCGGCTTGGCTCAGCGAATCCCCGATCCGGAAAATCCCTGGGTCGAACAAACCAATGATATCGCCCGGATAGGCTTCTTCGACAATATCACGATCCTGTGCTAAGAATTGCTGCGGCTGGGACAACTTGATATCCTTACCTGCCCGCACATGCTTCACACTCATACCACGCTCAAATTTACCGGACACAATACGTAGGAAGGCAATCCGGTCACGGTGAGCCGGGTTCATATTAGCTTGAATTTTGAATACATATCCCGTGAACTTCTCACTGGTTGGCTCAATGGTACCTGCAGTACTCCGGCGTGGTTCCGGCTTTGGTGCGAGCTCAAGGAAGTTATCCAGGAAGGTCTGTACCCCGAAATTGTTGATCGCACTACCGAAAAATACAGGTGTAAGCTCTCCCCGCAGTACTTTCTCATAGTCAAAAGCGTCGCCCGCTATGTCCAGCAGCTCGAGATCCTGGCACAGTTGATCATGCAAATATTCTCCGGCCATTTCGCGAATAATCGGATCACGGTAACTCTCAACCTTCTGCACCTTAATCACAGAGTGATCATCGCCTTGGAACAGTTCGACCTGATTCTTCATCCGGTCATATACTCCGCACAGCTCGCGTCCGGAACCAATCGGCCAGTTCATCGGCACAGAACGGATACCCAGCACTTGCTCCAGCTCTTCCATAAGGTCAAACGGGCTGCGGCCTTCACGGTCCAGCTTATTGATGAAGGTGAAGATCGGAATGCCACGTTTGGCGCAGACTTGGAACAGCTTGATCGTCTGTGCCTCCACACCCTTCGCCACGTCCATCAGCATGACCGCACTATCCGCCGCAGTCAGGGTACGATAGGTGTCCTCACTGAAATCTTGGTGACCCGGGGTATCCAGAATGTTCACCCGATGATCCATATAATCAAACTGCATAACAGAGGAAGTAACGGAAATTCCCCGCTGCTTCTCGATTTCCATCCAGTCACTCGTCGCATGTTTGCTGGCCTTGCGTGCTTTAACCGTTCCTGCCAGCCGGATCGCGCCGCCGAACAACAGCAGTTTCTCCGTCAAAGTCGTTTTACCGGCATCCGGGTGGGAGATAATCGCAAACGTTCTACGCTTATCCACTTCCTTCTGCAGATCCTGATTCGTAGCTTTACTCATTACACATATCCCTTCATATATAAAATTCATGGTGCTTTTTCAATTGCCCCAGGTTTGCATCAAATCGGTGATTTGCTCATTTTACATTTCCCTTCACTTGGAGAATTAATGAAATGCAAGCATCCTTTAAAGTATAACAAAATCGGGCAGAGATTATCTACATAAAAGCCCTCTTTGTAAAAAGAAACGGCTAACTCAGCCTTTGAACAAGGACAAGTATCCGTTTCTTGTAAAATATGCGTCTGATGTAACGCGCTAAGTCGATGTACTCTGTTATTCAAGTAGAAACGGCTTTGTCATCCTCTAAGGGATGGTATCCGTTTCAGCGAGAAATATAAAGATGATTCATAGCGTAAAACCTATAAATTCTTATATTTTCAAAAAATCTCCCTGCGATCTTCCGCAGGGAGATTTATACACACATGTACAGCTTCGTTGCTTAGTTATTCAACCGCCATACTACATTATCTTCTTCTTGGCCGTTCACCGGCCACCAGTGGAAACCTTCCTTTTCCAGCAGTTTATCCGCTTCAACAGGACCCCATGAGCCGGCAGGGTAGGAGGCCAGATCGCTGGAATCTTCCTTCCAAGCCTTCGCGATACGGTCCACGAACGACCACGCCGACGATACTTCGTCCCAGCGCGTGAAGTAAGTGGAATCGCCGCGAGCGGCATCATGCAGCAGACGCTCATAGGCTTCCGGCGAGTTGATGCCCACCATACAGCTTTGGCAGAAATCCATAGCCAGAGGCTGAATCTCGGATTCCGAGCCCGGTTTCTTGGCATTGATCTTCACATAGATGCCTTCCATCGGATTCACCCGAATCACGAGCAGGTTCGGTTCCAGCTTATGCTTTTGACCCAGATAGACATTGGTCGGCATGCCCTTGAACTCTACAACCACTTCCGTCGTCTTCACCGGAAGGTGTTTGCCTGTACGGATATAGAACGGAACTCCGGCCCAGCGGAAATTGTCCACGAATACGCGAGCAGCGAAATACGTTTCCGTGTTGGATTCCGGATCTACCTTATCTTCCTGCCGGTAGGCCGGCAGCGTCTTACCTTTATGCGAGCCTTCTGTGTACTGGCCACGCACAACGTTCTCGCGTACTTCTTCAGCGTTAGCGTAAGGACGGAGTGAACGCAGTACCTTGACCTTCTCATCACGGATATCCTCAGCCAGCAGACGGCTAGGCGGTTCCATGGCAATCATCGTCAGTAGTTGCAATATGTGATTCTGCCCCATATCCCGCAAAGCTCCGGCATGATCATAATATCCGCCGCGCTCTTCGACACCTACGGTCTCGCCGAGTGTAATCTGGATATTGGCAATATGCTTATTGTTCCAAAGCGGTTCGAAAAAGGCATTCGCAAAACGGATAACTTCAATGTTCTGCACCATTTCCTTACCGAGATAATGGTCGATCCGGTAGATTTCTTCTTCTTTGAAGACCTGACGAATCTGCTCGTTCAGTTGCTCTGCTGATTCCAGATCATACCCGAACGGCTTTTCGATCACAAGTCGGTTCCAGCCTCTGCTATCCAGCATACCGCCGGCTTTCAGGTTGCCCGACACGCTGCCGAACAGCTCAGGTGCAAGCGCAAGGTAGAAAATACGGTTGCCCGGAATCTCAAACTTGCCTTCAAGCACTTCAGTCTGGGCACTCAGCTCACGGAACCCGTCAATATTATTGATGTCCAGAGATTTGTATTCAAAATGCTGAACGAAGCCGTTCCATTCACTCTCGTCTTCTGCCTGGTAGCGACAGAATTCACGGATGGATTCCTTCACGTCTTCTCTAAATTCATCTTGAGTACGCGGACGACGCGCCACGCCAATTACCGCAAAATCATGTGCCAGCTTGCCTTCACGGTACAAGCTGTAAATAGCCGGGAACAGCTTACGCCGGGCTAAGTCTCCGGTAGCCCCAAAGATAAAAAATACAGCACCGGGTGTGTGCAGTGCATCAAGGGTTTGATTTTCAGCCATGGCTCCTCATCTCTCTGTATGTAATTTAGTTGACAATCATTCTCAACGCCGGGTACATGCATTAGCACTTTAACGGCGTGATGCCATTTTATCATATTCCGAAAAAGGATGCCATTACATTCCTGACAATTACCCTCGGAATATCGACAAAAGCGATCACCTTTTCTTATTATGGACTATATTTCAACTTATATGAATATCGTCTTAATATTCAATCGTAATCAGGGGAAGACCGATGGTTATTCTGTTCTCGTTATTGATATCATCTCTATGGACAGCCGCCTGCATACCCAGCTTATGACTGCCACTGACGACAAAGCGCTCCAGACCCGGCACTGTATAGGAGCGGTTGTAGGTAGCCTCGTCTTCATAGCTCTCTGCTTCAGCCAGCCCCGGAACCTGAGCAGCAAAGTTCTTTTCAGTCACTAGCAACGCCTCTTTAGGCTGCCCTTGCTCCTTGGCCGTTCCTTGCAGGGAGGCATTCCATTCAGCGTCAATCTCACTCTTCAGCATAAGCCTACCCAACTGTATAGCTTGATCCTGCCAATCCTCTGACTTAGCCAAATCTGCTGTCTCCAAAGTGGCTATCACATAGCTATGACCCTCGCCCAGTTCACTCCAAAAGAACGAAATCGAGGTATCCTCTGTCAGATGGGATGTAGAACGGTAGGTCAGATGACCATGCTCTTGAACAGCTGTAGGAATGTTTAGCCCAAGGTTTTCAGCCAGCTCCACAGCATTCAAAGGACCAGAAGCACGAACGACATCTTTCCCACTGTACTCACCCTGCCACTTCAGAACAAGACGCATGGGTGTTCCGGGTTGCGTAGCCCGCTGCCCTAGCAATGCCAGTAGAGAAAGGGACTCTTTCATACCGCTAACTCCGCCAATGTCTCTCGTATCAGCACCTTCAACAGCAACACCTACTGAGGCCACTTCCTTGAGCGATTGAGCTTCAGCTTCATTAAGGAATCCTACCACCAGAATCAGCGCAAGACTCAAACACAATACCAGCAGCGTTGCTTTCCCTGTCCCTTTATACCCGTTTCCCATCGTCCATCTCCCTTTCCATCCGATCTAGCAATCTACTAAACAGGATGGCCGGGGATGAGAGATTTTAAACCTGAATCCATTTCATAATTCGGATTTCAATCCGAATAGGTACAATATCAAGTTATACCTAAACCATGTACAACTTGATATTGATGATTAGACGCTCACTTATGGATTTATGAAATTGTTTCACCTGCAATAAAAAAAACCTGCGGATTACTCCGCAAGTCCGTTTTTATATGCATAAATGGCCGCCTGGGTGCGGTCCTCCACATCCAGCTTGGCGAGAATATTCGTCACATGGAATTTCACAGTCTTGATCCCAATAATTAGCTGGTCGGCGATATCCTGATTGGATTTACCCTGAGCCAGCAGACGTAGCACTTCCATCTCACGTTCCGTCAGCTCTTTATACGCCGGTGCTTCTACTTTCGCATCGTTGCGGAAGCGATTCATCATCTTGGAAGCCACCTGGGATTCCAGTACAGACTGTCCCCGGGCCGCAGCGCGGATAGCATCCGCGACTTCAGTTGCCCGTGAGGTTTTGAGCAGATAGCTGAAGGCTCCTGCCTCGATTACAGGGTACATTTTTTCATCATCCAAATAGCTGGTGAGTACAATGACTTTACAATCGGGAAATGTCTTCATCAACTGCCTCGTCGTTTCAATACCATCCATACCGTCCATGACAAGATCCATCAACACAACATCAGGATTATATTCATGGGCAAGGCGTATGCCTTCCTCCCCGCTCCCTGCTTCTCCCACTACTTCAATACCGTCTTCGGTACCCAGGACCGCAGCCAATCCGATCCGGACCATCTCATGATCATCGACTAGCAGTACCTTGATGGATGTCTCCATTTCCTCCATTGCTACCCTTCCCTCCTATTCATTGACTACCGGTACAGTAATCTCAATGCGTGTTCCTTTGCCCGGCGCGGTGATGAACTGAATGGAACCTCCAGTCTCTATAATACGCTCCTGCATATTCGACAGACCATAAGAGGTCTGCTTGTTCTCATCCAACTCAAAGCCCACACCATCATCTCGCAGCGTTAACCGCACCGTATCTCCGCGGCGGTGTAATCGAATCTCCATCTTGGAAGCTTTGGCATGCCGCAGCGTGTTGGAGATGGCTTCCTGCACAATGCGGAACAAATGGTTCTCGATCCCCTTCATCAGATGCACATCAGGGTCCATCTCGAACACAATCTCGATGGGCATTTTCTCTTGCAGCTCACGGACTAGCTCCCGCAGGCCCTGCTCCAATCCCTTGCCCTCCAGATATACTGGCCTTAAGTGCAGCAGCAAAGCCCGCATTTCCGACTGGGCCACTGCCGACATCTCTTCGATCAAGGCAATCTGACGCTGAGCTTTATCAAAATCTTTCTCGAGCGTCCGCCCCACCGCAGTAGCCGTCATAGAGATGGCAAAAAGCTGCTGCGAAACCGCATCATGCAGCTCACGTGCAAGCCGCTGCCGCTCCTCGATAATCGCTGAGACACGCGCCTGCTCAGCAAGCTGCGCATTGTTGGTGGACAGCCGCTGGAGGGTGTTCACCTGATTTTCCCATTTGACGCTGATCCGGCTCAGCTGTTCACCGAGCCTGCCGAGTTCATCGTCGCCAAGTTGCGGCATGGACAGCGTCAGGTTGCCTTTTTCCCACAGGACCAAGGTCTCCCGAAGGCGCTCAAGCTTACGCTTCACGCGAAAACCTTGATAGAACCCGAAGCCCATACCGAAACCTACAGGGAGCAGAACCATCGTAATCGCCGTTCGTACCCCAACCGTCCAATTCTCGAACGGCTTCAAATAACCATATGTATACATGATATACAGAATAACGAGCAGCATGACGAGGGAGAACAGAGCCCCCTCACCCATGCTGCGCGAAATCATATTCGTGTTCTTCTTTCCCACCCGGGGGCCCCCTTCCTTATGATCAAGACAGTCTGATATCCAAATCCCCTATTAAATAGGATACGTTAAATTTCACTTTATGTTCGCTGGTCTCATAATTGGGTGATTTCCAGTTCAGCCGGTTGAGCATGCCCGTATCCCGCTGAAGGCCAAGGTCTATCGATCCGAACAGGACAAAGGCCTCAATCTCCACCCCATAGCCTTCTGACAGATGAAGGTCAATATCGCCGAAAATCCCGTGAAAGAGCATGATCGTCTCCCGGTCATCCGCCATAGCAAGAGAAAGATCCAGATCCGCCTCTCCTAGCACATGCCAGGCACTAACACTCTGCATCACCCAAGGCACACGATCCCATTCAAATCTGGAGGAAAAGTTTTGCTTCTGCATAAACCTTGTCTGGTGCTGGAGCTTCTTGGATTTTCTAAAAAAGATGACCAGCGAGATCAGGCATATGCCGAGCACCAATACCAGATGATCCAGTAGCAGCATGACCGCGCCGATGCCAAGCAAGGTATAGCCTTGCTTCACTTTGCCTGTCGTCGTGCGGTAAATACCCAGCAGCAGGAACAGGAGGGCCACAATGGAGAAAAAGCCAATCCATCTGCCAAATATCATTATACAGCCAACGCCGATGAGACCTATGGCAATCAAACGGCTCCGCTTATCCATTTTTGCACCTCCTAAAAGTTTTGCGAAGCAAAACTAGCTTCGTAAGCATTGGCTTTAAGTTTTGCGAAGCAAAACTGACTGAGTAAAAAAATTCTCCAGAGTACCTCCGAAGTATAAATAAAGGCATTTTTGTACCTTAAATTGGCTGTAACTGAGGATCAGCTTAGATTAAGGGCAATTTTGTACGTTAATTCTTCTGATTTACGCCCTGCAGCGTATTTCTCAACAAATAAGGTACAAAATTGCACTTATTTGCTCAATTTCCCCAAAAACGAGGAATATAAGGTACAAAAATGCCACTAATTCCAAATAGAATACAAAATACAATCCAATGTACAGTGCCAAGCACAGTACCAAAAATCGTGCCAACTATAGTGCAATTCATCATCTTTGAAAAATCCGCGGCAATCTGCGGCAGAAAGTATAATTGCATCGAGAATGAAAGCCTTCAATTCCTTCTGCCAGTAACCAAATTTCTTAAGCGGATAACCGCTACAAAAGCCATACCGGTATGGGGACTCCATACCGTATGGCTTTTCCTAGTTCAGCATATCATATCCGCCTATATTTGGGGAACAGGCTTTAATCTTCTTTTTTGCTGATGGAAGGCGCCGAGGATGGGCCATTCAGCTTGTTTTTAAGTGCGGCGAGTTGTTCTTCAACCTTCAGTTGCTTCTCAGCGTCAACCGGACTGTAGGCTGTAGAAGGGCTGTATGGTGCACGCAGGACATCTGCTTCCGCTTCGAGTTGCATGATCTTCTCTTCCATGCGGTGGAATCCAAGGGATGCGCTGCCGCTCTCGATGGAATGCACACTGCTGATTTGCGACATTTGCTTCTTGGCTTTGGCCATTTGGGCACGGGATACCAGTTCATTGCGTTTGTTGCGCAGCTTGTAGAACTCATCCTTCATGTCATGCAACTGACGTACAAGATCTTTGGCTTGAACTTCAGCTTGACCGTGAAGCTGGCTGTACTCGGCTTCTTTTTGATCGAAGTAGATTTTTTCTTCCAACAGCTTGCGGGCCACTTCCTCTTGGCCGTTCTTCAGCGCCAGTTCAGCTTGGGCTCCACGTTGTGCGGACATTTTAGCGGCTTCCTCTACACGTTGTTTCATGCGGCGCTCATTGGCCATTTGTTTGGCGACCGTTACTTCCGCCTCGTGAATCTCAGCCTCCATATCGCGCAGATATTGATTGAGCATTACGATTGGGTCCTCTACCTTATCCAACAAGTCGTTTACCGACGCCTTAGTCATATCCTTAATTCTTTGAAATACTCCCATGATTACACTTCTCCCTTCTCATATTTAGACAGTTTTTGTTTAAGCTCTTCCACTTCTTTTTGCAGGGCTTTCTTCTCAATATCCTTCATCATGGCATCCAGGCCGGAGTCTGGAGCAGAATACGCTTGGCTTTTTTCAAAATTAGGGTTGTAGTTCGACTGACTTCCGTAGTGGCCGTATCCGCCGTTCCCACCATTTCCACCTTGGCCTCCATGACCACCATATCCTCCATGTCCGTGCGGGCCATGTTCTGGTCTGCCGGAGTGTGGTCCGCCGTATGGACCTCCGAATGGGCCACCAGGACCGAATGGACTCTGGTAATGCTCTTTCGGAATGATCAGTGCAGCGATGATATATACCGGAATGACCGTTCCGCCTGTGAACGGAATGCTGATCAGCAGCAGAATTCGGAATAAAGTGGAGTCAATACCTATGGTTTCCGATAAACCGCCGGCTAGCCCGGTTACGACTTTGTCTCTTCTTGAACGATACAATCGGGTCATAGTACTACTCCTTTCCGTCATTGTTCAGCTTCTCCTTTAAGCGGGCCATTTCCCTTTCGAGCACAGTGGCTACCGTCTCACCGGCTTGCACTGCATATTCCTGACCCATGCGCCGGAGATCACGCAGGCTTTTGGCTTCCAGCTCCCAATCGGTCAACCGGTCATCCAGACGTCCGAACATCTTGGGAACATCACCGCCATTGCCATAAGCACTGGCTCTTTGGTTCATCCGTTGCTGCAAGCGCAGCGACTCCATCCGTGCAGAGTAATATTGACGTTTGCTATATACGGTCTGATATTCCAGTTTCAATTCATTCAGCTGCGCTTCAAGCTCATACAGGGATTCCTTGCTTTGCTCCAAAAGTCCGCTGTATTGCTCCAGCTTTTCTTCGTGAATGATCTTTTCCTGCAAAGCGAGCTTCGCGAGGTGGTCCTCACCGGCTTTGAGTGCCAGAAGTGCTTGTTCCTCACGTTTGTCTCTCATGCCAGTCGCCTGATTTACCTGATTCTGCAGTTGCTTCGTGTGCGAGGCATATTGCTGGTAAAGTCTTTCCGCTTCGCTGATTTCCTCCCGGGTTGAATGTAGAAATTGATCAATCAGCTTCACGGGATCCTGGCTTTGCTCCAGACGTTCATTTAAGTTAGCTACAGTGATATCTCTCATGCGGCGAAAAACACTCATGATCTCCTGCTCCCTCCCTGCTTATATTCATTAAGTAAACTTATTTATTAGTAGGTACCAGATCTCTTTCCCTTCAATACCGAGATGCCCCAGACTACCAAAGCGATTCCCAGAAGCGGTCCAATGATCCAGGAAAGCTTCGCGATCAGAGACATAACACCGACGAACAATACTACCCAACCAATAAGCTTGTGACCTCTCTTGATTCCGTAGTACCCGAGAACAACCAGCAATACCGGGAACAACAATCTGAACATCCCGTGAATCAGAGGAAGCGCAATTCCCATCAGCATGAGGGCACCAATTACGATCAGTACAATCGCCAGCCCGTTTCCTTGTCTTCTTTGCATTTTTTCTCACCGCCTTTCGTTCTCCTTAACCTTATGCTCTTATTCTAGGGCAATCTGCGTTCTTTCAAAACAGACCGGGGACGGTTTTTGGTACTGGACCTTAGTCGGGGAAGGTATGGGACTGCAGGCTGTTAGAGGGCTGGACAGGCTCAAAAGTGCACTCATTTACGCGGAAAAATGCGGGTTTGGGGTAGTTTCCGCACAAAAAGGCAAACCCGGTACCATCACCGGATTTGCCCTTTTTCACATCATCTTTTTAATATACAGATCTTATTTAAAAGCAGGCAGCGCGATATCCGCGTAATTGTCCTCAAGGAATTTCTTCACCTCAGGGCCGCTGATCGCCTTGGCCAGCTTCTGGATGGCTTCGGAGTCCTTGTTGTCCTCACGTGCTACCAAGGTAATTGCGAACTCGGAATCCTCGCTCTCTGTAATCAGCGCATCCTTTGTCGGCGTTAATCCCAGCGGTTTGGCATAGGCAGGAGTCATCGCTACCAGATCGGCATCATCCAGCATACGGGACAGCATCAGAAGATCTACTTCCTTGAACTTGAAGTTCTTCGGATTCTCGGTAATATCAGCTTGTGTAGCTTGAATGCCTACGCCTTCTTTCAGTTTAATCAGTCCGGCAGCTTCGAACATCACCAGGGAGCGGCCGATGTTGGACGGGTCATTCGCCATGACGAGTGTAGCACCTTCAGGCAGATCAGCGATGTTCTTGTACCGTTTGGAATAACCGCCATAGATTGCGTTATACACCGGTTGAACAGCTACCAGATGTGCACCCTTGCTGTCATTGAACTGCTTCATGTAAGGAACGTGCTGGAAGAAGTTCGCATCCACTTCCTTGTTCGCCAGGGCTTCGTTCGGTTGTACGTTATCCGATAGTACCACAACTTCCATGTCCACGCCTTCTTCTTTCAACAGCGGTTTAACGATATCCAGAATATCCGTCATCGGTGGAATAAGCAAAGCCACTTTAATGTTTACAGGCTCGGCGCTTGTCGGTGCCGGTGCTGCATCATTCACGGATGTATTTTTGTTACCACAACCTGCCACGATCAATACCATTACTGCAAACAGCGCAATTATAGACTTCTTCATTAGTTTCGTTACCCCCAGTTTAATATTTGTATATAGATCCAAGCTTTATTTCTTGTCCAGCAGTCGCGCTATAGTGCTTCCACTGAACTGGACGATCTGTACCAGTACAATCATGACCACGATCGCGTAGGCCATCACTTCGGTCTCATAACGTTGGTAGCCGTAACGGATCGCAAAGTCGCCAACCCCGCCGCCGCCAACCACACCCATCACCGTGGAGAACGAGATGAAGCTAATAGTTGAGGTCGTTAATCCCAGCACGAGCCCTGAACGGGCCTCGACATACAGAAATTTAAAAATCAGTCCTAGCTTGGAAGCTCCCATCGATAACGCCGCCTCCGTAGTTCCGCGCGGAATCTCCAGCAATGCCTGCTCCACCAGACGGGAGTAATAGGCAATGGCGACAATGGACAACGGAACTGTGGCCGCAATCGTTCCAATAGCCGTTCCCACAATCAGACGAGTCACAGGAATCATTGCAACAACGAGCAGCAAGAATGGGAAGGAGCGCACGATGTTCACCAGCGTGTTCAGCACCAGAGACAACTTCTTATTCTCATACAGCTGACCCTTGCGGCAAAAATAGAGCAGCGTTCCCAGCGGAAGGCCCAGCAGCACCGCCGCTCCCACGGAAATGCCGACCATGACGAAGGTCTCCCCGATAGACTGCCACATTTGTTCCTGGTATTTGAAGGCATTCTCAAGCATGATCTTCCCTCGCTTTGCCAAGAATCTGCTCCCGGTAGGAACCGGAGCTGCTTGCCGCAGGAAGGAACTCTCCGTCCGCCCGGGAGAAGGTATCTACTATTCGTCCATCCTCCATCACGGAGACATGGCTGCACAGTCTTTTGACGACATCCATCTCATGCGTGACGATGACAATCGTGACCCCAAGCTTCTCGTTGATATGCTTCAGCACTCCAAGAATCTCCGTAGTCGTTGCCGGATCAAGCGATGATGTTGGCTCATCGCATAGCAGCAGCCCCGGATGATTCGCCAGTGCACGGGCAATGGCTACCCGCTGCCGCTGTCCACCACTGAGCTGGGCAGGATACTGCCCGGCTTTATCTGCCAGTCCAACAAAGCGCAAGCATTCCTCCACCCGCTCCGTTCGCTCACGCTTCGGGACACCAGCCAGTTCCAGAGGGATGGAGACATTCCGGCTGACCGACACATTCGCTACAAGATTGAACTGTTGAAAAATCATCCCGATCTTCTGTCGTTCCTGGCGCAGCAGCTTCTCCGGCAGCACGGTCATCTCTCGGCCATTGAGGCTAACGCTACCTTCATCCGGCCTTTCCAGTAGGTTGATCAACCGTAGCAAAGTGGACTTTCCCGCCCCGCTTGCCCCGATAATTCCGTGTATAGATCCCTTTTCAACTTCAAGCGTCACCGAATCTACCGCCTGATACACGCCATCCTTGACTTCAAAGCTCTTGCTTATACGGCTCAGTGACAGCATATGAATCCCCTCCTTCCCATGCCTTACGGCAGCAGCAAGTGATCAGGTAAATATTGTACTATAAATATTCAAAAACTGTTTTATTCAAAATCTCCTTAAATAATAAGGTATTTTATCGTCTGTGTCATTAATTTTCTTAAAATGATATATCCTCTTTTGGAAAAGCACCACGAATACAAAAAAATCCCCGCCGCGAGAATGAATCGCGAAGAGGATTTTACTGATTATAACCCGAACTGCTTACTGATATACCACATACTTAAACAACGTCTGCATAATTACACATCTGCACAGCTTGTAGATCTACACATCATAGTCAGCTACATAGCTCTGCAATTCCGTATTATAATAACCGATGCTCCATTCCATAGCTGTTCCCTGCTCGTTAAAGGAATAACGCGTTCTCTTCAATACATGGCTATTGCCTAGCAGACGCAGATTCTGCTCCACCTCTGGCGGGGCGAGGGCAACAGAGAATTCATCCCGAAGTCTGTCGGGTGAAATACCCTGCTCTTCAAGCCATTCATAGAGAGATCGTCCGCTAAAGCTGGATAGCTCTAAGTCCTCCACGGTCATGCTCAGATAATGCGTATAATAAATGTAGGGAGCATCGTTAAGGAAAAAAATACGTTCCAGCTTCAGACAACGCTCACCGAACAGCCGATAAGGCTCAGTGCCCTCTACACATGGGTGCACCTCTGCACGCAACCACTCCTTGCGGATGGTATGTCCTGCTTCCACGAGAATTTCCGTGAAGTGCTTCCACTTAGACAGCCGGGAGGTCTCCTTGTTGCGGATGACCTTAGTGCCTCTCCCGCTGCCTTTTTCCAGAAACCCTTCCTGAACCAGCTCTTGAACGGCGCCCCGGACAGTAATCTTACTGACGGCAAACTCCTTTTCCAGCTTCGGCTCGGAAGGAATGATGGACCCCAGCGGGTACACGCCGTAAAGAATCCGTTCTTTTAAAATATGCTTGATTTGCAGGTACAACGGTCTGTCTTGCCTCGACAAACTCATGACAAATTCCACTACCTTTCCACATCGCCTACGGCTTCCGTCATCGCACGGAAAATATCCCCTTCCGAAGCCTTCGGCGTATCGCCGGAGATCGTATGAGCGAGCATGCCCGCCACCGCTGCGAACCGGACGGTTTGCTCTGCAGGCCAGCCCTCTAATTCCCCATGGATAATTCCACTCGCGTAGGCATCTCCTGCACCGATTCTATCATATACAGAGAACCTTAGGGGATCAGCGAACACCAAACTTTGATCCTTGTATATGTAGCCGAGCAATGAATGGGAATTGTCGCCGTGAATTTCCCGGTGGGTTCCAGCAATGACCTTAATGCCATACTCGCCGGCTACAACCGGAATGAGTTCTTCGAGCTGTGCCTTACGTCCCTCTTTGTCCGTGCTCATCCCTAGGGTCCACAAGGCGTCTTTTTCAGTCATCATAACGATGTCCGCCAGCTTTAGCATGTCCTCATAGTATGGCTTAGCCCGGGTATGACCTTCCGCTCCCCAGAGCGAAGCGCGATAGTTAGAATCGAAAATCACCAGTCCCCCCTGCGCTTTCACCGCCAAGGCCAGTGCCTTCATATGGCTTCGGACTGCATCGTTCATGGCCAGCGTAATGCCGCAGAAATGAATGGCAGCGATGGACTGGGCCATCCCTTTATAATCATAGGTGGCTTCAGGTGCCGTATTGAAGCTGCTCTCTAAACGATTAGTATAGGTTACCCGGCCGGGGCGTACACCGAACCCATTTTCGAGAAAATACATCCCCAGATAATCTCCTCCGCGCTGAAGGAATTCCGTGCTGATTCCGAGTCCCCGCAATTCGGTGGCCGCAGCGTCTCCGACCGGGTTCTGTGGCAAGCGTGAGATCAGGGAGCCCGTATGCCCGAAGTTGGCCAGCGCTGACAGCACATTCACACCGGTTCCTGAAAAAGAGTAGCGAAGCATATTGCTCTGGGACAGCAGATCATGGCCCGGCACCTGCAGGCGCATCATGACCTCGCCGAAGGCGGCAATCTTTTTAGGCATAGGCATTAGCCAGCTTTTTCATGATTTGCACCAAAGTCCGCACGTCGTCTATATTCGTCTTGCCAGATGCCTTGTCGATAATCGAAGAATACACATGGGGGATAATCTGCTGCACTCCGGCTTCCAGAGCGATGCGCAAAATGGCTTCAAAATTCCCCATATCAATGCCGCCGGTTGGCTCCAGCGCAAAGTTTTCCTCGGCGCAGGCCTTGGCTACAGCACGATATTCCTCTTTAAGCTCCAGGCCTTGCATTGGGAAATACTTGATCGCATTCCCGCCCATATCCCGGATCAACGCAATCGCTGCCTTAACCGGTACAATGGCGTGTTCCTCTCCCGCTGCGCTCAGCGGACCTGTCGAAATATTCACATAACCCGGACGACCAGTAGGAGACACCAGACTGTTAATCCAGCTGTCCGTGCCCCCAAGATTGGCCCGGGTAGCTCCCACGGCAGGAAACACCTGATTGATATGGCTTCCCCCGTAATGCTTAGCAATCTCGGCCACCACGGCTGCCTGACGGTTATCTCCGGCACCAAGCCCAATCGACACGGCATCGTCAATCTCCTTACCGTACTCGCGCATTGCGGTCACGGCTTCTTCTGCTGTCTTATAGCTTTTAGAAAGAACGCCTACCAGAACATATCCTTCTGCCGCTTCATAAATATCTTTGGCGTTCTCAATATCCTTAGCTAGTACATTTAAAGCCACCCGATTGTTGTAGAAACGCTTTGCAATGTTGGGCATGTTATTTTCCTCCTGCTAATTTATAAATTTCTGATTGGATAACCTGTATGTCATCGCCAAGCAACGGACGCGGATCAATGTCAAAATAGCCCTGTCTTGCGCCGTAGTCCCGTGTATATATGGCGATATCGCCTTCTCTGAGCTTCTCTACAGCTGTTATAGCGTTAATTCCAGTCTGCCCTTGATCCAAATGCACACGCCCCCGATAGATCGCGCGTCCCGCCTCGTCCTGCGCAATCGTTACCTTCACACCAGGCACTTCGTTCAGCGTGAGCAAGGTTTGGAGCATCTCTTTTTCCTGTTCGCTGCGGTCTTCCTTAACGATGTATTCGTCCAGCGCCTGTAGCAGTCCAAAGGCTGTCTCCTTGCCCACCTTCATGCTCCGCCCTATGCCATGCAGCTGTACCTTCAGCCATTCGACATACGTTCGCCGCCCGGCAACGATGCCGGAGGTCGGACCTTCAATCGCTTTAGAGCCGCTATAGATGGCTAGGTCAGAACATTTCACGTACTTGTGGAGATCTTCCTCGGCTGCAGCATCGACAATGAGAGGAACCCCCCGCCGCTGGGCGATTTCCCAGGCTTCTTCGACAGAAATCATATTTTTTTGAACCGCATGATGTGATTTCACATAGAGAATCGCTGCGGTGGTATCGCTGATAGCATCCTCAATATGCTCGCTTCGACCTTCGTTGGCATAGCCAACCTCGACCAGTTTGCCTCCGCCCAGGTACACCATCGTCTCTACAGGCGCACCGTATTGCACATTGTGACCTTTGAGGATAATGATCTCATTTCGCAGAATCTTATCCTGATGCAGACGCTCGCTGATGCGGCGGTTGCCTTGCGTCACCAAGGCGGCTACCGACAGCGCGATTCCGCTGGAAGCTGAGTTTACGATCACAGCCGCTTCGGAGCCAAGAATACGTGCAATATAATCTCCGCCCTTGTCGACCAGATCGGCAATTTCCACATACCTCTGCCCGCCTTTTTTCATAGCCTCCATAACGGTATTGCTGGGTGCCGATACGCCTAGTATGCTCATGCGTCCGCTGGCATTAATAACACGCTTAAGTCCGTACTTCGCATTCAATGAATTCTCCATGTGTAACAGCTCCTTTAACCTGGATGAGTTGATCTGTATTTCTTTGCTCTCCTTCAGAATCCACCAGTACGGCTGGCCCGTTCTCTACGGTGAACAATGTAAGGTTGGCAGGTTCTCCGATCACTATCCGCCCCAGCTCCGGCTTGCCCAGCCAATCCGCTGCCCGTGTAGTGACTGCTGCAAGTGTATCCTCTAGTGAATAGCCCAGATACAAAAACTTAGATAACACGTTCGCCAAGCTGTAGACCGGACCGTTCAGCCGGTTGTTGCGATAAATATCGGTGCTGATGGTATCCGGCGGAATGCCGTAACGCTTCGCCGCTTCAGCGATTTTGAAGGAAAAGCTTGCTGTCCCATGGCCTACATCCAGATGAACACCCCGCGCAATCGCCTCTTGCAGCACCTTCAGGGGTTGACCTTCTTCGTCGAACAGATTATTGCTCTTGCCATTCAGATAATGAGTGATGATATCTCCGCGCTCGAGCAGCGGCACCACCTCCTCGATCTCCGGGGGACCGGAGCCGATATGCACCATGAGTGGTAATCCTGTCTCGTCAGACAATTCTCTGGCTCTGCGCAGCGGTTCAATGCCCTGCTCTCCCACTACGCTTTGGCTGATTCTTGCCTTTAATCCGACGATGAACGCGCGGTTCTTCTGCACGGCTTCCTGAACTCTAATCTTGTCGATCCATTCCAGTTGAGACAATTCATCCACCCGCTGCAATCCGATCCGGGAAATGTTCAGAAAAGCAAACAGATGAGTCTTGGCGGTACTTGCGCTGGCAGCCAGTTCAGCGATCCGGTCACCCCCACAGCTCCCGGCATCGACAATCGTGGTGACACCCTGTCTCACGCCTATTGCGTCAATCTCGTCACCATAAGGATGAAATTCGGGAAAAGCATGCACGTGCATATCAATCCATCCACTGGTCACAAATGCTCCAGCCCCACCCCACTCTTGCTGTCCACGACCTGCCCCAGGCTCCGTAATGTCTACAATTAGGCCATTTTCTATGACGATATCCAGGGCCTGCCCATTAATGCTTTTTAAATTACGAAGCACGAGCCTTTCTTCCAACTCTCCCACCTCATTCATTATAACGTTATAATGTTTAATGACAGTATGAACCTGCGGATCAACGGTTTTCTTACTCCTATCATATTCAAGTTACCGGTACCTGGCAAGTACTTTACAAGAGACCGTCCATTCCAATCATTTGCTATAAAAAAAGGAAGATTTCTAGCGTCTGAACTTGAGCAATTGACTCTACGCCGAGGACTGCACAATTTACATTAGTCTATTTCTAGTTTGGAAATGTAAAACAAATAATGATAATCATTAATTCCCCCTATTTCATTATTAATCGGATTCTCCCATGATATTCCTCTGCATAAATCAACCAATTTCCGAACGATATGGACAATCGGATTGCGAATATTCGTTTTAACTGATACGATCATAACAAATATCATTACAAATAATGATATAGTTTCGATTATATTTTTGTGTGATTCGGCTAAAAGAGTCAAGAAGGAGGAGCAACATGGTACGTGTTCTATATATTGTAAGTGCAGAGCGAGAATCTGGAACTTATATTCCCCCGCTTCAGCATAAATGCTACGAATTGGTTTACTATATAAAGGGATTGGGAACCAGTAATGTCGGAGCGCGCAGTTATCATTTTCGCAACTCATCCTTCTCACTGATCCCGCCGAATACCAACCATGACGAGAGCCATCAACCTGAAGCCGACATTTTATTTGTAGGTTTTCATTGCGATAACCCGCAGATGAATGCGCTGGCCGGGGTTTATGAAGATGATAAAGAACAGACTGTATTGCACCACTTGCTGCGAATGAAAGAAGAGTTTAGCCGGAAACGTGATGGTTTTGTGGAACTGCTGAATCTTCAGATGAGCGAAATCACTGTTCACTTGCTCCGCTTGCTGGGAGCTCCAGGATCTCCATCGCTTTCAGAGGACCGTGTACAATATGTTATGAATTATATGGACGAGCATTATCGGCAAAAACTGCCGATCGGCTCCCTGGCAGAGATGTCCGGCTATAGCTATGACCGGTTCCGCCATTTATTCAAAGAACGCTACGGCTGCTCGCCGCTGCGTTATCTTCTTCTAAAGCGTTTGGACTATGCCAAATCGCTGCTTAAGCACACACAAATGCATATCTCTGAAGTCTCCGAAGCTTCAGGCTTTGTGAACGATGCCCAGTTCTGCAACATGTTCAAGCGGGAGATCGGCCTGACCCCACGAACTTTCCGTATCAACCATAGAGCCTAACTAGTGCTATTATTCATGTATTCAGCCATCTTCTTTCTTGCTTCTGTATGCTAGCACGCCAAAAGCCGTGAGACTTCCCTCACGGCTTCTTCTCTATCTTTCTTAATAACCATATTTCATTATAGCTGGTCGTTTTTCTTTCTTTGCAAAGTAAGCTTATACGTTTGTGTTGCCAGTAACTTTCGCTGCCCTTGGAATTCATCGTACACATTCAACCGGATGGCTCCTCCGTCCAACGTCTTATATCCATCACTAGTTAACGTCAGCGCATATCGTTTGAAGCTCCCTACCTGAAGGTCCGTACCGAAATTCAGCGTCTGAGACATGGACTGCCCAAGAGGATCAATGAGTTCCAGCACAAGCTTGTGCTCATATGGTCCTGCTTCATACAGATTGCTAATTTCCAGATTATATTTCAATACCGCATTCAGCGTATCACTGCCTATAGTGACTGTGGCATCTGCATCCGTAATGGAAAGCGTGTATGGAGACATATTTACGCCCAGCAGATTGTTTTGCGGCTCCGCAGTAACCATGTTCAGCCCCAGCGACACTGTGTTGATATAACCTGTAGGTTTGCCACCAGGTGAAGTTAGCTTGCCATCAGCGACCCCTGCCCCCAGATACAGTACCAGCTTTGTGGGGTCCACATTCGCGGGAATCTTGCTCCAGATTGTCACTAAGCTTTTCCCAGTGGGACCCGGGGATGTTTCCGACTGACTGACCTTTGCCTCATAGTAGTAATTGTCCTGCGTCTTATAGTACGCCACAAGCTGCGCCTGATCGGCTCTGCGCTTCTCCTCATTGGTCATAATCAGCTCTGTATACATGACGCCCGACCCCACACCTGGATAGACAGTGGTAAGAAGCTCAACGACCTCTGCTTTCTTCCCTACTAACTCTAGCTTAAAGGGGCTGAGAGGTTCGATCTCTTTTACCTGGTTATACAGTTGGGTAGTGTTCAATGTCAGGAAGTTCTGCTTCTCCTCCCCTACCGTTTCCTGGAGTTCAATCTTTAAATGATTGAATGTATACGCATAAGGAACTGTGAACAGAACATAGACGGCAGCAGTCTCATTCGGAGCCAGAATCGTTTGGGTATCTTCCGTCACCACCTGCGAAGTGTTGCTGACATTGTTGTCCTCAGCCATGACCATCCCTTTAAGGGTAGGGAGCTGTACGGAAGTGGATTGCAGATTACGAATGTTGATTTTGACCACCATTTGATCTTTATCAAGCCACGGCAGCCGTTGAATATTTGCGAGCTTCACACCGAACTTGCCATGGTTGTTATCTACCATATATTCTGAGTCCTGCCACTGGTTACTTTGTAGGGAATAAGGAATCTGATAGTAAGCAGTCGGGAAAATAATCTTCCCCTCCGCAGTAGGCTCTACCAACTGTAACTGTAGCTTGGCCTGATCGACCGATAATGGAACCTCAGCAGTCAGGTCGATGGTTTTCTCTTCTAACGGCTTAAGGGTTAGACTCGAGAACGCCTTGGAATCTACCGGGAAGCTAAAGCCTTCCGACGCTTTCACTTCAAGCTTATACGCAGGTAGCGTAACGGATTTATTGCCGCTATTTTTCACCCGGAATTTCAGCTCCCACTTGGCCGAATTGCCGCTTGCAGCTACCTTTGCACTTTTCAGCTCAGTTTCTACAGTGTTATTGCTGATCAGAATCTTCTTCACCACAGTACTTGGGACCACGAGATTGGGCGTAGTAGCTGCCGGAAGATTATAGGTGGCCACTGGTAGCTCAATCTTTAGCGTACTGTCCTCCTGGGAGAACTGTAGGCGCATTTTATCTGTTTTAATATAGGAAGGAATTTCAGTCAGGAAAAAAATGGTTTTCTTCTCCTTGGGCTGCACTTTATGATTCGCTCCTGCTGTATCATCCAAAGACAGCTTGAAGATCGAGCCTCCCGCTGAGGTAAGGTATCCTTTTAAATTCAAGTCCTCAAGCACTTTCGTGCCGAGATTGGAGAAGCTGATGCCTACTTTTACATATACTTTTCCATTATATTTGTAGATTTGTAGGCTTTCGGCCTTGGTGCTAACCGGCTGGTTGTTCAGTATAAGATTTTTGCTCTGATCTTGGGGAACGATGATGGAATAGGCAGCAGGGACGGTAAAGGTACCGAGCTGTCTGCGGAAATCCGCACTGTTGAAATCCCAGGTATATAGGGAAAGCTGCATTCCACTGATCTTGTTAGCCTTGCCGATATTCACATAATAAGTGACGCTCTGAGTAGATTTAGCAGGAATAGATTTGGCATATGTACTGCTGGTCACTGTATTTCCCTGAACAACGGTACCTCCCGGTGTAGTCACTTTATTGAAATAGTCTTTTAAAAGAATACTGCTATTGGTACCATTCGTATAGCTGAACGAGTACGTCAGTATATTACCGTTATCCTGCTCCATCAGATTGACATCGGTCAATTTGACGCTAACCCCATTCTTCAGAGCGATTGTCCCCAATTGGTCCAGTGTAAAACTTTGAGGTGCAGTTGGAGCAGCACTTGCAGTAGTCGTGTACCCCCCATAGCCTGCTGTCTGAATGAAAAGCGCTGTACAGAGCAGTATGGCTGCACCAGTCGTTCTAAGTTTGTTCATTACACTCCCTCCCGCTTTCAGTCTTTCTCATTTTAGTCTTATCCGATTGCCCTCCTGCAAGGGCTCACTTGATTCTGCAATCAATTGCTCATCCTTTAAAAGCCCGCCCAAAATAATCGTTTCTTTATCCACGGTATCACCTTGGACAACATACGCCTTTTGAACCCTATAGGTCGTTCCAAGTGTGCCTCTATTTTCACGGACCACCCATACATAGCTGCTCTCTTCATCACTCTTGATCAGCTCACTCCGGATCACCAGTCCTTGCTCTGCGGGCTCCTTCTGAACAACTACCGCTGCCTCCTCATCTCCCTCCGTTCCTTCCGCCGGCAGCGATATAACAATTTTTCGCTTATCCGAGCTCTCAGAGGCGTTTTGCTCGCCTTCTCCCTTGTCATTTGGGCCTGGAGCTGAAGTGGCAATCGTGATCTTGGATATCATGCCGGTGAACTTTTCCTTTTCTTTTCCTTTCAATTGAACAGGGATCTTCTCACCTTGCTGCAGCAGCGCTGCCGCATCCTTGTCTAACGTGAAAGAAAATTCATATCCTTCACTTAACTGGACGATTGTCATAAGCTTTTGCCCCTGTCCAATCATCATTCCCCGCTCTGCTGGTAGTTCAATAATTCTTCCATCAAACGGCGCGCGGACCATCCGGCTTTTGCCTAGCTCACGCTTTAGCCGTTCAATATTGCGCTGAAGACTGTCCCGATCCAAGGTGTTAATATCCAGTTCCCGCTTGGCACTGATCATCCCTTCTTCGTCTTCGGCATTGCCAGCGGCAATATACTGCTCTTTCAGCTTTTCCCGGTTCAAGTCGTGTTTCTTGAGTTGGTATTCTGCCTCCACCAGCTCTTCTTGCGACTTGGTGCTGTCGAAAGACACTAACAGCTGTCCTTTTTTTACGCGATCCTTCTCCTTCACATGCACTTCGCTAATCAACCAGCCGTTATCACTGTTGAGTGTCTTCAGCTTCTTCGGTGTGAGGATGCCGCTGCCTTTAATATGATGCACCAGACGCTTACTTGAAGGTTTCTCGGTGGTCACTTTCGGCAGCATTGCCGTCTCTAGGGTATTACTGAATAATGTTAGACCGGCCAGCAGCACAAAGAATAGGATTAGCCCTATACTTGCCCAGCGTTGTTTTCCCTGCAGTAACATCTGCTGCTCCTCCATTTCTTCCCTGCCTCTAAAACTCATGATAGGGAAAGATCGACTAACGATCTCCCCCTCTTCCGTTACTCATTCAAATACGTTTTCGCTCGGTTTTGGATAAGTTTACTTACTTCTTCTGCCGATTTCTGTCCGCTCATGAAGCTGCTGAACTCTTCCATGACGATCGTTATCACTTTCATATCGCTAGATCTTCGAAAATTGGTTTCCGAGATCAGCTGCTCTACCACTCCAATCCGTTTTTTTACCGTTTCGCTATCCGGCAGCATGTCTAGTGGTATCATGGTTTCCAGCGTTCCGTTCTCGATTTTTTGGAGGGTTTCCTTGAATTTTTTATCGGTGATCCCTTTATTCAGTGGTATTCCCGTGAGATTCGGGGAAGCCTGCATTTCATCAGAAAGCAAAAACTTGATGAATGCCCATGCTTCCTGTTGAACGTCGGATTTGCTGTTTATCCCCAAACTGTACGTAGGCTGGAACGGTGTACCAACCTTTTGCCCGCTCACGTTCGGCTTCTGGTAATAATCCATACCCCGAGGCTTCGTCAGTGCTTGCTCGGGGCTGAATACATTCAGCATTTGAAATGCCGCATTACCGTTATCGAACGACATTCCATCGCTGAGCAAGCCTTCGTCATACATCAATTTGATTTCTGTCATCATATTGCGGAATAAATCCGAGTCGAAGTTCGGCTGGCCCTGCCCTACGAGCTGAGTGTAATTGTCATCAATAGAATCGAAGAGCAGCGACATTGGATCCAGGCTAATAAGCTTTTCGGCATCATCTTGCTTCTTCAGTTTTTGGGCAACATCCTTGAACTGGCTCCAGTTCCACGATTTATTGACGTCCACTGAAATATTCGCCTTCTTCAATAACTCTGTATTTCCCTGGAACAGGGAGAGTGAAAAAGAGAGCGGCATGGCATACAAACCTTCTCCGTCTTGGGATGCCTGCAAAATATTAGAGAATAGCGCGTTTCGATCGAACGAACTGTCTTTGGACAATAGATCGTTCAAGTTCACCAGCAGTTTTTTGGCGACGAATTTGTCCTGGGGTAATTCACTCATGAGAATAAGATCGGCCCCTTTGCCAGAAATGACTTGCGTCGTCACCGATTGCACGTACTTTTCTACGTCTCCCAGCGAGATGGACTCTACCGCCATGCCACCTTCTGCAACTGGATCCGACGCTTTATATTCCTTCATTTCAATATGAATATCCTTATGCTGCTCCTCAAATTGTCGCGCTGCAGTTTCCAAGAAACGATCTTTCCTCATAACAGAGAGGACGACAGTTTTCTGGCCACCCTCTTTCTCGACTTTGGAATCGCCTCCCTCATTGCCAGAACAGGCCGATAACAGCAGCGCGCTAGATAACATGACGATTAACCCTATTTTTTTCAAAAGAATCATCCTCTCAATTTAATCAAATTTGATTGTTGTCGGAGAAATACAGCCACTGCAAAGCCAGCAATCCTTTCTCTTACAGGATCACGTTGCCAATTCTCTTCGCTCAGCCTTTCACGCCGGAAAGCTGGATTCCTTCGATAAAATACCGTTCGGCACTTAAGAATAGAAGCACCATTGGCATCATGTAAATAACCGAAGCGGCAAAAGAGACGCCAAGCGCATCTTCCTGTATGCGGGAGAGAAACACAGAGAGTGGCTGCAACGCAGCATCCTGCAGAAAAATAAGCGGCTGCTCGACCATGTTCCAATAGTCTACGAATAGGAGTACGACAAGTGCGGCAACGCCCGGTTTCACCATTGGAAGTGCGATCGATATGAATATGCGTAAGTATCCCGCCCCATCGATTTTAGCTGCTTCAATAAAAGCCGAATGGATCTGGAGCATGAATTGTCGTAGCAGAAACACGCCAAAGGCGCCGAATATACCGGGTAATATGATGGAGCTAGGGTGATTCAGGAGGCCCAGCCGATCAGCCATCAAGTAATTGGGCACGAGCGTTACCTGGAACGGCATCAGCATCGTCATCAAATAAAGTAAGAACAGTCCATCCCTGCCCGGAAAATACAGCTTGCCGAACGCGAACGCAGCGAGCGTTGCCACAAACGCTTGTCCGATAATGATAGGAATCACTAGCATTACTGAATTCCAGAACAGGTACAGAAATTGCGGAGTAGCGATTAGTACTTTGTTATATTGCTGGAACGACACCCAGTCGGGAATCCATTGTAGATTTACGAATACGCTCGTATCGGTTTTGCCTAGCATGCTGTAATTCGACGTAATTTCCCGCTCTGTCATGAAGGAACTGACAATGTTCAAGACAACGGGCATAAGCAGCAGGACGGCGATGGAGATCAGTAACAACGATCGCAACAGCGGTGCCACCCATTGCTTCATCACCTCATTCACCTCCTTTACCTTTTTCTTGCGTTTATTCCATATAAGAGCGGAAAACCTGCTCCGTACGAAACAGAATCAACATAAGCACCATAATGCAAAGCGCCATCAACACCGCCGCGGACGATACCTTCTGGATATCAAGGGACAGGAACATATTGTTCATGTAATGCTGCATCATATAGATGCGATCATGCGGGTATGCACCGGCGACAAGATACGTCTCGCGGAACACCTTGAATGAATTCAGCACAGACATGAGTACAACCAGAAATGTCGTCGGTGTCAAATACGTGAGTGTAATTCCGAACAGCCTGCGAATCGGACCTGCGCCTTCCAGATTTGCAATTTCATAATATTGATCCGGAATGTTCTGCAAGCCAGCCAAGAACAAAATGACGTTGTATCCGATGTTCTTCCATACATAGACCAACACAATCACAAATCCAGCCCAATCGGATTTCATCCAATCATGACGGCTATAGCCGAAATGCTGCAAAACAGCGTTTAATGTGCCGTTCCAATCGAATAAGATTTGCCAGACTAGCACAATCGAAGCAACAGGTACAACAAGCGGCAGTACATAAGCTGTGCGTATCCAGTTCCGAATGAGTACCCGTTGATTCAAGAGTAATGCCAGCAAGAGAGATACAACGACGAGAATCGGTACGCTGATCGTAGTGAACCAGAACGTATTAGTCATCGCTTTCTGAAATGAAGTACTGAAGAACAGTTCCTTGTAGTTGGACAACGTGAAGCTTCCTCCGATTCGATCCTGGAATGAGTTCATGACACTCTGACCGAACGGAATGAGATAGAATAAGGAAAATCCACATAAGCTTGGAGCTAGAAAACCTACGGCAGCTAGAAGCTCCCTGCGTGCCAGACGGCGCAACTTCACGAAGAAACCTCCAATCAAGAGCCGTTCAATGCTTTGTGCGGAACGGCTGTACATCGATTAGTTTACAAACAAATTTGGGAGTAAATATGTAAGCAATGTGGAAAACGTGTGGAATCGGGCCTTATCTGAATTTTTTATGGTAGAATTGTCCTCGGGTAAATGTTGAGGAGGTTACTGCATGAAGTCCTATCAAATCGCCATAGTCGACGACGATGCCCAGATCCAGGAAATCGTTGCGGCTTATTTGTATAAAGAGGGATACCGTACGATGACGTTATCTACTGCTGAAGACGCTTGGGAGCTATGGAAGAATGATCCGCCAGATATGTGGATTCTCGATATCATGCTTCCGGGGATGAACGGCTTCGAGTTATGCAGGAAAATTCGCAAAGAGGCGGAAGTGCCAATCATCATGATTTCAGCGCGCGATGAAGAAGTTGATCGCATCTTAGGGATTGAACTAGGCAGCGACGATTACTTGACGAAACCGTTCAGCCCAAGAGAATTGGTAGCGCGCGTGAACCGCTTGTTCCACCGGATTAGCTCGATTTCCCAAACTCAGGGCAACCCTGTCCCTTCTCAGCCAGGACATGCAGAGTTGGAAGTTGGTGAACTGCGGCTCGTTCTGGAAGAGCGGCGCGTTTTCTGGCGAGGGGAAGAAATCGAAATGACACTGAAGGAATTTGAATTGCTGCAAACGTTGTCTGAGCAACCAAATCGGGCGTTCACCCGAGACGCGTTGCTTACCTTGATTTGGGGAGATAATTATTACGGCTATGACCGGGCAATCGACGATCTGGTGAAACGGCTGCGTAGAAAAATAAAGGAACTTCCTGTCGACACCATAAGGGGGCACGGCTATCGTCTGCGGACGGAAAGGACGGAGCAATAAAATGAGAATGATTTATCGGCTTCATCTTTCATTTGCATTTCTGCTGCTATGCATTCTGGCGATTACCGCCGTTCTGATTCATCCGCTACTGCTCGACACCTTAGTGGATAGCCAGCGAAAAGAGCTGCGGGATCAAGCCAGTTGGCTGATGAATTTAAGTCCAGTCATGCCGCTTACGTCGGTTCAGCAAACAGATGCGCTCAAAAATTCCAATACGACTACATGGCCCGGGAATACTAGTGCGATATTGATTGCACCTGGAGAGAAAGTAGTTTACAGTACGCTGACCGGTGAAGCAACGACGGAATTGATGGAATTATCAAAGCAAAGCCCCACCGGGTCAGGGGAAATCTGGCAAAGAACAAATGATCAATATATTGTCGAAACGTTAACGTCAGACCAAGACAGTGATCTGCACTGGCAGGGTGTCACGGCAGTGATGGCAGCTCCGCTAAGTAAGATTAAAGCAATGCAGCTCGCCTTGTTTGAACGGCTAATGATCATCTTGTCCGTTGGCGGGGTCGTTTCTTTCTTACTGAGCATGCTCATTACGAGAAGACTCGTCAAACCGCTCGAGGAGCTTAGAAAGGAATTACACAAGGTGAAAAAGCGCCGTTTCTCCGAAGTTCGATTGATTGAAACGGGTGGCGAAATCGGAGAAGTTGCCAAAGCCGTCTACGATCTCGCCAGCGAATTAGAGAAGTATCAGCGTACGCAGAAGCAGTTTTTCCAAAACACCTCACACGAGTTAAAGACGCCGCTCATGTCTATTCAAGGATACGCCGAAGGCATCAAAGATGGCATCTTTACGGGGGACCATGCCAATAAAGGTCTGGATGTCATCGTCAAGGAATCTGAACGGCTCAAAAAAATCGTGACAGAATTGATTCTTCTCGGCAAGCTGGAAAGCGAAGCAGGCATATTCCATTTGGACCACGTCCCGGTACGAGAGTTAATCGCCGAGACGTTAGAACGCATCAATCCGCTGCTCGTCAAGAACCGCTTACGGGTCGAATTTAACGGGTTAGGTAGCGAACAAGAGCACTCGATTTATGTTGACCGCGAGAAAGTACTCCAAGCGCTGATTAACATTATGGGCAACGCAGCTCGATATGCCAAGGAAACGATCCGTATCCAAACTTCTGCCAATGCTGAAGGGATTGCTATCAGAATCACCGACGACGGTGAAGGCATTCCTGAGCCGTTATTATCCCAGCTTTTTGAGCGGTTTGCGAAAGGAAAGAACGGGGAAACGGGACTAGGCCTAGCGATTTCCCGCGCCATTGTCGAGCGATGCCGTGGCCGTATTTCAGCCCATAACGAGCCGGATAGCGGCGCAGCATTTGTTTTGCATTTTCCGGCCTGTTTCTAGATTCCATCAGAATTCCATCCAAATTCCATCGGAATTCCAGATAACTAAGCTAAACTTCTAAAGTGTAAGACAAATACACATATAGGAGTTTGATTAGAATGAAAAAGAAATTAACATTGCTAAGTGCAGTGCTGGCCATCTCCCTTGTTTCCGCTCAATCTGCTTTCGCTGCCAATACAACACCAGCGACTGGCCAAAAAGCCGATACTACCTTTACCAAGACCAATCCTGGTACTGCTCCAATGGGACAACTCACCGATACAACGAAAGCTACTCCCGTGAAAGAAGAGCCCCCCAAGCCAACAGCTACTCCAACAAAAAAAGACAAAGCTAAAACACCAGCCAAGGCGCCGGCTAAGGCCAAAGCACCAGCTAAAACAGACAAGAAGAAAAGCAAATAAGATTGCTATAAGTTATAGGAGGAGCCAGGAGTAGTTCCCTGGCTCCTCCTTATTTTAATTCTCCAGTTGCTAACCCCCTTTGTCGCTTCCGAAGTCCCCCTGCCATTAGCCAGCCTCTATCAGATATCATGATCTGCGCCTTAGCTGCTCAAGTTTACTTTTAGAAAATAGTGTCGGGATGAAGGTTCAAGAGTGGCTTGGTCAGAGTGATTATTTAATTACAACCAATATTTATTCTCACTTGAAGCACATGAAAAAAGGTACATTAGATTTAATATCTAATGTACCTTTTGTTCTTTTAATACCGGTGAGAGGACTCGAACCTCCACGGTTTCCCACTCGATTTTGAGTCGAGCGCGTCTGCCATTCCGCCACACCGGCATATTCAATTATTAAACTTCAATAAATAATGGAGGCGCCACCCAGATTTGAACTGGGGATAAAGCTTTTGCAGAGCTTTGCCTTACCACTTGGCTATGGCGCCGTAAAATAATGGAGCGGACGACGGGAATCGAACCCGCGACCCTCGCCTTGGCAAGGCGATGCTCTACCGCTGAGCCACGTCCGCATAAATGGCTGGGGATATAGGATTTGAACCTATGCATGACGGAGTCAAAGTCCGTTGCCTTACCGCTTGGCTAATCCCCAACAATCATTTTAAAAAATGGGGCGACTGATGGGTCTCGAACCCACGAATGCCGGAACCACAATCCGGTGCGTTAACCCCTTCGCCACAGTCGCCATATGAAACTAAATTAATTAAGCCTATTATTTTCAGTAAAGTGAATGGGGCGACTGATGGGTCTCGAACCCACGAATGCCGGAACCACAATCCGGTGCGTTAACCCCTTCGCCACAGTCGCCACATGAATCTGACTTAATTAAGCCTATTATTCTTAGTAAAGTGAATGGGGCGACCGATGGGTCTCGAACCCACGAATGCCGGAACCACAATCCGGTGCGTTAACCCCTTCGCCACGATCGCCATATTAAACTTTAATAAAAAATTGGCAGGGGCAGCAGGAATTGAACCCACACCAACGGTTTTGGAGACCGTTGTTCTACCTTTAAACTATGCCCCTAAAAAATGGTGGGGGATGATGGATTCGAACCACCGAACACGTACGTGAGCAGATTTACAGTCTGATGCGTTTGGCCACTTCGCTAATCCCCCAAAGATGGTGCCGGCGAGAGGACTTGAACCCCCAACCTACTGATTACAAGTCAGTTGCTCTACCAATTGAGCTACACCGGCATATTAAGTTGTATACTTCATGGTGGCTCGGGACGGAATCGAACCGCCGACACGAGGATTTTCAGTCCTCTGCTCTACCGACTGAGCTACCGAGCCATAAAGTCTAAATGGCGGAACCGACGGGATTCGAACCCGCGATCTCCTGCGTGACAGGCAGGCATGTTAGGCCAACTACACCACGGTTCCAAATTGGTTGCGGGGGCAGGATTTGAACCTGCGGCCTTCGGGTTATGAGCCCGACGAGCTACCGGGCTGCTCCACCCCGCGTCATTAAAAGCATATCTGATTCTCTCCCGAAGGAGGTTACATGGTGGAGGCTGAGGGGATCGAACCCCCGACCCTCTGCTTGTAAGGCAGATGCTCTCCCAGCTGAGCTAAGCCTCCATAACGAACAATTGTTATCATACCAAATTTCACTATGTAAAATCAAGTATAAAATTGGTGACCCGTAGGGGATTCGAACCCCTGTTACCTCCGTGAAAGGGAGGTGTCTTAACCCCTTGACCAACGGGCCATGCTGTAATAATAGTGGCGGAGAGAGAGGGATTCGAACCCTCGAGACGCTTGTGGCGCCTACACGATTTCCAATCGTGCTCCTTCGGCCAAACTCGGACACCTCTCCATATGGCTCCCCGAACAGGGCTCGAACCTGTGACAACTCGATTAACAGTCGAGTGCTCTACCAACTGAGCTATCAGGGAATATTCATATCAGGCTTGATCGCCTGAAAACTGAATCCGAATTGAATTTGCGTTCGCCCTTCTTACGGGGCCCCCGGAAAGTACTCAGAATCGGCTTCGTCAGCCTCTTCTTCACTTTTTGGGGTAGTTTTAGGATAAGCCCTCGACCGATTAGTATTGGTCAGCTCCATGCATTACTGCAC
>NZ_JBHVPB010000022.1:0-45311 GCF_042887565.1 Paenibacillus sp. NPDC057934
ACGCGTACCCATCCCGAACACGACCGTTAAGCCCTCCAGCGCCGATGGTACTTGGACCGAAGGGTCCTGGGAGAGTAGGACGCCGCCAAGCACATGAGCCCTTGTTGATTTAATCAACAAGGGCTTTTTTGTGTTTTAAGAATAAAATAAATAAGAAATGATAAAGGTTATTTTTGTTAAATACAGGTTGTATTACCTTTTCGACGTGTTTGAAGGGTGGATAGAACCGCTATCTTTGTCCGCCTACTGTGGACTTTTGTCCAAGAATTCGCTTACCGGTACAGGCAAATTTTAATCCTATATTTGATGATGTAATATTCTTGACAGTGCAAATGCCCTTTGCTAAGATAGGCAATAATATATTTTTGGACATGCATCTCAAACCTATACTGAAGATACGATTTCGTACAACTTTTGTTGCTGTACTTTTGTCTGTCGTGAATGGACTCGATCGAGTTTTTCTTCATTTATAAAGTTTGCGGGCGGGTAGAATAAATACAACTATCAAGGAGGAATGACCCAGGTGTGGGAAGACAAGTTTGGTAAAGAGGGCTTGACGTTTGATGATGTGCTGCTGGTTCCGCGTAAATCCGAGGTGCTACCTAAGGAAGTAGACTTGACGACTGTTCTGAGCAAGAATGTAAAGCTGAATATACCGCTTATCAGTGCAGGAATGGATACAGTTACTGAAGCGGCTATGGCGATCGCTATCGCACGTGAGGGCGGTATAGGTATCATTCACAAGAATATGTCCGTAGAGCAACAGGCGGAAGAAGTAGACCGTGTAAAGCGCTCTGAGAGTGGAGTTATTACTAACCCGTTCTCGCGTACTCCGGACCACTGGGTCTCTGACGCAGAGCATCTGATGGGTAAATACCGCATATCCGGTGTACCTATCGTCGATGAGAACAAAAAACTGGTAGGTATCCTTACCAACCGGGATCTGCGCTTTATCCACGATTATAACATTCAGATTAAAGAAGTAATGACTCGTGAGAATCTTGTGACCGCTTCTGTGGGCACAACGCTTCAGGAAGCTGAAGGCATTCTCCAGCGTCATAAGATCGAGAAGCTGCCGCTTGTCGATGAGAACAATATCCTTAAAGGTCTAATCACCATCAAGGATATTGAGAAAGCGATCCAGTTCCCCAACGGTGCGAAAGATGCGCAGGGCCGTTTATTGGTAGGGGCGGCAATCGGAATTTCCAAAGATACTTTTGAGCGTGCTGAAGCACTGGTCAATGTTGGTGTCGATCTGATTACGGTCGATTCTGCACATGGCCATCACATCAACATTATTGATGCAGTTCGTAAATTGCGTGAATTGTATCCTGAACTGACCATTGTTGCAGGTAACGTGGCTACAGGCGATGCAACACGTGAGTTAATCGAAGCTGGGGCTTCTGTCGTTAAGGTCGGTATTGGTCCAGGTTCGATCTGTACGACGCGGGTTATCGCCGGTATCGGCGTTCCGCAAATTACAGCGATTTATGACTGTGCGACAGTTGCCCGTGAGTATGGTATTCCAATCATTGCTGATGGAGGTATCAAGTACTCCGGAGAGATTACCAAGGCGATTTCCTCTGGTGCTCACGCGGTTATGATGGGTAGTCTTTTCGCAGGAACAGAAGAAAGCCCTGGCGAATCGGAGCTCTATCAAGGACGCAAGTTCAAAGTATATCGTGGTATGGGCAGTATGAGTGCTATGAAACAAGGCAGTAAGGATCGTTACTTCCAAGACGACGATAAGAAGCTCGTTCCAGAGGGCATCGAAGGGCGTGTAGCTTTTAAAGGACCTCTTTCTGACACCATTCACCAATTGATTGGCGGTCTCCGCTCGGGTATGGGCTACTGCGGAACGAAGAATCTCGATGAGCTTCGTAATGACACTTCATTCATCCGGATCACAGGTGCTGGATTGCGGGAAAGTCACCCACATGATGTACAGATTACAAAAGAAGCGCCGAACTATTCCTTATAATGGAATGGAATGACTAAATAATGGACAGACCGGGCGATTTTCGCCGGGTCTGTCTTTTTTTGCAGGTACCCCTGTGTTAGAATAGAACAAGCATTGAAATGAGTTTCAAAGGAGAGTAGTAATCATTGAAGCACAAGAAAAAACAATTCAGCGGTAAACAATTCGTGATTAAGACAGCAACGGTAGGTTTGCTTTTAAATATGCTTTTGGCACCTTCGATTCCGGCTGCTTTGGCCGAAGCGGCGAAGACGCCAGCTACATCAGATTCGGGTAAAGCGCCCACCACGAAAGCTGTAACGAGTACAGCCTCCAAAATTCCTTCTGTAGATTCCCTAGGTCTAAATGTACGGTCGGCCGTTCTAATGGAACCTACTACAGGTGAAATCCTAATGTCTCTAAATGCCGATGTTCCACTTCCTCCGGCAAGTATGACTAAGATGATGACGGAGTATTTGGTTGCTGATGCTGTGAAGAATGGGCAACTGTCCTGGGATCAAAAGGTTGTCGTGCAGGAGAACGCTTCCAAACAAGTCGGTTCCCGCATTTTCCTCGCTCAAGGTGATGAGCATACAGTTGAAGAGCTGTATATAGCGATGGCAGTTGGTTCGGCCAACGATGCTACCGTGGCTTTGGCTGAACTGGTATCCGGTTCGGAGCAGCAATTTGTAGAGTTAATGAACCAGACGGCACAAAAAATGGGCATGAAGACGGCGTATTTTATCAACTCTACAGGCCTTAGCCGGGCGGATATGCCAGCGAAATTCCGTCCAGAAAGTGACCGTGAGACTGTAATGTCTGCTATGGATGCTGCGATTCTTGCTAGATATATTGTTACCGATCACCCGGATTTTAATAAGTTCACAACCATTCAATCTTATAAATTCCGCGAGCGTGATAAGAAGCCGATCGTTAACTACAACTGGATGCTAGAATCCAATAAGGATATCGCCAACTTCAAGGCTTATGCTTATCCTGGTCTTGACGGACTTAAGACAGGTCATACTGCCAGCGCTGGAAACTGCTTTACTGGTACGGCTGTCCGTGATGGCATGCGCTTGATCAGTGTGGTTATGGGAGCGAATACTGAAGCGCATCGTTTCACTGAGACGAAGAAGGTCCTTGACTATGGATTTAACAATTTTGAGATTAAGCAGGTTATTGCACCAAAGGCCGTGATTCAAGGTACTGAAACAGTGCCAGTGTTAAAAGGGAAGAATAAAGAAGTACCGGTAGTTACAGATCAAGGTGTAACATTTATCGTACCTAAAGGAACGACTTCTCCGAAAATTGAATCCATTGCTCAGACTAATGATCCGGCGACTCTGGTTGCTCCTATTGCTACCTCCTCCAAGGTCGGCAAGGTGACGTATACTTACAAGGTAGACGGCATGGATCTTGTTCAACAAAAGACTGTGAATCTGATTACGGCAGAGGAAGCTGAGAAAGCGGGCTGGTTCAAGTTATTTCTTAGAGCAATCGGCGAATTTTTCGGGGACCTCTTTAGCGGAATCAAGAACTTGTTCTAACGAATTTTTTGTCTAATGAAGTAGATAATCCGAGTTAACGGGTTGTATATTTACGCTTCATGCAGTAAAATTACAAGTTAGATTAATGATAGTCAATCGGGAGGCATGGACATGGAAACAGGAACATCGCGAGTGAAACGAGGCATGGCAGAAATGCAAAAAGGCGGCGTCATTATGGACGTCATGAATGCAGAACAAGCAAAGATTGCCGAGGCCGCGGGTGCAGTTGCCGTTATGGCTCTGGAACGCGTACCTTCCGATATTCGTGCAGCAGGTGGCGTAGCGCGGATGGCTGATCCTACTATTGTTGAAGAAGTTCTCAAAGTGGTAAGCATCCCTGTTATGGCAAAAGCGCGGATCGGTCATTATGTTGAAGCGAAGGTCCTGGAGTCCTTGGGCGTGGACTATCTTGACGAGAGTGAAGTGCTGACTCCGGCTGATGAAGTGTTCCATATTGATAAACGTGAATTTACCGTTCCATTCGTTTGTGGCGCGAAGGATCTGGGTGAAGCTCTTCGACGTATTAATGAAGGAGCATCCATGATTCGGACTAAGGGTGAACCAGGAACAGGAAATATTGTTGAAGCGGTGCGTCATATGCGCTTTATCAATAGCCAAATCCGTAAAGTGACTAACCTTTCCAAAGATGAGCTTTATAATGAAGCAAAAACACTTGGTGTTCCTTATGAGCTGCTGCTTGAAGTTCATGAACTGGGCAAGCTTCCGGTGGTTAACTTCGCCGCAGGCGGTGTAGCTACGCCGGCTGATGCTGCTTTGATGATGCACCTGGGTGCTGATGGTGTGTTCGTCGGCTCCGGTATTTTCAAATCGGACAACCCTGAGAAATTCGCCCGTGCTATTGTGGAAGCTACTACACACTACACTGACTACAAATTAATTGCCGAAGTGTCCAAGAACCTTGGTGCACCGATGAAGGGTATCGATATTGCGACGCTGACACCGGCTGAGCGTATGTCGGAGCGTGGCCGTTAATAGAGAGAGGGTTCAGGATGAAAATAGGAGTGCTGGCGCTTCAGGGCGCAGTAACAGAACATATTGTCAGTATTGAGAAGACTGGTGCAGTAGGCTTACCGATTAAACGGGTAGAACAGCTGGAAGAGGTTGAGGGGCTTATCATCCCTGGCGGTGAGAGTACTACGATTGGAAAGCTGATGCGTAAGTACGGCTTCATTGAAGCGATCCGTGACTTTTCTAGCCAAGGCAAGCCCATATTTGGAACCTGTGCCGGTCTGATCTTACTCGCAAAACGCATTGCCAGTGGTGAGCCTGGGCATTTGGAGCTGATGGACATTACCGTAGCTCGGAATGCATTTGGTCGCCAGCGGGAAAGCTTTGAATGTGATCTGGAGGTCAAAGGGATTAATGAAGCGGTTCGTGCCGTATTCATTCGTGCCCCTCTTATTACTGAGGTGGGGCCTGAGGTCGAGGTTCTTACTGTCTATAACAATGAGATTGTAACTGCACGCCAGGGCAATCTGCTGGTCTCCTCTTTTCACCCGGAATTAACTGACGATTACAGGCTGCATCAATACTTTGCAGATATGGTTCAGGCCGTCGGTATAGCTAATAAATAGAACTGCATATAAGAACATCTTGACTCTTTCAATGCTGTAACAGGCTATTGAAAGAGTTAAGGCTGTTTTCAGGAGGGAAACTTTGTGTTGGATGTAAAAATATTGCGCAGTGATTATGCCCGCGTAGAGGAAGCACTTGAGAAACGTGGGAAATCGCTGGATTTGATTGCAGAATTCCCGGCGCTTGATTTGCGCCGCCGTGAGGTACTGCAAGAGACGGAAGGTCTTAAAAACCGTCGGAATACTGTATCTGCAGAGGTAGCCAAGAAGAAGAAGAACGGTGAGCCTGCAGAGGATCTGATTGCTGAAATGCGTACGGTATCTGACCGTATTAAAGAATTGGATGATGAGGTACGTGAGCTGGAAGTCAAAATCTCCGAGCTGACGATGAATATTCCTAATATTCCTCATGAATCCGTACCGGTTGGAAAGTCTGAGGAAGAGAATGTCGAAATTCGCCGGTGGTCTGAGCCGAAGGAGTTCGGGTTCACTCCAAAATCCCACTGGGAGCTGGCACAGCAACTTGATATTATTGATTTTGAAGCGGCAGCGAAAGTCACAGGCTCGCGTTTTGTTTTCTACAAAGGTCTCGGAGCTCGTCTGGAGCGCGCGTTGATCAACTTTATGATGGATCTGCACAGCGGAGAACATCAATATGAAGAAATGCTGCCACCTTATATTGTCAATAAGGACAGCCTTTATGGTACTGGACAACTTCCTAAATTCGAGGAAGACCTCTTCAAGCTGCGCGACACAGAGTATTACCTGATCCCGACAGCTGAAGTTCCAGTTACTAACTACTATCGTGAAGAAATCCTGACAGCTGCTGATCTGCCCAAATATCATGTGGCATACAGCTCTTGCTTCCGTTCTGAAGCCGGATCTGCTGGACGTGATACGCGCGGCTTGATTCGTCAGCATCAATTCAACAAGGTAGAACTGGTCAAAATCACCTCAGCTGAGACTTCCTATGAAGAGCTTGAGAAAATGACGGCTGACGCTGAGCGTGTCTTGCAACTGCTGGGTCTTCCTTATCGTGTGCTAGGACTCTGTACAGGCGATATGGGCTTCACCGCGGCAAAAACGTACGATTTGGAGGTTTGGCTACCTGAAAGCGGAATGTACCGCGAGATCTCTTCCTGTTCCAATACAGAGGACTTCCAAGCCCGTCGTGCCAATATTCGTTACCGCAAGGAGCCTAAAGCTAAGCCCGAATTCGTACATACGCTGAACGGATCGGCACTGGCAATCGGTCGGACGGTCGCTGCTATTTTGGAGAACTATCAGCAGGAAGATGGCAGTGTGCAAATTCCAGAATGCCTGCAGCCGTACATGCGGAATGTGAAATCCATTACCCCAAAATCGGCTCAATAATAATATAGTTGCGCAACCTTTAGGTTATGTGATATAATTCTTATTGCTTGTGATTTAAGTTTTATTGGAGAGGTACCGAAGCGGTCATAACGGGGCGGTCTTGAAAACCGTTAGGGTGCAAGCCCACATGGGTTCGAATCCCATCCTCTCCGCCATTTCTTTTCAAGAACATCATTTATATAACGAATCGAAGCTGTCTCCTCTGGAGGCGGCTTTTTTTGTTTGGTTTCATTGGGGAATAAAAAGATGGGTTTCTCGGCAATGTATTAGAGAAGGAGGGTGATTATAACAATGAACCGAGATTTGCAATTGGACCAACAGCAATTGGTCTCTGCTTGGCAGGAACGTTTGCCCGCGCTTATGGAGGATGGTGACAGCTTCACCGTGCAGGGAGACGCCGCAGACCGCACCAGCCTGCTTATTCATTTTAATGCTGCAGGACATCAGGATTACTCACTGGATTTTCGCTGCACGTATGTGGACAGTAGGGAGGTAGCTGTGAACCTGATTGATGTGGAGCAAGCAGGACGGCATATAGATGAGCATACGGATGCCGTACAGGGCCTGGCACAGCAATATGCGCGGCAGATACATGAATGCGCACAAGCCTTGAAAGATATTACTAATCCTTAGGAGGAGAGCACATGAGCAAACCTAAAACGATTCAAGTTCCAGGAACGCAAAATTCAGGAAGAAGTCGCAAGGAGGAGCCTAAATCTAATGGACAGGAGCCACTTTCCGGTTCGAAAAAGGTGAAGCAGGCTAACCATGTGGATCATCATAATCCACAAGGTTAAAAAATAAACTGACTTTAGTTCTTGAGTAATGTTTCTCAAAATTGTCAAATGGTTTATCATTAGGGGAGGGAAACATTTCTTTGCATGGGAGAGGAGATATATAATGTTTAAAAAATGGGGGCTATCCGCGGCAGCATTGCTGGTTGCAACAGCTGTAATTCTGCCAGGATGTGCAAGTAAACAAGAACCACCGAAAGAGGCACTAAAGAATGCCGCAGCTAAAGCGGTAACACTCAGCTCTTATGAGCTGAATACCAAATTTGTGGTCAATAATTTGTCTATTGACGCACCTACGGATGATCCATCGAGTGCGATGGCTGCGCAGGTAATCAGTATGCTGAAGAATGCAGAGATTTCCGTGGACAGTGTGTATCAAGCGGATCCGATGCAAACCGAAGCTACGCTGGTGCTTAACCTGAAGGGCGATATGGCTATGAGCTTTACTATTCCTATCGTTGCTACTAAAGAAAAAGTGTATATTAAGATTCCATCTATACCGTTCTTCCCAATTCCAGAGAACATTGTCGGCAAATTTGTAGAGCTGGATTACAAAGAGCTGGCTGAAAAATCAGGCCAAGAGATCAACACTGCGGCACTAGATACGGAGAAAGCCCGGAAGCTTCAAAGCGAAGTTCTGGACGCTGTTCTGGCACAGTATGATGAAGCTAAATATTTCAAAGACATCAAACCTAAGGATGCAGGGCTTCCCGAAGGTGTAGATGCGAAACAGGTCATTCAGTTTGGGCTGAACAATGACAACATTAAAGAAGCGATCACGATCTTCATCAATAACGCACTTCCCAAACTCTTCGACGTAATCAGCAAGGATGAATATAAGGACTTGCTGCAAGTAGATCCTGCGGATCTAGCTAAAGCTAAGGAGGAGATACTGGCCGGAAAGAATAAAGAAGAAATTGACAAAGATCTGGCCGATCTCAACAAGTACTTAACCATCAACCAATTCCAGTTTAACACCGCGATCAATAAGGATGATTTCCCGGTGTACCAGAATCTCCTGATGGACTTTAAAGTGAACATTCCGGAAGATAGCACAAACATCGGACTGTCGGTCACTGGCAGCAACCAATATAGCAAAATCAACGAAAAAGCCGATTTCAAAATCGGTATTCCACAAGGTGATGCTGTTGTAACATTGGATGAGTTGCAGAAGCAGTTTGGCGGTAGCTCTGATACATTTTAATCGGTAAAATATAAAAATCCCGCATGTGCCCTTTAAAGGCATGTGCGGGATTTTTTAAAATATAAGAATTTATATGTTTTACGCTATAAATCATCCTTATATTTCTTGCTGAAACGGATACCGTCCCTTAGAGGACGGCAAAGCTATTTCTACTTGGCTCTACTTAAATTCATCGGCCAGGATGGAAAAGGTCTGGTGATCCTGGTATTCACCGTTGATCTTGAGGTACTTACGAGCCAGGCCCTCAGACTGAAAGCCGTTCTTCTCAAGTACTCGCCGGGAACCTTCATTGTGCAGCAGGATACCTGCCTGCACTCTGTGCAGACCCAGTGCGCGGAAGGCATATTCCAATACAATTCTGACCGCTGCGGTCATATAGCCTTTTCCTTCAGTGTCCTTATCAATGAAATAGCCGAGGTCTGCATATTGGGCTACTCCGCGGGCTACATTAGACAAAGTAATTTGGCCAATGAGTTTGCCATCCAGCGCATAAATTCCGAACATGTAAGCCCGATCCTGTTCTGCATCGGCAGTCCGTTGGCTGATATGCTGTTGCTGGGTTTCAAGTGTGAAGAAATCATCGTCTCGCTTCGGCTCAAACGGCTGATGGGCGATTCGGTTGCGCAGGCGTAGAGCAAGCAATTCCTCGGCATCTTTAAGGGTTAGAGGGGAGAGATAGATTCCTTTGGATGTGTTTGATAAAGTGAGTGTCATTTTTCTATTCCTTTCTAATATCTTGACTTGCTAAAGGAATTTCTATTTTGTCAGCTGTGGCTGGCTTGCGGCGCAAACGACGGAAGAAGAAGGTCAACAGTTCAGCGCATTCCTCTTGTAGAATGCCCTGTATGACCTCTGTACGATGATTAAATCGTGGTTCCTCCAACAGGTTCATCAGAGTCCCTGCACAGCCCGCCTTAGGGTCCGTTGTGCCGTATACAGTCAGCGGTACTCTGGATTGCACCATCGCGCCTGCACACATGGGACAGGGCTCTAGCGTAACGTAAAGTTTGCAATCCAGGAGTCGCCAAGAATTCAGAGCCTGACTGGCTTCCCGAATGGCTACCATTTCGGCGTGTGCAGTTGAATCCAAGGTGGTCTCCCGAAGATTGTAGCCGCGTCCGATGATTTTATCATCATGTACAATAACTGCACCAATGGGAACTTCCCCAAGCGCCTCTGCCTTGCGTGCTTCTTCGATAGCATACCTCATCCAATACTCATGAGCGGCTTCTGCATCGACAGGAGGTTCATATTCTATCTTACTCAAAAGTACATCTTCCCTTCGGATTTTGTTCCTATTGTTCAACGAACAAATATTCGTTCTGAACAAATTGTGCATAACTCTGTGGATAACCGCCGACTTGTGCACAATTTTGTACACAACACGCTCTGATAATCTGTTTATATGTGCATAAGGTGTGGACGGTTTCATACCCATTGTAGTGAAAGTGTATCTGTATTTCAATCCCCGTTCGGATTGCTACATTATAATGTTCTTTTCAAATGGAGAGGCAAAAGGTATGATAATGATGAACACTCCGCTAGGATTTACCAGCGGTAAGAGGTGAAAAGGGAGCTTGTCCATAAAAACGAAATTATCAGCCATTTTATTTGGTTCAGTGCTGCTTGTTCTGGTACTGAACCTGACACTTAACCTCTATGATGTGCGAAATAATTTACGGAATGAAACGGAAAGAAACATGAGAATGACCGCCATGCAGATTGCCGTTTCTGTTGAACAGAGCAGCTATAGTTCCAATTATGTCGAAGGCCAGATTGCCAACAATTTGCGAATGGTAGCGATCCTGGCGTCACACGAGTTGGACCCTGACATTAAGAATGTGGACAACCGCCAGTTGCGAGAGCTATCCCACAAGCTGGGCGTGTCTAATATTTCGCTGCTCGTCAAAACTAATGATGATATAGTGATTGCCAAATCTTCTGACCCCAAAGAGGTGGGTTTGTCCACCAGGGGCTGGGGTTTTTGGTATATTGCCTTCCTGGAGCTATTCCTTAACCACCAGGTCACCATAGACCAAGGACAGACACTGGACCATTTCTGGTCGGGGCCCTTCGAATACTCTACCTCCAATCCCGAATTTATCGAGAAGTGGGGATATTATTATGATGGGACAAGCAATTATATCATTGATCCTTATGTTCGTAGTACTTCCGTGAGCGATTATGTCAAGATTATGAGCCCAGACGAAATTGTGAAGCAGACACAAGAGGTCAATCCAGGGATTCTGGAGATTACGGGTATTAACCCAGAGACCTTTGCTCTAACGAGTATGTTAGCAAATGGAAGCGATACATTGAATCTGAAGCTGCGTAATCGTCCCATTAAGTATGGTAGCTATAATTATGGCAATGTACAGCAGGACAAGGCGGCTGTGGCTGCGGCCATAAGCCGGCAACAGCCAGTGCTGCTTGATACGGAGGCCCTGGGCAAAAGGGTGCTGAAAAGCTTCATCCCCATTATGCAGCCAGGGAGAGGCTCCTATGTCATCAGTGTGGTTATGGATTACTCGGTCATTTCCTCGGTAATCCGCAAACAGCTGGTCAACAACAGCTCAACTACCCTTCTGTTGCTGGTGATCTTCTTTTTGGGCAGCTATATTCTGTCCGGCTATGTTACACGTCCAATCAAGGCGATCCTGGCCAAAGTCAATGACGTCGCGAGGGGGAAATTTGAGCCGACGCTCAAGGTCAGCAGCCGGGACGAATTGGGGCAGTTGGCGCAGCGAATTAATGCAATGTCTGATCATCTTATGCAGCATACAAGCCGTCTCGGCCAGACACTGGAAGAGAATCGTGCGGTCAAGGAGCACTTGGAATCGGTGATTAACGGAACGTCCGATGCGATACACACGATGGACATGAACGGACAGATTCTTAGCACGAATCGTGCATTTGAGGAGCTGTATGGCTGGAGTGTTAATGAGTCGACAGAGAAAACTCCATATCTTGTTCCCGCAACCGCCTTCAAGCTGGAGACGGAGCGGCTGGAGGAACTAAAGAAAGGGAAGGTACTTCCACCGGTTGAGACCTTAAGATTGAAGAAGGATGGTTCTATCGTTGAGGTCAGCGTCAGTACCTCGGTGATCCGGGATGAGGAAGGCAAGCCGCTGTCCTTTGTCCACGTCTCACGTGATATGACAGAGCGGAACCGGATAGAAGAACTCCTGAGACGTTCAGAGAAGCTGACTACGGTCGGTCAGCTTGCGGCAGGGGTAGCGCATGAGATCCGCAACCCGCTGACCACGCTGCGGGGCTTCCTGCAGCTTCAGCAGGAGAAGAAGGTCCTAATCCCGCTGCATATTGAGCTGATGCTGTCCGAACTGGAGCGGATCAATCTTATTGTCAGCGAGTTTCTGATTCTGTCCAAGCCGCAAGCGGTTCACTTCCAGCAGAAGGATATCCGGTTTATCCTCAGTGATGTCATTTCCCTGTTGGATAGCCAGGCCCATCTGTTCGACATTGAATTCGAAGCCAGGTTCTCCGATGAGCCTGCAACGGTCCATTGTGAGGAGAATCAGTTGAAGCAGGTCTTTATCAATATTGTCAAAAATGCCATCGAGGCCATGCCGCAAGGCGGCATAATTACGCTGGAACAGTATACTGCCGATCATAGCGTAGTCATTGTGATTGCCGACGAGGGCGAAGGAATTTCAGAAGAGATGCTGCCCAAGCTGGGAGAACCCTTTTTCACTAATAAGGAAACCGGTACAGGATTGGGGCTTATGGTTAGCCAGCGTATTATACAGGCCCATAAGGGTACTATGGAGATAACAAGTGAGGTAGGCAGCGGAGCAAAGGTTACGATTACTATGCCTGCCGCGGAAGCTGCTCTCCCCCGCAAGAGCATGAATGAGGAACGGAGTGAATAGCAAGGTGAGAATCAATAAATTCATCAGTGAGACAGGCTACTGCTCACGCCGTGAAGCTGACAAGCTGGTTGAAAGCGGCAGAGTAACGATCAACGGAGAAGAAGCAGTGCTTGGTAGTCAGGCCGAGCAGGGTGATGAAGTAAGGATTGATGGTAATTTGCTGGAGACGGGCAATGCTATCGTTTACATCGCATTGAACAAACCGATAGGCATCACCTCCACAACAGAGGAGCATATTAAAGGCAACATTGTTGATTTTGTAGGGCATTCAGAGCGGATCTTTCCGATCGGGCGGCTCGACAAGGATTCTGAAGGTCTGATTTTACTGACCAATGACGGAGATATCGTCAACAAGATATTACGATCAGAGGGTCGCCATGAAAAGGAATATATAGTAACTGTTGATCGGCCGATCACACCATCCTTTATTACAGGGATGTCGAGCGGCGTCAAGATTCTCGGTGAGAAGACGCTGCCTTGCACCGTTACACGCATCACAGAGCGGGTCTTCCGGATTATTCTGACTGAAGGTAAGAACCGGCAGATCCGCCGTATGTGCAGTGCATTCGGATATGAGGTCAGACGTCTTCAGCGCATCCGTATCATGAACATCAATTTGGGGAGTTTGCCGGTTGGACAATGGCGTGATTTGTCGCCTGACGAAAGATCCGAGCTAGGGGCTATGTTGAACTATGAACTGCTGTAGGCTCATTAACATCGTATAATAGGATAACAAATAAAAGCGGCTCCTAAGGTCAGACCTTTAGGAGCCGCTCTTTGCTTGTCACGACGGATAGTTAATTATCGGATGGTGGAATCCCTGTGAATTGCTTGAACTCCTGATACTTCCGAATGATGGAGACTTCAACCCGGCGGTTCTTCGCACGTCCTACAGCTGTGGAATTATCCGCGATAGGATGGTACTCACCATATCCGATCGGACTGAATTTCTTTGGATCGAGATTAGGATTAATCAGTAGAATCTTCATGAAGTGCAAGGCCCGGTCCACACTGAGATCCCAGTTGGAGGAATAGCTAGTGTTGGAAATCGGGATATTGTCTGTATGTCCCTGAACGACTACATCATAGTCGGGGAATTGCTGCAGCATCGTTGAGATGGACTTGGCCAGCTGTCTGGATTCATCTTTGACTACGGCCTGTCCAGATGCGAACAGGGCATTGTCACTGATCGTAATCATAAGCTGGGATTGGTTCAACTTCGTACTGAGCAGGTCAGTCAGCCCATTGTTCTTAATATATTGATCGAACTGCTTCTTGAGCTTCTCAAGGTCTTCCTGTTCCTTCTGACGCAGCTTGGCAATTTCCGCTTCTCCCGTGTTCTTGGAGATGACATTGTTCATCTTCTGGCCTTTTCCCTGGTCCAGATTACTCTCGGAAGGTGTTGCCGCCCGTTCGGTAAGAACGCCGGTTCCGCCGTTCAGGGCGGAACTGAAGGCCTGGGCCATCTCTTCGAACTTCTTGGCATCGGTAGCGCTCATAGCATACATAACGAGGAACAAGGCGACAAGCAGGGTCATGAGGTCGGAATACGGCAGCAACCAGGATTCGTCGGCATGCTCCTCATGTTCCTCGTGTCTAGTCTTTTTGCTCACTCGAACCGGCCTCCTTGTCCAGAAGCTTGGCGCGTTCCGTAGGTGTTAGGAAGACTGCCAGCTTCTGATTAATAGCAATGGTGGAGACCCCGGATTGAATGGATAACAGACCTTCTACCATCATTAGGCGGATTTCAATCTCCTGCTTGGAGAGGCGTTTGAGCTTGTTGGCAATCGGGTGCCACAGCACATATCCTGTGAAAATACCAAGTACGGTAGCAATAAACGCCCCGCCAATAGCATGGGCGAGCTTTTCCATCTCGGTCATGTCGGCAAGCGCGGCGATAAGTCCGATTACGGCTCCTAGTACCCCCAGCGTAGGTGCGTACATGCCAGCTTGGGAGAAGATCAGCGCCCCGGCTTTATGACGATCCTCAGTAGCACGGATATCCTCCATAAGTACATCGCGGACAAACTCCTGATCGTTGCCGTCGATAATCATCCGCATGCCGTTCCGGAGGAAACCATCCTCTATTTCATCAACCTTGGACTCCAGCGCCAGCAGACCTTCGCGACGTGTGATGGATGCCCATTCCATAAATGTAGTAATTAATTCCGCTTTGCTGACCATTTTCTTTTTAACAAAGATCATTTTGAACAAGCTTGGTACCTTTTTGATTTCTGAAAATGGAAAAGCCATAAAGATTGAAGCGGCGGTACCCAATAAAATAATTAAGTATGCAGCGGGAGTGGCCAAACTCTGGATAGGAGCGCCCTTTAGCACCATCCCCCAAAGAACAGCGACCAGACCAAAGACTAGACCGATTATTGTTGAGATTTCCATTATGCACCTCGTCCATGAGATTTAAGAAGTGATCCGACTTCGCCGCGTTGATCATCCTTGAAGCGCGGCAGGGCATCTTAACCCAAACGGAATAACTTATATTCTTATTTATCGACATCATTCCCTTTTTTGTGAAGTCATTTTTTCGGCTATAATGGATAAGGTAAGTTATTATTCATCAGTGAAGAAAACGGAGTGATACACATGGGCGTTAAACATGGTAGAGATTATGCAGAAATCTTGAACGAACTGACCGAAGGCGTCGGACGTATTACCGACGGATTTTTATTTTTTGAAATGGACCCGGAGGAATGGCAGGAGCTGCCACAGGAGTCGAAGCTTGAGGTATGGGAAGCGCTTGCTGAGGATCTGTTCTATGCACTGGGCAATGAACCGGTCATTGAGGTGGGAAGCGGGGTTGTGATCTACGACAAGGCTACACACCGGATCAATATTTTGCTCGGAGAAGAGGATTTGGCCTCTGTTGTCCTGGTTTGATCGGAATATAGCAGAGCGGAATTTGCTGCAGTCTGCCGCCCGTGGTAAAATTGACGGAGCGAAGTACTATTTACCGGGATTGAAGAATACAATTAAACCGAAAATTGTCTTTATCCTGGCACATCCCTTGGACCTCAGAAGCTAAGGGATGTTTTGTTTAAACAAGCAAAGAGACAAGGCGATCGGAACTTTGCTACTAATTAAGTAAGGGAGGTAACAATGTGCTACTTACAGAGGAAGAACTGATCGAGCAGATCGGCAAGCTGGAAGGCTGGAAGCTAGTGAAAAATACGATTACACGCAAATATATGTTCAGCGATTATATGAAGGGAATTGCTTTCGTCGATGCGGTGGCCGCCATTGCTGAGGCTTTTGACCACCATCCGCATATTACGATTGATTATAAAGCGGTCACGCTTCGCTTGACGACACATGAAGATGGCGGAATTACGCCGCTGGACATTCGTGGTGCACAAGAGTTTAATGAAGCCTTCGAGAAGGCCCGCTAGCCTGTCGTGTATTCCTTTAACATAGCAATGGTACAGTAACTCATACATGCGAAAAAGCCCGTGTAGCAGGATGTAAATCCTGTCACGGGCGTATTTGTGTTGTCTCTCAGCGGCACTTTACTTCTTCTCAGCCAGCCATGTGGCCACGTTCGCAATTTCCTCCGGCGCCAGCTTTTCCTTGAAGGAAGGCATTTGGCCCCGTCCTTTGGTTACTATACTGTAAATCCCAGCAGCGTCGTGCTGGCCACCTTCGTTTTTCAAGCTAGGTCCTACCCCGCCTTGAAGCTGATCGCCATGGCAGGTGATACAATTGGCTTTCACAGTCGCTTCTGCCTTAGCGGCATCAAGCTGAATTTCAGGCATAGTAGGCTTGTTCTGTTCAGCTACCTCTTCTTTACCTGGAAGTGTGAACATTAGAACTACCGCAAAGGCGCAGGCGGCAAAAAACAATCCGCTCATGATCCATTTTTGCATCCCCAATCGTCCCTTCTATGTAAGCTGCTCCCTATATTATAGCGGAAGGTGAAGCGTTATCATAGCATTTGTGGCAAAAAAATGAACGCCCAAGCGATACTTCTTTAAAGTTCCTATAACATAGCATCATTTCTCATAGACCATACAATAAAATGGTTTGCTTCCAGTAGGTGTCATTCGTTCATAAGTGTCTGAAATCGTAAAACCACTCTTTTGGTAAGTCCGTATGGCTCGCTGATTCCAGGTCAGCACCTCCAAATCAACCTCCCGCCCAGGATAGCGCAGAACTGCAGCTTGGACAATGGCGCGGACAAAGTGCTGACCCATTCCGTGACCGCAAAGCTCAGGACGCATACCGATCCCCAAACGTACTACACCTTCCATCGGGAACAGCTGTGCGAAGCCGCAGAGATCGCCTTCATCGTTCAGCACAGATACATACTGCTCACTACGCAGCTGAGGATCGCCAAACTCAATGCCGAGCTCCTCCATCTGTTTCCAGGGCATCCAGCCATATATATTGTAAGGAGGCTCATAGCTCCATTGGCAGATGTCTTCAGCATGGCTGTTCTCCATGGGTACCACATGGAACGTAACAGGTAAATGAATCATAGGATCGTGAGTCCTCCTTTCCATAGGATAAAGTTCTATAATTTAATTATATACAAAAAGCATAAGATCGGGCGCAGAAAGTCGGGAAAATGTTGTTTGGTGAATTTCAGGAAGGGTAATGAAGAGTAACAGAGACGACAAAAAAAGCCCTTCTCCAGATTTCGATAAAATCGGGAAAAGGACTCACTTATAACTTATTGTACATCGTCAAAATCTTGAGTATCCGTTGCAAGCGCCTGATAAGCATCCGTACTCATCACGCGTTTAGCACCCACATAACGACTAACATAATAGCTCTCGCTCAATGAACTGATCGTTACACCACGAGAAGATGAAGCATGGGCGAATTTGCCTTCGCCAACATAAACGCCAACGTGGGAGATTCCTTTGCCACTGGTATTGAAGAATACCAGGTCGCCTGCTCTAAGTTCGTCACGTGACACCGTGGAGCCCATCTGATATTGGGAACCGGATTGGTGTGGCAGATCAATACCAATCTTGTTGAAGACAAACATTGTAAAACCAGAGCAATCAAATCCACTTGTAGACGTGCCACCAGCTACGTACTTGGTGCCGATAGCCTTGTCAATCACCTTATCCATCTTGGAATCGGCGAAAGCGCTTCCTGCTCCAATAGCGGTAAGCATCATAGAAAAGCCAAGCACTGCTGCTGCTAATTTCTTCTTCAAAAGTGTAAACCCCTTCCAATGCCTACGAGGTTAGCTTAAGGGTTCGGTTGAAGGTCCCCTATGACCCCTCTTCGAACAGGAGGTCAATTCACCCAAAGTGGTTCCCCCGTTTCCCTAATGGTTAGGGAACTCGGCATATACTGTTGATTAGAATTAGACTGCTATATGAATACATGACAAAACCTTATAAAAAGGTGACTCAATAATTACAAAAATGTTACTAAAAACTCACTGCGCTAATTGTAACAAACACAGCGTCGCTTGGCAATCATTTATAGCATATTTGTACGCAAAAAATGGGATTTTAAGAGCGGATTCTCACTATTAACGTTGAAAATAGAGGACAAACTGAAATTTCCAAAATTTATTGAGTTTTTTGGCACAAAGATGATTCATCTGCTCCCCTGAGGTGTATACGTATACTATAAAATAGGAAAAACCCGGAAATTGACTATGATGATAATCAGTCTCCAGGCACAATATAGATATGAAGTTAAATAGAATGGTCGTAGTGTAGAGGTTTGTTTAGTCGTAGGCAACCGCTTTATAAGCAGTTGTGCTCATGATGCGTTTGGCACCAATGTAGCGGTCAGCCCAGTATTTCTCACTCAGTGAGCTAATAATGACGCCACGTGAAGATGACGATTGGGCAAATTTACCATTTCCGACGAAGATGCCGACATGAGATACACCGTTACCAAGTGTGTTGAAGAATACGAGGTCTCCGGGCCGCATTTGACTGCGAGAGATGGAGGTACCTGCGCTATATTGCGATTGGGATGTGCGCGGCAACGAAATGCCGATGCTTTTGTATACATATGTAGTGAATCCAGAACAATCAAATCCCGCAGTGCTTGTCCCTCCAGTTTTATAGGAGGTTCCGAGGGTTTTTGTGATAACCGAGTCCATTTTGGAGTCTGCTGAAGCGCTATTGGTTCCGATACCGATGGCGAGTGCCAAGCCCAGTGTGGCTGTAACAATGATTTTCTTGAAATTCTGTCTGTTCAAAAGATGTACTCCTTCCAAGGCCTGCGAGGTTAGCTTAAGGGTTCGGTAGAAGGTCCCCTATGATCCCTCTCTTACGAGATCAATTCACCCAAAATATGGTTCCCCCACTTCCCGGTGCAAGGAATTCGGCGTTTTATGCACCTAAAGTGTGACGTATCGACAACTGCATACATGACATAAATGAAGTTATTAAGAAGTGCCTTCAAAAGATTACAAAGTTGTTACTAGTAGTACAGAAGCCATTGTATCAAACCCGTTACCATTTTGCAAATCGCTCTGCTGAAGATGACAAAAAAAGAGTCGCGGCTCCTGTTATCCAGGAACAATGACTCTTCTAATATGCCCTGAGTGGGGCGAATTTATTGTGGGAATGCTTTACTCCTCCATAGGTCATATTGAGCCGCTATGCCCCACAATTTAAGCAGTGTGGACGGGAGCGGAAGGAGTTGGCGGATCAGGAGTGCGGGCAGGCCTGGGAAGTAAATAATCCCCAAAGCGTAGATCACCAAGAGAAGCAGACTGCCTGCTCCCATTACGAGCGATACCCCTATCGCGGTGAGGAAGCACCGTAGGGCGATTAGCAGGGAAGAGAACATACCAGTCCCGGCCGTATAGCCGAACTGCATGTACAACAACAGCAAGCGGATAACATACACATAGGCGCACCAGACCAGAATATAGGGAATGCCATTCAGCAGCAGCTTATAGTCCATTAAAGATGACAGCAGCAGTGTATATATCTTGGGTGCGAACCAGTAAACGGGTAGAAGGGCGAATAGCCACTCTACCAGGCTGAAGACCAGCACGGACAGACCATGCTTCTTCATGCCGGGAAAAAAGAACAGACCGCGTTCTCCTGAACGCTCCTGATGCAGCTCATGCAGCAGACCCGCCCGAATGAACGGGGAAATGAGCAGTCGCAGCACGGTCAACCCCAGCAGCATGCATAGCCAGCGCTGTACGTCAGGGTCCGAGGTAAGACTATGCTGACCCTCGATGTAGAACAGCAGCCTGGACATACCGCTGCCCCCCGCGTTGTGTTCAGGATAACGCAGGAGGACTGATACTACGGCCTCCCGTACGAAACCATACATAAAGTAACCCCAGAGCAGCCGGTAGATGAATAGCAGGATCAGAATATAAGTTTGTTCCTTCAAACTTTGCCAACCGCGAATAATTGATGTTTTCAAGCCCATCCACCTCACCAGACCAGAGTTCCAAGCACAGTTTCAAGCAGTTTTGACAAGGTTAGCGTCCAGCGGGAGAGGGTATCCGGCTTGATCTCCGCTAGCCTGAAATTGTTGATATGTTTGTTCTCCAGCAGAAGGGTGTGCTGGGGATCGATCTCTGCGGACAATAGTGGGGAGCTGGAGATCAACTGGAACGCTGTATTCTTGTTGTCCCCATTCCAGACTCGCTCCACAGTGTGGCCATCAGAGAAGGTAAATCTAATGGGGACATTCGCGTAGTGGCTGCCTCTGTTACTCACCTTTACGATGGATTCATAGCCTTGGCCGGTACCGGCATTTTCTTTGGTACGCATCTGGATATCGTCGATCGAGAAATCAGGGGCTCCGCCGTCATAGATATAAAGGTCGAAATAGTTCTGCCATGATTTCTTGGTCACGTTCTCTACGACCTTCTGAAAATCACGGGTAGAGGGGTGGCGGAACCGGTATTTATTCGTATAGGTGGATAGGATGGTATCCATAGTTTTAGTACCTACTTGCCGTTCGATGTCTTTCAGCACTAATTTGCCACGGAGATACACATTTTGGGTATAAGCATCTGCTCCGCTATATTTCCAGGTTTCTAGTGTGAGAGCCTGAGGAGAAGTCACCAGACTGGCCTGAATGGGCAGGTTGGCTACCACACCATACTCTTGCTCCATTAGGCGGTCTTCGGCATAGGAGGTGAAACTCTCATCCAGCCAGGCTTCCTCAAATTCGTTGCTGGCTACCATGCCATAGAAATATTGATGGCCTATCTCGTGGACCACTGTTCGTTCCAATGAGGTGTCTGGGGAAGACTCGGATGCACCAAAGGCCGTGATCAGTGTTGGATATTCCATCCCCCCAGCCCCATTGGCATCCTTGGGCGGAACCACTATTGAAAGTGTGGAATAAGGATACGGCCCGTACCATTTACTAAACGCGCTTAGGGCAGCCTTCGCAGCTTGGAAATAACGCTCCTTGAGGTCTTTATGCAGCGGGTCCAGATATAGCTTGATCCGCACGCCTGGAACCTCTGGCGTGGAGAAGGCCTCCTCAGCGACCACAAAATCAGGCGACGCAGCCCAGGCAAAATCATGGACGTCGTCAGCGTAGAATTGATAAATTTTCTGATTCTGCTTCAGTTTAGCCGTCTTCACCGGGAATCCCGTGGCAGCAACGGTATATTCAGGAGGCACAGTTAGAGTCACGTTGTATATGCCAAAATCGCTGTAGAATTCCGATGTCCCGTGGTACTGATGCAGATTCCAGCCTTCCTGGACTACTCCGCGGGTTCCGGCGGGTTCATAGACGCTAATCTTGGGAAACCATTGTCCGGCCATAACGAAGTTTCCCGAGATCCCCATCCGGGCGAATACTTTGGGTAGCTTGACCTCAAATTGAAGTTTGAGGGTCACACTTTCCCCACCGTTCACGGGTTCCGGCAGATGCACCTTCACCAATGTACGGTCATTGATATTCCCGTCATCGGGTTGAACATACTGCACTCTCTGGATGAGAGAGGTGCCTTCTGTGGTTCGTACATCCGTCAGGGTCATGCTGCCGAACCCATTCTCGGGCATCTTGTCACTTCGGAGCTCACCGCCGGATTCTTTCATAAAAGTCGTATTGCGGGATTCGAAGGCATTGGGGTAGAGATGGAAATACAGATCGCTGACAGGCTTACGGCCGGGATGGTTCCAGGTTACCGTCTCCGCGCCTTTTAAGGTGGCAGTCGCCGGGTCAAGTTTCACGTCGAGATGGTACTCGGCGACTCTTTGGCTTAGCGCCTCGGACACGGGGACAGGTGCGCTCTCCGGGAATGCCTGCTGCGCAGTGCCCTTGCCGGGCGAGATTGCGGGGGACTTGGCCGCTTTTTGGGCAGACATGCCTGCCAAGGCAGGGCTTGCACCTGGGTAGCTCCACAAGCTCCCGCCCAGCAGCGTTAGGGCGGCCAGAGCCAGAATGCTGATTTTGGTTCGAAATGTCGGTGGCTTCATACTGTGATTCCCTCCCGTTGACAAGCATCTACGGGATGTATATGTTTGCAATCGCGAGATTATTAGCTAAAATTAAATTATTCGTAAGAGGAAGGACGTGCATCTGTGGATAACAAGCAACCGGAAGGCAAGAAACAGATTGCCTTGAATATTGTCAACGCGAAGAGCAAACATAAAGGATTTGGAGCAGGCTCAATTGATTTGAACAATGTGTCCCCCGTCATTATTGATAATGGCGAAGCGATCATTGATATCGGAGCTATGCATGCTAAGAGCAAGGTGGAGAAGGGCATTAAGTTCTCCGTGAACCGTGAGGATGTTCCGAACGGGAGGCAAGTTTGGGTCGTATGGGTAGCTGTAGACCGGACATCCGAGGGTCAGCACTACGCCGGAATTACGGCTTGTGAGATGTGGATTGACACCGAAGCCCGTCGGGGTTGGAAGATTTTAGCCGAACATGTGAACAAACTCGATTCGGCTTTAAAACGGAAGGTTATCGTGGAGGGGCTTGGAGAAGCGGAAAAGGCGGCGCTGAAGTCATTGCTTATTTCACATAATGAAGAGTGGTGGGAAGCTTCGAGGGAAGAGCTGAAAGTAGCACTGTCGGAATAATCATCAGAATTTTGCCGGTTTTATCCGTCCACTAAGCGGACATCCCAGCAAAAGGGCTGCATCTCCTGTACTATGGGGATGCAGCCTTTTTAATATTCTATAAATGCTAGTATAGCGGAGTGCAGCGATTCAGACAAATCGAACGATGTGGATTCCGTTCGGTACAGCCGATCAGCCGATCTTGGATTGCCTCGGAGCATTAAGCTTGCGTTTTAATTGACTCACCCGCGCTTGGCTGATTCCCAGGATCTCGGCGAGTTCCTTCTGATTGGCGAATGGATGCTCTTCGATGGCCCGCTCCAGCCGCTGTGTCATTTCTTCAGTCTTCTTCCGCTTGACACTGCTGCCAGGGTCGGCGGTAGCCTGAGGAAGGAGTGGAGAAGGTTCCGGCTCCTGTGGGAGTCGCTCCGGATCACCAAGCTCCTTCAGGCAGCTATTGCAGATAAATTGATCCTTGTAATAGCTCACGTGATCCAGACTCCGGCAAAAGGTGCATTCCGTGGAGGTGTATTTTCTAAGTACAATAACATCCTCATTCATAATGAAAAATTCGATCGGATCCCCAATGTCGATATTGCGTGTCATACGGATTTCCACGGGAACCACAATTCTTCCCAGACTGTCCAAATTCCGAATCATACCCGTATCTTTCATACCATGTCCCTCATTCACATGTTTAGATTTGGTGTTTCTTTTATTATAACAGAAATGTAAATTATTAGAGTGAAGAAAGCGTATACGTGAAGTGAACCTGCCGGTTGTCCTCATAAGACGTCCATGCAAAGGACAGCGTATTGCCCAGACGTCCGGTATATTGGAGCCGGTCTCCCGGATAATCGAAGTCCCAGTTCGGGTACTGCTCCAACCAGACCTGGTCCTCTGACCCTAGAAGCTGCGTATAGAGTGCTGTACTTTCTTTGCTGATGCGATCAATTAGGAACAGTGTTCCTTTCTGGTACGGACGCACCAGCAGGAAGTCCTCTTCGATGGCTTCGAGCGCAAAAGTATCATCAATGCCGGTGAGCTCTGCCAAATTGTATGTTTTGAAAATATGACCGTCCGGATTGACCAGGTACAGAATGCTTTTGTTCACCATGACCAGATTTCCTTGATAGGCGGAGACATTCTCCTTCATACCGAGATTGCGCATTCCCCCGTAGCTGCTCACGGTCTGGCGAACCAGACGTTCATCGTGCAGCAAAATACGATAGTTGCTGACATGAATATGTGGCTCACCAGAGGCATTATTAAGATCAAGCACATAGCTTGTGCTGTTCACCGTATGCACGTTGAGAGTGGCCCAATCCAGCTGACTAACATTAGCGATTCCTGACCGGACAGGCCGTCTCTCGCTTGATCCGCTGTAGACAACCCCCTTCTCCTTATGTAGCCAGAACAATTCCCGCCCAGATACTGCTTTGAGATACCGTTCGGTGTATGGAACAGTAACATCTAGCTTACCGTCCCAGCCAACAGGAAGGCTAAAGGCTTTGGAGAACAGGGTGGCCGGTACATAGGTGATGCCATCTCTAATGATTGTGGGTGCACCTAGACTGATCACTTTATTGTCCACCGTGTAGGCCTTTGATTGTCCAACCTTTAAACTAAGCGCTTGATAAAGACCGGTAACCTCAATACTGGATTTTTCTGAGTTCCACAGCACGTGGAGATCAAGCAGCGGAGCCATTTCTTTTAAAGGTAAGTAGATGGCGCCTTGCTGACGGAAGCCGGCATGTTCCAGCGAGCGCCGGGTTTGTTCTGTTGGTGCAGCCGGAGAGACAGTAGCGGATTCTGTGCCAGCCGAAGCTGCTAGAGCAGAGCCTAATACCAACGAGCAATCCACGCTTGCAAAAAAGATGATTGCGGCCCCATAGACTGCCAGCTTTGAGGGGACCATGGACAGACCTCCTTTATAAGGATACGGAATAATAAGCAGATATCTTCTGTCTGTACGCAGAGGTTGGTTGCGGGGGTTATCCATGCCTTACATCCCAATACCCGGTTATAGGTTCTTAAATAAAAACCTCTCCGATTCAGAAGTCCAAAAGGAGAGGTTGTTTGGGGTTCTATTCTTTTATACCCAATTTTGGGTCGGCGAAACGCTAAAATCCAATTCTTTATACCCAAGTAGGCCTAATTCATCCACCAGCGCTTGATATCCTGCCATAGGGAGTGCCCGTCACCAGAATCATCCTTTCCAGGAGCCGGTTCTTCCGCTCGATGGGCCTTTTCTCCTGCCCCGTGCTGATCGCAATATGCTGTGGGCTCTGTGCCGCTGATGAAGGTCTCCAGCACCTTGTCCGGACATTCGGATGTAGCCAGCTTGCCGGATTGCTTATCAATATAGACACTGACTACCCCGTCTGGAATTGGAAAAATCTTGGGCGGCACATTCTCCAGTGCTTTCTCTGTGTACTGGGCAAAAATCGGGGCAGCGCGCCTGCCATCGGTCGTTGCAATATCTCGGCCTTTGTCGTATCCGACCCAGACAGCCGTCGATAATTCGGGGGTGAAGCCAACCATCCAGCCATCAGTATCGGTTGTGCCGGTCTTGCCAGCAACAGGGCGTTTGATGATGGAAGCCACGCGGTTCCCCGTGCCCCCTGTCTCGAACACGCCCTCCATCAGCCGAGTCAACACATAAGCGGCTGCCGGCTCTACCACTGCCTCCCCCTGAGGCGGAGGTGCTTCGTACAGGACGATCCCTTTGGCGTCTGTGATCTTCAGGATGGCTGTTGCGGGCATCCGGACCCCGCCGCCGCCGATTACGGCGAAGGCTGAGGCCATTTCCAGCGGACTGACCGGTGAAGTGCCTAGCGCCAGGGAGGGTACGTGTTGGAGTGGGCTTTTAATCCCCATCTCCGCGGCCATCTCCGCCACCTTGTCCGCTCCGATCTTCATAATCGTATTCACGGCATAAATATTGTCTGAGGCAGCAATCGCTTGGCGCATATTAATTTCCCCTAGGTACTTGTCACCAAAATTACGGGGCTGATAGGTTTTGCGGTTATTGTCATAATGGAATAGTGTCGGCTGGCTATTGAACACAGAGAGACCGTTCATCGTTTTGGAGGACAGGGCCGTAAGATACATAATCGGCTTGAAAGAAGATCCGGGCTGCCGGGTGTTTGCCAGTGCGTGGTTGAACTGGTTGGTCCGGTAGTTTTTGCCCCCCACCATCGCTTTAATGTAACCGGTACGTGGATCAATGGATACCAGGGCTGTCTCCAATTCACTGGCCGGGTCCATTCCTTTGCCGACGGCATCCTCCGCTGCTTGCTGCATAACCGGGTCGAGAGTGGTGTAGACATTCAATCCACCCTGTTCGAATTCGTCGCTGTCGATATGCAGCAAGTCTATCGCCAAGCCCCGCACATAATCGCGAAAGTAGGGCGCGGCTACGGTGGTGTCTTTCTCCCCTTGTGGCTTGAAGTTCAGTTTCTCCTGCTCCGCCTGCTTGGCTTCAGCCTCTGTAATGTCACCTAGCTCAGCCATAACTGACAAGATAAGCTGCTGGCGATTCTTGGCGTTCTCCATGTGGTTGTAAGGCGAATAGTAAGTTGGCCCCTTGGGTACCCCGGCCAGCATTGCACTCTCAGCGAGGTCGAGATCCGCTGCAGACTTGCCGAAATACATTTTGGCCGCAGCTTCAATACCGTAGGCCCCGTGACCATAGTAGATTTCATTCAAATACATGTTCAGGATCTCGTCTTTGCTATATTTCATCTCGAGCTGCATCGTATAGAAGGCTTCTTTAATTTTGCGAGTCCAAGTCTTCTCATGGGATAGATAGAGATTGCGTGCAAGCTGCTGGGTCAGCGTACTGGCGCCTTGCGAGCGGCCCCCTTCCTCCAGATTGACGAGGATAGCCCGGGCCATGCCTTTCAGGTCAAAGCCGGTATGCTTGTAGAATTTGCGGTCTTCCACCGCCAGGGTAGCCTGAACAAGCAGCGGCGAAATATGACTTAGCTCCACTGGATCACGACTGCGTCCGTCTGAGGTGAAGGTGGCCAGTACATTTCCCCGGACATCGAGTAGTCTGGAGCGGACATCGTCCAGGGTAGGCGGCAAGTCTTTCTGATATAGGTATCCCAGCAGGGCTCCTGCAGCCAGCAAGCACAAGATCGTCAGGGCTGACAGCAGCTGAAAAGCCCGGCGGAGAGGACTTTTACGTTTAGGTGGGTTGGCGGAATTGCTTGGCATTGCACCAGGCTCCTTTCTTGCTCTCATCCTCATTATGGGAAAGGAAGTGACAGGATATTCACTGGGGAGGCCGAGGTTCTGACAGAGTAACGATTGCAACACTGGGGTATATATTAAAAAGAGGTGTTTTCCCTATGAATTGGCTACATCATTGGCGCAGAGCAGCATTGACACTCTTTTCAGCAGGACTTCTAGCGCTTTCAGGCTGGGTAACGGTTGTTTCTTCCGCACAAGCGGCCCAATCCACTGCAGCAGGTACACCGGTTTGTGGAACGGGCGATCATGGTTTGCTGGAAGGGTTGCAACAGAAACATGCCCAGCAGGGAGAAACGCCACTCGCCTTCTCAGACATTGCATTTCTGAATAGTGAGACTGGCCGAGTTGTAGGTAACGGCTTTATGATCGGCACCTCGGACGGTGGCTGTCATTTTCAAGAGATTTATCATGGCCAGTGGAACTTCAAAGGAATTTCTTTTCCCGATAATGTGCACGGCTGGGCAGTTGCTTCTATTGGAGAAGGACAGGCCAACTATCTGATTACTAGCACAGACGGCGGCGGGCAGTGGAGCGGCCCAGCTCAAATCTGGGCCGGCATCTGGAAAGCCTGGCAACATGCGGTTAGTGGGTAACAGCACCGCTTTTCTGGTCGGCTATTCTCTAGCCGGAGAGCAGGTTGCCGTAGGACGCACCGTGAATGGTGGCAAGACGTGGAGCAACTTGAAGCCTATACAGGGATTCGAGGGGACTATCTCTTTCCCGGACAGCAAGCATGGCTGGCTCGCCGTAAGGGAACAGGATCAATCAGCCGTATACGCCACCATGGATGGTGGTTCTACATGGAAGCAACGATTCGCCTTTAAAGATGCTGGAAGGTAGTTCCGGCCCGTTAACTTAAGAGGAAGAGGCGGTTCCAGTCCTACTATATGGCTGGGGCAGCCTCTTTTTGTGGTTGGCATCCATCGTCTAATTAGTGACCATCTTCCGGTTATATGAAGAAGTATTATAGAAGGAAAAGGTTTGTAATATTTATACTGGAGAAAAAGCGAATCGTGCACAAAGCGAACGGAGTCTCAATGAATCCAGATCCGAACAACTCCTGGTTTTCCGGAGATTACTATCGCCGTAATGACTGCTTCACTGATGTGCCCGAGCAGGCGCTCCTTGAGATTAACCATGGCTCTTAAGGACATATCGACAAGAAGAAAAACTGACTATCCCAATGAAGCAATAAATCATCATCTTTGTAATAGCGGGGCAAGTGTCTTTTTTGTGTCGCTATGGTAAAATTAGATTCCGTGGAATCTTCCTCGAATAAGGAATTGAATTGCACCCTTGAACTGGATATAGTAGTACAATGGGAAAGCGAATTCGCCTTTGGTCTGCAGAGGCTTGCAGAATGGAGGAATGCAGGTGCCGGAAATTCAAAATCACAAATACGGCGTTTCAGTTACACTCGTAAGCCAGCATGAAGGTGAGCGTACTGTACTGAATACTACCGGAGAAGTTATAGCCAAGGGACAGCAGCTGTTCATCCGATATGTAGAGCCCGGGCAGGGTCCTCAGGGTGAGGAAGCAACTGTTCGTACAATGATAAAGATTGCAGGCAGCGAATTGAAGCTGATCCGCCATGGCGCGGTTGAGTCCGAGCAGAGCTTTCAAGAGGGACAGCGTCTGCCGGGCTTTTACCGCTCTCCCTATACGAACTTTAATCTGTCCACGGAGACCCGGAAGCTGGAGATTTCCCGAGACGGGCGCTCTATGAACGTAACGTGGGAGTATGATTTATACGTATACGAGGAGTTGTCAGGGCAGTTCGTACTCAGTTTGCATATACAGGAGGAACCAAAATCATGACACAGAGTCAAAATCCGCTCGAACTTATTAATGAACGGGTAAAAGAAGCCATTGCCGATGCAGTTGTTGCTGCGGGGCTGGTTGCACGCGAAGCACTTCCAGCCATCGTGCTGGAAGTGCCAAGAGACAAGGAGCACGGTGATTTGGCGACCAATGCTGCTATGCAGCTCACCAAGATTGCTAAGCGCAACCCGCGCCAGATTGCTGAGGCAATTCTAGAACACTTGGACAAGAGCAGCGCTTCTATTGAGAAGGCAGAGATTGCCGGACCGGGCTTTATTAACTTTACATTGTCCAAGGACTATCTTTATGATGTCATCACCCAGGTTGCCGCACAGGGAGACAACTACGGCCGCATTGGCTTAGGACAGGGTCAAAAGGTAGAGGTTGAATTCGTCAGCGCGAACCCTACGGGAAGTCTACACTTGGGACATGCCCGCGGCGCAGCTGTCGGCGATGCACTCTGTAACGTGCTGGATTATGCCGGTTATCAGGTAACCCGGGAGTACTATATTAATGATGCCGGAAATCAGGTTGCCAATCTGTGCAAATCTATCGAGACCCGCTACCTGCAGGAGCTGGGACAACCGGCAGAAATGCCGGAGGACGGCTATCATGGTGAAGATATCAAGGGATTTGCCAAGGAACTTGTGGCTGAGAAGGGAGATTCTCTGCTGGAGCTGACGCCGGGGGACCGTGCGGCGTTCTTCCGTACCTACGGCTTGAATAAGGAATTGGATAAAATCAAACGTGATCTGGGACGTTTCCGCGTTCCATTTGATATCTGGTTTAGCGAGACCTCGCTCTATGAGAATGGAGCAGTCTTGCGTTCGCTGGACGATCTGCGTGAGCGTGGCGAGGTATATGAAGAGGAGGGCGCAACCTGGTTGCAGACCACCAAGTATGGCGACGACAAGGACCGCGTGCTGATCAAGAACGACGGTACCTATACGTATCTGACACCGGATATTGCCTACCATAATGATAAATACGGCCGCGGCTATGACAAAATGATCAACATCTGGGGCGCCGATCACCATGGTTATATTCCGCGGATGAAGGCAGCGATGTCGGCACTCGGCAATGACCCGGGGAAATTGGTTGTCCTGATTGCCCAAATGGTCAGCTTGTTCCAGAATGGCGAGAAAGTGAAGATGTCCAAGCGTACCGGTAAAGCGGTAACGATGGAGGATCTGATGGAAGAGGTTGGCATCGACGCCATCCGTTATTTCTTCACCATGCGCAGCATGGACTCTCATCTGGATTTCGATATGGACCTAGCGATCTCTACGTCCAACGAGAACCCGGTATTCTATGTACAATATGCGCATGCGCGGATTTGCAGTATCTTCCGTCAAGCAGAGGAACAAGGGATCGCACTGCCTGATTATGCTGAGCTTGATTTCAGCAAGCTCAATGCCCCTCATGAATATGACCTCCTGCGCAAAATTGGTGAGCTGCCAGCGGAGATTGGTTCTGCAGCTGACGCTTACGCGCCGCATCGCTTGGTGCGTTATGTCTATGATTTGGCGGCACTCTTCCACAGCTATTACAAGGCTGAGCGCGTCATTACCGAAGATTCGGCCCAAACGTTGGCCCGTCTTGCTCTGCTTGGAGCAACGCGTACCACTATTGCTAATGTACTGCGTCTTCTGGCGGTATCCGCTCCGGACCGCATGTAATCTATTTATCCCCAAGCCCCGTTTTATCAGGGTTTGGGGATGTTCAGTACACCGCCTCCGGTGTCTCTAGGAGGCGGTGTGCTTGTGTCTACACAAAGAAGATAAGTGCACATGGTTAGCTTCATGTGCTTTGCAGGGCGGCCGCCATTCCTTGGTTTACAGGATGGCGGCCGTTTTGAGCCAGTGGCGCTGCACCACTGGCCCCCGTCAATCCGCGCGCCGGCTGGCAGCATTCGCGGATGGGCCCCGCTTGGCCCTGATGCCTGCGCGTAGCAGGCGAAGGGCATCGGCAGCGCCGCCTCCGAGGGAGGCTCTGCGCTGCCCTTTACGCAGCCGCACCGGGGAAGCGGTGCGGCGCAGCAGGAGCTTCAGCTCCCGGGGGGTGAGCCCTGGCCGAAGAGCGAGCAAAAGGGCAGCGGATCCCGTCACATGCGACGTCGCCATGGACGTGCCGCTCATTTCCTTGTAGCCCTCCTTCAACCAGCAAGATGGCACGCTTTCGCCGGGTCCGTATACATCGATGTACGAACCACGGTTACTGAAGCTGGCGACCCGGCGCTTCTTATCTATGGCGCCCACAGCTATGGTCTCCGGATAGCGCGCTGGGTAATCCCCGCCGCGTTTGCCATCATTGCCGGAGGAAGCGATAATAGCAATGCCAGCTCGGTAGGCCTTTATTACAACATTATGAAGCGCCTTGCTTCTCGTCTTCATGCCGAAGCTCATATTGATGATGTCGATCCGGTTCTGGACGCACCAGTCAATCCCCAGCACAATGTCGGACACATAAGCAGAGCCGTTGTGATCAAAGGCTTTGACGGGATAGAGGGTAGCTCTTGGCGCCACCCCCATCATGCCGCGCGTGCCGCCAGCGGCGGCTAGTGTGCCAGCGATATGGGTGCCGTGGCCATTGTCATCCAGCGGCAGCATCCCCCGCCGCAGCAGGTTCACACCTGTAGCCAGCGAATGGCGCAGATCAGGGTGACGATAGTCGGCGCCTGTATCAATAACGCCAATCTTGACTTGCACACCGGTTGACTTCGACCAGGCCTGAGGGGCATGAATCGCTTTCACGCCCCAGGGCATCACGGCGGTCCCGGTTTTCTCGCTGGGCAGAGCATGGAGCTGTATGCGGTAATCCTCTTCCACACTCAGCGTGTCAGCGAATTTATGCATCAGCTTTGCCGCACCTGCGGCAGGCACAAAAAAAGCGCGAATCAGCGGGGCGACCTGTACCTGCCGCAGTCTCGTTTTTTTCGTACGTAGCGTCCTCCACTCAGATAAGGCTCTGGCGTAATGGCGGGCATCATAAAAGGTAACAATACGCCGTTCGTCATCCTTGGGGGCAGCCGATATCTCATCAAGCAGCATCTGCCAAAATCCGTAATAGTCCATGTGTTTTGCCGTCCCCTCCTTGGTGCCGTACTGAAATATTGTATGAGCGGAGGAGGATAGCCGAATGGGAACTTGCCCTTTTTTAAGGAAATGGGCTGCCCATCGTGTCAAAAGACGGCGCTTCACATAAAATAAACAGAAGAGATTTAACACTCTCTTTGTAACATCCCGTAAGGAGCCATTCCTTGGCGTGGATACAGTCATGCGCGGAGGAGATTCCTCCGCCTTTTTTAGAGAGGCTCTTGCCAATAAATGCAGGCTTAGTTATTCATAAAAGTACATATTGATCGTTACCTGCGAAAAAAACGTTTCCCTGTCGGAAAATGCTGACGTTTTTTTTGCGTTCGAAGCTTGCCCCTTTTGACTTGCATTTTGTTGCTAAATAGGTTTTACTTAGGTTTGTTACTGGATATTATTGAATTAAAGCCGTGAATAGTGAACAATGCGTGAGAGGAAGTGTCCTTTAATGAGTACGCCACTCAATTTAAAGTTGGACCCCGAGAAAGTAAAAGAAATGCCGATGGTAGACCTGGCTTTCCTGGTGCTGAAGGCGGCTAATACGCCGTTTTATTACCGTGACCTGATGGTCGAGGTGGCCAAGCTGCGCGGGATGACCGAAGAACAAACCAACGATACCATTGCCCAGTTATATACTGAGATTAACATCGACGGACGTTTTGCCTGTGTAGGGACGAATCTGTGGGGGCTGAAACGCTGGTATCCGCTGGAGCGCTCCGATGATCCAGTCGGTAATTCCAAACGTCCGCGTATCATCAACGACGAGGATGACGATTTGGAAGACGATGATTTCACTGAAGAAGATGATAACTACGCATCTGAAGAAGAGGATTTCGACGCTATCGACGAAGATCGCGACGACCTCTATTCCGACGACGACAGCGAAGAAGAAGTTGACGACGATGTGGTTATTGACGAAGAAGACATCGATGAAGATGACGTGGACGATGACGATTCGGACGCGGAAAGTGAAGAAGATTCAGACGATGAGGACGAGGACGATAAATATTAATCCCGTTCTTTGAGGTAGCATAATTCTGCCCTTGACAGTGGAGAACCGTCAGAGTAAACTATTGCATGGGCTTATGATGAAAGTTAATATGTGTTTTCTAAAATAAAAAGTGCCCCGGTGCTACGGGTGTCACTTTTTTGTTTTTTTAGATGCCAAGGAGCCGGAATTTCCGCGATTTTAAAGGGGCGGAGGAAGGTCTTTGTGCCGGCTAAAGTAACTTTTGATTTCCCCCGTTTGACGATAGAAAAACGGGTTACGATAAACATCATGCGTCGCCTGAATTTCTGGACTTTATTTAGGAGGGTTTTACAGTGACAAAGTATATTTTTGTAACGGGTGGGGTTGTGTCTTCCCTTGGCAAAGGCATTACCGCTGCTTCGCTGGGTAGGCTGCTTAAGAACAGAGGTCTAAAGGTGACGATTCAGAAATTTGATCCGTATCTTAATGTGGACCCTGGAACAATGAGTCCTTATCAGCACGGTGAAGTATTCGTGACAGATGATGGCGCGGAAACGGACCTTGACCTTGGACACTATGAACGGTTTATTGACATTAACCTGTCCAAGAACAGCAATGTAACGACAGGTAAAGTGTATTCTTCAGTAATCAGCAAGGAACGCCGCGGTGAGTACTTGGGAGGAACGGTTCAGGTTATCCCGCATATTACGAATGAAATCAAGGAACGTGTCTTCCGTGCAGGCCGCGAAGCCGGTTCGGACGTCGTGATCACGGAGATCGGCGGTACAGTGGGGGATATCGAGAGTCTTCCGTTCCTGGAAGCGATTCGTCAGATCAAGAGCGATATCGGCCGGGAGAACGTAATGTACATTCACGTAACGCTGATTCCTTATATCAAGGCAGCAGGCGAAGTGAAGACCAAGCCGACCCAGCATAGTGTAAAAGAGCTGCGGAGCATCGGAATTCAGCCGAATGTGATTGTTTGCCGTACGGAGCATGAACTGTCTTCGGACATGAAGGCGAAGATTGCCCTGTTCTGCGATATCGACGCCAATGCCGTAGTGGAATGCCGCGACGCTTCCACCTTGTACGAGGTTCCGTTGAACCTGCGTGACGAGGGCTTGGACGAGATCGTAGTTAACCATTTGAAGCTGACTACGCCTGCACCGGATATGCGGGAATGGGAAGGCATGCTGGATCGAATCAACAAACTGGAGCATACGGTTGAAATTGCCATTGTCGGCAAATACGTTGCTCTGCACGATGCTTATTTGAGTGTAGTTGAATCCCTTTCGCATGCAGGCTTTGCATCGAACGCAGAAGTTAAGCTACGCTGGGTGGATGCGGAACTGGTTACCGATGAGAATGTGGACGAGCAGCTGCGCGGTGTTGGCGGCATTCTGGTTCCAGGCGGCTTCGGCGATCGTGGCATTGAAGGCAAGATCTCAGCTATCCGTTATGCACGGGAAAAACAAATTCCTTTCTTCGGCATTTGCCTGGGTATGCAGGTGTCCGTCATTGAATACGGCCGTTCCGTATTGGGTCTGGAAGGAGCGAACAGCTCAGAGATTGATCCGTCTACGAATTATCCTCTGATTGATCTGCTTCCTGAACAGAAAGATATCGAAGATATGGGCGGTACAATGCGTCTTGGCCTTTATCCTTGTAAGCTTTTGCCGGGTTCCCTGGCGATGTCTTGCTACGATGATGAGCTAGTGTACGAGCGTCACCGTCACCGGTATGAGTTCAACAATGCTTACCGTGATGAGATCGAAAAAGCGGGTCTAGTGATTTCTGGTACATCCCCAGATGGACGTCTGGTAGAAATCGTGGAGCTTCCGGGTCATCCGTGGTTCCTTTCGGTACAATTCCATCCGGAATTCATTTCCCGTCCGAACCGTCCGCAACCACTGTTCCGCGAGTTTGTCAAAGCTTCTCTTACTCACTACAGTGCTCAATAAATAGTATATACAGCGCCTTACAGGTGTTCGTAGGAGCCTCCATTTGGAGGCTCTTTTGCTTATGCCAGAAGCCTGCCCGACCTCCAGAATGGTTTTACTTCTAATGTATGTTCGTCTTACGATATATTTTTACATTTCCGATCAGAAAAAGTCGATGACAATACCCCATTTTATGGCATAGATTTACGCATTTTATCCATTTAGCAGGATTTTGAATCTACACCACGAATTATAGGTTTCGTATGGACTAAGTTATAAAGGGGCCGTTAGCTGTGGAGAGCGCGGTATGGTCAATCTGCCTTAAATTCTGGGAGGGTATTGATAATGGAGAAAAATAAAGTGTTGATTGTCGACGATCAGAACGGGATCAGGATTCTTCTTATGGAAGTGTTCAACAGCGAGGGTTACACTACATTTCAGGCGGCGAATGGTAAACTTGCACTGGAAATTGTTCGTACCGAATCCCCAGACTTGGTCTTGCTCGATATGAAAATCCCGGGAATGGATGGACTTGAGATTCTCAAGCATCTGAAGGAGATCAATCCGGAGATCAAGGTGATCATGATGACAGCGTATGGAGAGCTGGATATGATCAAAGAAGCAACGAAATTGGGCGCGCTTATGCACTTTACCAAACCTTTCGACATTGACGAGATGCGTGTGGCGGTAAATATGCATCTTCGCAATAAATCGGTCGATCAGTGCAGCTGAAGCAAGGATTCTGCTAAATGGCAGAATCCTTTTTTCGGAGGGGAAAACTTGGAAAAGGGCGTATAACAACAGGGGTGGATAAATATCGTCCCACCGGGACATTTTTTTGTTAGTGCTATTTAGTATTTGACACTGGATGTGCTATAATAAGCCTGTATGTGATAAACGGTTCTATAAATTATAGCGAAAACATCTTTAGGAGGATGAACCATGCCATTAGTATCTATGACAGACATGTTGAACAAAGCACTTGAAGGAAAGTACGCAGTAGGTCAGTACAACATCAATAACCTTGAATGGACTCAAGCTATTTTGGGTGCAGCCGAAGAAGAGAAATCTCCGGTAATTCTTGGTGTATCCGAAGGCGCAGCCCGTCACATGGGCGGTTTCACCACTGTTGTTAAGATGGTGGAAGGACTTATCCACGACCTGAAAATCACTGTTCCTGTAGCGATTCACCTGGACCATGGCTCCAGCTTTGATAAATGTAAAGAAGCCATCGATGCTGGCTTTACTTCCGTAATGATCGACGGATCCCACCACCCAATCGACGAGAACATTGAAATGACTAAGAAAGTCGTTGAATATGCTCACGCTAAAGGTGTTTCTGTAGAAGCAGAAGTAGGTACTGTTGGTGGACAAGAAGACGACGTTATCGGCGGCATCCAATATGCTGACCTTAATGAGTGCGTACGCATCGTTAAAGAAACTGGCATCGACACTTTGGCTCCGGCACTTGGTTCCGTACACGGTCCTTACCATGGCGAGCCTAACCTCGGATTCAAAGAAATGGAAGAGATCCGTGACGCTGTTAAATTGCCACTCGTTCTTCATGGCGGTACTGGTATTCCTGTACATGACATCGACAAAGCGATCTCCCTGGGTACTTCCAAGATCAACGTTAACACTGAGAACCAAATCGCATTTGCTAAAGTAGTTCGCGAAGTTTTGGCTGCTAAACCGGATGCTTACGACCCACGTACATTCATCGTACCAGGTCGCGACGCTATCAAACAAACCGTTATCGGTAAAATCCGTGAGTTCGGTTCCAACAACAAAGCGTAAGATCTTTTACTTAAGTTTTGAAGGACAGCAGTCCATGAAGTTTTGAATAAGCCTATCGGACAGGTCATACTGTCCTTTTCAGTTGAATATGATGATGTGGAGAGTACACCGCATAGCCGGTGTCTTTCCATTTTCATCACCTTTATCATCAGAAAAGCCACAGCACGTATTGTCGACCAACCGCAATACACGTAGGGGGAACCTGTTAATTTATGGAAAAATTAATGATTGGCGGTGGACGTCCGCTGCAAGGTGTTGTCACGATCAGCGGAGCCAAGAATAGCGCGATTGCGCTTATTCCTGCGGCGATTTTAGCCGAATCTGAAGTTGTGCTGGATAATCTACCGTCCCTTAGCGATGTTGCAGTTTACTCCGAAATACTGGAAGAGCTTGGCGCGAATGTATCCTGGTCAGGCAACCAAATGAGAATTGACCCCTCCCGTATTGTGTCCATCCCTATGCCTAATGGGCCTGTGAAGAAATTGCGGGCGTCTTACTATATGATGGGAGCGCTCCTTGGAAGATTCAAGGAAGCGACAATAGGGCTTCCCGGTGGCTGTAATTTCGAGCCCCGTCCGATTGACCAGCACATCAAGGGATTTGAAGCGCTGGGCGCAACAGTGACTAATGAACACGGCTCTATCCACCTGTATGCCAAGGAATTGCGCGGGGCCAAGATTTATCTGGATGTATCCAGTGTCGGGGCCACGATTAATATCATGTTGGCGGCTTCAAGAGCCAAGGGCTCTACTATTATTGAAAATGCGGCTAAAGAGCCTGAGATTATAGATGTAGCTACACTCCTTAATTCAATGGGTGCCATCATTAAAGGTGCCGGTACGGAAACCATCCGGATCGAAGGCGTTACGGAAATGCACGGCTGCCGTCACTCCATTATTCCTGACCGGATTCAAGCTGGAACATATATGATTGCTGCTGCGGCGACGCGTGGCAACGTCCTTATAGATAACGTCATCCCTAAGCATCTGGAGGCTTTAACCGCCAAGCTATTGGAGATGGGCGTAGATATTGAAGAGCTTGATGAGAGCATTCGCGTAATTGGCAGAGCCAAGTATGAGCATGCTGATGTTAAAGCGCTGATTTACCCAGGCTTTCCCACTGATCTGCAATCCCCGATGACCAGCATGCTGACGCAGGCTGAAGGTGTTAGTGTACTGAGTGACTTCGTATATAGCAGCCGTTTCAAACATGTGCCGGAACTGGTTCGCATGGGGGCTAAGATTCGTGTCGAGGGTCGCTCGGCAATCGTGGAGGGCAGCAAGCTTAATGCAGCCAAGGTCAAGGCTGCAGATCTGCGGGCTGGTGCGGCTCTTGTAATCGCCGGTCTTACAGTAGAGGAAGGTATCACCGAAGTAACGGGTGTGGAGTATATTGATCGCGGCTACGATCATTTGGTGACTAATCTCCGTAATCTGGGGGCTGACGTTTGGCGCGAGAACGAATAGAATGAATTTATGGGGATTTCCCGGTGAATGGAAGGAGTTTATTTTGCAGGAGTAATGCATATCTCCTTCCAATTCGGGTAATCCTATTCTAATGAGGATTTTGACGGACTCTTATTTTTTGTTGATATAGTTCAGTTTATATAGAACTATGTTCACGGACTCATTATAAAAATTGAATAGGTGGTTATTACATGGATCTTCAAATTTCCGATCTGGAAGAAATGAAGCTGACCGACTTGTACAAGCTGGCCAAGAAATACCAGATTCCTTACTACGGGCAGATGAAGAAACGGGAGCTGATCTTTGCTATCCTTCGGGCGCAGGCGGAGCAAAGCGGGCTCATGTTTATGGAAGGTGTACTGGAGATTCTGCCGGAGGGATACGGGTTCCTAAGGCCGATCAACTACTTGCCAAGTGCGGAGGATATTTATATCTCAGCCTCCCAGATTCGCAAGTTTGATCTTCGAAGCGGAGACCTAGTATCGGGGAAATGTCGGACCCCCAAAGAAAATGAACGTTATTTTGGATTGCTTCAGGTTAATGCCGTTAATGGCGAGAACCCTGCCAGCGCAGCGGAACGCCTGCATTTCCCGGCGTTAACGCCTCTTTATCCGCAAGACAAGCTGCCGCTTGAAACATCCCCTACTCATTTATCTACCCGAATAATGGATTTGCTCGCTCCTGTAGGTCTGGGGCAACGCGGTTTGATTGTAGCGCCTCCCAAAGCAGGGAAGACGCTCCTCCTAAAAGAAATTGCCAATAGCATTTCCACTAATAATCCTGAGATAGAACTGTTTGTGCTTCTAATCGATGAACGTCCCGAGGAAGTAACTGATATGCAGCGCTCTGTGAAGGGTGAAGTTGTGGCCTCAACTTTTGACGAATTGCCGGAGAATCATATCAAAGTAGCTGAGCTTGTGCTTCAACGTGCACTTCGTTTGGTAGAGCATAAGAAAGATGTTGTTATTCTGCTGGACAGTATTACGCGTCTGGCGCGTGCATATAACCTTGTCGTGCCTCCATCCGGACGGACGCTAAGCGGAGGTATTGATCCTGCTGCTTTCCATCGCCCTAAACGGTTTTTCGGATCGGCGCGTAATGTAGAAGAGGGCGGCAGCTTAACAATTCTGGCTACAGCATTGATCGATACAGGTTCACGTATGGATGACATTATTTATGAAGAATTTAAAGGTACAGGTAATATGGAGCTTCATCTGGACCGCAAGCTTGCTGAACGCCGTATTTTCCCTGCGATTGATATTCGTCGTTCAGGTACGCGTCGTGAAGAGGTATTGCTGAGTAAGGAAGAACTGGATACCATTTGGGCTATCCGTAAAAATATGAATGAGTCCTATGATTTTGTGGAAGGATTCCTCAAAAAGCTGCGTGACAGCAAGACGAACGCCGAGTTCCTGGCATCATTTGATGTTGCAGGTAAAGAGTCTGCCAGTGGCACGGCCAGCAGCGGTGGTACATCGAACAGCGGAGCATCCGCACGTCGTACGACCCGCCCGAAGGCACCCACCGTATCCACAACCTAGAACGAGAATAAGAGGAGACTAACATGTATTTGGTATATGCCGATGAGAAAGGTAACGTATATGATCACCCCGAGCTGTACGGGCTAGCCCGTAGCGGGGATTTGATTGTTGAAATGCTGGAGGAAGAGCTGATTCCACTGCCTGAGGGTGCTACACTGGTCGGTCTGCCTAACACGCGGGCCGTGGGCATGAATCCGGCAACCGGTGAAATGCTGCCACTGCCTGAAGGTTCTCAAGCGGTTGGGGCATTGATGCCACAAGGTTATACACGGTTATGCCTTCCTGGCTATGTCAAGACAGATAAGTCTTACAAGCTGCCCCTGTTCGGTTATTCGGCAGTGGTATGGAAGGACGGGCGTTTCTATGTAGGCGCAGAGCTTACAGATGATCCTGAACAATGGAACCCGCTCAATTGCGACCGGGACCTTGTGAAGAAGGGTGTAGGCAATCTGACAGCTAAGTACCCGGAGAACCGTCTCTTCGGGCACTTGTCCAATTGTGCACTCGGCTATGAATGCCTTACCTCCTCTAACACCTTCTTGGGACGTTGGGAGGGCGCTGTGCCTGTTTCCTATTCTTGCAATGCCGGCTGCTTCGGCTGTATTTCAGAGCAACCTGATGATAGTGGTTTTGTTTCCCCGCAGACACGGATGAACTTCCGGCCGCGTGTAGACGAACTGGTAGAAGTGATGTTGGAGCATTTGAAGACGCCACAGTCCATTGTTAGCTTTGGACAAGGGTGTGAAGGGGAGCCATCTACGCAAGCCAAGATTATTATCGAAGCTATGCGAGAAGTGCGTGCTACTACCGACATGGGTTACATTAATATCAATACGAACGCTGGTTTAAGTGACCATATTCGCGGAATCGTCGATGCTGGACTTGATTTGATGCGTGTAAGTACCATAAGTGCGTTGGATGATCACTACAATGCCTATTACAAGCCGCGGGGTTACACCTTGGCCAATGTTGAGAAATCTTTGAAATATGCAGCATCCCAGGGTGTGTACACGTCAATCAACTATCTAATCTTCCCTGGTGTGACCGATCGTGAAGAAGAGATCGAAGCCATGGTAGAATTCGTTAGACGCACTGATCTCAAGTTGATTCAGATGCGGAATCTGAATATTGATCCGGAGAGCTATCTGGAACTCATCCCTCCAGCTCAAGGGGAAATCCTCGGAATGAAGACGATGCTGGATATTTTCCGGGAAGAACTTCCTGATGTAGTTATCGGTTCATTTACCCATGTGCCGCCTGCTAATTTGACCCGTGCCAAGTCTGGGCGCATACACGTTTAGCATTGGAAATGTAAATTTGAAACATATTGCCCATTTGCATGTTTCGTGCTAAACTATGCTCATGTGTCTATTAACTCTGAGTCCGCATGAGGCTTAGGGCAAGAGAGGTGAAATTCAAATGCAAGAAGCAATTCAACCAAAGTACAACATTACTAAGGTAACCTGCGCATGTGGCAACACTTTCGAATCCGGTTCTGTTAAACAAGAGCTGCGCGTCGAAATTTGCTCCAACTGCCACCCGTTCTTCACTGGCAAGCAGAAGTTCCTGGATGCCGGCGGTCGCGTTGATAGATTTAAGAAGAAATACGGTATCTAATTCAATTAGCCCGTATGCGGCATAATTATTAGATCTAGCCCCTGGCTTAATGCCGGGGGTTTTTTCAATGACCCCATTTATAGAGCTGTACTATTCTTACGATGTATGTAATGGGAGAACTGTTAACTTCTCTGAGGTTGATTTTTGTCCGAGCGTAGGATATACTTAACTTCGCCGTGCTAGACGGGGAGGTAGCGGTGCCCTGTAACTCGCAATCCGCTGTAGCGAGGTTGAATTCCTGTTAGAGGTGCTGTCGATGTGAGGCCTTGGTCCCTATGGGCTGTGTTGACGGTTGGGTCCTCCGCAATGAGTGCTTGTGAACCTGGTCAGGTCCGGAAGGAAGCAGCCATAAGCAAGTTTGCTCTTGTGCCGGAGGGTGGCCTAGCCCGAGCAGTCAGTAGGGTTGCCGCTTGGATCGCAGCCATCAATAACAGGTGCACGGTTTATATGAATAAATGACAGCATCTTTGCGATAAGCGAGGATGCTTTTTGTTTTTGGTCAAAGTCTGGAGAATATAGTATAATGAGTTAGCGACAAATGCCAAGAAAGTGGCACTTGAAAGAGGGTAATGCATAGTGGAACATATCGCGCTGTACCGTGCTTGGCGGCCGCAGTCGTTTCAGGACATGGTAGGACAACAGCACATTATCCAAACGCTGCAGAATGCTATACGGGAAGATAGGGTCTCACACGCTTATTTGTTCAGCGGTCCTCGGGGAACTGGTAAGACCAGTGCTGCTAAGGTGCTGGCTAAGGCGGTCAACTGTGAGCGCGGCCAGGGGCCGGAGCCTTGCAACGAGTGTCCATCCTGCCTGCGGATTACTGCTGGTAACGTCATGGATGTGCAGGAGATTGATGCGGCGTCCAACCGGGGTGTGGAAGAAATTCGTGACCTGCGGGATAAGGTGAAGTACGCGCCTACCGAAGTGCGTCGTAAAGTGTATATTATTGATGAAGTGCATATGCTGACAACAGAAGCGTTCAATGCGCTGCTGAAGACGCTGGAAGAGCCACCGCCCCATGTAATGTTCATACTGGCGACGACAGAGCCTCATAAACTGCCGGCCACGATTATTTCCCGTTGTCAGCGGTTTGATTTCCGCCGAGTATCACTGGAGGAGCAGACGGGCCACCTGAAGCAAATCTGTGAGAAGGAAGGCATCACTGCAGATGATGACGCTCTGCAATATATTGCACGTCTCTCCGATGGGGGGATGCGCGATGCGCTCAGTATTCTCGATCAGATATCTTCTTTTACAGAAGGCCAGGTTACTTACCAACAAGTGCTGGGTATGACTGGAGGAATACCTTCGGAACAGTTTGCCCGTCTGGCCAGAGCAATTCTGGAAGGTGATATGGGACTTCTTCTGGAGCTTGTCGAACAGCTTATGCATGAGGGCAAAAGTGCCGATAAATGTCTCGAAAATCTATTGTATTACTTCCGGGACTTGCTTATGATCAAAATGGTGCCCAGCGCCGATCACTTAACCGACCGTGTTCTGAACCCGGCGGATTTTAAGGATATGGCTACCGCCTTCAGCCGTGAGCAGCTGTTCGGAATTGTGGAGACGCTTAACCGTTATCTGGGTGAGATGAAATATGCCACCCATCCGCAGACACTGTTTGAAGTAGCGCTCATGAAGCTCTGCAGCTTGCAGGAGAGTGCCTCAGTTTCGGCTAATACAGATGTTTCGCCTGGCGGCTTCCAAGGAGCTGCAGTGGGTGGGAGTGCCGTTACTGAATCTGGTGAACTAGGCGTGCTTAAGAAACAGATCGCCGCGCTGGAGAAGAAGTTGGAGCAGGCCCTGCAGTCAGGTGGCATTTCCGGAGGGCGCGAGGGTGCACAGGCGAGACCTGCCTCTGTGCCTAGCGCTGCTCCGCGGATTACCACGGCTTCCAAGATGCCGCCGCAGGTGGATAAGTTCATCGCTGGTAAGGATAGTGCAGACTTTGCGTCTATTTATAAGCAGTGGAGCCTAGTGCTACAAGGTGTGAAGGAAGAGAAAATCACCGTTCATGCCTGGTTCGTTGATGGAGAGCCTGTATCGGTTATGGAAGACGCAGTGCTGGTTGCCTTCAAGAACACCATTCATCGGGATACTACTGAGAAGCCTGCTAACCGGCAGGTGATTGAGGGCGTTCTGGCTGCCCGTCTGGGTAAGCCGTACCGACTTGTAACCATTATGCTTCGCGACTGGAACGAGGCTGCTATGAAGTCTGCCGAACAGCCTGGCAAGGAAGAACTGCGCCTGGAGCATGAACACGAGGCGGGAGTAACAAAACAAGAACCTTGGATTGATGAGGCGATCCAGCTTTTTGGAGAAGACCTTGTTGTCATAAAAGAGTAATGCTTTCAGCAGATTAGCGCCAAACGGCGCATTCCAAAGGAGAGATCGATTATGAACAATATGAACCAAATGATGAAACAGGTTAAGAAAATGCAGGAGCAAATGCTCAAAGCCCAAGAAGAGCTTGGTGGCAAAACAATTGAAGGTTCATCTGGTGGCGGCGTAGTAACCGTGCAAGTGAACGGACACAAGAAGTTGCTGTCCATTCAGATTAAACCAGAAGCGGTGGATCCAGATGATGTAGAAATGCTGCAGGATCTCGTGATTACTGCTGTGAACGATGCATTGACACAAGCAGAAGATCTGGCAAACAACGACATGGGTAAATTTACTGGCGGAATGAAGATTCCTGGTTTGTTCTAGACCATTACTCCATTTAGCCTAAAGGAGAAACGTTATTTTGCATTATCCCGAACCGTTAGCTAAGCTGATCGATGCTTTTACGCGTTTGCCGGGGGTCGGTCCGAAGACGGCTGCCCGTCTTGCGTTTCATGTGCTGAATATGAAAGAGGATGAAGTCATTGATTTTGCCAAAGCGCTGGTAAGCGTCAAACGCAATCTTCACTATTGCTCGGTGTGCTGTAACATTACCGATACTGATCCGTGCCGGGTCTGTCAGGATAAGACACGCGATGCGTCCGTAATCTGTGTGGTTCAGGATGCCAAGGATTTGGTTGCCATTGAGCGAACTAAGGAATTCAATGGCTATTACCACGTCCTCCAGGGAGCGATTTCACCAATGGAGGGTATTGGGCCGGATGATATCCGTCTAAAGGAGCTGTTGGTACGTCTCAGCGACGAGCGGGTGAAGGAATTGATCATGGCGACAAATCCTAATATTGAAGGGGAAGCGACAGCTATGTATATATCCCGGCTAACGCGTCCTTTTGATATTAAAATCACTAGAATAGCCCACGGCTTGCCTGTAGGTGGCGATCTGGAGTACGCAGACGAGGTCACGCTGTCTAAGGCCTTAGAAGGCCGTCGTGAGCTGTTTTAGTTCGTAAGTGCTGCAGGTATGTAGAGAAGTCCCAAGGAAGCTGTGGGGCTTCTTTTTTGCGTTCACAGCTAATACAGGGTATCTCAGCATAAAAGACTATAGATTTGTGGTGGTCTTTTGGTTCTAAGTTTGTCCCGTTCCTTATATGAATGAGAATGAACGAATGAGAGGAAGTGTTCTTGTTGTTCACACTTATTCGGAAGGGGAGCTGAGTATGGGTTGGTGGGCTGCATGGCGGGGGGACGCGGATAAAGAACGGGAGTATGATGAGGGTTGGAGTACGTTTATGGAAGTACGCAAAGCGCAAATGGAATGGGAGCGGGCTTATCTGATGTTCGACGAGGCCCTGGGGCAGGATCAGATAGATTATGCTATTTATATCTTAGAGGCGGCAGAGCGCAAATATCAGATTCATTTAAAACATGCCAAAAGTTTGGGGCTTAACCGGACACAGCTATAACGAAATGGAACAGAGTGGATAAAAGGAGGAGAAACATTGTTAAGATTATTAGCTATTGGAGTATTGGCTATATCTGTTCTTTTATTGTTTCTGATTGTATTCCGCAAAAAAATGGGCTTTGGCTGGCTAAGTTTATTCGGCACCCATTTAATCTTGGCAGCGGTGGGCATTTACTTAGTGAATTTCTCAGGCTTTGTAACCGACGTGCATATTCCCCTTAACCCGGCAACTATAGGCGCAGTAACGGTTTTGGGGCTGCCAGGCGTACTAATGTTATTCGGTTTGAAAATAATTTTGTTTTAAGGGTTGACGCAGATCCAAAAAATATGGTACATTAATTCTCGGCCCTACGGACAAGATATTCTCGAATAACTTGCTCAGTAGGAAAGCGAAAAAGAAAAAATAAAAAACGCTTGACTAAAACATGGTCGCCATGATATATTATAAAGGTCGCTGCTGAGACATTAAGCGACGGACAAGCAAGACATTGATCTTTGAAAACTGAACAACGAGTGAGTATCGAATTCACGAAAGTGAATTCAAAATGAGGATTTTTAATTCTCGTCAGATGTTTCAAAATGAGCAATCGCTCTTTCTAAATACCAATTTGGAGAGTTTGATCCTGGCTCAGGACGAACGCTGGCG
>NZ_JBHVPB010000023.1:0-17101 GCF_042887565.1 Paenibacillus sp. NPDC057934
GCAAAACTAAAAGGCATGAGTCCGGTACAGTACCGAACTCATGCCCAACGAATCGCCTAATCATATAACCTGTCTAACTTTATGGGGTCACTTCACAACATAGGGGCGGTTTTTCAAGGTATACATTATTGATTTATCTAAATTTATTAAGTAAACGCCTACCTAACTCCATAAACTTCTGCGAACTATTTCTTTCGTATTTCGTGACATAATCTGTAGATCTAAGTTCTAATCTATTTCCATTACGAAGAAAAACCGAGTATTGAATCTGATTAAACTGGTGCCCATGATAAGTTTCAGTGTAGTCAGAAAGACTACACTCAACATTTACAACTTCCTTTATATTTATTCGTTTCAAAACTACGCGATTATCAGACTTATCATCCATAATTATTTCACCTTGCGTTAGCCCAGTTGAATCAAGTGAAAGAAAAATAAAGCCTGTTTGTTCGTAATTTAATTTTGCTAGAAAACTTTCATTCTCGAAATTATCCAATCCAGTTGCATCAAGAACCTGTTTACCAACATTATAATTTCTCAACCAATGAATAAAGTCATCATAATTATCAGGTTTAAACAGATTATTCACCCTTCCAAATCATTATGATTTAAATGATTGTGCTAATGAAGATGACCAAATTGCTCGCACTATTTGTTCTGGAGTAACCGCTTTGTCCTTTGTCATAAAGCTTAGTGTCATTTCGAGTGAGAGTTGGTTATTCTGGTCTACGTGAATATTAATAATCTCATTCATAGAACTGTCTGACCTCGTACTTATATGGTTACCATAACTTAGGCAGATTGAAGAAGAGCCATGCCCTAAACCACCAATCCAAATTTTCACACCTGATACTTGAGTCCCGTTCAAATAAAGAAAAAACACTTCTTTCTGGTTATCAATTTTATCATTACTAAATTCGAATCCAGAGAGTTTTTTACTCATTTGATTAAATAGTTGTCCAAACAGATCACAAATATCAATAAAACTCTGGTTAATAAATTTCTTTTTATCCAAATCGCTTACGCCTCTCGCAATAGGTAATTCCAAATCATCGAAAACACTCTTTATTTTCAATGCTTCAACTGCTTGCAACTGTGAATTAATCTGGTCCCTTACACCAAAATCGGGAATGTCTCCTAATGGAGCTTTTTCAAATTTACCTTTTTTGTAGATACGTCGAATTAATTCATCCAATTTTGACTTATATTCTGTATCCTGACTAAAGTTGATGGCATAATAATCACGCAAATGGTATGGAAACACATCCGAATAATCTCCCTCACGCATAACAAAGATGAATTTATCAGGATCTGTCCTCAAGGCTGGTAAGGATAACACAGTTTCAAAGCCAACTCCACCTTGCAAACTGTCTGATTTTTGGGCATACGATTTAGTGAGTACTACAATAACGTAATCATTATCACGTATCGCTTTTATCATCATAGTATTTAAATTCACTGTCTTATCTTGAACCTCAAATTGATCACAGGTAGCATCCACACCACCCTGTGATCGCAAGTCATTTACAAGAGATCTAATCCATTGTTCATGTGAATGTCCGTCCCAACTATAGCTAATGAAAGCAGTATATCTTTTGTCCATTTAACCCCTCCAACAATAATCGTTAACTTTCTTCAACCATCATTATAGAACACAAGTTCTGTATCGACAAATTGTTTTAGATCACTCACATCGAGTTGCTTTTAAATTTCAAGAAATACAATTTATCGTGAGTCTACAAACAAAATGGAATGGAGCATAGTCGATTCATTAATTTTATATCATTGACCTGAAGATCGTTACTATTATTCAATAGTGTTATCCTCAAAAGGATCATTAGTTCCCAGTTGTCCTCTAAATGCTTTAGACAATATCGCTTGTTCTAATGCATTCAAACGATCCTTCATTGACTCCAAATTTTCAAGTGACTCCTTCTCTTTTTCCATAAAGCCTTCTAAAAGTTCAACTAAATTAAGCTGCTCTTCATAAGGAGTAATAATTACATTCATATTTTTTAAAGCTTGTAAGCTTATTTTTGTTGGGCTACCTCTTTACTTTCTTTCCTAATTTGTTTCTGAACAAAATCCGATCTAATTGCATATAAAATATATTTCCTACTAACTATTTTGGTATTCACTCGTAACTTTATACAATCTGCTGTAATAATAGCTCTCTCAACACTCTCAGGACATATATCGGAGTCTCCAGATGGATCACCCATTTTTGTAATTAATATGTCCCCGCTCCCCACCATATGAGCTTTAAGTTCTTCCGCTTTTTCTTCACTAACAAATTTATTATTTAGATCATAATTAGAACTTCGAATATTCCTTACAAATATTAAAGGAACTCCTTCTTCTCTATAATCATGCACTTTTAAATTGCTTCCAAAAGGTCCAATGTAAGTGCATATTTCTCATTCGCGGCTATTGAACCAAAGCTGGTTTTTGCCCAAAGAAGCCGCCCCTTGTAGATAAACTACATTTGAGACGGCACACTGTCATGAGGAACACTTATTATTATGATCTGGCAACGCTACATAAGGTATGCTGGCTGAACTTTTATCTAACTCGTGATCACCTTTTTCAAATAATCCTATCACTTCATCGTTCCAATGCCGTATAACATTAACATCCATTAAATATTGCAGAGACCTCATTATTCTTGATGGTCCATACATTAAAGTCTCTGGCACATACTGCGATATTTCTATGCTATTAACATTCAGATTCTCCCTCAACTGCAAAGCCGTTTCTGTACCAGCATTTAAAAGTTTTTCGTATTTTCTATGCAAATCGGGCCGTTTTGCTTTCAATAGAGCTTTAATATTTTGGAATTCGTACTTATCAATCATGGACTCAGCATAATACGGCGTCAATGTTCCGTCCCCAGGGTTTAGATATACATGATTAAAGAAATCAATATCAACAATACAGCCATGTATATTACCTGACCCACCAAATGCCTTAATGCTATTCGATATTGAATTTAGTGCTTTGTAATAACCCGCAAATATTAACTTAACAGCATCAGAGTAATAGGTCATCCTTTCAAAATAATACTCTAAGTCATTATATTCTAATGATTTTGGTGCACCCCCACTCAATAAACTCAATTTTCTCTTCTTGCCATTTTCATATATGAAACAATAAATACCAGATCTTTTGAGCATATGGATATTACCGCTTGTTCTATTAAAGGTCATATTGATCCCTAAAACCCTATTAAAATCTATATATTGCTCCCGCGTAATAGTATGAATCCCATCTGGATAATACAGAAAAACATCGCATTTGCCAGAAAGTGTAAAATGCTTCAATCCAGCCTTTAGACCCTGATATCCAATTTGATTATCTGCATATACTGTACGATCTTCAGAACAACAATACTCATTTCGATGAGTATGACCATTTACATATATCCATTGAGGATTGTAGATCTCTCTACTCCAGTTGTCCTTGGGGGTATGGGTTAAAACAATAATTGGCTTGATACTAATCGCATTGTTTAATATCGTATAGTTTTTTTCAAAACGTTTGGTTTGCTCAATATCCTCTGCCAAAGATGTAATCGTATTTCTATAGATTCCTTTCGTTGCATTAAAGCTTGAACTATATCCTGAAAAACCCAATCCACCCAAGATGTTAAGCGAACTTTTCAAACAAATTTCTTTCAGTGTTTCTGCTGGTAATGTTAATAATTCTTCTTCTTTAATGACTACCTGCTGCCCATCCTTCAGTATTAATAACTCGTTATGCAAAAAACAGATATTAAGCGTAGAGAATAGCTCCCGATATTTATAAACAATATCATCTAACCCCTTGCTATAATCATATGGTTTTCCATTTCGGTTAAAGTCCCATAATTCATGATTTCCAAGTACGACTACAATATGACTCGGATTCCATAACTTCGCCAATTCCTCATAAAAAATAACTGAGTTTTCGTAATTAAAAGAAACATCCCCCGCTATTAACAAGTAATCAGCTGAGGATTTCTGCGTAGCTGTATCAACCATGTGACGAACTAAATTTCGAATAAACCATATTACCTCCTGCTTTGTTGCACGCTCTGGGAATCTTTTAATAAGCTTATGGTTTATGTGTATGTCACTTACATAGTAAATTTTTCTTGTGTTATCATTCAGAGTAAAAGCAATATCGGAATCATGCAAAACGGCACAAGCTTCAACAACCTCGTTTTCGGCGGATAGCATTAAACCAAAATCTTCATTATACTCTCTAACGGTAGCATTATAAAACGAATCATCATAAAGCTGTTGTGCCAGCAAGACATCGTTGCTAACTAAAGCTCCTTCTATGTTAAAGTCGGACAGGTTGACATTCAAAAAATCGCAATCATATAAATCCGCATTTTCTAAATTTTCGCCCACATAATCATAGAAATGTGCAAAAGAGTCAAATTCAACAGTTTCACTTTCTTCTCTATAGTGAATTTGTTCCTTTACAATAAATTTCCCACTTTCTTTTTCGTAAAATTTCAGTTTTAATGTTCTTACCCCTAATTGTCGTTCCAATTTAATTATTTGTGGATCGCTGTTAATTTCTTCTGGAAAACGTCTAACAATTGCTCTGATATACGAACGATCACTAGAAGACATATCTGCACGATCAATAAATTTATGATTAAGGCTATCTAAAAAGAATAAGCACGCTTGTGGCGAATACATACTTTCCTGTATGTACAAATAAGATTGCCAATTACTATACACCGCCAATTCACAAAGCTCTTTTGATTTAAATCGATCTGGTACAAATTCTAAGGCTAATGCATTGTTATCGACTGCTTGCGCACATAATTTTTTACTTTTACGATTTCCTGGCACAAACTCTAAAGCCAAACCATTCTGCTTAACGGCTTTCTCGATAATTTCTTTTGAAATAAGTGTTTCTGGAACATATTCTAGTGCTCTACCATTTTGTGAAATAGCTACAGCACAAAGGTCCTCTGATCTTTCTTCCTTAGGAATACGGCGAAGAATTAGTCCGTTTTGTCTTACCGCTTCTACATATAATTCACTATTACGAAATTCCTTTGGTACATACATTAAGGCCGTTCCGTCATTTTTAACAGCCTCCATACAGATTTCCATATTCATTAGGTCTTCCGAAATATAGAAAATCGCCCTGCCTTTCTGTTTCACAGCCTCTAAGCATAATTCAGGAGTATGCATAGTTTTAGGAATTGCCTGTAAGGCAAACCCTGTCTGCTGAACCGCAAGGATACATCTTTCTGGTGTCTTTTCTACTCTTTTAATATAAAAACCATCTTTTCGAATCTCCGAGAGAATATCTTCTTCATTGTTTCTGACAACCAAATTTGGCATTTTGTTTTACACTTCCTTGTTATGTATTATTTCACACTCATTTCAAGCATAATTTATACTATATTCAATGAAGCTCATCACTTATAGGTTAAGAGTTATCTTTCTACATACTGAGTGCTGAATCCTCTATACTCAGAGGAACACTCGTTCACCCCAAAAAGGGGTTCTTGAACTCAATGTTCAAGAACCCCTTTTTCAAATCCAACATATTGCTCGATTAAATTTAGTAGTTGTTCACCGTTAACGGTCAGAATTGATTTATTCTCTGTACATTCTAATGCCTGCTTAGTGAACTGGCCTGTTGTTATATAGAATCCTTCAACTGCATTGCAATCAATCATCGCGCTGTGAAACTTTTGAATATCTGGTCTACCCACTTTTGTCGTTGTGTATCTTTTGCACGCCACTAATCGTACTTCCCCATTGCTTCGAAGAATAATATCTTTGCCACCATCTCCAGTACGCTTAGTTACCTCACTGTCAAACCCAGCACAACGAAATACACGTGCCATATACTCTTCAAATTCGCTAAATTGCTAAACGAGCTTTGTACGAATCATCGACTCATTTATTTTTCCTAGAACATATCCACCCCATTCCTCACTTACAACCGCGTTACTCCTTAATCTCCAAGTTACTTCTAATAGGGTTGCCTGTATTATCCCTATACTTCCACCGTCATATTGCCCTCACACTACCCATATACATAATATGAACTACGCTGAGCAACGGATTTATATAGGAAGGAGCAACGGAATCATGCCAAGCAACGAAATTAATACGCTGGAGCGTGCAATCGCTGAGATTACGGAGATTGCCACTGGCTTTGGCTTGGATTTTTATCCTATGAGATATGAAATCTGCCCCGCAGATATTATCTACACCTTCGGTGCTTATGGAATGCCTACACGGTTTGGTCACTGGAGCTTCGGCAAAACTTTTCATAAAATGAAATCCCAATACGATTTCGGGCTGAGTAAAATATATGAGCTCGTCATTAATTCCAACCCTTGTTATGCCTTTCTGCTAGACGGAAACTCGCTGATACAGAACAAGCTTATCGTTGCTCACGTGCTAGCGCACTGTGATTTTTTCAAAAATAATATGCGATTCTCCATGTCCAACCGAGATATGGTTGAGAGCATGTCAGCTACAGCAGATCGGATCGCCGGCTATTCAGTAACCTACGGCACAGAGGCTGTCGAGAGCTTCATCGACTCCGTGCTGGCCATTCAGGAGCATATCGATCCCAGCCTGATTCAGCCTCGTAAGTTGGGCAAAACACATCTACTAGAAGCCAAAATGAAAGAACGTAAGGATGCCCCTCCTGGTGGCTCCAAACCATCTAATCCCTACGATGAGTTATGGAATCTAGATAAAACAAATACTGGTCCTCAGGAAGCACCTACTGGGAAGCGAGCTTTTCCACCCGAGCCTGAAAAAGATATGGTCTGGTTCATACAGCAATATTCAACCGTCTTAGAAGATTGGCAGCGTGACATTATGACGATGCTGCATGACGAAATGCTTTACTTCTGGCCGCAGATGGAGACGAAAATCATGAACGAAGGCTGGGCCTCCTACTGGCATCAGCGGATCATACGGGAGCTTGACCTGACGTCGGAGGAAACGGTGGAATACGCCAAGCTGAATTCCTCAGTCGTTCAACCATCCCGCCAGAGTCTGAACCCGTACTACCTCGGCCTGAAAATATTCGAAGATATTGAGCGCCGCTGGGACCGCGATAAAATCTTCGAGGTACGTGAGCTGGATTCCGACACCTCTTTTATCCGCAGTTATTTGTCAAAGGAACTGGTCAATGATCTAGATCTTTATGTCTTCGAGAAGAAAGGTCCGGAGTGGAAAATTACCGACAAGGCCTGGGAAAATGTCCGGGATCAGCTCGTACTTGCCCGTGTGAACGGCGGCTCCCCTTACCTCGTCATCAAGGACGCGGATTATGAGCGGAACGGGGAGCTGTATATTGAGCATCAGTACGAGAGTATTGAGCTGGACCTGAAATATCTGGAACGGACACTCCCGCATATCTACAACTTGTGGGGCCGTACTGTGCATTTGCAGACGGTTGTGGAGGAAAAGAAGGCACTGTTCACCTATGACGGAAAAAAGGTACAGAGGCGGTTTGTGTAACAAGAGGTTTGACCACCGCCTTGGGTCAAGCGCCGGGAGGCGCACGCGGTGCGGAAATTGCAAGAAGATGCATAGCTACAGAAAAAGCCCGTTCGCACTTTAGTGCGCTGCGGGCCTTTTTGACGACCGATACAATAGGATTACTACCAGACAAATATTGTGGAGCGGCGTAGAAGTCCAAACCATCCGCAGTTAGGTTATTAACCGAACCGCATCAGACACACGGATTTTTATTGCTCCATTCGCTCTTTTACAGGCACGTAAATCTCCATGACCGTGTCCACCCGAGAATGGCAGCGCTCGTCGTAGAACTCAAAGTCCAGTTTACCTTCATCATATATATAATTGCTCCCAGGAAACCAGTCTTCAAAAATATACTTCCAAGTGCTCTTAATCACCTGAACAAAATCCCTCTGATCCTTACCCTCCGAGGTATCCACGGGTGGCGTAGTAAACACAGCATATTCGGCTTCAGGGACGCTCGCAGTCAGCATATCCCCAGTCACCTGCTTGAAGTCTTCTACAATCACACCCAGCAGATATGTGGCGTTACTGCTATCCAAGGCAGGAATACACAGCCCGACCTCCCCATGCTTAGGCGGATTCAGAATCTTGTACATTTTGGATTCCAAATTTTCTCCTTCATATTGACTCCAGAAAGAAGCGACTTCCTTCGTATAGTTACCTTCAGCCACATTCGTTTGGATTCCATAACCGGCAACTTTGAACGCTGGCTTTTTTACAATAACAGGATTCATCAAATAACCTCCGATTTCGAAAATAGATTCATTCTGAAGAAATCCGTCCATCCGTGCAGCATACTGCGAGGGACTGTAGCCAAAAGCTTTGCGGAATGCCTTGGCAAACTGTGTCTCAAAGCCATAATCCTGCGCGATATCTATGATCCTTCTTCCATTAAATAATTCAATTGAGGCCAAGGACAGCCTCCGGCTCCGCACATACTCCATTACCGTCATCTCTTTGCACAAACTGAACACCCGGCAAAAATGATATAACGAGTACCCGGATGCGGCGGCAATATTTTCAGCTGTTAAATTTTCTTTAATATTTTGTTCAATGTATTCGATGCATCGCTCAATATCCTTACTGTAATTCAAGCACTCACCCAGCCTTTCCCCGTACGGTGATTTCATTATAGCAATTGGCTGCCAAGGTGACTGTTCCTGTTTTGCTGAAAAAATAGGGTCTGGGAGGATGTTCTCAGCGCTTTATGCTGTGTCATTCAGGTTCCATCATGAATAGAATAGGCTGATATCATTATCTTACTAATGGAGGTATTTCACATGACCTATGGGAATCCATATCCAAACCGTCAATATCATCAACAGCCAGTTTATCTATATACACCTCGTTACATTCAGTACCCTTATTGTCATTACTTTCATCACCGCTCGGAAGGCAGTACAACGCCTCCTCCCCAAAACACCCAGAACTCGAAACAACATATTGTGAATGGTCAATTGAACGCAAGTGTGGGCAACGGACAAGGCGTTACTGTAAAAACAGGAGCGGATATCGGCGGTAAGCACGGCGTTGGCTTTAATGCCGGTGGACATCTAAACTACAATGGCGTAGGTACGCATGCCGATGCCCACCTGGGGTCAGAGCAATATGGCATCCATGCGCAAGGCAACGCTCATCTGGACAGTAGTCAGGGCCTTGGGTTCAATACTGAGGCGCAAGCCTTGGGCCAATACGGAATTAATGCACAAGCGAATTCGCATCTCAGCGCTGGTCAAGGCGTCGGATTTAATACTGAAGCGCAACTAGGCGGTCAGTACGGCTTAAACGCTAACGCAGAAGGGCACTTGAGCCAAAGTCAGGGCGCCGGATTCAATACCGGATTGCATCTGGGAGGAGATAATGGTGTCGGCGCACAGGCCAAAGCCCAGTTTGGTGGCGGTCAAGGAGCAGGGCTTGGAGTCAACGGACACCTGGGCAAATATAACGGGGAGTTAGGCTTTAATTTAGGCGGCAAAATCAATGAATCCAAGGATTCGGTCGAATAAAGAAAAGGACTATCCAAAGCCAGTTGTGACGGCTTAGGATAGTCCTTTTTAAATTATATAGCTGCTGTCCCTTAAGTTACTTACTGTTAAAATTAAATATTTATTAGCGGTTCAGCAGGCTTCCCACATAGCGCAGCAGTTCATTGGCGCATACCGGGCAGTAGTTGTGCTCGTCGATGAGACGTCTCGTCACCTCGTTGATCCGTTTCAGCTGGCTCTCGTCCGGTGTTTTGGAAGAGGTGGTGATTTTGACAATATCCTTGAGATCGGCGAACAGCTTCTTTTCGATAGCTTCACGCAAGCGATCATGATTGTTGTATTCGAACTTTTTGCCTTTACGGGAGTAGGCGGAGATTCGAATTAGAATCTCTTCCCGGAACGCCTTCTTGGCATTCTCGGAGATGCCGATCTGCTCTTCAATGGAGCGCATCAGCCGCTCATCCGGTTCCATTTCCTCATCGGTGAGGGGATCACGGATTTTGGCCCAGTTGCAGAATGCCTCGATGTTGTCAAGATAATTCTCGAACAACGTTTTGGCCGACTCCTCGAAGGAATAGACGAATGCCTTTTGCACTTCGCTTTTCGCCAAAACATCGTATTCCTTGCGGGCAATGGAGATAAAGTTCAGATACCGTTCCCGCTCCTCCTTGGTGATGGAAGGGTGCTGATCCAGACCATCCTTGATCGCCCGCAGCACATCCAGTGCGTTCATGCACTGCAAATCGCCTTTGATCAGCGCACTGGAGATCCGGTTGATGACATAGCGTGGGTCGATGCCGGACATCCCTTCGTCCTGATATTCGGTTTGCATTTCCTTCAGGTCCGCTTCCTTGTAGCCCTCGACCTCTTCCCCGTCGTACATCCGCAGCTTCTTGATGAGATCCATTCCCTGCTTCTTGCTCTCCTTCAGACGGGTCAGGATCGAGAAAATCGCCGCTGCACGCAGCGCGTGGGGAGCAATATGCACATGCTTCATGTCGCTCTGGGAAATGAGCTTCGCATAAATCTTTTCCTCTTCAGAGACTCTGAGATTGTACGGAACGGGCATGACGATCATGCGGGACTGCAGCGCCTCATTCTTTTTATTGGAGATAAAGGATTTGTACTCCGTTTCGTTGGTATGGGCCACGATCAGCTCATCCGCACTAATTAACGCGAACCGCCCAGCCTTGAAGTTTCCCTCTTGAGTCAGTGACAGCAGGTTCCAGAGGAATTTCTCATCGCATTTCAGCATCTCCTGGAATTCCATCAGTCCCCGGTTAGCTTTATTCAATTCCCCGTCGAAACGGTATGCGCGCGGATCGGATTCCGAGCCGAATTCGGTAATGGTGGAGAAGTCAATGCTGCCGGTCAGATCGGCAATATCCTGCGACTTTGGATCGGATGGACTGAAGGTACCGATACCCACCCGTTCTTCCTCTGACAAAACAACACGTACTACGCCAACCTTCTCAATGTCGCCACCGTATTCGTTCTTCAGCCGCATTTGGCAGGACGGGCACAGGTTGCCCTCGATGCGCACACCAAGCTCCCGCTCAATCTCGGGACGCAGCTCATGCGGGATCAAATGCAGTGGGTCCTCATGCATCGGGCAGCCCTCAACAGCATACACAGCACCTTCCGGTGTTCTTGAATATTGCTCCAGGCCGCGTTTGAGCAGCGTAACGAGTGTCGATTTCCCTCCGCTGACAGGCCCCATCAGCAGCAGAATCCGTTTGCGAACATCCAGGCGCCGCGCGGCCGAATGGAAGTATTCCTCCACCAGCTTTTCCACGGCCCGGTCCAGACCAAAAATCTCTTGTTCAAAAAACTTATACCTTTTGCGTCCATTAATTTCCTCTACGCCGTGAGATTTGATCATGTCGTATACACGGGCGTGAGCGGTTTTGGCGGGAGATGGGTCTTTCTTCAGCAGTTCAACATAATCCTTGAAGGTGCCGTTCCACGCCAAACGGTCGTTCTCAGCCCGATACGAAGCTATACGCTCAAAAATGTCCATTGCTCGCTGCCTCCTCTTGCGCTCCTATTGCTCCTCTATGGCTCCAAATGGCTTTCAAAAGTGTATTACATACCTATGCGGCAAGCCCCGAATAGTTGACCTATTTTTTGCTGTGCTATAATAGAGAATCAGTAAATCACCCTACAAAGTTAGAGATGGGCGATCATGCTTGTTTTAAATATCGGGCAGCAGACCCTGCAAATATGGGGTACAGGAGTGACAAACTATGGCCGTTCGGCATGAGACGGAGCTGTATGCTCCATTGAAAGTTTTTTTTGAAAAGCAGGGCTATGAGATCAAGGGCGAGGTGCGGACCTGCGACCTGGTTGGCATCCGGGAGAGCGGAGAACCGCCTCTGATTGTGGAGATGAAAAAATCTTTCAACCTTGCCCTGCTGCTGCAGGGGGTTGAACGGCTGAAGCTTAGCCCAAGCGTCTATCTTGCGGTTGAACGCAATCGGGACAAGAAGGGAGCGGTGAATCAGCGCTGGGGCGAATTGAGCGGACTCTGCCGCAGGCTTGGTCTCGGTCTCATCACCGTGACTTTCTACAAGACGAAGGCCCCGGTGGTAGAAGTGTTGGCCGAGCCGGACGAGACCCTGCCCGCTCAGCGCAGCGGCGGCCGGCGGCGCGAGCGCCTGCTCTATGAATTCCACGAGCGCAGCGGCGACTACAACACCGGCGGCAGCACGGGCGTTAAGCTCGTCACCGCCTATCGTGAGAAGGCGCTGCGCGTGGCCCTGGCACTGCAGGAGGCGGAAGCCGAGCTGCAGGGAGTCCGTTCAGCGCGCGGCAGCGCTGAACGAGATGAGGCGGCTGCTGCGCAGCAGCCGCCCGGGTCCGCTTCGGCCGACGCAGCGGAAGCAAGCCAGGCCGGGCAGCAGCTGCTAGCTGCCCGGCCTGAGATTGCCGCCGCTGGCAGCGCGGCGGCAGAGCGCTCCGCCGGCATCACTCCGGCGGAGCTGCGCAAGCGCAGCGGAGTGCCCGGCGCAGCGGCCATCCTGCAGCACAACTACTACGGCTGGTTCCTGCGGATCACCCGTGGCCGCTACACCCTCACCAAGGGCGGGCAGGCCGCCCTGGTGGAATATGCCGCTGTCACGGGGAACCGGACAGCGGGCGTGTAACAGCAGCGCCGTCAGAGGCTTCCGGCGGCGCGAAAGAATCGCTTGCGTGCGTGTACGGCTCCGCAAGCGACCAGGGCGGCGTCCAAGCCCCGCCGCCCCATAACAAAAAGCATCCCGGCCCACGGGATGCTTCTTCACGTTATTCAAATCACGCCTGTTCCGGGTTACCGTACACCCGACCAGCGCTTTAACTACGGGCGGTAAACTCGGTAACCGCCTCGCTCATCAGGTTCATGCCGAGCAGCAGTTCGTCGCGGCCCGGATGGGTAAAGTTCAAGCGGATATATTGTCCTCCGCCATCCACGCTGCACAAAGGTCCAGGCAGAAAGGCAACGCCTTTGCCAAGCGCGCAGCGGAGCAACGCATGGACGTCCATTCCATCTGGAAGGGACACCCAGAGGAACATGCCCCCTACGGGAAGCTCATATGAGCTCTGCTTCCAGGCGGGTCGCTTTAGCAGCTCGATCATCAACTTGAAGCGTGTATGATACTCCCGGTTCAGCAGCTTGATATGCTCCCGCAGATCAAATGCGGAGACATCCAGCAGATGATGCAATAGCCGCTGGTTCAGAGAACTCGACTGCCAGTCCGCCATTTGTTTTGCCGCAGCCATTACAGAGATCAGCTCACGACTACCAGCCGCCCAGCCCGTGCGTAGCGCAGGAGCAACCGTTTTGCTGAAAGAGCCGATGTAGAGTACATGTCCACCATCGCTGACATTTTCCAGCGCATACAGCGACGGATACTTGCCGAGAGGATGCTCATTGTACCGCTCAAAGTGAAGATCTCCGTAAGAGTCATCCTCTACAATCAGCACATCATGCGCGATACACAGCTCCAGAATTTCCTTGCGCCGTGTAAGGTTCCATAGAACTCCGCTTGGATTGGTAAAGCTCGGTGCTGCATACAGCATCTTGGGACGGTACTGAAGGATCTGGCTTCGCAGATGATCCGGAAGCAATCCATCCCTGTCGCCCTGGACTGGAATAATCACAGCACCCTGCATCCGCAGCGCCTGGAGCATACCTGGCGAAGTCGGATTTTCGACCAGCACACAGTCCCCTGGATCAATATAGACCCGGGATAGCAGATCAATAGCTTGCTGGCTACCTGTTGTCAGTAGCACTCCGCCTTCGGCGACGGCCACTCCTTTGGCTTTTAACCAGTCTCCTGTTAACCATTCACGCAGTGGCCCATATCCTTCCGGGTCTCCATACTGGAGCGCACCGGCATCGGCAGAGATGACCGTGGAAGCTGTCTCAGCCAGCAAGGATAGTGGGAATAACTCTTCCGCAGGTAATTCTTCGGCTAGCGATATCATGGAGCCTCTCCGCGTTTGGGTACGTATGCTCAGGAGCTGCGATGACAACAGCGTGTGAGCACGTGCGGAAAAGTCATATTTCATGCGAAATCCCCCCTCCCTCGTTCCAAGAATATTCAGGCCCTGCCAGCATTATGTCGCCCTGCTCTAGTTCAAGCGTAGATTTGTCGGTGCTGTCTGGAAAAGAGCGCGAATTTCTCAATCGCTTGTGCCCTTGTGGTGACATCCAGCTTCACATAGATTTTGCGAAGGTAATTATCAATGGAACGACGGCTCACATCAATCTCCAGCGCAATTTTGTCATACGTAATCCCCTGCACAATTCGTTCCATTATAAAAGTCTCTGTCTGGGTTAATTGCAGAACGCTGTCGAGTCCTTTGGATGGGGATATCGGCCAGAAGCCCTTCTTGATCCATTCTAGCGGTATGGAGATAAAGCCTTCACGCAATCCTTTGATTAGCTGCAGCAATTGTCCGGGGGATGCGCCTTTGGATAGTATGCCGCTGGCTCCAAGTTCTATAAATGATTGCAGCAGTTCTCTGCCGTCTTCGTCGGTCATAACAACAAAATGAGAGGCTGGCGAACTGTTTTTCATGTCAAACAGCACACTCTCTACCTCTCCATCTGGCATTTGATAATCGGTAAGCACCAGATCAGGCTGCTTCTCCCGCACTACTGCGGCCCCTTCGGTCCATGTAGAATACATTCCGAGAACCTTCAGTTCTCCCCCTTCTTCCAGAATCAACTTCGTTCCTAGCATGCTTGTGGGATGACATCCCACAATGACCACCTGCCAAACCTTCATCATTGACGCCCAGACCTCCTGCTATATATGTATTTACCCAGAATGGAAAGCGCCGAGGCGGTTCCGGTTTGACGCAAGCAAGGATGTATGATGTCTTATTGGCCTAACTCTCTCTATTACTTACCTTGAATACGTCCCACAGATATTCCAATCTATAGCAAATTGTATCGCAGTAGTTTAATAGGATGCAATTATTTTTTATCATGATCTGACTCTCTTACATTTTTGCGAAAATAATCAAAGTCTGATAGAATGGGGACTTGAAAAGAACAAGCCCCGAGGTGATAAAATGCAACCGCTAGCGGAAACGACACCGGTTCAATCGCGCCGCACAGCTGCGAGAAACGGCTCTTCCGTAAAATGGTTTTTACTGTTCTGGGTTGTGTTGATCGGAATTGGCGTTTATGCCGTATACAGCTACACCAACCATCTGAAGCAGCAAGTGCTGAGTCAGCTCAGCGCACAAAGCCAGCAGCAGCTTACCGTTTTGAAGACCGATTATGAAGCTAGAATCTCCGCCCTCTCTGATGAAGTTAAGGAACTGCAGAGCACTGTGCAGACTTTCAATGAACTACTGACCTTCACCAAGGACAATGCGAGCGCCAAGACAGACAACAGCAACAAGCTGTATACCCAGCTCAGCGAGGTACGCAAACAGCTTGATGCACTCAAGAAAGAAATGGATCTGCTCAAATGATGACACCTGTCAAAAGAGTCAATCGCTTCTTCATGACGCTTACCGCTCCGTTCATCGGCCTCTTGATTGGTCTATGGTGGATTCAGCCCCCGCTTGATTTGCAGCTCCATGTTGATCAATTCTCTCCTGCTCAGGGACCTGTGAAGGAGACAGGCTTACTCAAACAAGAACTGATCCAAGCCCAGGCTGCCGCAGCCTACACCATAGATTCTGTGAGTGCCAGTGCCAAGCTCTACAAAGCCACCACCAACGAAATGAACCAAATTGTGAATACAACCCAGACGCAGGCCTCTCGCCCACAGATCATTTACAATCGCCGGATTAGCGCGAAGCTCGGCATTCCTTCCGAAGTTGTCAGCAGTGACCGTATTGTGATCGAGCTGTTCCAGTTGAACCCCGGAAACTATAAAGCTTATGCCTTGAAAATCAAGCTTAAAGATTCATCAGCTGCGACCATGAGTTTGGCAGATGCGGTTAGTGGAGCAGAGACCACAATGCAGGCCGTCAGCCGCAGCGGTGCGATCGCCGGAATTAATGCCGGTGGTTTTGCAGACAAGGACGGCAAGCGTTATCCGTTAAGTACAACTGTAGTTGGAGGACAATATTTGAACGGCTTTGAATCCAGCTTTAAGGATCTTAGCTTCGTCGGACTGAATAAGAACGGCCAACTGATCGGCGGTAAATTTTACAGCCGTGAGCAATTGGACCAGCTGGAACCACAATTTGGTGCAACCTTCGTTCCTGTTCTTTTGAAGGACAGTATGAAAATGCCGATCCCTGAGAAATGGAAGTTATCTCCCAAGCGAGCCCCACGCACGGTGATGGGCAAATATAAAGACGATCAGCTCCTGATTCTCGTCGCCGACGGATACAATGAGAACGGCAGCTCTGGAGCCACGTTAGAGGAATTACAGGACAAGCTCTTTAATATGGGAGTTATAGATGCGTATAATTTAGATGGAGGAGGCTCTTCCTCGCTGATCTTTAACGGAAGAGTGGTGAACAAGCCTTCGGACGGCAATCTGCGGCCTGTGCCTACAAATTTCCTGTTTTTTAAGTAATAGGATAGATTGTCTATGTCACTTCTCACATTTACGTTTATTTTTACCAGATGAACGGGTATAATCATGATAACGAATACAGTCCCTTTTGGAGGTGCCCGGCATGTCGTTTTCATTGACCTTTTGGATTGTTACCCTTGTTTTCGTACTGTTCCTGACCGGCATTTTGACTTCTTCTTACAATGAAGATAAAACCAAAGGCCTCTAAAGAATTCCTGATCTGCATGAAGCAAACATAGGACTGCTTGGCTCCTTTTAGGAAAGCGACTGGCGAGCCCGGCCTGATCGAGTAGGAGGGGGCGGCGAGCCCCCGTCCTCTCACACCACCGTACATGCGGGTCCGCATACGGCGGTTCCAAAAGGTAACAAAGCTCTAAGTAACGTGAAAGCAAACTTTTCAGCCCTTTCACTTCCCAGTAGGAAGTGGGAAGGGCATTATTTGTGTTCCGGGACATTTCCCATGCTCCGCGCCGCGAGTTTGCCATCGCCAATCCTGCCCACTCCGGCACCCCGAGTGCCCGAAGTTCACGGATTCGTGTTCGCACTCGTTTCCATTGCTTCC
>NZ_JBHVPB010000024.1:0-2370 GCF_042887565.1 Paenibacillus sp. NPDC057934
GATGGTACTTGGACCGAAGGGTCCTGGGAGAGTAGGACGCCGCCAAGCACATGAGCCCTTGTTGATTTAATCAACAAGGGCTTTTTTGTGTTTTATAATAAATCATTTAGAGCTTCAATGAAGGATAGTCACGTAATCATAAGGATTAACGGTGCTTTTGGGCCGGTAAAGTGGAACGGCATATGCTTTAATTGACCGTATTCATCAGTTTTATGCATTTGATTCAGATAATTTCATAATTATAATTGGGAAAACACACCCTTTGAGCGGATATCTCAGGATTTTCAAGACCATTCGCTTTGATGTTAAATTAATTTATCATGGAAAAACATTTATCGTACGACCCGTTATTCAAAGCGTTAATAAGCCTCCACTTCACTAACTAAGGTGACAGGAGTTTGGGTTCCCTACGGGTCATAACTAAGGACGTTTAGCTCAGTTGGGAGATTATCTGCATATAAGGAAAAGGTTCGGGGTTGGATCTATTCAGCCTCTACTATGAATTACATAATGATTTTACAAACACGAGGTGGAGCTGACCAGTAGCTTGTCGGGATTATAACCTGAAGGCTGCAGGTTATAATCCTGCCCCCCCACAACTGATCTAAAACACTGGTGTAGTTGCCCTAACTGCCTGCCAGTCAAGCAGGAAATTGCGAAATCCCACCTCCGTACGCTCTTCACCGGTGCTAGAAGTAGTATAGGTGCCGCTATAGACAAGCTTTTGGCCGAACGAGGTGCAGAGTTTGCTGTTTTGGCAGACGTAAAATAAGCTTAATGAGGTTTTTAGCAGAAATCTCCGCAGCTGGTGGGGTTGCTCTCGCGGTTACTGGGGATGTTGGTGTACCGGATCAGAGCATCGAGAAATAGAATCGTGTAATCGGTGTTAATATCTTAGGGTTTTTCTATTCAAAGAAATATGAAATTCCAGTGATTATAGCTGTAGGAGGAGCTAGGTGAATGTATCGAGTGTTTTTGCTGATCGCGTTGGTCCTTCAACGGATTACTCCGGTTCGAAGCGTGCTATCCGCGGGCTAACCCGTACTGTTGCAAAGGAATATGGCACACAGGGAATTCGTATCAATGAACTCCAGCCAGGGGTTATCAATACAGAAATCCCACAGGCTGATCCTGAAGGGACCCAAGAGGTTGATGATCGTGGTATTCCACTCAAACGTATTGGAACAGGACGTGAAGGGGCGGCAGCTATTGCTCTCCTTCTTTTCGACGATGCTTCCGATATCAATGGAGTCCACCTTGCTGTTGATGGCGGTTTCTTCGCCTGATCACGCAGGTACTTTTGTGTAACAACAATTTCAAATATATTTACAAGTAGACATAATGAAAAGCGATGTAGCAACAACGCTGCGTTTAGAGAGCGAGATAAGCAGCTTTGTACGCTGTAAGCCTGCATGGCCCTCCATATATTACTACCAGACTGCAATAAATTAGCTCGGTTGTTTACCGGCTAATTCCCTTCGGAAGGGGAAACAGTCTGAGCTGGATGGTACGGGTGCAGGTAAGGATTTTAAAGACATGCCGAAGTTTGGCAAACACAATATCTACCCAATGATGAACAACGAAGATTCTTGATACGACTTAAATTCAGGTACATCATCATTAGGGGGTAGAGTAGCGAGATATTCAACCTCCTTTAATTATAGAACCTATGACTTGGTTGTTGGTCTGCTAGGTACGATAGCCTTCTTATAAATAGGAAAGATTAAAAGATCGTTAATCTGTCCATTGCTTGAAGTGCTGTAATATCGAGAGTAATAGAAGCTACAAGCTTTAAACTATCTAATTTCAAATAAGATCAGAATATGAAGTAGAATCAGCGGCTGAGATTAATGCTGTTTTCGTATAAATTGATATGTTCGACTAAAGGGAGGAGTGACAATCTTCTCATACAGTTGTTTATCGATCGATACAGTATCTGTATGTATTCGCCTTGTGTTACACCGATATTTAGTCGAATATTGAAGACTCTTTAAGAAAAATGAACTACTTTGCTATATGTTTAATAATAAAGCTTGCATTATGGCAGGGTATCATGGTATATTAAATGTCCGGTCGCGAGCAGAAAGAATTGTTTGTCGATTGGAATAAAATGAATGAACGGCTTCGTAAAACTTTTTAAAAAAAGTCTTGCATTAAAACGCCGAACATGATATAGTATAAGAGTTGCTGCTGAGACATTAAGCGGACAACGTGAATAGCTTGATCTTTGAAAACTGAACAACGAGTGAGTATCGAATTCACGAAAGTGAGTTCAAAAATGAGAATTTTTAATTCTCGTCAGATGTTTCAAAATGAGCAATCGCTCTTTCTAAATACCAATTTGGAGAGTTTGATCCTGGCTCAGGACGA
>NZ_JBHVPB010000026.1:0-1246 GCF_042887565.1 Paenibacillus sp. NPDC057934
TGTACCTCTGTCAATAGAGTGGACACAGTAAATAGGGTCAATTCGCGAGTTTTAGATTGCTGTAGTAAAGTGACTCAAAACGATCTGGAGACAGATATCCCAGTTTACTGTGGATTCGTTTTCGGTTGTAGAAGAACTCAATATACCGAAATAGATGGTTTTCTGCTTCTTTTTGAGTCTCGAATTTCCTGCGGTAAATGAGCTCTCGTTTGAGAATACTGTGAAACGATTCAATGCAGGCATTGTCGTAACAATTTCCTCGGCGGCTCATGCTGCGAATCATGTGGTACTCTTTGAGCTTCTTTCGGTAGTCTACGGAGGCATATTGACTCCCACGGTCCGAATGGTGAATGAGTCCTTTATCCGGCTGCTGTGCCTCGCAGGCCTTGTCTAGAGCGGCAGAAACCAATTCAACTTTCATTCGGTTTCCAAGCTCCCAGCCCACAATCTTACGTGTAAACAAATCTAATACGCTCGCCAAATAGACCGTGCCTTGGCGTGTTCGGATGTACGTAATGTCTGTGACCCATACTTGGTTTGGCTTTGTGCACACATCAAAATGTTGGTTTAACCAATTGGGTGCAATGGGGAAGTCGTGATTTGAATCGGTGGTTTGGACGTTGTATTTCTTCATCGCTTGAGAGCGGAGATTGTGCGCCCGCATGATTCGACCTACAGTTTTCTCACCGACTGTAAACCCTTCTTCGTGTAGCTTTTTGGTGATTTTGGGACTTCCATAAATTTCATCATTATCGTAAAAGTGATATTCAATGCGCTGCAACAGCTGTTCCTGGCGTTTCTTCCGGTCACTGAGAGGGGTCGTCCGCCATTTGTAATATCCGCTTCGAGATACGCCAAGTACGCTGCACATCTTCTCAATCCGGAAGGCTGAGCGGTGTTCCTCAATAAACAGAAACGCTAGTTCCGGTCTTTGCTGAAGATGTGCATCGCTTTTTTTAAGATGGCGATCTCCTCTTCCAGATCCTTATTCTTTTGCTCCAGATTCACAATTTGTTGTTCTTGGGTACGCAGCTTGCCACTTCCTACAAAGGGTTCATCAGGGAATTGGCGCAGCTTCATCATCCAGTTTTTCAATGTCCCTTTCGGAATGTTGAGCTCCATGGCAATCTCGTCCATGGACTTCCGTTGTTCCTGAATGTATCTTACCGTTTCTTCTTTAAACTGTTGGTTATATCGCTTCCGTTCTGCCACGGCTACCACCTCTTCTGGAGTTTATTCTATTATC
>NZ_JBHVPB010000027.1:0-1163 GCF_042887565.1 Paenibacillus sp. NPDC057934
GGGTGAAGTCGTAACAAGGTAGCCGTATCGGAAGGTGCGGCTGGATCACCTCCTTTCTATGGAGAATCGTTTCCTGCAACGGAAACATTCAAATCTAAGTCTTCAGGAAGCATGCTTCCGAAGCGAGCTTTACTTCGTAAAGCTTTATACTCACTCGTTGCTCAGTTTTGAGAGAGTCAATCTCTTTCGATCGTTTGGTGGCGATAGCGGAGGGGTTCCACACGTACCCATCCCGAACACGACCGTTAAGCCCTCCAGCGCCGATGGTACTTGGACCGAAGGGTCCTGGGAGAGTAGGACGCCGCCAAGCGGACAACCATTTATTGGTTGCCAATATGTTATATCTGTTATATGGGCTTTTAGCTCAGTTGGTTAGAGCGCACCTCTGATAAGGGTGAGGTCGGTGGTTCGAGTCCACCAAGGCCCACCATATAACATTTGAATAACTTACCTTTATGGGGCCATAGCTCAGCTGGGAGAGCGCCTGCCTTGCAAGCAGGAGGTCAGCGGTTCGATCCCGCTTGGCTCCACCATAAATTATCTTTAAACTTGATCCTTGAAAACTGGATACCGAAACGAATTTGCGTTTTAGAACATCTTTTAGCTGAAACTTGTGTAAGCAAGTTGAAATAGTTATTAGTTGATACAATCTTTCTTGGAAGAGATGTTGAAACCTTTAATGGTGCAATGTTTTCCTGAAGGGAAAAATTGAGGTTAAGCTAATAAGAGCACACGGAGGATGCCTAGGCGCCAGGAGCCGACGAAGGACGTGGCGAACAACGAAACTGCCTCGGGGAGCTGTAAGCAAGCTTTGATCCGGGGGTGTCCGAATGGGGAAACCCAGCTGTGGTAATTCGCAGTTACTCATATCTGAATACATAGGGTATGTAGAGGCAGACCAGGGGAACTGAAACATCTAAGTACCCTGAGGAAGAGAAAACAATAGTGATTCCGTCAGTAGCGGCGAGCGAACGCGGAACAGCCTAAACCAGGGGGCTTGCCTCCTGGGGTTGTGGGACGTCTCACATGGAGTTACAAAGGAATATGGTAGGTGAAGAGGTCTGGAAAGGCCCGCGATAGAGGTAATAGCCCTGTAACCTAAACTGTGTTCTCTCCGAGACGGATCCCGAGTAGTGCGGGGCACGTGAAACCCCGTATGAATC
>NZ_JBHVPB010000028.1:0-1029 GCF_042887565.1 Paenibacillus sp. NPDC057934
GCTGGACCGCCTGCCTGAAATCCGATTCCATATGTCGATTAGGGTGTCAGTTCGGCTGGAGTCGCCGGGAAGGTGAGATTCGCCTTCCTGGAAAGGATGTCGCTGAAGTTCGTGTAATCGACTCCCCGCGAGTTACGTTGCCGCCAGGCACGGTAGGTGGCGTTGGTCACCCTGGTGTAGTTGGTGCCGAGGGAGGTGCGCGCGACGTCGTTGGTCTTAACGCTCCAGTAGCCGAGCTCTTGTTCTTCGTCTTTGAAGTCGAAGCTGTCCAAGATGTAGGCGCCCAATTCGGTGACGGATACCGTGTAGCCTCCCGCTCCAGTATTGGTGATCTGACCTAGCGCGATGTAGCGCACTGTGCATCTGGCCACTGCGGCCGTGAAGTCATCCAGGGGTAGCAGGTAGGGGGCGTAGGACTGTTCCAGGATCCAGTATCGGTTGAATCGGGGGAAATTATGGCCTTGTCCGTCAACTTCCAAGCTGGATGCCTTGGTGCCGAAATTTGCCGAATGTCCCGGGGTTGGTAGGACCACCTGACGGGCGCGCACCTGAGCTTTGATGCGCTCCTTAATCTTTACTCGGTCCGGCAAAACTTCGATTAGGTTGAATCCCGCGTCTACCGATTTGCGCACGTCGGAAAATCCGGTGGCCCAATCCATCTTCAGGATGTCCAGTACGACGGTGTCGGTGGGCTCCTTGCCTGCCGTATAGGGCAGGGCGAACCATCGGTCCTGGCAGGCCGCGCCCACTGTCCACCCGTTGGCGCGCATGATCGTCCTAATGGACGGTGTGATATCCATTCGCAAAGCTGGCGCATTCGCGACATGGACGCTGCCGTCTACGTAATCGGGCGGGGATCCACGGAATGCGACTCTAGCCTCGAGCAGGGTGCTCCCGAAGACGTTCGGATTGGTGCGGGTGTCGATGGGAGGAAGCTGGACTACCTGATTGGTCTGGTTCGTCGTGAATTCGGTTGAGGCCAGCTGAGCGTAGCCTCCGCCGGTGCTCACGAACACATCGTAGGAGTGT